>JBBQFM010000019.1:0-81296 GCA_038321975.1 Fimbriimonadales bacterium | reverse complement strand
CCCGCCGAGCTGACAGGCCTTCGCTCACCAGGCGGCGCGCTCCTAACCGACGGCTAGGAGCGCCAACCATTTTTTTGGATGAGCTTCTTCATCGCCCCGTTTTCGAGCATCTGATCGGCCAAAAGGCGTTTGAGCTCGCCGCTCTCACGCTTCAGGTCACGCAGCTTGCCCACGTCCTGGGCCTGCAAGCCGGCGTACTTTTTACGCCAGGTGTAAAAAGTGAACTCGCTCAGACCGTGGGCCTTGCACACTTCACGGACCGTCTGGCCCGCTTGGACCTCAGCGAGGATGCGGACGACCTGCTCCTCGGTATATTTGCTTCGCTTCATTTTCAGACTCCTTGCCGATTTTAACGGCTGAGTCCAAGGTTATGAGTGGCTACCTTTTCGGGGGGCAGACCACAATCACCCACACGAAATAGCGAGGAGCCCTCTTTATGCGCTTAGCGAGTCCTGCAACAATCAAGAGGCACGTGTGGAGCCAAGTAAACACCCTTTGTCCGTAAGGCGTCATTGAGTTCGCGCGCGACATCAACAGGAGGGTAAAGCGTGAGATTGCGAGTGCATCATCGCTGGCGAAATCGAGACGGGGGCATTGCAGCGCTATTCCGAGGTTCTGGACGCCCGGACCCACCAAGTTCTGTGAAGCAATGACGCTTGGAAGCCTGGGCACCGCCAGAAGCTGATTCCGTGACTAGGTTAAGCCTCCATCTTCCGATCCGGACAAAGTGAAGTAGAACGTGGCGCTCTTGCCTGGTTCGCCTATTCCCCACAGGTGACCCCCATGCCGTTCGACAACCCGCTTTGCATTGGCCAGGCCGATGCCGGTCCCCGGGTAGTCTTCGTCGCGGTGGAGCCTTTCGAACGGGCGGAATATCCTTTCCGCGTACTGATTTTCGAAACCGATGCCTTCATTCTTCACAAAAAAGACACCATCTGCCTCGCCGGCCTCAATCCTTGGCCTTTGGCCCTGATGTGAATACTTGATCGCGTTATCGAAGAGAATCCTATATAAGAGCGATAGCAACTTGGAGTCGCCACGCGAGCGCATGCCCGATTCTATCGCGATGTCAAGAGATATGTGGTCCTCGCTCTGGCCGATCAAGTCCATGCGGTGGAGGCGGCTATTTGCGTAACGTCTACATCAGAAAGTTCGATGTCTTGCCTTCCGAGTCTCGCAAAATGCAGCAGGTCGTCAACGAGTGCGGACATCTTCAGCGAGTTCGTACAGATCTGCCGCAGCCTCTGCCGTGCTCCCATTGGTACGTCCTCGCCGTAGTCTTCCAGGAGGATGGAACTGTTGCCTATCATGCCTCGTAGCGGGGTTCTGAGGTCGTGGGAAAGCGAGTAGGTGAAGCCATTGAGCTCATCGACGGCTTTCTGAAGGGCTGAGGTTCTTTCCTGCACTCTTTCTTCAAGTTGCGAGTTAAGGGATGTCAACTCTGACTCCAGAATGGTCATTCTGAACTCGGCTGCGCTCAAGAAGTCTGTCTGTGTCCACGCCTTGCTTCGGTAGCGCACTTCCGTTTTCCAAGCTTCAAAAGAAGTCCTCGGCATAATCCGTGGCTTAGCGGTGGCAAGGCTTTCTTTGTCGGGGTTGCCAGCCCAAGTCACCGTTTGCACCAGTTCCGGCCGGAACCAAAGAATGTAGTTCTGCGATTCCTTCGTGTACGAGATAGCTAACACACCGCTGCAGATACCCGCATACTCTCTTGCGGCGGGATAGTCTTCCGAAAGCGATTCAGTGGCATATGGCGCACGTAAGGCTTTTCCGTCAAGCCACTGTACTAGACGCTCGACTTGCACAGTGGTAGGCGTCGCTCCCAGAAGGCAACACCCTTCCGCATTGACAACTGCTGCCCCCGTTGCCCCGAGCAGCGCGAGGAAAGCACTGCTGTGCCGAAGTCCGGCCTGGCTCACGCTTGAAGCATCGGCCAGCTCATTTTGGAGGACTCTGAAGAGTTTGCGCCGTTCGGCCAAGGCTTCCTCATTGGCGGTGAGCTCGATTCCATTTATGTGACTCGATACAACCCGTCCGAGAAGCTCACAAGATCTCCGCAACAGTTTCGACCCATACCAAGGCTCACCGTGGTGAAAGGCGATAAGCCCCCAAAGGCGACCTTGGATGATGATGGAGATGGACATCGACGCAGTCACACCCATGTTCTTGAGGTACTCGATGTGAACCGGTGACACAGAGCGTAGCGAGCAGTCGCTCATGTCCAACGGCGGGCTTTGCCCGTCCCCATTGATCTCGGCGATGGGCGAGGGAACGTAGTTCACGTCGCAAATTAAGCGCGTCCAGTTCCGAAGATACAACGCGCGAGCCTGTTTCGGAATGTCGGAAGCGGGGTACCGAAGATCCAGGTAGGGTTCAAGATCTTGCCGCACCGACTCGGCGAACACGGAGCCAGATTCGTCGGGCAGAAATCGGTAAACCAAAGCACGATCGAAGCGCAACATCGCGCGCATAGTTTCAACGATTCGGTCGCAAGTGCCCCGAATCGTACGCTCCTCGAGAATGTTCTCGATGGCGTTCTGGACCTGTTTGTGGATGTCGGCGTCTTCCAGAGAACCCACCGGTTCAACTTCGACGATCGAACCCAGTTGAATCTTGTGGAATGTCAAATCGTACGTTCGACCCGACTTGCTGAACAAAGTCGGTGCGCCATCCCCAAATACTTCGGCCAAATTCTTGCCTATGATCTCGTCAACTGGCACTTCCAGGTGACATTCCACATTCTCGCTCACCTGGCAAATCTTGCCTTTTTGATTAGCGACCAGTAGAGCACCGTGCGGCTGAATCGCGCCAGGGATGTGAATGGGCTCCTTCTCGCACGAGGTCAAATCGAGGTTAGGCACTACCGTAACTCCCTTCACGCAACCAACTGGTTAGCGATGTGAATGTGGCTTTGGCAGCCGTGATCATCTCCGCCTTGCCACCGTTTAGCCTGCTATAAGATTCGATTGCTTGGCCGAATTCGCGCCATCTCGCCCCCGTCTGATTGCCGCTGCCCGAAAAAAACGCACAGGGTATTTCAGGACCCAGCCGCTCTCGAACGCCCTTCGATATCACTAGGCCACCAAGGTTTGAACCCTCCAGCACATAGAGGCAGCCGAGTCCGTCCGGAATGGATCGGATCGAAGGGATTTCCAGGCCCTCGTCGGGTGCTGCATTAACGCCAAGGTCACTCAAGTCCCGTGCGATGAGGTGTGATCTTTCCCGCTGGCGGCCATCCAGCCCAAGAGCGGTCCACGCACCGACTTCACCGATTCGAGGCTCAATCTTCGCGTAGTAAGTCGATAGTTTAGCAAGCAGGCCGCAGTAGGCATTTCGGGTACTGGTCACCCTTTCCATGTCAACGGCTTGCTCAACTAACTGGTGTTCACTTCTCGTCGATTCTCGAAGTAGAGCGATTAATTCGTTAAGCGGTTTTTTTGTGATTGAACTATCAGCCTACACTTAAAGCCTTCGCTACCGCCGAACTTGGTTGAAGGCAGTCACATCTTCATAGTTCAGATCGGCAACACGCAAAGCCGCCTTCAGCTTCTTGAGCCCTCGATAACGTGGCCGAAGGTGGGTCTCTGAAGATCGAAATGAGAGCGTGCCCAGACGTCTCTTAGGAAACCTCTTCACCCACGACAGTGAAGGACGAGAGGTTGGCCCAACCGAATGAGGTCGTGAGAGCGACATCCGCAGCGTCTCGGCCGATGGCCATCAGCACACGCCCAACCCGGGGCCGGTTGTTCCGTGCATCGAAAACCCACCAGCGGCCCTCGAGGTAAACCTCGAACCAAGCGCTGAAATCCATGGGGGGTTTTGGTGGTATTCCGATGTCGGGCAAGTAGCCGGTCGCGTAGCGGGCGGGGATGTTGAGAGCTCGGCAAAAAGTGATGGCGAGGTGCTGGAAGTCGCGGCACACCCCATTCCTTTCCGTGTAGACGTCCATCGCGGTCTTGCTAGCGCGAGTCTGATGATAGTTAAAGCTAACCTTCTGATGAACCCAATCACACACCGCTTGAACCCGTCCCCAACCGGGAATGAGGCCGCCAAAGAGTTCGAAAGCGGTTGCCGACAGGCGGTCGACCTCGCAGTACCGGCTACTGAGCAGAAACGTGAGGACCTCGTCCGGAAGATCTTCAACCGGATGCTCGCGGGCGCCCCAATTCACTGGGTCTGCCATGCCCGAATCTTGCACCATGGTTGAACCGAAAAGTCGAAGGTGGCCAGCGGGAGCGCTGAACCGCCCAACCCGATTCCCCCATCCGTCGACGTAGCTAGTCATCGGGACCGCAGGATCAATCGAGAGTTCATCCGCTTCCAAAAGATCTGCCTCTCTACTGGGATGCACGTAAAGCATCGCCAACATAGTGACCTTTTCGGGCAGTTCAAACTGAATGTCGTAGCCAAGCCGGAGGACCATGAGTTTTAGCGGAAGCGTTTTCCGTTGCGAAATCTGTTATGTTCACGACTTCGGGAACTCACCCAAGGAGTATGACCTCCATTGGGCGAAAGAGGGTCACAAGAGGTTGCTAACGCGGCGCTCCCAAACGCAGTCAAACATCTACTCAATGCTTATCTTGGACACAAAGATGATTGTCCCCGTATCCTCCTCCGGTGTTCCGGATTTTGCGAACCCTTGACTCGCTTCTTTGTGGGTTAGTCGCCCGCCCGCCGCAGGCACCGCGATAGAGAACTTCTTGTCTCAAATGAATAATAGAAACTTAGTGCTTCTTAAACTTTCTTTCTAATTAGTTAACTGTTTCGGCGGATACTCCGACAAGACTCGCCAATTCCTGGCGGGTCTAGTTTGTCCAAAAGGACGCTATTAGGAGAGGGCTTATGAAAACGTCACACAGAATTTTGTGCCTCGCAGCGATGGCTGCATTTGCTTCGTCGGCAATGGCCGATATCGCGTATTCGAACTTTACGGGGAGCTATGGCTACGACTCGGCTAATGGCTACTATGTCGACGGTAGCGTCGGCTTCAACCAAAGCATCCAAAATTCGTTCACTTCCGGGGCCAGCGGCGTGCTTGATACGATCACCGTGGCTATGGGCCACTTCGGATTTGATAATGACGCCCTAGTCAGTCTGCGCGCCGACTCGGGTGGCAACGTGGGAGCGATTTTGGGAACCTGGGACCTCGGCCCCGTTGCCGAGTACTCTGCTGGTGGTCAAGTTGTTACGGTAACCAACCTCAACAATTCGATCGTGCTCAGCGCCTCCACCCAGTATTGGGTCGAGTGCATTTCGGCCACCCCGAGCGACCAAGACGTCTGGATGTACACCGACGGAGACCCCTCCGGCGCGATGTCTTTTTCGCAAGACGGCGATGCCACCTTCAACTACTTCAATGGCATCACAAACGCCTATGAGGTGACCGTGAAGCCCGTCCCGGAACCTGCGAGCATGTCGGTCCTGGGCTTTGGCGCGCTAGCGCTGCTGCGACGGCGCAAGAAGTAAGGGCATCCTAACGAAGAACACACGAACGTTGGCCCGCCGAGCTTCTCGGCGGGCCAACGCCTCGTTTGACGGGTGAGGGTTCGGGGTTTTCTGGCATGGCCCTGCGCAAACCATGTGCGCCAGCCGTAAGATAGATTGGTGGGAGAAGCCGCTGAGCTACATTCTGGGGGTGATGCCGGGGCTGGCCAATGGCAACTGCGCATGTTCGGCGAGTTTTCCTTGCACCGACCAGACGGCACCATTGTGCGACTCCCCGATCGCAAAGTAGCTGGCCTTGTGGCCCTGTTGTGGCTGAAGCGCGAGTATGGGATAGAGCGCCACGCGGCGGCGGAAATCTTATGGCCCGGGAAATCGCCGTCGAATCTCTCCAATCTGCGGCAAGCCCTATCCGTCCTGCGCAGAACGCTGGGAGCGGAAGCAATCGAGACATCCTCGAATCATTGCCGCTTAACGTCGGCGATCCTGATCTCTTCGGATTACGATGACGTTTCGGAGCGGCGCGGCGGCTTCATGCCCGGGCTAGTCGGTGGCTGGTTCGACGAAATTCGTTCGGAAGTCTCTTATAGCGACGAGCCGCCCGGGTCCGACGAGGTCGTGGCGAGCTTCCAGCATGCCTTGAAATGGTTTGCCGTGCATGATCGACGTGGCCTTCATTCACTGCTCCAAGCGCGGCCGTCGATGTCGAGGGGCATCACGTACCAAAACTTGCTAAATCTGCTCGACACCGCTACCGAGGATGCGACGTGCGTTGGGTGGTCTCTGTACTGGCGCGGCACCGCCGAGGACAGCCTTCAAAAGTGCGCAAAGCTGCTCACCGCTTCATTTCAAGATGCCCAACGGTCGCAAAGTTCGATGCTGGCGTCGGAAGTTTGTTTGGAGCTCGGGAAGGTTCACTCCAGATCTGGCAAGCTCGCGCAGGCTCTCAAGATTTGCGACATCGCCGACGAGATTGCGCGGTCGACAAATTCCCGGACTGCGAAATCGAACGCGATGCGCTTGCGGGGAACCGTGCAGGTTCAGTGGAACGACCCTTTGGAGGGTTTGACCCTGCTGCGCCAAATGGAGGATTTGCTAGACGATCCCCTAGAGATATCCATCGCGCGTGGTGCGCGGGCGTTTTTCGAGGCGTCGGCGCAGTGCTACGAGGAAGCCGCCGAAACGCTGTCCCAAGCTCAGGCATTGTCCCGAGAGCTGAAACATCATCGGATCGGCATCACCTCTTCCCTCACCGAGGTTCTCTTGATGGTGGGACGGGGGGATAGATCCGAAGCCGTCGAGGTACTTGGGCAGCTGATTCCCCACTACTATGCGATTGGGAGCACCCAGTTCGGGGTCTACGCCGAGGAAATGCTTGCTTCGCTGCTCACGGGCTTTGGAGAGAAAGAGAAAGCAAGCGAACATTTACTCTCCGCGCGCCGAGCTCGCCTTAAATCTCAGATGGCGATGACCAGATTAGAGGCCCGGCGAATTGGCGAAATCAGTTGAAGCTTTGGGCGTGCGCTCGCAGGCGAGCGCACTCCCCAAGTCATCGGTTAGCTCTTCCGCTTTCGCCGTACCGCAATCAAGCTCAATCCCATAAGGGTCAGCATCGAACAAGGCTCCGGAACGGCGGCCGTTCCAAAGACGCCCGAACTTGATGTAAGCGTCACATTGGACGGCATCAATAGCGAGAACGTATGTGTATAGTTCTCGTCCATGCCGCTATAGGCCCAAGTAGACATATTCATCGAAAAGGAAGCGCTCAGTGACGTCCCGGTTATTGTAAAAGTGCCCGTTTGGACAACCAGGTCCGCTGTGCTGCCCGCATAAGATCCACTTCCACCCGCCCCGTTGATGTAAGGTTGATAGCCGCTCGAACTGTCCAATGCGAGATCCACGTTGCCCGCCGCGCCCGCTCCGTTCAAATTCCAGGTGGCGCTGACTTCCCCGTGTCCATCCGGATTGCTACCGGATTGGCGCAGGTGCCCGCTAAGGATGCGCGTGTAGCCAATAACTGTCTGGGTCGAGCCATTTGCGCCGCCAACTGTAAACGTGAGATTGTCCAGAAATTGGGATGCAGACGTTCCTCCATCATCGCCCGTGTAGAAGCCGTTGGTGCCCGTGTCGTATTCAGACATCGTCTGCTTGACTGCGCTGAGATCGGCGGTAGCCGAGAAGATGTCGTAAGTGTTCGGATCGTGCGGATAACCGCTGCCATTGCCCGCCACATTGGCGTAGGCCGAAGTTGCTAGACCGGTGGTGTCGGGCGTTGCCGAACCTGAAGGATTTCCAAAGGGGGCCAACTCGACGAAGCCGCCAACGTGGCCGTGATTGTAAGAGGCATTCGACCAGCCACTGACGCTCAGATCAACAAATTGGGCTTCCGCCACCGATGCGAGCATCGCTGCTCCCGCCACCACGCCAAAATATCGCATTTTCATCATAAAATCCCTCTTTCACTTGCCACATCCGACGAGGAGACTTGCCTCGATCGGAGTGGTGAAACATAACGGCTTAAGCGTATCAACCGACCGCAAGCCATCGTAAAATGCGCCCCTAGCTAAAGCACTCAGAGCCGCCTGTCTCTCGAGGCAAGGGCAAGGTTGAGGGGTCGCCTCCACCGAAAAACCGTTACTCATCCACGCGAGGCGTGTAGTCGGCGATCACATCGACGCGGGCGGAGCTCTTCGCTTACCGGTACCTGGAGGAACTTCCGGATGGCTTTTCAGTCAGCCCTGGCCCTGGTTTCCAGTCGAATGATCCAGCGGGTATGGGCACGTTTAGGCGTAGATTAGTTATTCGAAACTCCATCTTCGCAACTCCGAAGACCTGGTCCCAACCTAGGGGTAATCGAGTCCGGCTGTCTACATAATAAGTCGTGTGGTCCCCCCGGCCGTAGCTCTCAAAGGTCAGCGTCTTAGCCGCGCACATCTTTCCGGCCAAGCGCACCATGCCGAACTTGGTTGATTTCACGAAGTACGGAGCGGACTACCCAGTAGGGATGCCAAAGAATCAACTCAAGCAGGCGTTCGGGGGTGAAAAGTTTAACGCCGAAATCTCGCGGCGGAAATACGTCTTGTCGGCCACGATATGGTTGAATTGGTTCTTCCCGTTGCAGTAAAAGTCGATACCTGTGCCGTTGCTCTTGAACGACCGTGGCTTCTGAAAAAGAAGCTCAATGCGATAGGTGGCTCCGCCAGAGCCCACTTCCGCACATGTGAGCGACTTGGCCGCGAGAAATGAATCGGCTTCCTCCACGTCCCTCCCGTGGACCAGATGGAGATTGCACGTCAAAGGGTTCTCCTCACGGAATCTTGAGCGTGATTTGAAGCGTGGCGCACGCTGCAAACTGCGAAAGCCGCCCTTTCGGGCAGCTTCCTTCGTATCGGAATCGAATCGATTCTTAGGTCGTTGCCTTCCGGCGTCGACGAGCAATGAGCCCCATTACTCCAAGGCCGAGAGTGACCATCGAGGCGGGCTCTGGCACCGGATCGCTGAATATGTGATACAGCGTTGGCGCCGCTCCTGGGGTGTCCACTTTATACTCCGTAAAGTCCAATCGATCGCTTTCCAGGAACACGGGAACCGACCCGTCAGCAATTCCCTTCTGGACGGCCCCAATATCCAAAGGTGGAAACTGAGAATTGACGGAAAAGTCGTCGGAATACATGAGCGCTCCGTCCACCGGCTGAAAGAAGACGACATCGCTCCATGTGGTCGGGTCAAGCAGGTTCGGACTTATCACGTCTAGCAAGACGACGTATCCCGGTTGCACTTGAACGGTAGGATCCCAATAGGGATTGAAGGTTGTTTCGGGGGCGGGATCAAGCCCTTCGGCGATGATCATGGGCACCTGCTGAGGGACACCACCGATTGGGGTCCCGGGCATCAGTTGGGCGGAAGCCGCGATT
Source organism: Fimbriimonadales bacterium (assembly GCA_038321975.1). Taxonomy (GTDB): domain Bacteria; phylum Armatimonadota; class Fimbriimonadia; order Fimbriimonadales; family Fimbriimonadaceae; genus Fimbriimonas. Next base: position 71,940 of record JBBQFM010000019.1, on the reverse strand, counting down.
GGTGAGGCTATGGCGGCTACCAGTAAGGTTAAACGCAAAGAACTAGTCATTTGGACTCTCCTCAATCGAGAAAAGCGACGACGGGGCCATCGCTCGCCCCGAAAGCAACTCACCGGTATCAATACAAACCGGTGACTTACACCAATATTATAAAGCAAAGTTACTGCTTTGTTAACATGATCTAACTTTTAGATTTGAGAAGCCCGACTCCAGTTGCTTGGAGCCACGGAAGTAACTGGCCTACTCAGCCGTGGTTGCCTGGCGACCTGCCTGTGCAAGAACCTCGAGGACGCTTAGCGTCTCCTCGTCTCGCTGGGGCCAGAGCTCGAAGAGGCCGTGCTCTCGCAGGAACAAGAACCGGAACGTGGTATCTCCCTCAATGAACTCGCCGTTCCAAGAGCCGCGGAAGACTACGGAGTGCCAACGATACCGTTTAGTCAAGCTCACCCGATTGTTCTCAATCGAGTACATCCCCTTCACCCGGAAAATGCCGTCCCGGTCCTTGCCGTTCCCCGAAATAGATTGGCCCGCAAATGAGAGTCGCGCGGTCATCAAGGTTCGGGTTTCTCCCTGTAGGAAGAAGCCGCTCCAAGGACCAGACAGCGAACCGAGATCTCTCATTGCCTTACAAGTATTTGCGAGCGTTGGCGATTGATCTTGGAACCGCAGTCATCGGATCTTCCTCGCCTTCATACTCCACACTAAGCCAGCCATCAAAGCCCGCGTCCTTCAGTTCTTGGATGCATTGGGCCAGTTCCACCATTCCTTCGCCGACGGCGGTTCCGAGGAACCGGTCGCCATTAAGGGCAGTATATGCCCATCCTTCGCGATTTGTAGGGGCTGGAGCGAAATCTTTGAAGTGAACCATGTTCGCAACCGGGGCCACCTGCTTAATCGCTTCATGGCTCGGTTGATTTACGAGGAGGAAATTGCCGGTATCCGGGTTGGCACCGAGCGCATCGTTTCCGCTCATCGCACGCACGTCATCGATGATCCCGCGAACCTGATCGCCCCGTCCGGCAAGCGTTCCGTGGTTCTCGAGGGCAAGCTTAACTCCTCTCTCGTGGGCATACTCAGAAGCCTTCGCAAGCCCCTCGACGATCCAAGCTCGGGCCTGATCGAACGTGATACCTTCCGCCACATCTCCCGCAAACACCCGTACGACTTTCGCCCCATAGTGACCCGCCTCGTCCACTCCGAAGGTGATCTTCTTGAGTTGCACTTCCCTCTCCGCCGGATCGATCTTGGCGAAATTCTGGGCGACTGAGAAAATGGGACACGGCAGCCCGGTCTCTTCCAAGGCGTTTAACGCGGCGGCACGATCGTTCTCGACATCTTTGTAGAAGAAGTCGAGCAGCTCAACCCCGTCAGCCCCCGCCTTCTTCGCCTCGTGGATGAAGCCAGGGATGTCGAGCAGTCCGTTTTTGTAGGACTGGTAATAGCTGTACATCGAGACGCCGATCTTCATAGGAATTCTATCGAGCCGCGGAAGTGACCACTCCCGACCCGTTCATGGGAGGAGGGTCGAGCTGGTTCATGAGCGGTGCATAGAAGAACGCGATCCCAAGCACTCCGATCATGCAGAGAATGCTCGTCGCCATCACTCCACCGTTCGCCTTCACCGGCGCCGTGCTGGGAACCTCTTCGTCGTTCACCACCGCCGCCAAGCCTAGCTTCAAGTAGTAAGCGATGCTAATAATCGAGTTGATCGCAAGCACCACCGCAAGCAAAGTCTGGTGAGACTTCAGCGCATCCGCAAAGATGAAATACTTTCCAAAGAAGCCCGAGGTCGGCGGGATGCCTATAAGCGAGGCGACAAAGACGATCAAAGCGCCTGCCGCCAGCGGGGACCGCTTCCACAAACCGTTCAGGTCCTCAAACCGAGTCCCTTCCTTCCCGTTCTTAGCCGCCAACGAGACGATGGCAAACGCGCCGATCGTCATGAACATGTAGCTCAGAAGGTAGTAGGTCACCGTCGTGTAACTCACATGCTGCGGATCCGCCGCATGAGACATGATCGCTACCAAGATATATCCGGCGTGAGCGATCGAGGAGTAACCAAGAACTCGCTTCACATCGTTCTGCCGGAGCGCGACCAGGTTGCCCCAGAACATCGTGATCACCGCGACCACCGTCAGCACCGGCATCCAGTAGTTGCTCGCGATCTGATAGGCCTCAAGAACCCTCCAGAGCGCCGCGAATGCGCCAACCTTACTACCCGTCGCCATGAACGAGGTCACGTTGGTGGGAGCGCCCTGATAGACGTCGGGAGTCCACTGGTGGAACGGTGCGAAGCTAGCCTTGAAGCAAAGCCCCACGAGCATCAGCCCAAGCCCGAAGACGAGCAAGCCAACCGTCGTGGGATCACCCTTCAAAAGGGCTAGCGGAATCGAATCCAGGTGCAAGCTGCCCGTCGCGCCGTAAACGAATGCAATGCCATAGAGCAGGAAGCCGCTGGCGAACGCCCCGAGCAAGAAATACTTCAAAGCCGACTCTTCCGACTTCTCTTCCTGCCGGCTCATGCCCGCCATAACGTAGAGCGAAACCGAAAGAACCTCGAGCCCAAGGAAAATCATGAGCAGGTTCTTGGTCGACGCCATCATCATCGCCCCCGTGGTGGACCACAAGAGCAGCGGATAGAACTCGCCGAACGCGATTCGCTTCGCACGAAGGTAGCTATCGCTAAAGATCACGGTGAGCAGGGTGCCAAGCACAAGCACGATCTGCATCGTAGTGGCGAACCCATCGAGTACCACCATCTCGCCCGCTGTCTGGAGCGGCTCCATTCCAAGCTGCTTGAATAAGGCAAGACCGGCGAGGGCGAGGCCCACGATCGAAGTAGCAACCACCCATTCGTTACTCTTCTTCGGCCGTGCCATCTCCACGATAAGCGCCAGAATGCCCGTACACGCGACGATGATCATCGGCATGAGGGTCATCCACTCGATGTCGGGCAGAGGAAAGTTAAACGGCTGTTCCAAGGTTCTCCATCTCCAGAAGGCGTGCGATGCTGGGTTCATCGCTCTCTAGCAAAATCTCACTGTTCGGGTCGGCCGATGCCTGTGTCCCCTCGCGCATCTCTCGCACCTGGGCGCTGGTCACGCCTGTCGTTCGGCTATCCCATGCGAACACGTCGCCCGGCAAGTCGCTGACGAAGTCGATGTATACGTCCTCGTCTCCAACCACGAAAATCACGATCAGGCGATCTCCGAGCCCGCTCAAAATCTCTCGGTCGCGCTCCAGGTAGTAGCCGCCGTACTGCATCGGCGAGGTGTTTGCGGCGTTCGCCCCGTGCAGAAGGTACAAGACGTTCTCCGCCCCCTCCGCTACCCCTTTCGTCTCGGCCACAAGTTCGTCGAGGAGGACGGTGTCCGGAGTGTCGCGAAGCACCTGGTTCAGGTCGAGTCCGCGCAACATAGCCAAGCCAAATGGGTTAAGCACCGGCGTAAGGTCAAAACCGCCAAGCTTCCATCCCGAGCGCTTCGCGCTTAGGGTGAGGTTTGCACCGCTCGTGACCAATTCCTTACCGGTCAACGAGCCCCCGTCTCTCTTTGGGCGTGCAAGGTCGTTCCACCGACCGGCTCGAGCTTTTCAGTCAGGTGCAGGTTGCCCGGAGCGATAATTTTCTGGCCCGCGATCAGAGACCCTTTGTCTCCAACCGTCCCATCCAAATCGATCGCCTGGGTGTCGTCTTCCCAGGAGGGCCGTTGCCCCGCCGGGTTAATCGCCATCAGTCGAGCGGCCTGGATGCTCGACTCCATCGGCTTGAGGAATGTGCTGGGATAGAGGCCGCCCCAGAATACGAAGACCAGAAGAGAGCAAACGAGCCCGATCTCCCAAGGCTTCAGGTCCTTCAGCCGCTTGTTCTCGGGGTTCGTGTTTGGACCGTAGAACACCTGCTGGAACATGTAAAGCAGATAGACCGCGGCGAGCACGACGCCAAACCCAGCGATCACCGGGATGGCCATGGTGAGTCCAAAAGATCCTCGATAGGACGCTTCGAACGCGCCCATCATCGCCATGAATTCGCCAATGAACCCGTTCGTCCCCGGCAAGCCCACGCTGCTGAGCATGATGAGCAGGAACAGAGCCGCAAAGATCGGCATCTGCGCCTTCAGGCCGCCGAAATCCTTAAACTGTCGAGTGTGTCGGCGCTCGTAGATAAGCCCGACGAGAAGGAACAACGCTCCCGTGCTGATGCCGTGATTCAACTGCTGCATCGCCCCGCCCATCAACCCGATGTGGGTGAGCGAGAAGATGCCAAGCAGGATAAAGCCCATGTGGGCAACCGACGAGTAAGCGATGAGCTTCTTGAGGTCGGGCTGGACCGCCGCCACGACCGCACCGTAGATGATGCCGACGACGGCAAGCATCATGATAATCGGCACCTGAGCCGGCAGCGTCTCCGGGAAGAGCGGGAGGCAGAACCGAAGGAACCCATAGGTTCCCATCTTTAGAAGGATGCCCGCCAGGATCACCGAGCCCGCGGTAGGTGCCTCGACGTGAGCGTCTGGCAACCACGTGTGGAACGGGAACACCGGGCACTTCACCATGAACGCGATCGCGAAGCTCCAGAACACCCAAGGCTGGAGGGAGATCGCCGATGCCCAGAAAGAGCCGTTCGCAACCGCCGCCTGAATGTCAACGATGTTAAAGCTGTAGTGGCCGGTGATCGTGCTGTACTGATAGCCCAGGAAGATCATGCCGATGAGCATGAAGATCGAACCCGCGAAGGTGTAGATGAAGAACTTCAGGCCCGCATACATTCTTCGCTCGCCGCCCCATGCGCTGATCAGCAACCACATCGGAATAAGCGAGAACTCGAAGAACGTGTAGAACAGGATCATGTCCATCGACACGAACACGCCGAGCATGGCCGTCTCCAACAGGAGAAGCAGCACCATGTACGACTTGACACGCTTGTCGACGTAGTAGCTGAACGCGATCGCGATCACCATCAAAAAGGTGCTTAGCAGGATCAGCCATAGCGAAATCCCGTCCACCCCAACTCGGTAGTTGATCCCCCATTTCGGAATCCACGGCAGCACCTCCGCCATCTGAAAGTGAAAAGTGTTCGAGCTGAAATTGCGAAGTAAGAAGAGCGAAGCCGCGAACGTGATGACGGCGGTAAACAGCGCCCCCGCCCTCACGAACTTGACTTGCTTCTCCGGCACCAGCATCAGCAGCAAAGCACCGATCATCGGGAGGAACGTGACTACTGAAACAATGCCCATTAGCGAACGCCTCCGTGCTTCATCGCGTACAAGAACCAGCCTAAGATGCCGGCACCACCAAAGAGCATCATGAGTGCGTACATTCGGATATATCCGGTTTGGAACCAGCTAATCCCCTTGCCAAGGTAAGAGGCGAGGCCCGCTGAGCCGTTGACGATTCCGTCGACGATCTTCACGTCGAAACCTTGCCAAAGCCCGCGACCGAGTTCCGCGCCGCCATCAACGGTCGTCGTGACCATCGCGGCGTCAAAACCAAATTGTCGTCCGGCGAGCTTGCGGAACGGATTCCACTTCGATTCGTCCCAGCCCTCTGCCTTCGGAAGCCCTCTCATGTACCAAAGACCGCCAATAATGAGTCCGCCAAAGGCCGCGATGCTCGAGTAGAGGACGAGCGGAATATGCTCCGCCTCCGCGCTCACCACACCCAGGATAGGCAGCTTTCCTTCCGGATAGAGCCAGTCCCTGAACACTTCGTTGTGGGACATGAAGTAGCCGCCGAAAAGCGAGAGAGCGGCAAGGCACACGAGCGGGAACCACATGCTCGGCGGCACCTCGTGCGGCTGGTGGGTCTCGTCCAGCTCGTGGTGCGCATGATCGTCATGGTCACCATGTTCCATGGCGTGCAACTCTTCGTCGGTATAGAAGAATCCATGTACGTCCGGACCGTGGTCGTGTCCATGCTCATGGACCGCTTCTAGATGATTCCCGTGGGCAATGTCAGTGCCATGACCGTGATCGTCCGCATGAGCCTTAGCCGGGATCAAGCGCCATCGCTCTTCCCCGCTAAAGAAGGTCAGCACCATCATCCGCGTCATATACATCGCAGTGAGGAACGCCACAAACAAGGCCGTCCAGCCCGAGTATTGGCCTAGCTGATAGCCCTCGATGTTGGCGTGGGTGTTAGCCAAGGCAGTGCCGATGATCGCTTCCTTCGAATAGAAGCCAGAAAACATATAAACGCCCGAGATCGCGAGCCAGCCGATAACCATGGACCAACAGGTGATCTTGAGGTACTTGGACAGGTTCCCGTAGTTCCTCATGTCCTGGTTGTGAGCCATCGCGTGGATGACCGCGCCCGAACCAAGGAAGAGAAGCGCCTTGAAGAAGGCGTGCGTCGTAACGTGGAACATGCCCGCCCAGTAGCCGCCTGCTCCGCAGGCGACAAACATGAAGCCAAGCTGAGAAACCGTCGAGTAAGCGAGGACCTTCTTGATGTCCGTCTGCCCAAAGGCGACGAGCGCCGCGAACAGCGCGGTGAACGCGCCGATCACCGCGACGATCGCCGATGCGGTCGGCGACATCTCAAAAACGATGTGCATCCGGTTAAGGAGCACCACGCCCGAGGTCACCATCGTGGCGGCATGGATCAAGGCGGAGACCGGAGTCGGGCCCGCCATCGCGTCCGGCAACCAAAGGTAAAGCGGGAACTGAGCCGACTTACCGCAGGCACCTACAAACAGCAGCAGAGCAATCGCGGTGGCGAGCCCGTGATTGTGAGCCAGGGCAATCTGCAGCGCAGGCAACATCTGGTCATAGCTGAGGTAGCGATCCGCCTTCACTAGGCTCGGGCTCGTCGTCAGCAGCGCAACAATCAAGAACAGCCCAAGGGTTAGGCCCCAGTCACCAATTCGGTTGACGATGAACGCCTTGTTGGCCGCTTTGCTATTCGCGAGATCCTTGTACCAAAAGCCAATGAGCAGGTAGGAACAGACGCCGACCCCCTCCCACCCGATGAAGAGCAACGCGAGGTTGTTGCCGAGCACCAAGATGAGCATCGAGGCGATAAACAGGTTCAAGTAGGTGAAGAAGCGCGGGTAATCCGGCTCCTCCGCCATATATCCCGTCGCGTAAAGATGGATGAGTGCGCCGATGCCCGTGATGATCAGCACCATCGTCATCGAAAGCGGGTCGACAATAAGCTCGAATGGAAGCCGCAGCCCCATCACGTCGATCCAGTTGAACAGGGGAACGACCACGCTACGCGCGGCCGGCTCCATCGCAGACAGCTTCAACACGAGCATCAAGCCAATGACAAAGCCGAGCGCGATCGGCAAGACGGCAAGGGTGCCCATCACGCGGCGTCCTGCCGCGATTCCCATCGAATCGACTACTTTCTTTCCGAAGAAGGCTTGGATAAGAAAGCCGATGATCGGCAGGTAGAGAACCCAGGCTATCGATCCAAATCCGTTTTCCATTTTCTGTGTCGTTTAGCCCTTAAGAAGATTCATTTCGTCGATGTCGACCGTATGCCGCAGCCGGAAGATCGCCATGATGATGCCCAGCCCAACCGCCACTTCCGCTGCCGCAACCGCCATCACGAAGATGACCATCATCTGTCCCGCCATCATGCTCGGTGCCGCGAGCCCAGTCTGAGGGTTGACTGACGAGTGGAAGCGAGCGAAGGTGAGGAAGGTGAGGTTCACCGAGTTCAGCATCAGCTCGATGCACATAAAGATCACGATCGGGTTCCGTCTCACAACGACCCCAACCACCCCAACCGAGAACATGAACAGTCCCAGCGAGAGATAAGCAACGAGCGGTACGCCAAGCATTCTAGATTCGCCTCTTGGCCAGCAGGATGGAGCCGACGATGCCGATGAGAAGCAGGATGCTCACCGCTTCAAACGGGAAGACGTAAGACGAGAACAACGTCCGACCCAACGCTTGCGGCGACCCGAAGGTGGATAGCGCCGGGCTCAGTTCGGTTGCCTGTACGCTCATCAGCCCAGGGAAAACCTGCGCGGAGACGAGGCCAAAAAGCATCACGCCCAGCAGAATGCCAATTGGGCGTTTCGGATCCCACTTCTCGTTAAGCGCTTGCGGCGCTCCCAAGTTGAGGAGCATGATCACGAAGAGGAACAGCACCATGATCGCGCCGGTGTAGACGACGATCTGGGTAATTCCCAGCATCTCGCAGTTCAGGGTGAAGTACAAGAACGCGAGCAAGAAGAAGTTGATCACGAGGCAAAGTGCGCTTCGCACCGCATTGTTGAAGACCACCACGCCCACCGCAGAGAGGGCGGCAACCGTGGCAATTCCCCCGAAAACCAAGAGGTTCGGCGTGACGTGAATGCCGGCTACGTCCATGTTTCCTCGCTAATCACTAACATAAGCATCAGACCTTGGCCACCTCAGTGGGATCAACCAACTCGATGGTTCGTGTAGATCCAACCGACGGCTGGGTCATCGTTACTTCGCGGCTGCCAAATCGCTTCGGATCTCCGGTGAGCTTCTGAAGCGCTCGGTAAAGGCCAGCCAAAATCAACGCCGCAGCGCCAAAAGCGATCCAGCCGCCCCAAACTCCGTAAAGCTCGGTCGTCAAGATCCAGAGTGCGACCACCATGAAGTTTGCGGTTGCCAGCGGCAACAGCGACTTCCAGCCAACCGACATCAACTGGTCGTACCGCAACCTAGGAAGGGTCGCTCGAAGCCAGATGAAGAAGGTGATGCCGAGGGTGCACTTGCCGAGGAACCACAGGGGCGCCCCAACGTTGGTGACCATCTGCATGAAGTCCCACAGACCGCTGAACAACGGCATGTGCTGCGAAAGGTAGTCAAATCGAACCGGAAGGAAGTTCCATCCGCCAAGGAAGACGGTTCCGAAGATTCCGCCAAACACGAAGATCGCCGCGTACTCTCCCATGAAGAAGACCGCGAACTTCATCGACGAGTATTCCGTGTGGTAGCCCGCGATCAGCTCGTTCTCCGCTTCCGGCAGGTCGAACGGAGCTCGATTCGTCTCCGCGATCATGCAGATAAGGAAGATGACCGCCGACACGAAGCCGAAAGGAGTGAGGATGAACCAGTTCTGAATCGCCGGCACAACGCCCCAAAGCGGCGCCTCTTGGGCACGCACCATGTCGGTCATGCGAAGCGAGCCGGTCGCGAGCACGATTCCCGCCAGGGACATGCCCATCGCGAGTTCGTAGCTGATGAGCTGAGCCGAAGCTCGCAGTCCGCCCATGAGCGAGTACTTGTTATCCGAAGCGTAACCGGCAAGCACAATGCCGTAAACGCCAAGCGACGAGATCGCCAACATGTACAAAACACCGATGTTCACATCGGCGATCGGAGTTAATTCTTTAAACGGACCCCAAGGCATCGTCCCGCCAATCGCAAAGGCCGGGAAGAGCGCAAGCGCGGGGGCGATAAAGTAAATCGCTCGGTCGACCGCACTGGGCGTGATGTCTTCCTTAAAGAAAAGCTTGACGCCATCCGCGATCGGCTGCAAGAGGCCAAATAGCCGCATCTTCTTCCCGCGCAGGAAGAACGGGACGTACTTGCTCGTCCTCGAAAGCGTAAGGTTTCCGACCCGGTTCGGGCCGATCCGATCCTGCATCCAGCTAAGGAGCCTTCGCTCCCACCAAATGAGCATCGGCACAATAAGTAGGATCGGAAGGACTACCAGGAGAACGCGTATAAGCGCCTGGAGTGCCGGGTGTAGGTGACTGATCCACAACAGCATCGTACGGGTTGAATTTACCCTACCTAGCAACCCCTTGGCCGCAACCAAACTGAATGACCAAACGTATTCAACGAGTTTGCAAAGACACCCCTCCCCGATTTGGGACTAAAATCAAAAAGACGGATGAAGAAATCGACCCAGGTTCCGGCAACGATGGTGGCAGCGGTCGCAGCAGCAATGCTCAGCGGATGCGGCTCAACTCAGACGCGGCGATGTGTTGATGACCGCGGCAACGTCATCCCGGACCAGAACTGCGTAAACAGCACCTACGGCAGCCCTTACTACGGAAGGTCGCGCTGGGGCTACGGCGGATCCTATTCGGGCGGCGTCCTCCGAAACTTCTCCTCCACGCCTTCGAGCGGTGCGAACATCCAAGATTCGACTGGCCACAGCATCTCGAGGGGCGGCTTCGGCGGTTCCGGCGGCAGCTTCGGCGGCTAGATGAAGCGAATCCCGATCGCGCCTCGCGACGACTGGCAGCGCAAGGTAGAGCAGTGGGGCCTTCTCTTCCATACCGAAGAAGCTGGCGTTTACTGGAACGAGTCCGCCTACTACTCCTTCACCTCCACCGAAATCACGGAGATTGAGAAGGCGACCAACGAGTTGCACGCAATGTGCCTCACCGCCGTCCAACACGTCATCGACAACCGTCGCTACGCCGACCTCGCCATCCCCGATTTCGTGATTCCCGCCATCGAAGCCACCTGGGAGCAAGAGCCTCCTTCCATCTACGGTCGATTCGACCTAGCCTACGACGGCTTCGGCCCCCCAAAGCTCCTCGAGTACAACGCCGACACCCCCACTTCCCTCCTCGAGGCCGCCGTCGTGCAATGGAAATGGCTCGAAGAGCTCTACCCGAACGCCGACCAGTTCAATTCGATCTGGGAAGGCCTCGTCGATCTTTGGAAGGAATTCGTCCGCGATCACCACTTGAAGGGTCCCATGGTCCACTTCGCCTACATGGACACCCCCGAAGACGCGATGACGGTGGCCGTACTCCGCGACACCGCCCAAGAAGCCGGCATCCCCACCGAAGCCCTCTTCATGGGCGACATTGGCTGGGACAGCTACGCCCGCTACTTCGTCGACCTCCAAGACCGCCGCATGTGGACCGTCTTCAAGCTCTACCCCTGGGAATGGCTATCCCACGAAAAGTTCGCCCGGAACCTGCTGGCGACCCTGGACACCACCCAATGGATCGAACCCATCTGGAAAATGATCCTCTCGAACAAAGGGATTTTGGCGATCCTCTGGGAGCTGTTCCCTTCGAGTCCTTATCTACTTCCTTGCTTTCTGGATGGGCCCCGGCATCTGTCGAGCTACGTCCGCAAGCCGCTGCTGTCGCGAGAGGGAGCCAACATCACTCTCGTTCGGCCCGGGGAGGAGTTGGTCACGGATGGCGAGTACGGCGAGGAAGGGTTCGTCTACCAAGATCTTGTCAAGCTTCCAGACTTTGACGGCAACCGGCCGATTGTCGGCAGTTGGGTCATCGACGCCGTTGCGAGAGGAATAGGCATCCGGGAGTCGGATGGACCAGTGACGGACAACCTCTCGAGGTTCGTGCCGCACCTGTCCGAGTAAATCGCGAAGCGATTTGTAGCCGCGACCGAAGTGTCGCGCGACAGCGCCAAGCTGGCGCCAACTGCAGGACAGGCGAGAGTTCCGGTCCGGAGATGGTTCGCCCTTTCCGAAGGGAGAACCGTGGGGGAGAGGGTTTGGCCGCCCACCGAGAGCCCGTTGAGTAGTAGCATAACCATGGCTATTCGTAAATTCTATATAGCTGTTGCTACGGTTACGGTGGCCTGGTTCATAGTCGCATTCTGTGTTTCGTGGATCATGCGACGCGATTCGAGATTTGTAGATTCAAGGCTGACGGAACGTGGACCACTCCAGACAAAAGGACGACCGTCTTGATCGGTTGGAACTACTACGTGACAACGCTCGATGGCTACCCTCTTTCGAATGGCTCCGCCTATACGAAAGACAAAGAGTTCCACTTTACGGCGAACGATGATGAGGGTCAGTTGCTTATTGAGAGCAGCCCGTTCATCGTAGGCACGTCCGGCAGAACCCTGACATTTACCTCCAGGCAAAACCCAACATTGGACCCTATGCCAAGACTTCAACGAGTTGGGGCGCCACTGACTCCTTAGGGCGTTTAGCGTAAGGACACATTGGCTCCCTTGCAAATAATTGAATGAGAGAACTCCCTCGCCTTGCCGTGTTTGCTTTGGCTTTGACATTGATGTGGTCAACCCTTAGCGATCTTTCGATACGTGCTGCATCAAAGAAAGTGAAATCGAATTCTTGAGCCGATTTGGCGAGGTCTCGAACGCTAACAATCCATGTGGGACTGCGCGGGCCTGACCGCGCTTTTCACGCCCGCGGAGCGGGCTCCCATAGAGAGGAGAGTGGAAGTTTGAAAATGCTCGTCCTCATTCACAACGACCGCAGCGCGCTCAAGTTGTATATGACTACCTACTCGCGCCAACAAAAATTGGGAGTGCGAACGGCATTTTCCGAGGAGTCCCCACCGAAGAAGAACTCGCGGCCGAAATGAATCTTGACGGCTTCGCGCCAATTCTCGAATGCCTCCGGTTCCTTTCGAGCACTCAGGATGCTCAAGCGACTTTTGACACGAATACCTCCATATGGCAGTTCGCGAACATCCGCGTCGGGGCAACTCATAATCCTCTGACGACCGATCAGTTCTACGTACGGAACGCCGAATACCTGGGACCAGTAAACATCGGGTAGTCCGGCTAGGAGCCTCTCCGACGTCGGGTAAAGGATCGCATCCCATTCCTTTGCACTTAAGAAACTCACAACTCCACTCCCCGCGTGATTGCCGCGCTCCAAGTCCATCGGCCCAAGGACATGCAAAACTGCATAGTCGGCCCAAACATCTGTAGAGATGGTCTCCAGGGCCGCTTCGAGAAGGGCAAGGTCCTTGAGGACGTCAAGAGCAAAGACGTCAACACCAGAGTGCTGAAAATAGGACCTAAAGGCGCTGTACAGGCTGCCAGAAAGAGAGGATTTGTCCCTCTTCCAATAGAGGGAATGATCCCACTGGTCCCACTCACGAATCACTGCTTCGTGATTTTCGCAGAACCCGCGATTCCGCAGGGGCTCAACACTACCAAATTTGTAGAGTGCGTCGTCGCCAAAACATCGGCAGACTAAACGTAAACAGGCAAGCCGTTCTTCCCTAACCATTAATCGTTTTGGGCTCAAAACAACGAGGTCACCCTTATAACTTTCTTTTGCCTTCATCCCATTCGCCCTTAAGTGTAAGGGAACCGCAAGTTTCCCCCCACCATCCGATCGTAGCGTCAATCCAAACAAAAAACGGCGACCGCCTAACGGCGGTCGCCTTCTTTCTCGATCCTAGAACTTCTTAGCGTCGAGGTCGGAACCGCGCGTTGACGTTGTCGTCATCGCCGCCGGCTCCTCTCTTGGGGAAGGAGTTCGGGACTTCGGGGGCGCTGATCGCTTCGGGTTGAGATCTCTCTTCCGAAACTGCCGGTGCCGCCGTGCTTTCGCTTCGCGGACCTCGATCAGGTCGAGGACCTCGATCTCGGGGAGGACCGCCGCGATCTCCGCCGCGTCCACGATCTCGATCACCACCGCCACTGCGACCGCGGTCTCGATCTCCGCCTCGGCCGCGATCACGGTCACCGCCGCCTCTCGCTCCGGGGGGAGGAGGGGTTGCGGACTCGTTCTCGGACAGAGTCGGCAGGCTCTGAGCAACGCCCATGGCGGTGAGGTTGATTCGACCCATGTGGTCGACCTCGAACACCTTGACGTTCAGCACATCGCCAACGTTAACGACTTCCTCGATTCGGCCGATATCCTTCGGCGTGAGGTGCTCCTTAGGAACAAGACCCTCGCGTCCAGGGATGTACTCGACCATCGCTCCGCGACCCATGATTCGGGTCACCGGACCGGTGAACTCGCTGCCAACCGCAATTTCGTCGGTCAGGGCCTTGATGCGGGCAACCGCCTCTCGAACCTGATCTCCGTTGCTGCCGCCAACGAGGACCTTTCCGTCCTGCTGGATGTCGATGCTCGCGCCGGTCTCGCCAGTGATCTTCTTGATCACCGCTCCGCCCGGTCCGATGACGGCGCCGATCTTCTCAGGATTGATGTGGATCGTCGTAACCGTCGGTGCGCTATCGCCAACCGTTGCTCGAGGCTCGGAAATCTCCGCTTCGATCACGTCGAGGATCTGGAACCGAGCCGTCTTCGCCTGGCTGAGGGCCTGGGCGAGAACTTCCTCGGGGATTCCGTCGAGCTTCGTGTCGAGCTGAAGGGCAGTGATACCATCTCGGGTACCGGCCACCTTAAAGTCCATGTCGCCGCAGAAGTCTTCCATGCCCTGGATGTCGGTAAGGACCTTGAAGACCTTGCCGTCGGACATGAGACCCATCGCGATACCCGCAACCGGCGCCTTGATCTGGATGCCTGCATCCATAAGGGCCAGCGTGGAACCGCAAACCGATGCCATCGAAGTCGAACCGTTCGACTCGAGAACTTCGGAGATGAGGAGCAGCGTGTACGGGAAGTTAGGATCGTCGAACGGGATCACACTCGCAAGAGCTCGCTCTGCAAGGGCGCCGTGTCCGATTTCTCGTCGACCCGGACCGCGGTTCGGGCGAACTTCGCCAACCGACCAGGACGGGAAGTTGTAGAAGTGCATGTAGCGCTTCGGCTCCGCGTCTTCTAGTCCGTCCATCGTCTGCGCTTCGTTCGGCAAGCCGAGCGTCGCGACGGTGAGCACCTGAGTCTGACCCCGAGTGAAGAGACCAGAACCGTGAACTCGCGGCAAAATGCCGGCGATGGCTTCCAGCGAACGAATCTCGTCCAGCTTTCGACCGTCGGGTCGGGTGTCTTTCTTGATGATCAGTTCGCGGATAACGCCCTTTACGACGGTATCTGCGGCCTGGCCGAGCTGAGCCTGAAGCTCAGGCTGACCCTCGTACTCCGGCTTCATCTTCTTGACGATATCTTTGATGATGTCGTCGAGTGCGCTCTCGCGCATCGCCTTGTCCTTAGAGCCGAGAAGCGCCTTCTCGATGTCCTTGCCGTAAGCCTTCGAGATCGCCTTCTTCAGGTTCTCGTCGACTTCGTGGAGGACTACGGCTCGCTTCGGCTTGTTAACTAGCTTGGCGAAGCTCTCGAATTCGGTAACGATGATGACGATCGCCTCGTGAGCGAACTTCAGCGCCTTGACCATGTCCTCTTCGGACACTTCGCTTGCGCCTGCCTCCACCATCGAAATCGCGCCCTTATGGCCCGCGACGACGAGGTCGAGATCACCGTCTTTGATCTGTTGAATCGACGGGAACAAGATGAACTCGCCATCGATTCGTCCCACTCGAACGCCACCAACTGGGGCTTTGAAGGGGATATCGCTCACCGAGAGAGCTGCACCTGCGGCGCAGATCGCGAGAACGTCGGGCGGGTTCTCCTGATCCACCGAAAATGGCATTGCCACTACGGACAGATCGTTTCGAAGACCTTTCGGGAAGAGTGGGCGCAGGGGTCGGTCCATGAGTCGGCTCGTGAGAACCGCTTTTTCAGACGGACGTCCGCCGCGCTTGATGAAGCCGCCGGGGATTTTGCCGACAGCGTACTTGCGCTCTTCATAGTCGCAAGTGAGAGGGAGGAAATCGATTCCCTCTCGGGGATTTTCGGACATGGTGGCGACGCCAAGGATGACGGTCTCCCCCATGCCTAGAAGGACTGCGCCGCCTGCTTGTTTGGCGACACGGCCGGTTTCGAGGAATAGGACTTTGCCCCCCACCTCGAACTCGTGGGTATGGATCATTCAGTTGCCTCCGTTACCGGGGCTTAACTTCTCGGATGCCAAGCTTCTTGATCAGCTCGCGATATTTGACGACGTCCCTATTTCGCAGGTACGCCTCGAGACGGCGACGCTTTCCAACCAAAAGGAGCAGACCACGTCGGGAATGGAAATCCTTCTTGTGGGTCCGCAGGTGGTCCGTAATCTGGAGGATTCGGGCCTGCATAATCGCAATCTGGACCTCGGTGGAACCGGTGTCCCCTTCC
This sequence comes from Fimbriimonadales bacterium, assembly GCA_038321975.1. GTDB lineage: Bacteria > Armatimonadota > Fimbriimonadia > Fimbriimonadales > Fimbriimonadaceae > Fimbriimonas. The sequence goes on along the minus strand of JBBQFM010000019.1, from coordinate 56,169 downwards.
TTGGTTGCATTGTCTGCGATCGTGGTTGCTTTGAGTTCTGGATTCAGCGGCATGCTTTGAAGTCTTTTAGCCTCGGTAAGATTCTTTTCTTAAGGCCGTTTTGTTTTCGTCAACCGCTCAGTGCAGCGTCCCGTGGGGCGCTCCAGTCAACGGCGAACGAGCCAATTTGGCCCTAAGGGCAAACTATACCCCACCAGAGAGATTTTTGATTTTTGATTGAGGATTGTCCGGATCATCGATTATTGTAAGTGCGCTTACAATAATTGGGGGCGTTTTCATAAGTGTGCTTATTATAAGCACACTTATAATTTGGAGACCAACTTGCGGGTCAGCTTTTAGGTTTCTTAGGCGAGGAGGTCGGAGAGCCCAGAAGCGGATACACAGCGGAAAGGTCGCTCTCGACATTGACGGCTTGAATGTTGACCACCGGGTGGATCTCCCAGCATGTCTGCCTCCATAGATTTGAGGTTCCAGATTCTTTCACCGCGTTTGGCCAGTGCTCGCCATCGTAAAAGAGCCACCCTTCGATGTCGACTTGCTTTCCTAAAAGTGACTGGAGACTCTTATAGTCCCAATCTCCTTCGTGATGAAGGAGGCGACGGATCCGGGGCGTCACTTCCACGATCACGCTATAGGGCTTGCCCGCATACTTTGGATCGGACTTTGCGGCTGAGATGTAGATATGGACGTCGCGATGCTCAGGTTCCTTTTGGTGGCAGTTGCAGACTTCGACGCCGCCTTCCTCTACATCCGTGATGTATCCCCTCAGGCGAAAGCCCTTCTGGTCCGCGCTTAGGTCGGCAGTCTTATTCCCTTTTGTCCAAACGGGCAAGGCAAGCAGGGTCTTCCAAGAATCAACCGCACTGCCTCCATTCGGACCGGTTCCATAGGAACCGGGCAGAAAGTCGTCCTCGTGAGGCGTCGAATATCGGTTCTTGAGTTGACTGGTGGCAATGTCATCGGGACGAGTCCCGCCACCATTCATGGTGCACATTCCATCTTTGTCGAGCGAGCCTGCGGATAGCTGCAACCCCACGCCTCCAGCGGCGGTGATGGCCGCAGTCGACCCTACGACTATATTCTTAATGTTTAGTTTCATGAGATTGTGCCTCCGTGATGGTCTCACTCTGAACCGCGTCTTCTGTCCCTGAAGCATGCACGGCCTCGGTGGGCTTAGCTGTCGGTGGCGGGGCAGGCGACGACGGGCCGGATGCACTCGTCGTGGTTACGGTTGCTGACGAAGTCTCGGCACTCAGGGTTGGCTTCTTGCCAGCCGACGAAATGCCGCCCGCGCGATTGAGGATGTCGAACCAGAATGGAGCTCCTAGTGAGACCATTCCGATGGTGATTCCGAGGCCAACCGCCTTCAGCAGCCATTCCCCAAAGCCGTACGGAATCCGCAGGGGGTCATCTGCGTTATAGGCGGCGTTGTCCACCGAGATAGGGCCGTGCCAGCCGAGAACCGATTGCATGGCGGCAGACTGCAGCGTTTCGTTTCCGGGTTTCGGCATGTCCTTGGACCTGCCGGTCTCGATCGCCTGACTTGCGAGTTGCTGCCTTAACGTTGGCTGCTTCCACAAGGTCGATCCGACATTCACGGTGTCCGCATTCAATGCGAGGACAATTAGACAGGCAATGTAGAAGGACCACCCCTTCATCTGCCGCTTGTACCAACCGGAAGCCCGATCAGTAGCGGCTTCGAACCATTTGGACACTTTTTGTCGAAACATGTCCTGTGAACCGGCTGACTCGCGGGCGAGGGCAAGGATCGCCTTTTGGAGCTGGTCCGGCACCTTCTTTGCCTCTAGCAAGGTTTTCAGGTCGTCGAGTGAGTGTCCCGCCTCTCCAGTCAATCCCAACTCCTCAATTACAGCCGACGCGAACAAGGTTCCGGGAATGTAAGACGGCTTCGAATTCAGGTCTTCTGGCACCTCAGTCAGCGCCGCAATCAGGTGGTGCTTATAGATCGCGCCCGCCAGTTCCTCGTTGCCCACCAAGCCGCCCACGGTACGCCAAAGACATTGCGCCCTTAGAGAGAGTTTCCGCGAGATGGTCTCGCAGATTCCAAGGCAGGCCAATGCCAGTCCGAAGTAGAGCAGCACGAGTCCCAGGGCGACCTGAATGATTGGATTGTCCAAAAACGACATGACGAACCTCTTGATACCAAAATATCATACATGGGATAAGTTGGCATTTGGCAATCAAAAGCGTTGACTCTCAAGCTTAAGTTATGCCGAGTCAACGATTCGGCAGATCCTTCTCCATACACACGCTGTCAGCCACATCCACGTACGGTCCGTAGTTCTGAATCACCGAATAGCCCGCCTTTTGATACAGCGCTACCGCCGGCTCAAGTCGTTTGCTCGTCTCCAGCACCGCTCGCGTATGGCCCGATTCGGATGCCCACTTTTCGAGCTCCGCTAGCACCGCGGCCCCCACTCCCCTTCCCCTTGCAGATGGGTTGACGAACATGCGCTTGATCTCCGCGCCCATCTCGTTCGGTCGGAAGGCACCGCAGCCGACCGGCTCATCATTCAGATGGGCGACCACCACATACGGAAGCGAGTCGCGGAGGCTGAATTGAGAATAAAAGGCGTGCTCTTCGCCGTTCAGCACGGCGAGGAACGCGTTTAGCTTCTCGATCAGGGCGACGAAGTCGGGGTCGTCGGCGTGGGTTCGTTGGATTCGGAGCATGGCAGCTAGTTCATTGGGCAAGAAAGCTCTTGAAGATTGCAAACGTGTTCGCACCACCCTCTGTTAGGCACCAGGATTCGATGATGCCAAGGTCGATGTTGTTCAGTTTTGCGATTTCGGCTGCTTGTTTGGCCGAACTCAAATCCTTGTAGTGAATTGCGGCGGCGAGCCGGTCTTTCACCGAATCAATCGGTTTAATGAGTCTGAGGATGCGATCGCCATTCTGGCGGGTTTCCCAAGAATTAAGTAGCTCGTCACCGACTCCAAGAGGTCCCGTGAGAATTTCCAGAGTGTAGGGAATTTCCGGATGCTCATAGGTCCCACGGGTCCTTGATGCTACGAATCCCAGCCCGGTTAGAGTCGCGGCGCTGGGCATTTCGTTGATGTCTAGATTAAGGACAAAGTCGAGGTCTCGCGTTTGGTACGCCTTGGGAGCATGGATCGAAGCAGCCCCTCCTCCTGAGAGTACGGCGACAATGCCGACTCTGTCGAATGCCGAGCAAACCTCGAACGCAATCTCTTCGAAGGACAAGCCTCGCAGACTCATCAGATCGCCTTTCCTGCACGCCGAGGTCTTCTTCGGAGTTCGGACATCTTATCAAGCAGAGTCGGCTCGCTGAGGGCCATCTTATCGAGCAGGGCGGCTAGCTCCGCATGTGCCCTAAATCGGGGATCGAGCCTGACCCTCCGGGTGTTTCCTTCGATGACTCCGGCAACTAGTCCCGCTTGTTCGAGAGTGTCTAGAGTGTTGCGAATGGTTGTTACACCGGCACCTAATAGTCGGGCGAGTTCTGAGGCATGGGTCTCGCCTAGAACCGATATCGAAACTAAGGTTCGCGTCCGTATGCCCGTCCCGAAGACGCCAAAACCGCTTGATGTCATCCTGTTCACTATACGCTAATTATTAGCGTATAGTGGCTAAAAATTAGCTAAAAGACCTGGCATTTGGAGAGCCGCGTCGCTGGGCCCAGGTGCTGGGACTTAACTTCGACGGCATTTTTGAACTAGGCGGCTGAGGTCGACCCTTCGACGACAGTTTTGACCTTGCCGAACCCCACCCTAGCCTTCTCCAAGGGGGACTTGTTTGTCGGTGGGCGAGACCACGAATTTCTTTCGAACCCGTGCTTCTCGTTGTTCAACACCCGAAGAACTCCATCGAGCTTCTCGACAAGGGCCATCAAATGAGGATTGTCAGCGCCCGTTCGTCGGATTTCAAGCATGCCCAAATAGGCTACTTCCTCTTTGTCCTCTTGACAACGAACGCGGAGTCTGGAATGGGTTGACAATCTTGTAGTTGGTCAAACGTGTCCAGGTCACTTAAGGGGTTGCCGGCAGTTTCCGCGCGGTCGGAATGCGGGTGGGGAGAAAACGGGCTTCGCCCGCGTCGATGGCATCGCCGGTTACACGCTTCGCGTGGATGTAGATGGGGAGTTTGTCTGTGGGCGTCACCACCCTCTCCCCCACGGTTCTCCCTTCGGAAAGGGCGAACCATCTCGGAAAATTCCCCCTAAGAATACGGAAACGAGCGCCGATAACACTGATGGGCCGTATAGCGGTCTGCTGGAACCAAGGATTGGGGAAGGCGCTATGAAGCGAACGGATGCGCGGGCTGGGGAAACCAACCGTGCCACTGCTAGATAACGTATTTGGACCGAATCTCAATAACCTGCAGAACGCTTTGACCAAGGCGACTCAGCGGCAATCGCTGCTGATGAACAACTTGGCCAACGTGAACGTGCCGGGCTATAAGCGTAAGGACATGGACTTCCATGTGACCCTGCAGCAAGAGATGGGAACGCTTGACCAGCGGGTCAAGGCGATGAAGGATCAGCAGGCGCAGACGTTGGCTCAGGGCTCGAGCACCCGACAGGACGGCAACAGTGTCGATCTAGAGCGAGAGGTGCAGTCGATAGCTGAAACCGAGCTCTACTTCAACGCGGTGACCGACCTCACGGCAGGCTATTTCTCAAATCTCAAAAACGTGATTCGAGAGGGCAAGTAACGCATGACTCTTAACAGCGCAATGAAAGTTTCGGCATCCGGCCTCTCGGCAGAGCGGTTCCGGATGGACGTCATTTCGGTCAACATCGCCAACGCGAATTCGCAGCGGACGGGAGTCGGCCCCGCGGGCGATCCGTATCGCCGACGCGAAGTGGTGATGGGATCGGGATCCGACGGTCCCACGATCCAAGCGGTCATCCAGGACACGGCGAAGCCGCTGGGATCGAAGTTCGACCCGAGCAGCCCATTTAAGGATGCGCAAGGTCGAGTGGACACCTCGAACGTGGAGCCGCTAACTGAAATGGTCGACATGATGTCGGCGAGCAGGGCTTACGAAGCCAACATTGCCGCGTTCAACACGGCAAAGGGAATGATTAAGTCGGCGCTGACGATCGGGAAGGTCTGATATTAGGGTGCTGGGTTCAGGGTGCGGGCAGACCGGGAGCCGGGAACTGGAAACCGCAGAAAACTAAGAATTTACAACTAGCAACTCAAGCGACTGTTTAGCGGTCGCGAATCAAAGAAATGAGAATTCCAACCAACCCCGCGATTACCTCTGCAATGTCAGAAGGGAAACTCGCTGCCCCGATTGGGCAGGCGGGACAGAAGGGCGATTTCGCCCAGAAGTTGATGGACGTGCTTGGGGATGTGAACGAGGCTCAGAACAAATCGACCTCGCTTCAGCAGGACCTGATCACGAATCGACGACCGGTGGAATATCACGACGTAATGATCGCAATGGAAAAGGCGAGCACTGCGATGCAGCTCACGATGGCTGTCCGCAACAAGGTGCTTGAGGCGTTCCAAGAGATCAATCGAATGCAGGTTTAGAAAAACCTAAACCCGTGAAAGTCCAGCCGGTCGAATCATCGACATGAGCGGAACACTTTATAAGCTTAGAACCTGGTGGGAAACAGCCGAGCGCTCCCAGAAGATGGTTACGTTAGGGGGCATCGCCTTCTTCGTGATTCTCCTGGCGGGCACTTTCATGTTTGCCTCCAAGCCCAAGATGGTCATGCTGTACGGCGGACTCACCGACACCGATAAGGCGTCGGTAGTTAGCGAATTGCAGGCCAAGGGAATCCAGGTCAACTACGACGCAGCGGGAACGGTGGAAGTCCCCGAGAACAGCGTTCAAACCGCTCGGATGGCTCTGGCGTCCGGCGGCAAGGTTCCCAAGTCCGCTCACGTGGGAATCGAGGGTCTCGACAAGATGGGCCTGATGACCACGCCCGCCCAGGAGAAGGAACGACTGAAGTCGATCCTGGAAGGCGAGCTCGCCAAGACGGTCGAGAGCTACGAGAACATTCAGGCGGCTCGCGTCCACATCACTTTGGGCGACACCAGCCCGTTTATTCAGGACAAGAAGTCCGCTACGGCGAGCGTAAGCATCACGGAAGCGGGCGGTGCAAGCGTCACCAGCGAGCAAGGGAGAGCGATCGCGACGTTGGTCGCCAGCTCCACTCCGGGCATGGACGTTAAAGACGTTTCGGTTGTGAACCAGCGAATGGAGTTCGTCTTCGACGGTCGCGATGCAGATAGCCAGCGCAACGTCGCCTCCAACAAGTTGGAAATGGAAGACTCGGTCGCCAAGCGGAAGGAGCGAGGGATCCAGCAGACCCTCGACGCGGTGTTTGGTACCTCGTCGACAGTTGTTACCGTGGCATGCGAGATCGACCTGGACAAGCAGAAGGTGGACTCCACGGTACAAACCCCCAGCGAGCCGCTCGTAGATTCGAAGGTCATCGAGACGATGCCGGTGGCCGGCGCCCCCGGTGGCGGAACCGGGGCTCCTGCATCTGTCGATCCGAGCACCCCCGCAGCTGGTGCGACGGGCACCGCGGCAAGCTCCTACACGAGCAGCAGCACGGAAAAGCAAAGGCTTCCCAACGTAACGAATACCCAAACCGAGAAGGCGACGGGTTCGATCAAGAGCATGGTTATCAACGTGCTTGCGAACTCGGACAAGATCAAGCCGGAAGATCAGGCCAAGCTCACAGAATTCCTTCAGCAGGAAGTCGCCAACAAGTCGACCGACAAGGTCAACTTCCCAGACCCGAAAGTCTCTTGGGTGAAGTTCGACGTCTCGAGCACTACAGCGGCGACCAAGGCAACTCAGGAAGCGGCGGGCGCGGCGAGAATGCAGCAGATCTTCTCGCTGCTTCCCATCGGCGCGCTGATGATGGTCGCTTTCATGGTGGTGAGAACGCTCGGCAAGTTCGCCGGCAAAGGCATGCCCAGCTCGATGACGATCAGCGGAATGCCCTCCCTCAACGGTCAGGCGCTTGAGAATGCCAACAACCTCCTCGCCGCCATCGAAGGCGCCAACCATGGCTTAGCCCTCAATGCCCGCGGCGCGGGCGGCGCCCAGCTATCCGCTCAGGAAGAAGAAGAACTCCTCGTGGAATCCATTAAGAACCGTGTCCACGTCCCTCTGGAACAGATCAAGAAGATGGCGGCTGAAAGACCCCACGTAGTTGGAATGCTGCTGAAGAGCATGCTCCTCGAGGATCGACGATGAGAAAGGCTAAAGAAGAACTGACAAACCGCCAGAAGGCGGCGGTGATGCTCATGGTCATCGGCCCCGATCTCTCGGGCCCGGTCATCCGCCACCTCGAAGACGAGCAGATCGAGACGCTGTCTCTCGAACTAGCGAGACTCGATAAGATCTCACCCGAGCAACGCGAAGGAGTTATCTCCGAGTTCTATGAGAGCGCGGTCGCCCAGGAGTTCATCGCCGAAGGCGGCGTCCACCAGGCTCGACAGGTTCTCGAATCGGCGTTCGGATTGGAGAAGGCGGACGAGGTCATCAAGCGAATCGTCGCGGCGATGCAGGTCGTTCCGTTCGAGTTCCTCAAGAAGGCGGACCCGGCTCAGGTTCTGAGTTTTATCCAGGACGAGCATCCGCAGACGATCGCGCTGATTCTCGCCTACATGCCGGTTAACAACGCGGCAATGATCCTCAGCAAGTTGCCGAGCGATCTTCGGGGCGATGTTGCTGCGCGGATTGCGATGATGGAGCAGACTCCTCCGGAAGTTATTCGAAGAGTCGAGCAGGTTCTCGAGAAGAAGGTTTCCAGCATCCTCAACCAGGAGATGTCTCAGGCGGGTGGCCCGAAAGCCCTCGTCGATCTCCTCAACCGAGTCGACCGTTCGACGGAGCGGGTGATCATCGAGTCGCTCTCGGATAACAATCCGGAGCTCGCGGATGTGGTTAAGAACATGATGTTTGTCTTCGAGGACATCGTCCAGCTCGACGACCGAGCAATCCAAGCAATCCTCAAGGAAGTCGACATGAAGGAGCTGGCGACGGCTCTGAAGGGCGTGAACAACGACGTCCAAAACAAGATTTTCCGAAACATGTCGGAGCGCGCGGTTGCGATGCTCAAGGAAGACATGGAGTTCATGGGACCGGTTCGACTGCGAGTCGTGGAAGAAGCCCAGCAGAAGATCGTTTCGGTGATTCGAAGACTGGAAGAAGCGGGCGAAGTGACCATCGGTCGAACCGGAGAGGAGGACGTCCTTGTCTAACCGATCTGCGCTGTACACCAAGCAGCCTTCCGGCAGCTTCGCGGCAATCCTGCCCGACCTGGGGAACCATGCTTTTCGCGGACCTCGCGGTCGCGGCCTTACCAACTCGGAGCAAAACGAATTGGCGAGGGAGAAAGCGGTTACCGAAGGTTATGATCAGGGGCACGTCGATGGGTTCGCGAAGGGACAGGAGAGAGGGCGAAAGCAAGCCCACAACGAATCCCGCGTCCTTCTCACCAACCTGGTGAATGAAGAAGTTGCCCGCTTTGCTGACGCGCTGCAGGAAAAGCGCGACTCGGTGGACGAAGCACTTACCACGTGGTGTCGCGGCGCTGAAGAGCAGATGACGGATATGGCGATGGACATCGTGCGAAAGCTCTTGGCCGCCGAACTGAAGATCTCGCGCGAATCGGCTCTGTCGATTTGTAAAGAAGCGGTCAGCGAAATCACCCACTCGACCACGGCGCGCATCCGAATTAACCCGTTTGACAACGCGCTGTTGGGACAGCATAAGGCGGCGATCATCGCGGCTTCTGCTTCCCTTCGAGAGATCGATCTGGTGGATGACCCTTCGATTTACGGCGGATGCGTGGTGGAAACCGACGGTGGGGTCATCGATGCAACCATCGAGACCGGACTGCAGTTGATTGAAGGGGCTTTGGAGGATGCAGCGTGATCGCCAGCCCTCGCTTTGAGAAATTGAGTAGGGCCTTCGCGGCGGCCGAAAGGACGAAGGTTTCGGGCCGTGTCGTCAACGTCGTCGGACTCATTATCGAGTCGAGCGGTCCCAATTCTCGGATCGGCGACTTGTGCTGGATTGACTGCGGCAACGGTCAGTCAAAGGTTAAAGCAGGGGCAACCCTCGACGCACCGGACACATTGATTGCTGCCGAAGTCGTCGGCTTTCGCGGCGATCGCACTCTCTTGATGCCGCTTGGTGAACTCGCGGGGATTAAGGCGGGGTGCCTGGTGCACGGCACTGGGTCTTGCCTTCGAATTCCGGTCGGCGACACTTTACTCGGTCGATGCCTTGATGGACTGGGGCGACCGATGGACGGCGCCGGCCCGCTTGGAAACTTGGAGACCTATCCGGTTCTCGCTCAGCCACCGAGCCCGCTCGACCGCACGATGATCTGCAAGCCGCTCGCGACGGGCGTGCGTGCGATCGACGGAATGTTGACCCTCGGCGAGGGACAGAGAATTGGCATCTTCGCAGGCTCGGGAGTCGGCAAGAGCACCTTGCTCGGCATGGTCGCTCGCAACTGCGAGGCGGAGGTCAACGTGATCTGCCTCGTCGGTGAGCGAGGTCGTGAAGTTAAAGAATTCCTCGAGAACGATCTCGGACCGGAGGGTTTGGCTCGTAGTGTTATCGTCTGCGCGACCAGCGAGCAACCTGCTTTGGTGCGAATCAAGTGTGCGCTGACGGCTACCGCGATCGCCGAGTCGTTCCGCGATCAGGGCAAGAGCGTGCTTTTGATGATGGACAGCGTCACCCGGTTTGCGATGGCTCAGCGTGAAGTTGGCCTCGCAGTTGGCGAGCCTCCGAGCACGAAAGGGTACACGCCTAGCGTTTTCGCGTTGCTCCCTCGATTGATGGAACGTGCGGGCACGGGCAAGCGGGGGGCGATCACTGCGCTCTACACAGTCTTGGTGGAAGGCGACGATACGAACGAGCCAATCGCGGATGCCACTCGATCAATCCTCGACGGCCATATCGTTTTGAGTCGAAAGCTCACGAGTCGCGGTCACTATCCGCCGATTGACATCCTGCAGAGCCTTAGCCGAACGATGCCAATGGTCGTCTCACCCGAGCAGATGGAAGACTCTCGGCAGATTCGTGAGCTGATGGCGGCGTTCAAGGATGTTGAAGACCTCGTCAGCATCGGGGCCTACAAGAGCGGCACCAGGCCGATCGCGGATCGAGCGATCGAGCGGGCTCCGCACATCGACAAGTTTTTAAGACAACGAAAAGATGAAGGTTCGGCTTGGCCGACCACCCTCAGCGCAATGGAGAACTCCCTCAATGGCTAAATTCGAATTTCGACTCGCAAAGGTTTTGGAATACCGCGAAATGGAGGAGAGCTGGGCTAAAGCCGCTTACCTCGAGGCCAAGGCGGCAAAGATTTCTTGTGAGGCGGGAATTGTGGCGATTATCGAGAAGCGCACGCAGCTCCTTGGGTCACGCGTTTTCACGATCGAGGATCGTCTGACTTTGGAAGGCGCCCTGGTGCGCACGGATGACGAGGAGCGAGCCGAGCGAGCCGTTCTTTCCGTCTTGGAAGGCGACGAACTTGCCGCCCTTGACGCTTGGCATTCTAAGCGGCGAGAGCTTCAGACCCTCATGAAACTCGAGGAGGCTGCACTCGACCTGTGGACCTACGAGCAGAACCGCATCGAGCAGAACGAGCTCGACGAGTGGGCGACGATGAGGAAGGCGGCATGAGCGACATGACGATTCAACCGATGGGTCCGGAGGCCATTCAGCGCCGGATCTCCGAGATTCAGGCCCGGACCGGCTTCACGCCCGCGCCTACACCTGCGTTTTCGAAGGCTCTGGACAAGGCGGGATATCAGCCTTCTCCATTGGTGGGCAATATAGGCGACGGCTCGCTCGAGCCATTGAATCCTTTTGGGTCAGGTGCTTCGGTCGGTCCGATGGCCGAGAAGTTTCGGCCGATGGCGGAGAAGATTGCCCAGGAGGAAGGGGTCGATCCGGCTCTCTTCGATTCCTTGGTGCAGACGGAAAGCGCGTACGACCCCTCGGCGCGGTCTCGTGCGGGAGCGATGGGGTTGACTCAGCTTATGCCGGGCACCGCATCTGGTTTGGGCGTCCGGAATCCGTTTGACCCGGAGCAGAATTTGCGCGGGGGAGCCAAGTATCTGAATCAGATGCTGCTGAAGTTTAAGGATCCTCGCCTTGCGCTGGCCGCCTACAACGCGGGTCCCGGCGCGGTGGAGCAGGCGGGCGGCGTTCCGAACTACTCCGAAACGAAAGCTTACGTGAACAAGATCATGGCGATGACGGAGGCTAAGCGCACGCCGTGAAGAAGATCGTGATGATCGTGGGTTCGCTGGTGCTCATTTTGGGCATCGTTGGCGGTTTGGGGGTCATGGGGATTATCAACATCCCCGGGCTCACCCCCGTGAAGATGGTCAAAAATCCACACGCCGGGGAACCGACGCTTGATGCGAAGACGGGCAAGCGAGTCACCGACGACAAGGGTAAGCCGGTTTTGCAGGCGAAGATGATAACGGAAGCGGCATTTGTCGTCATGCAGAAGGCGGATGCGGACAAGAAAGCTACGAAGGACGCGGCTGATGCGAAGCTGAAGTCGGATCAGGACGCGAAGGTCGCGGCGGCGAAGAAGAAGGCGACGCCGGCACCCAAAGCGGTGGTGAAGAAGCCAGACGACGAGGCGGGCAATTCCAAGGTTGCCAAGCTTTGGAACGAGATGGACGTAGCGAAGCTGAAAGCCATAGTCGCTGACTGGAAGGAAGCCGATCTCGTGAGAGTCTTGTTGAAAATGGACGGCGAGAAGGTCACTGAGTTGTTGTCGACGATCGATGCGAAGAAGGCGTCGGCGTTGAGTCACGCGGTGCAGAAGGAAGTCGCGAAGCCGGCAGAGGCTCCGGTTAAGGCGTAGTTCCTGCTTTCAAGAGCTTTTCGGTAGGTGAATCCACCCTCTCCCCCCCTGCCGGTAAACACCCTTCGGAAAGGGGAACCATCTCCGGACCGCTACGCGGGTACTATCTGCAGAGTTTGATCCCCTTCTCTGACCGGCTCATTGCTGTCATCCAGGCCAAACAGAGCGCCTGCGTCGTTGGACTTGATCCTGACGTTTCCTTGATGCCGAAGTGGGTGGATACTTCCGATCCCGCTTCCTCTCTCTTCCCTTATTGCCAACTGGTGATCGACTCGGTGCACGATCTCGTGCCCGTGGTGAAGCCTCAGTCGGCGTTCTTCGAGGTCTATGGGTCACGCGGGGTTGCGGCTCTGGAGCAAACGATTGCTTATGCTAAATCCAAGGGGCTTTTGGTGCTTCTCGATGCTAAGCGCGGCGACATTGGCAGCACGAGCACGGCCTATGCGAAGGCGTATTTGAATGGTGGGATGAGGGTGGATGCCCTTACCGTCAATCCTTATCTTGGGGTGGATTCGCTGGAGCCTTTTGTCGCGGCGGCCCGGGAGAGTGGGGCGGGTTTGTTTGTCCTCGCGATGACCTCGAACCCGGGGGCGACTACTTTTCAGCACCTTGCTCCTGAGGGCCGATCCGTGTTTCTTCGGGTGGCGGATATGGTGCGGGCTTTTGACGATCGTGTTGCTGGCTACTCCTCATTTGGGATTGTTGCAGGGGCTACTTTTCCTGCGGAGGCGGAGGCTTTACGAAGTGCTCTTCCTCGCTCCTTCTTTCTTGTCCCGGGGATGGGTGCGCAGGGGGCGGCGACCGAGGCTTTACGCGGGTTTTTCAATCCTGATGGGCTGGGCGCCATCGTGAGCAGTTCGCGGGCGATCATGTATCCATCAGCGGCTGCTTCGGAGGCGGAGAGTCGGCGGGTTGTGCGGGATGCGGCGTGCGCGTTTGTCACGCAGGTGAATGAGGTTCGACCTTAGAGATTTCGCGAGACGTGCCGTAACGGGCACAAAGTTCGGGATCTTTTGCGTTTTGTCCCTTGAATCGACGGACAATGGAATAAGGCAAGTCAATGGAGAGGGCGAACAAGAAAATCATCTGCGCTTTGGACACCCCGGACCTCGATGAGGCCCTCCGGGTTACGAAGCGACTCTCGAAATACGTTGGCGCCTTCAAGATTGGGCACGCCCTCACACTTCCGGATGGGCTGAGCGTCATCGAGCGGCTGAGGGACGCGGGTGCACAGCGCGTTTTTCTCGATTTGAAGTTTCACGACATCCCGAACTCGGTCGCGCTCGCGGTTTGTGAGGCGGCTCGACGTGGGGTTTGGATGATGACTTTGCACCTGAGCGGCGGGCCGGCGATGATTCAGGCGGCAGTGGAAGAGGCTCGCAACTGTCCGCTTGGTGACCAGCCACTGCTGATTGGAGTTTCGGTGCTGACCTCGCTTGATCAGAACGCGTTGACGAACCAACTGGGCGTAAATCGCACGGTGCAGGACCACATGGTTGCGCTTACTCAGCTAGCGATGGATTGCGAAATGGACGGGGTGGTTTGCTCGCCGCATGAGATTCCGGCGATCCGGAAGGCGGTTGGGCATGGGATCGTGGTGACGCCGGGGATTCGGCTGCCGAACTCGGCGCAAGATGATCAGAGGCGAGTTGGCGATGCGGTTAAGGCACTGCGGGATGGTGCCGACTATCTGGTGATCGGACGCGCCCTCATCCAGAGTTCGAACGTCGAGGAAACGCTTAGCCAGTTCGGACTCGTCCACGTCTAGTCGACGGCCTTGGCCGTCGCGCGACACTTCGGTCGCGAATCTACTTGGGACCAGTAAACTTGCGAGGCATGAAGCAGGTCGATCGTGGGGCGCTCCTTTGCTGGTACGACTGCTCTAGGCGCGATCTTCCTTGGCGTCGAACCAAGGACCCCTATGCGATATGGGTCAGCGAGATCATGCTTCAGCAGACTCAGGTCTCGACGGTGATCCCGTATTTTGAGCGCTGGATGGCGCGGTTCCCGACGGTGGAATCCTTGGCGGTTGCGGATGAGCAGGATGTGCTTTCGCTCTGGCAGGGGCTTGGGTATTACCGGCGGTGCCGATTACTGGCCGATGGCGCCCGATGGGTGGTTTCGCATGGGCTTCCGCGAACGGCGGCGGAGTGGCTCGCCGTGCCGGGGGTGGGGCCATATACGAGTGGGGCGATTGCTTCGATCTCGGTGGATGATCCGGCTCCTTTGGTGGATGGGAATGTTGAGCGGGTTTACGCTCGCTTCGCGGGGGATTCCTCGGTGGGGCTTTTGTTGCATCGGAATGCTTGGGATTGGGCTCGTTTAAATTTGGATTCGGAGCGACCGGGGGATTATAACCAGGCGTTGATGGAGTTGGGGGCGACGGTTTGTCGGCCGGTTGGTGCGGAGTGCGGCCGGTGCCCGCTGGCTTCCGATTGCATTGCTCGGGCTCATGGATTGGTGGAGGTTTTGCCGACCAAGGTGGCGAAGGCGAAGCCGATTCGGCTTACCCACCACGTATGGGTTCCCTATCATTCGGGCTTGTTTGGGCTGATGCAGATTCCGCCTGGCCAGTGGTGGGAGGGGATGTGGGAGTTTCCGCGCTTCGATCGGGTTTCTGAGCTGGAGGGGCTTCTTGGTTCGGCGGTTGTCGAGGCTTTGGGGGAGCATCGGCACACGGTGACGAATCATCGCATCACGATTCATGCATCGCTGTTTCAGACGAGCTCTCAGTTGAAGGAACTACGGTGGGTAACCGAATCGGAGTTGGCGGGTCTGCCGATGCCGGCACCTCAGCGACGAGTTCTGCAACTTGCGCAGACGTATCTTCTCGGGTGAGTCGAAGGTTGTCGGTGGGCGCAGTCCCCTTAGGCGTAAACGTTTCTGGCAGAAGTTCGGCGTCGGACCCCCACCCTGCCCTCCCCCTCCCAAGGCACGAACCATCCTTGGCAAGGGGAGGCTCCCGGACCCCTCACCCCTGCCCCTCTCACCCGGAGAAGAAAGGGGTTCTGAGTTCGGAGCAATCCCGTCCGGAAGCTATTCGATCTCGAGGGAGCCGAAGCGGACTTCGGTGCTGTCCATGCCTTCGGTGAGGACGGCGTAGGCCCACCGGACTCGCTTCTGGATGGTCTCTGCCTGGGCGGCTTCGGGGGAGTTTTGGGGGAAGTTGGTGGGTTCGCTTCGCTTATTCAATCTCTCGAAGGCGACTCGGATTAGGGCGAACTCGCAACCAGTTTGCACGCCGAGGATTTGGCATGCGCGCTCTTTGTTATCGGGCGTTGGGGTTGGCCGGGTCGCTTCTGGCTCAGGTTTGGCGGTGGAGGTTCGACCGGTTCGGGGATCGTCGATCGCCGCCTGAAGCTCTTGCTCGGCGTAAGAATCTTCCACGCCTTTGATTCGTTCCCACTCGTTGTTGACGTACCCTCGCATCAGGTCGTAGGCCCGCCGGGTAGTGCTCATGAGCCTGAGGATACCCGCGCATCCAGCGATTGGACCATCTCTTCCGCCTCGTCGAACGCGAGGCTCAGTCCTCTTAGGCGCCCGATCGTCTCTCGGATGTCCTCGGTGCTGGAGGCGGCGGTTTTCTCTTCCATCGCGCCCAGCGAAATCCTTGTCTTCATCTCGGAGAGAACGGCCTGGGCTTGGTTGATTCCCGAGTCGATGTCGCCCAGCGCCTCTTCCGATTTGGCATAGTGGCTGACCTCAAGCTCGCGTGCGGCGAGGGCGGATTGGAGGGCATCCTTCTCGGGGAGCGATTTTGCTTCCGCGATTTTGGTCTGAAGGTCTGCGATGGCGAGTTCGGCAACCGATTTGCCGCGGAGGAACCGCTTGATGTCTCGGCGGACGAGGAGCGCTTTGGCGCTCTGATCTTTGATGCGACGCGCCTCGGAGAGGACCTCTTCACCGACGGTCTTCATCGTGATGGATTGAGCGTTTGCCCGGACGGTCTCCTCGATCGAGTCGACAAGCTTGCGGACGGGAGTCAGCAGGATCCGGCTCTCGGGGTCGAGTTCTTCTGACACGTCGGCCCGGCGAATCTCATTCGAGCTGCGCATTGAGACGAGCGCGACCATCGCGAACCACGCGATGAACACGATGCCGGCGATGGCAAATTGGCCCAATAGCGCCAAGGCCACGCTTGAGGCGAGTGCGACGAGAGGAACCGGATTGAGGAGAACCTTCATCCCTTAGAACTTTATACGCATTGAAATGCTGACGTCGTACAGCTTGTCGTCTCGATACCGGACCATCGGCTCGAGTCGGGTGTTTTGGGTGACGATGAAGGAGCCCATGAATCGGTAAAAATCCGCGCGCTCCGGCATTCGGCGGCTCCAGCCGAAGGTGAGCGATTGATACCGAGTGGGATCCAGGGTGACGTTCGCATCATAGACTTGCAGATTCTGATCGGCTTCCGTCTCGCCTTCGCGGAGCAGTACGACTTCGCCGCGTAGCGTGACGATGCCGGTTCGCTTCGAGACGTCGGTGCCGAAGGCTTGCTTCCAGCCTCGGCCCGCGCCGGGCGAGTCCTCGGGGCGGCGGATGTAATCGAGCGCACTACCCGCAATGCCAAAGTGACGACCGATCGCGAAGCTGGCGCCGATGCGGCTGCCGATTCGGCCGACAACTCCGCGTTGAAGGCCGGGACCGCCATCGCAGTAGGCAGCGGCGATTGGGAAGCCCTCAATGATGAGGTTGGTGTCTGCCCGAGCGGCTTGCACACTCTCGTGGAGGATGGATCCTCCGAAGGGAAGGTATTGCTTGCCGACCTTCCAGATGCCGGGGTCTTCGACGTAGTATTCGTCGAGCTGTTCCTTGTCCGAGTCATTAGCGATGCGCTCGAGTTTCTGGGATACGTACGCTTTGAAACCGGGCTCAAGGTAGGCAGTGAGGCTGACGGTGCTGAAGCGGCCTAGCGGGTTGTAGAAGCGGAGGGACGTTCTTCCCTTGTAGGCGGACAAATATGTGATCGTCGTATCCAGCTTGATACGCACGTCGGGGAGCTGGGCGCTGGCGAAGGCAGCGGTTGCGGCGAGGATTACGACGAGGGGGCCTTTCAACGTTTCTCCAGAATGTAATTCACAACTGCATCCACTGGTAGTTCCACCTGCTCGCTGGTTGTGAAATCTTTGACGGTTCCGGTGCCCTTGGCGAGCTCGTCTTCGCCGATGATGATCACGAACCGGGCACCCGCCTTGTCGGCTTGGCGGAGCTGGGACTTCATGCTGCGGGCATCGAGGTCGGTGAGCGCGGCGAGGCCAGCTTTTCTTAGGCTTTGGGCGATCTCTTGGGTGGCATCGAAGCCGGCGTCTGTGCCTTGGACTAGGAAAACGTCTACTCCGGCCGCTGCTCCGCCCTTGCCGATTTCGTCGAGGACGATGAGGGCTCGTTCCATGCCCATCGCCACGCCCACGCTTGGGGTTGGGGATCCGCCGAGATCCTTGACCAAGTTATCGTATCGTCCGCCACCGCAGAGGGAGCTTTGGGCGCCGAGTTTGCTGCTGAGGACCTCGAAGACGGTGTCGGTGTAGTAGTCAAGGCCGCGGACCACTTCGGGGGCGATTTGGTAGGGGACGGCGGCTTTGGTGAGGATTTCTTGGAGGCGGTCGAAGCTCGCCTTGGCCTCGTCTTCTAGGAAGTCAAGGATCGGGGGTAAGCCTTCGAGCGCGGTGCGAGTGTCGGGGTCTTTCGAGTCGAGGATGCGAAGGGGGTTCTTGGCGGTTCGCTCTTGGACCTCGGTGGTTTGGCCCTTTAGGAAGGTGTCTAGGTGGTTGAGGATGGCTTCTCGATAACGGGCGCGGCACTCGTCTCGGCCAATGGAGTTCATCATCACGACGGCGTCATCGATGCCGATCGACTCATAGAATCGGTAGGTGATCTCGATCACTTCGGCGTCCGCGGTAGGGGACTGCGAGCCGACGAGTTCTAGCCCAACCTGGTGGGACTCTCGGAGGCGACCTTTCTGGGGTCGGCCGTATCGGAAGATGGGGGTGATGTAGCTGAGGCGGGCGATGGTGCCGGGCGGGCACAAGCTGTGCTCGATGAGGGCGCGCATCGCGGGGGCGGTGCCTTCGGGCTTGAGAGTGATATCTCTATCTCCCTTATCCTTGAAGGTGTACATTTCCTTGCTTACGATGTCGCTTGTCTCACCGGAAGTGCGCACGAACAGGTTCGTGTCTTCGAAGGTGGGAGTTCGAATCTCCTGATAGCCGTACCTGCGCGTGAGCTCGCGAAACGCCGCTTCCAAGCGAAGCCACTTATGGGAATCGCCGGGGAGGACGTCTTCGGTACCGCGTTGAGCTTGAAAGCGCATGGGGTTATTTTGAACGATGAGCGGGGGAGGGTGGGGGAAACGATGAGTGATGAGTGATGAATGATGTACGGGGGAGGTGACGGGGGGCGGGGAACGATGAATGAACCGTCTTTGCCTCGAAACCGGAAGTCTAATGAAGGCCGACAAGCCTCCGGAAACCCCACCCTAGCCCTCCGCAAGGGGAGGGGACTCATTTGTAGGCTTCAAAACGGGGGTTTTGGGGTGGCGGGGCTTGGTGTAACCTGCGGGGATGTACTCGGTAGTCGAGCCGAATGGCCAATCGCATGGTCCCTTCTCTCAACAAGACTTGGTGATGATGGCGTTTGAGGGCCGGCTTCAGCCCGACTGGTTTGTAATCGAACGCGACAGCGGCGACACGATGCCCGCCACCGCGGTTCCGTTCTTGAGTCGGCACTTCGAGGCGCTCGCTTCGATGAACAGCTCGAACGAAGTTTCGCTTCGGTACAAGGGGATTGCGGTGATGTTGGCGCTCGTGCTCGGTCCTCTCGGGGTGCACCGATTCTATCTTGGGTTGTACAAGACGGGCCTGGCGATGGCGGTCTTGAGCATCTTCGGGGGGCTCATGTGGAACCAGGCGATCGGCACGTTGTGTCTGGCGATGGTGTCACTGTGGTCGACAGTTGATCTCGTGAAGATTGGGCGGGGGAAGATGTTGGATGGGGATGGACTGGTGGTGGAGTGATTTGGGAATTGATGAGTGATGAATAGGGGAGCGGGGAAACGATGAAGGATGAATCGAAGGGGGACGAGACTTAGTTGTCGGCATCCTTCAAGACCGCGGCCGCCGGCCCCTAACCCCTGCCCCTCATGGCCATTTAGTTTAGGGTTTCTCTTGGGTCACAACGAAGGTCTGTCGGCCCCCGGACCCCTCACCCCTGCACCTCTCCCCGGAGAGGGGAGGGGTTCCCGGAACCATCCACCGTTGATCGCTCCCCCTTCATCACTCATCACTCATCACTCATCACTCATCACTCATCACTCATCACTCGTCACTCGTCACTCATCACTCGTCACTCATCACTCCCCATCTTCCTTTCCCGTGCTAACCTTCACCCAATAACCCCATGTTCTCCGTCCTTGGCACCGATGGCAATCTGTATGGGCCCGTGAATCCTCAGACGCTGGAGCAGTGGGTTCGGGAGGGGCGGATTGTGGCGGATACTACGATCGTCGATCCGCAGAGTGGGCAGCGATTTCGGGCGGGGGATATGCCGATGCTTTCGATGTTCTTTCAGGGGATGCATCAGCCACAGCAGGCTCCGATCCAGAATTACTATCCGGGTCCTCAAATGCCGCAGCAGAACCCTTACATGAATGCGAACCCGATGATGGGTTACGGGATGGCTTCTTCGAAAAGCAAAACCGTGGCGGTTCTGCTCGCTTTCTTTCTTGGCCCGCTGGGGATTCACCGCTTCTACATTGGGCGGAATGGGTCGGGCGCAGTGATGCTGCTTCTTTGCCTAGTCGGCTATGGGATTGGGGACTGCACGGGATGGTTGATGATTGGCATTGCATCTGTATGGGCGTTTAGCGATACGCTTAGTCTTTGGACGGGGAGCTTGCGAGATGCCTCGGGGCGACCGCTGAGTTAGGAAATGTATTCGGTAGTTGGGACGGACGGCCTGCTTTACGGCCCGGTAGAACTGGCGACTCTGGAGGAATGGTGTCGCGAGGGGCGGGTCGTTGCCTCAACCATTCTGATTAATCCAATCAGCCAGCAGGAGCTGCGGGCGGACGAGGTTCCGGAGCTTGCTTCCCATCTGCCCGCCTCCCAGCCAACCCCGAGCGCGGGGTTTTATCAGGTGCCAAGCACGGTTACCAAGAGCAGAATGTTGGCGGCACTCCTGGCCGTGCTGTTCGGTTTTTTGGGGGCAGATCGACTATATGCGGGGCGCTACCCTGGCGCAGTGGTGATGATCTTGTTGAGTGGGGCGGCCTACTTTTTCGTCGGCTTTGGCGGCCTAATTTTGGTGCTGATCAACATGTTTGAGGCGCTCTACGTGCTTTCGGGGTCTTTGCGTGACGGGAACAACGTTCCTTTGGTTTAGGTACGGTTTTTTATGGCCCGTCAAAACATTTCATCTGGATCGCCTTGGGAAGACGTTGTTGGATATTGCCGTGCGGTTCGGGTTGGGGAGCATGTGTTCGTGGCGGGAACGACGGGGACGGATGCGCTTGGGAAGGTGCTGGCCCCGGATGCCTATGGGCAGGCGAAGGCGGCTTTGGCTCGGATCGAGGTGGCGCTTGGGGAGGCTGGGTGCTCGCTTTCTGATGTCGTGCGGACCCGCATGTACGTGACCGACATGAGTCTGGCTTCTGAGGTCACTCGGGCTCATGGGGAGGCGTTCCTGAAAATCAAACCGGCGGCGACTTTGTTGGGAGTTGCGTCGTTGATTGCGCCTGAGATTCTTGTGGAGATCGAGGCGGATGCTTTGGCGGGGTCAGCTTTGGTCACCGAGGTGACGGTTCGGGATATTGAGGCTTCGAAGGCGTTCTACTTGTCGCTTGGGTTCGCCATGCAACGCGATTCGGGGGCTTTCGTGGTGCTGACTTGGGATGGGTTTGAACTGTTCTTGGATGAGCGTGCCGATTTCGTTCCGCCAGCGTTTCCGGCGGGGAACGTGCGGGTGATGGTGCCGGATGTGGACCGGGTTTGGGGTCTTTGTCAGTCGCTGGGGGTGCCGGTGCACAGCGAGATTGGGGATCGGTATTACGGGTTACGGGATTTCACGGTGCTCGATCCGGATGGGTTTGGGGTTCGGTTCGCGACGCGGTTGTAGGTTTGTCGGGTTGTCGGTGGGCGAGACCCCCGGGATTGCGGATTGAGGATTGAGGATTGCCGGACCGGAGCGGACCCCTCACCCCTGCCCTCATAGCCATTTCGTTTAGGGTTCTCTTGCGTCACGACGAAGGTCTGTCGGCTCCCGGACCCCTCACTCCTGCCCCTCTCCCCCGGAGAGGAGAGGGGTTCTGAAGCCTAAACTAAATGGCTATGACCCCTGCCCCCTCTCCTCCGGAGGGGAGAGGGGTTTTGAGGTTACTTTGCTTCTTGGGGGATGCCGTTGAGGGCGGCTACGGCGAAGACGTGGTCGTCTTTGTTAATCTTCTCGATCGTGACTTTGGCGACCTCTTCGACTTCCTTTGAGCCCTGCCAGACGGGGCTAGTGGTGTCTCGCCAGTAGACGACGTAGTGCACGCCGGGGGTGGGGCGCCAGGTGATGGTGGTGGCGTAGCCTTGGGCGCGGTCGACTCGAACGTTGGTTGGGGGGTCGGCGGCTTGGGCTAGGGTGGCTAGGGAGAGGTAGTTGACCCTCACATTGTTGGCCAGGTAGTCGAAGTCGACGAATTCGGGGAGGTCGTTGGGGGTGTGTTGGCGGGTGTACTCCTCGTCGACTTCCACCAGTCGGACAGCGGTGAATCCTTGTTGGTTGAAGGAGGTGTGGTCGCCGCCTCGACCGAATCGGTCTCGGCGGAAGACGAGGTAGGGTGCGAAGTTTCTGATCTTGCCACGGGTGGTCCACTCGACGAACCGGGCTAGCTCTCGGCTGTTGTGGGGGTTCTCGGTGGCGGGGAGGGACTCTTCGCTGAAGACACGGACGTGTTTGTTGTCGTGACCTCCGTGCAAATTGTGCGAGTTTCCGACCATATCGTTGCTCAAAACGGCATCGATCTTCCAGCCTTCGGCCTTCGCTCGTTTTGCCAACGCAGCGGAGCCGAGAAGGCCTTGCTCTTCTCCGCTGAAGGCGACGAACACCATGGTCTGGTTCCACTTCTGTCCAGCCATGAGGCGGGCAAGTTCCATGGTGAGTGCGGTTCCGCTACCGTCATCGTTAGCTCCGGGTGCTCGGCCGGCGACCCCCTTTTCGACCATGTTGATGCTGTCGAAGTGTCCGCCGACGATGACTCGGCGGTCTGTGGCTCCGGGCAGAGTTGCGACCACCTGGACGACCTCTTTGTCGGCGGGGATTCGCGGCCCCGCGTGGATCTGATACTTCATGATCTCGACTTGGAGGCCGGGGATCTTCTTGAACTCGGTGGCGATCCAATCGGCGGCTTCGTTGAGAGTTGGGTTGCTCGTATTCCGGTCGTGCCAGGAGGAAAGCTTCTCGATTGTCGCCTTCAGGTTGTCCTTGGAAACGTCCGGGATCGTGAGGTTGTGGCCAAGAATCAGCGCGCCCGCTAGGGGGAGAAGGAGCATGGTGAAATCATATCCGCTTTCCGTTGGCTGTTGGCTGTTGGCCGTTTTCCGTGAGCCCTAGACAAAAGATGTCCTAAACGCTGGAGGAAACTATCGCTACTGGACTTTGGGAGCCAGAAGCGGCACGGTGAGCTCAACGAGAAACGGCCTTCGCCGCGTCGACGATATGGCCCGGATCTTGGCGAATGTTTGTCGGTTGGCGTCACCACCCTCTCGCCCGGAGGGGCGAGGGGTTGGTAGGATGGCCGGATTTACTTGATGATCGTCTCGTCTGATTTCGGCGTCGATTTCATCATCGCTTTGATCACACGAATTGTCTTGGCGTAGTCGAGCGGGATGAAGGTAGAAGAGCGGAGCGAATCTCCGGCGATTCTTGCCGAGAAGACCAGGCCAGCATTGGGGCCGCCGAACATACCGGCAAGTACGTTTCGATCGAGGTGTTTTGCGGCCAGGAACGAGTCCATCATCGGGGTGAGCTTCTCCATGACTCGGGTCATCGCAATCATGGTTAGGATGTGCGGATCCTCACCCATTCTCTGCTGCATTTCTTGGAATGCGGGGTCGGTCTTGAGCGACTTTCCGGTGCGGTGGGTGTCGATGAGTTTCTGGAGCATTGGCCTTGACGAGGTGATAGCCACACTTCCATCGATGTTGGCGACGAAAATGTCTTTCTGGTCGCCATCGACCTTCATCGACTTGCTCAGGTTCTTGTCGCCGATGGCACCGCTCGGCTCCCATACGGTCACGCCGTCGATCGTCTCCTCAACGTTTGCATCGGGATTGCCTTTGGCTTCCCGAGTGACCCAAGCTCTGATCTTGGCTAACAGCGCAACAGGGGTGGCCCCGTTCGCGTTGTCGATCATCAGGACGCCGTCGAGGCTCTTCGCGGTTGGATAGACAGCCAAAATGATGTCGCCATTGAACGCGGGAACGATGTCTTTTTCCACGCTCAAGCCGGTCTCGCGCTCGAAGTTTGAGACCAAGTCGTCTTTCTTTAAGCCGGTCCCTTTCGCTAGTTTGGTGATCTCTGGATCCTTCTCAAGGGTCCTCATGAAATTCACGTAGTAGCTACCGGGCTGCGAAAGAGAGATGAACCCGTAGGCGCCGGTCGGAAGTCGGTCGAAGAGGGATGAGTCGATTGGCTTAATCTTCTTCCATTCATCGAGCGAGGGATAGGTTTGGCGGTCAAGCGGGGATCTGCCTTCGAACTGCAGCCCGTCGGATCGGATTGCCATTCCGGCCGCCGCCCATTTCGGAGTTTTTACATTTGCCGAAATCCCAACCTCGCCGCTCGCCTGGTCCAGGAGGGCCTTCGGAGAGGCGAACATCATGAGGTTCGAGTCCTCGGGTAGGGAGGCGCGCGCTTCTCGATAGGCGGCTAGCTGGGTCACGTTTTCGACCTTCCCGTCGGCCGCCTGCTGGACTCGGTCGAACACCGAAGTGCGATCCGAGCACACGAGGTAGGTTCCGATAACGCCAAGCATCACGGTCTGGTTCTTGTATTTGTACGACCAAATGCCGGGCTGGACGACAGTTCCGTCTCGGGCCAGGAGGCCACGAACAACCTTTGGATCTTTGACGGCCAACAAGGCGACCATTTCGGCATCTTTCCCGGTGGACATTTCCGCAATCGTCTTCTCTGGCTTTGTGGGCCAGACGGCGAATGCGCCGCTGCCGACGAGTTGCCCGCGAAGATCGTGGCCGAGTGAGGTCTTGCCGAGTGCATCGCCGACCTGCTGTTGAATCACGCCGTCGAGGCCTTCCTGCTTCAGAGCATCGTTTAGGTTCTTGAATGCGGGGACCTGCATCTCGGATGGGACGAGGTCGATGGTAATCACGACTCCGGCATCGGACGGGATGAGGGCGATGGCGGCTTCTCCGACTCTTCGGAAAAGGACGTTGAACGCCAAGCATCCGGCCGCGACGAGAGCGACACCCACGACGGCGAACTTGGGCCATCGAGAGACTTTCTTGGGCTTGAGGGCGTGCTCGGCGGCGATGGTGCTTAGCCGGTTTTGGAGGGCGTCACTCGGTTCGGGGGCGGAGTATGCCTGTTTGATTTGATTTTCTAAGGGGTCTCTTGATTCCATTACGCTTGCACCTCCTGGTGCTCTAGGAAGTAGGCGCTCCCGCGGTCATAGATGGTTTGCCTTGCGCGCTGCAAAAGCCCTTTCACGCTCGGGACGGAGCGTTTCATGACAACCGATATCTCGTTGAGGGACAAATTGTCTGCACACTGCAGAATCAGCGCTTCGCGCTGTTCTTCCGGAAGTTCGTCGACGAGCGCGATGAGGTGCTTCGCGCTCTCTCGGCGTTCGACTTCCGAATGCGGTCCCTCGACCGTGAGTTCGTCGTTAAGCAGGGGCCGGGTTGGGCAGCCGTAGCGGCGGAGGAAGTCGGCGACTTTGCGTCGGGCGACTCCGATGAGCCAGGCTTTGGGCTCGTGGACGTGGCTAGGGATGCGGTTGAGGGCGAGGGCAAAGACCTCGGCGGTGATGTCCTCAGCATCCTCGACTCGGGGTACCCGTCGGTAAACGTATGCGAATACATCGCGGAGGCAGATTTGCCTCAAATCGGCGGGGGTGACGGTCTCCCGGGGTTTCACAAGGCTCATGATGTTTATGCGTTCCATGACTCGGACTTCGCTCACTTTTGGCTTTCGCCAATAGTGGGTTCGGGAGTCGGGCGGAAAAGAACCGGTCTCGGGGACTTTGGATTTTTGATTTTGGATTTTGGATTTTGGATTTGCGGGAGGGCCTGATTCGGAAGGCAGTTGGTGGGTGCATCAAGCCTCTACCCCACGGTTCTCCCTTCGGAAAGGGGGAACCATCTCCGGATTTTTAGCCTGGCAGGCGGCCAATGTGGGTGCCTTGTTCGGAGGCGTCTAGGATCCAGTATCTCGAACTTAAGCCTTGGGCGGCGAAGGCTTCTTTCATGGAGCGGCCGATGCGGTCGTAGCCTTCGCGACAGAAGGCGATGATGCCGGGGCCGGCACCGCTTAGGCTCACGCAGATGGCTCCGGCGTCTACGGCGGCGGTTTTCGCTTCTTGGCCACCGGGGATGGCTTTTAGGCGATAGGGCTCGTGGATTCGGTCGTTCATCGCTTTGCGCAGGAGCTCGTCGTCTCCGAAGCGCATCGCCTCGGCGACGAGCATGGCTCGGCCGATGTTGTAGATCGCGTCGGCCTTCGAATAGCTTGAAGGGAGGGCGGCTCGGGCTTCGGTGGTGAGGTAGTTGAAGTCGGGGACGCAGACGACGGTCTTCATCGGCACATGGGGGACGCGTTGGGTGAGGACGCCGGTTTCGTCGGGGACGACGATGATGAAGCCGCCGAGGAGGGCGGGGGCGACGTTGTCTCCGTGGCCTTCGATTTCTACGGCTCGGGCGAGGACCTTCTCGAGGTCGAGGTCGCTGGGGTCTTTGCCTATGTGGTGGCGGCGGATGGCTTCTGCGAAGAGGACGCCGGCAAGGACTGCGGTTGAGCTGGAGCCGAGCCCGCTGGCGACCGGGATCTGGTTGTGGCAGATGATCCGGAAGTTTGCCGGAGCTTTGTCTCCGAGTTCGTCCTTTAGAATCGTCGCGATGAGGTTGGAGCGGTCGGTGGGGAGTTTGTCAGCACCCTCACCGTGGGAGATGACTTCGGCGACGTCGACATTGAGGTGGAGCTCGAAGGAGTTCCAAAGGTCGAGCGCGAGGCCCATGCAGTCGAAGCCAGGGCCGAGGTTGGCGGTGGTGGCGGGAATTCTTACGCGAATCATTTGCGCTCCATTCGTTGCTTGAGCGCCGAGATCGTGGGTTCGATTGGTTCGCTAGCTCGGTAGGCGTCCATGACGGAATCGGGGTCTTTGAGGCCGTGGCCAGTGAGGACGGTGACGACTCGTTGGCCTCTCACATCCACATCGCCGGCGGCGATGGACTTCTTGAGGCCCGCGAGACCGGCGGCGGAGGACGGTTCGCAGAAGACGCCTTCGAGTTGAGCGACCTGGCGATAGGCGGCGAAGATTTCTTCGTCGGTCACGGCGAGGATGTGGCCGTTGGATTCTTTGAGGGCGGCTTCGGCTTGCTTCCAGCGGGCGGGGTTGCCGATGCGAATGGCGGTTGCCTTGGTCTCGGGATTGTCGACTCGTTTGCCGGTGACGATGGGGGCGGCGCCGGCGGCTTGGGCGCCGAGGAGTCGGGGGCGCTGGGGGCCGTCTTCGCAGAAGCCCATCCAGTAGGCGCTGATGTTGCCCGCGTTGCCAACGGGGAGGCAGAGCCAGTCGGGGACTCCGCCGAGTTGTTCGGTGACTTCCCAAGCAGCGGTCTTCTGGCCCTCGAGTCTGGCGGGATTTACCGAGTTCACGAGGGCGATGGGTTCTTGGTCGCAGAGCTCGCGGACGAGGTTGAGGCCGTCGTCGAACGAGCCGTTGATAGCTACGACTTCGGCGCCGTAAGCGATGGCCCCGGAAAGCTTTCCGAGGGCTACTTTTCCTTCGGGGATGAGGACGACGCACTTGATTCCCGCTCGGGCGCAGTAGGCAGCGGCGCTGGCGGCAGTGTTGCCGGTGGATGCACAGATGGCGACCTTCGCGCCGTCGGCGACGGCTTGGGTGATGGCGCCAGTCATGCCCCGGTCCTTGAAGGAGCCGGTGGGGTTGAGGCCCTCGTATTTGAGGTGAAGTTCGAATCCTCCGCCGAGCCATGCGGCAAGCCGCGGGGCGTGGATGAGGGGGGTGTTGCCCTCGCAAAGGGAGACAGGGCTCGCCTTGCCGGCGAGGTTCATTCGGTCCCCAAATCTATCGATCAGTCCGCGGTACGCCATCGATCCTCACTATTCATCGGATCGTCCGGCGCCGTTACCAGACGGTTTGTCTCAGGATAATGCCTGAGATGGGGTTCGGGGCGGTCGATTTCGAGCCCAGCAAATAGTGGGCTCTCCTTTCTTTGTTAGTAAAACGAAATCGATTAACGTTCGTTATTATGCCAGATATAGCTATTACCTAACAATTAGACGGTTATTTGTTGTTTTTGACTTTTACTTAGTCGATGGCGAGAAAGTTGCCGTCTAACAGCCCAATGCACGGATTATCCGCGAGAAAAGAAGTCCGGAGAAAGGTGCTTATCTGCGACGAGGAGCGAAACATCGCTCGGTTGATGCAGATCAACCTCGAAAGAATGGGCCACGAGGTAGTTGTCGCGACGGACGGCCAACGGGCCATGGACGCCGTGCAAGAGCACAGTCCCGACGCCTTGATCATGGACGTCATCGAACCCGGAGTCGATGGCTACGAGATGCTGCGCAAGCTTCGTAGCAACCCGAAGAACATGGGCCTGCAAGTCTTCCTTCTCACGACCGAAGCAACAGGCGCTCATCCCATTTCGATCGACGAGTTCGGTCCGGTGAAGATTCTTCATAAGCCGTTTGATTCGGCGCAGCTTTCCGGTCTGCTGGATTAACGGTGGTGCCGCCCGGTATCTCCGCACATTATCACGACCTCTTTGATCTTCAAAGTGTCGGCCAAATGATTGGCGGTTCTTCTGCGGTCTGGCGACTTTGATGGTGTGTTGAGATGCCGGCTGGGAAGCCGGCACCACTTTTTACTCTTCTAGGCCGTCGCCGATTGTTCGGCCTACGTCGTAGCGTTGGACTCCGCCGCCGCCGAGGACTTGGTCGACTTCCATGGGGTTGACGAGGATTTCTCGTGGGCGGGAGCCATCTCGGGGGCCCACGATGCCTCGCTCTTCCATCATGTCGACGAGGCGTGAGGCGCGCTGGAAGCCGATGGAGAATTTGCGTTGGAGCATGGAGACGGAGGCTTGGCCTCGGTCGACGGCCCAGCGAACGCTGTCTTCCCAGAGCGGGTCGGTCTCCTCGCCGAAGTCTCCGCCTTCCCTCTTGGGGTCGCTGGCGGCTTCTTCGACGGGGTTGAGGACGTAGGCGGGCTTCTCTTGGCTTCGCCAGAAGGAGCAAATGGCGTCGATCTCTTTCTCGCTCACGTAGCAGCCCTGGACACGGAGGGGTTTGATGGCGTCGATGGGCTGGAAGAGCATGTCTCCCTTGCCGATGAGGTTCTCGGCGCCCTTCATGTCGATGATGGTTCGGGAGTCAATTTGGGAGGCGACGCTGAAGGCGATACGGCTGGGGATGTTCGCCTTGATGATGCCGGTGATGACATCGACGCTCGGGCGCTGGGTGGCGATGACGAGGTGGATGCCGACGGCTCGGGCGAGCTGGGCGAGGCGGACAATGATGGTCTCGACTTCGGGGCCGCACTGGATCATGAGGTCGGCGAGCTCGTCAATGATGACCACGATGTAGGGCATGCGGTCTTGGAAGCTTGCCTTCGCGTTCCAGCCGTCGATGTTGCGGCAACCGTTCTCACTATAGACGTCGTAACGGCGGTCCATCTCGCGCCAGACGGCTCTCAGCACGCCGGCGGCTTCCTTGACATCTTTGATGACCGGGCACATGAGGTGCGGGATGTGGTCGAAGAGGGTGAGCTCGACGCGCTTCGGATCGATCATCACAAGGCGCACATCTTTGGGGGTGTTGCGCATGAGGAGGCTGGTGATGAGGGTAGCGAGGCCGATCGATTTTCCGGAGTTGGTGGCGCCGCCGATGAGGAGGTGCGGCATCTTGGTGAGGTCAGCGTATTTGTTCGCGCCGCTCACGTCTTTGCCGAGGGCGACGCAGAGGCGTGACGGATGGTTCTTGAACTGGAAGTCCTCGACGAGCTCTCGGAGAGTGACGACGCTAGGTGAGACGTTGGGGACTTCGACGCCGATGGCCGCCTTGCCAGGGATGGGGGCTTCGACGCGCACCTGGGAGGCGGCGAGGTCCATTGCAATGTTGTCGGCGAGGGCGGTGATTCGGTTGACCCGAACGCCCGGACCGAGTTGGATCTCGTAGCGAGTAACGGTGGGGCCGTTGGCGACTTCGACGACGTCGGCGTCGATGCCGAACTGAGCGAGGGTCCCTTCGAGGGTCTCGATGTTCTTCTGCATCTCGGCCTGGTTTCGCTTGGGCTTGAGAATTGCTTCAGCGAGCAGGTTCGTGGCGGGGAGCTGATAGCCTTCTTTAGGCTCGGAAATGTCGGCGGTGAGGGTTGGCTGGGGCTCGACGGTGTTGCGGATGCTCGGCTCGCGCTTCTGCCCTTCTGTCGGGACGGGGGCTCGCTCGGGTTCGGGGTCGTCTTCCACGATGCCGCGGACCTTTCGGGGCATCGGCACTTCGTCTTCGACCACGGCTCGCTTGAGGGGCTTGATGCGGTCTTCGTCAGTCTGCCGCGAGCGCGGGCGGTCGAGGGTGCGCTCTTTGACGCTGACGGCGCCCTGCTTGGCGTTGGCGAGCATCTGTCGGATCGGGACGTCAACGGTGAGGATGAGGCCGATGAGGCCCATGGTGGCAAGGCCGATGGGTTTGGCGGCTTCGAAGAGGGAACTCAGGGCCCATCCGATGATCGCGCCAACATAGCCTCCGCTGTTGCTGAGGGCGGCGGGGTCGAAGTAGTCTCCGCCTACACTCTTTGCGAGGACACCGAGGAGGGTGAGGAACAGGAGGGTGAGGCCCCAACTAAGGTGAGAGACGCTGGCTCCGCGGCCTTTGATAAGGTTGATCCCCAGGCCGAGACAGAGCGGCGGTACGGCCCATGCGCCTCTTCCAAACAGCGTGGAGAAGAATGCTCCGAGGCTGCGTCCGATGAGACCGGAATTCGGAGTGACGAGGGCGACTACGACAACCGCGCCGAAGGCGAGAATGAGGACGCCCGCGATGTCAAAGCCCTTGTGAGAGCTGACTGCCGCCTTTGCGGTTGCGCCCTTCTTGGGCTTCGAAGATGGCCGAGAACTGACCTTCATGTTTCCTCTGGCGCCGATCCTTGGCGACCATGAACAGTATAGGCGATTGGAGATTTTGGATTGGGGATTTTGGATTTGGGGGATCCGGAGCCCGCTCCGCGGGCGTGAAAAGCGCGGTCAGGCCAGCGCAGTCCCACATGGTTCGTCTCCTTTCGGCGAGTCGAAGCTTCGATGCGCTAGACCAGAGGCGGTCGGAGAGGTAGGGGTCCTTCTCTCGCCGAGGCTCGATTAGGATGACATTCCGGACACAAAAATCGGGGTCGAGCTTTATGCTCGACCCCGATTTTGATTTTCTTCTTTTGTCTTTATCGGCTGAAGATGTGGAGACCGAAGACGGAGCCGCCGAATCGGTCGATGATGAACGCGACGTTAGCGAGAGCGCTGATTCGGTTCAGGTCGGGGGTGTTCGTTTCGGGGAAGTAGACGAGGTCGCCGGGTTGGAGGATCACGTTCTGGGCGGAATCGCCGTTGCGGATGTATCGAACGTAGTTGGCTCGGATTCGCAGGTACTCGCCAGGCTCGCCAACCTTCTCTCGGATGATAAGGGTCTCGCTGAACTTGGTCTTGGTCGTGATCTCGCCATGAGCTAGGGCGATGGCATCGGAGAGGGTCATCGGCTCTCGGTAGGGGTAGCTACCTGGCTGCTGAATGGCACCCAAGATGTTGATCCTGTTATTTACGCCCTGCGGAACCATCAGCTCATCTCCGTCCTGAACTTCGTAATTCTGGGACGTATCGGCCTGGTTGAGCATCGCGTAGAGATCAACGGGAATTCGCTCGTCGGAACCGGAATGCTTGAGGGTTGCTCGGCGAAGATCGGCAACATCAGGGATGATGCCGCCGCCCTGGTTGAGCAGCGAAATCAGGGAGTCGCCCGGGCGCATGTCGAAGGTGCCTGGTCGCTGAACCGATCCACCGACGGTCGCGCGGACGGTTCGATATCTGGTGATCGTTACGGAAACGATCGGATTCTTGAGCTGAAGTCGCTTGGTATATTCGCGAGCGAGATCCTCTTCGAGCTGTGCGGTGGTCTTACCGACGGCCCTGATGATTCCTGCGAAGGGAGCGCTGATGTTGCCATCTTTGCCCACTGGGATATCGGCCACGATTGGGTCGGGACTGGCGATCGAACTCGTTCGATACACCTGAATTCGAATCAAGTCGTCCGGCTGGAGCGTGTAGGTCTTTGACTGACGAGCTAAAGCACTCGTAATCATCAAAGCCATCATTGCGGCCGCGACTAACATAACCTTCATGGTCGGTTTATTCATCACCCTTCCCAGCTTGCTCAAGTTCAGCATCCATTGCGCATGAGCGCGAACATTCTACCACGCTTCGGCTCTTGCATCCAAAGTGCGGCGGCGACCCTCGATTACGACGGTCGCCTCACCTTTGCGAGGAACTTGGGCCTCACTAGGTATGTTCGGCAGTCTATCCCGAAAAACCTGCTCATGCGCCTTTGTCATTTCACGACAAATCGCATATCTGCGTGAATCTAGGGCTTCAAACGCGGTTTTTAGCAGCGTATCCAGCCGATGCGGCGACTCAAAGAGCACGAGCGTAATCGGGGAATCCGCGAAAACTGCGAGCTCTTTGCGGATATCGCCTGGCTTTCGGCCCAGAAATCCGAGGAAGGCGAAGCGCTGGCCGAAGAATCCGCTTAGTGAAAGAGCATTGATCACCGCGCTTGGACCAGGGGTGGCTTCAACTTGTATCCCGGCGTCGTGGCACATGTCGGTGAGGATCGCGCCGGGATCGCTGATGGAAGGTGCACCACCGTCGGTGAGCAAGGCGATCTTTGCGCCTGCCTTGAGCTCGGCGAGGTAGTGCTCCACTTTCGGCGCGGCGGTGTGGTCGTTGAGGACCCGCATCGACTTCTTCAGGCCGAGATGGGATGCGAGCTTTCCGCTCACCCGGGTGTCTTCCACGATCCACGAATCGGCTTCGGAAAGGGCGGCGGCGGCCCTGGGCGTAAGGTCACCCAGGTTGCCGATGGGGGTGGTGACGAGGGTAAGGCAGCCCTTACCCTCGTCGGTGCTCACTTGCCGAACGGGTTGGATAACGACTGGTTGTTACCCTTGCCCGGTGCGGGAGGTGTCTTGGACGGCGGGGTTGTCGTTGGAGGCTGAGCCTTTTTCTGCTCTTCCTTCAAGCGCTTCTCATCGGCAGCCTGCTGTTTGGCCTGGTCTTCCTGTCGTTTGACTTCCTCGGCCTTGGCCTGATCGGCTTCCAACTGCTCCTTACGGAACCGGTCTAGCTCGTCCTGGATGGACTTCAGCTTGTCGGCAGGCACGGTGCCAATGGCTTTGACCTTGTCGAGCTTGGTAGTGATGTCATGGAACGTTTGGGTTCCCGAAGGATCTCCGCCGCGGTTAACTACGGCCGCCTTGAGAACCTGATCGGCCGCATCGGCAACGTCCTTCTTGTCGATAAGGAGATCGACTAAATCGAGCCTGACCTGGGAGCTTTCGGCGATGTCCAGCACCTTGTTGAGGGTGTCGATACGGGTGTCGGCAAGCGCCTTTTTGTCGGCTGCCGGATCGTTCCACATGATCTCTTCGGTGCAGTAGAGGGCTTGAATAGCCGCCTTCTTGTCACTTGAGTTGGCGGTGTCGAGTGCGGTTTTCGCCTCATCGAACACTTTCTTGGCCTCGGCCGCATGAGAGGCGGAGTCGCCCGATCCCATTCGAATGGAGCGGCTGAACAGGGCGAAGTCGAACAGGGCCTTGTACGAGGGCGACGTCCATTTGACGGCGTCTGATTTGGCCAAGTCGGCTAAATCCTTCTGAATCTGCTTGCCGGCGAGGACTTGGGCGTACTGTTCTCGGTACATCGCCTTGTTCTTCTCGAAGTCCTTTGGCAGCGTGCTCGAGACCTTGACCACTTTGTAAAGGACCTTCCCTTCAGGCAGGTCCATGATGTCAGTCGTCTGTCCGACGGTCAGCCCTCGAAGAGGCTTGTAGGCGTCAATCGTGTTGATCGCCTGAATGGGAATCGGCTTGGTGGTCTCACTCAGCTTCTTCTTCTGCTCAGGGAAATCGGACGAATACTTGTCGATCAGGCTCTCGAAGCTGGCACCCGACTTCAGTTCGGCAAGTGCCTTCGCCGAGTTGGTCTTCGGATCGCCCTTGCTGGTGCCGAATAGGATTCGTTTCGTCTCGATCTGGTCATAGCTCTTTTTGAGTTCGTTGTCGTCGACCTTCACGGTGGCCTTCGCCTTGGCCATGACCAAGTCGCTGGCTACTCCTGCGATGAGCGTTCCGCGCGTACCCTTGTCGACCAGCTTCTTTTTGATGTCATCTGAGCTCTTCTTTCGAGCTTCGTCGGGAGTGACGCCGTACTGCTTCTTGAAGGCATCGTCAACGTCTTTCTCGGTCGGGTTTTTAGGCATCCCGCTCTGGAAGCGCAAGTTCATCCGGGACTTCTGGATTTCCTCTTCGATGCTGTTTTGCGCGGCCCTCTGGAGGTCGGCGTCGCTGAAACCGCCGTACTTCTTTTCTCCGATATAGACCAAGCCTGCGCGGTTCACGATTTGGAGGAGGGTGTCCGCGGTGGTCATCGCCTCTTCTATCGGCGGGACGGCCATCCCTTGGGCAAATTGCTGGAGTTGCTGGTTCGTCGCGTTCTCCACGTCTGCCTCGTGGATCGGCATGTCGCCAACCGTGGCGATCGGTGGGATGTTTTGTTCACCACCCTCCTTTGCGGACATCTGGCTGTTGCGGCCGCATTGGGTGAAAACGCCGCCTGCGAACACGAGAGCGCAGAAGAACAGGATGACCGGGCCACAGCCCTTGGACATGAACGCTTGAAACTTGCTGATAGACATGGGATAAAGCCGCCTAAGTATGACAGTTTGCCGACGACAGGACGAGGCGTGAGTCTGTCGGTGAAGTTGAACGCATTTGAACTCCTACGAGTTCCGCTTGACCAGTAGACAAATACACTGTATAATGTGTCTACACCTGCGGGACACTTGGAAGAAAAGTGCATCGGAGGGCGGCTCTCGATTTAAAACCATGGCGAAGGGACTCACCAAACGACAGCAGTTGATTCTGCAATACATTCAGGATTACGTCGCACGAGAAGGATATCCGCCTTCCATCCGAGAAATAGGAAAGGATTTTCAGATTGGTTCGCTCCGTGGCGTCACCGTTCACCTCGACGCGCTGGAGCGGAAGGGCTATATTTCTCGGTCGAATACCCCCCGTTCGATCAAGATCATTCACCCCTCCTATCAACCCTTGTCGAACGTGGTGATGCTGCCTTTGATCGGCACCATCGCGGCGGGTATTCCCATCCATGCCGAAGAGCATGTCGAGGACTTGTTCCCAGTGCCGAGCGAGATGGTTCGTAACATAGAGAATGCCTTCCTCCTTCGGGTGAAGGGCGATTCGATGACGGGCGAAGGCATCATGCCTCGCGACTTGGTGGTTGTGAAGCCTCAGAATACGGCGACTCACGGCGACTTAGTCGCGGCTCTCCTGGGAGACGAAGCGACGGTCAAACGGATCAGTTTCTCCCCGACAGGCGTGCGCCTTATGCCGAGTAACCCGGCTTACTTGCCAATCGAAGTCGAACAGGAAGACGCCCGCGTGATCGGGAAGATCATTGGGTTGATTCGGGATTACGAGGGAATGGCGTTCTGAATTGAGGATTTTGGATTGAGGATTCCCGGAGAGGTGTAGCACCTTCAATCCTCAATCCTCAATCCTCAATCCTCAATCCTCAGACGAGGGTCGTGGCTTTCATGACCCAAACCGTCCCCTGAGGGGTGTCTCGGAGTTCGATGCCTTCGGCGTCTAGCTGTTTGCGGATTTCGTCAGCTCGGGCGAAGTCTTTGTTTTTCTTGGCCGCGTTTCGCTCCTCGACGAGTTCGTCGATGCGGCTTTCGTCGACGTTCTTTGTCTCAGAAGAAGGTAGGCCGGCGATCTCGGTCTCCATTCTTACGATCCCGAGGAGAGCGTTGATGTTGTCTAGGAATCGCTTCGCGCTTTGAGCCGAGTCGGAGGAGAGCGTTTCGGCTTCTCGGAGGATGATCTTCGCGCCTTCGATCGCCTTGGCGAGGGCTACCGAGGTGTTGAGGTCGTTGAGCATCGCTTCCAGCGCCTGGTCGTAAAGGTCGTCCGTAGTGGGGCCAATGGCGTCCTCGCCGGGGCGGGCGGCTTCGATGGCTTCACTGACGGCGACATCGGCGCGCTTGAAGCGCTCCACGTTGCCGGTCGCGTCGCTAAGACCCTGATCGGTGAAGTTCAGGTTCTTGTTGTAAACGGCGGACATAAGAGCGAGACGGATGGCGAGGGGGTCGACGCCTTTCTCGAGCAGGTCACGCACCGTGTAATAGTTGCCCTTGCTCTTGCTCATCTTCTCGCCGTTGACGAGGAGGAAGCGGGTGTGGACCCAGTGGTTGCTAAACGTCTTGCCGGTCATCGCCTCGGTCTGGGCAATTTCGCACTCATGGTGGGGGAAGATGAGGTCTTCGCCGCCTCCGTGGAGGTCGATCGTCTCGCCGAGATAGGCGCGGGCCATGACGCTGCACTCTAGGTGCCAGCCGGGGAAACCCCAGCCGAACGGGCTGAACCACTGCATGAGGTGCTTGTCGTCCTTCTTCCAAAGGGCGAAGTCGGCCTGCTTGCGCTTGTTATCGTCGGTGACGACATCGCGAACCGCGTCCATCAAGTTCTCT
The DNA here is from genome assembly GCA_038321975.1 of Fimbriimonadales bacterium. Taxonomy (GTDB): domain Bacteria; phylum Armatimonadota; class Fimbriimonadia; order Fimbriimonadales; family Fimbriimonadaceae; genus Fimbriimonas. The sequence continues at coordinate 20,251 of JBBQFM010000019.1, read as the reverse complement.
TGAGTGTTGCCGCTGAGCTTGCCGTAGCCGGGGAAGCTGTCGACGCTGAAGTACACGCCGGTGGGGGTTTCGTAGGCGTTGCTCTGACCGACGAGTTGGTCGGCGGCGAGGATCTGCTCCCGCATATGCTGGGTCGCCTTGGGACGGACTTGGGGCTCGCGCAGGTTGAGGCGCTTCCAATCTTCGCAGAAGGCGTCCTCGTAAAATTCGGCGAGCTCCCACACGTTGTTGAAGTTCGCGCCGTCTTTCGACTTGAGCGCCCTCTCCATCTTGTCTTCGCCGGTCGCATCTGCCACGTCGTCTTGAGTCATGTGCCCGACGTCGGTGATGTTGCTCACGTAGGTCACGCGCCAGCCGATCGCCTCGGAGGCGCGGACGATGAGGTCGCCGGTGAGGAAGGTTCGGAAGTTGCCGATGTGGGCGTAAGAGTAGACGGTTGGTCCGCACGAATAGAACTTCAAGTGGCCCCGCTCGATGGGTTCGAGAGGTTTCACTTGGCGGGACATCGTGTCGTATAGCCTAAACGTCTTTTCGGTCATGAGCTTTGAGTTTACCGAGGGCAGCGATGAACGGCCTAGACCAGGGTTTCAGAACACCATCCCAACCGGAGGAGTCGGGGCTTATACTAAATAGGCGTGAGACGTTCTCTCATCTTTGTTTTCCTTTTAGTTGCCGCAGTTTGCCAATCCGCCGATATCTACTGGGCCCCGAGCTATACGGGCGCTCGGATCATGGCGGGTCGGACGAATAAAAACATCATCGTGGTCGTTCTTGGCAACGAGCGGGCAGACGGCATGCTGCTAAAGAGCATGAAGGACCCGGACGTGTTGCAACGCATGGATCGTTATGTGGTGGTCCAGATGCAAAGCGAGGGCGATCCGGTGGCGAAGGCGCTTACAAAAGGCGTCGTGCGGTTTCCCGCTTTTTTGATCATGACTCGGGCGGGACGCCTTTTGGCCCGCGACGTGGGGTTCATCTGGCCGGGAGACCTTCGTGAGTGCCTCGACCTGGCCAAGGTTGCGGAGACCCAACAAAAGCATCTCGAGAACGCGCTCAAGAAAGACCCGAAGAACGGCCAGACCCTCACTGCCCTGGCCACGTTGTGGGCGGTCCAGGCAAAGGAGCCTCAGGCCCAAGAGCTGCTCCGGCGAGCGATCGTTGCCAAGGCGCCCAGGCGGGGGATCGCGGAGGCGCAGATTTGGATCGCTGAATACTTCCGGCAGCAGAACGAATTTGACAAATCTTACACCTACTGCGTCAAGTCTCTCGACTACGTCTCAACGCCGCGGCAGGAGTTTCGGGCCCGACTGCGGATCGCCTTGCTGCTCCGTCGCTTCAACAAGGGTGCAGAGTCGGATGCGATGCTGCAAATCACTTCTAAAATCCGCGGACTCTCGGCGGAAGATGCCGAGACGATCTCTCAGATGATCGCGCCTCGGCCTGGGCGCTGATCGCTTATTCCAGAAATAGACGTATAACTGAGAGAGGCATGAACGAACTCACCAGCCAAGACGCCAAACGACGACTCTCCCGAATTGCCGGCCAAGTGAACGGGATCCAAAAGATGGTCGACGAAGAGCGCTATTGCGTGGACATCCTCACCCAGGTCGCGGCTTTGCGGGCCGCCTTAGACCAGTTCGGGGTTCTCATGCTTTCCACCCACTTGGAGAATTGCGTGTATGGGGGCGAACAGGATCCGAACATGTCGGCTGATCAGCGACTGGCCGAGATCAAAGTGACCCTCAACCGATTCCTGAAGTAGTTGCGTAAACTGGGCGGATGCAAGGTGCGGTGGCGGTCGATTTTGGCGCCTCTTCTGGACGATTTGCGGCGGGGACACTCGCCGATGGGCGAATTTCGTATGAGATCATCGACCAGATCCCCCATTCGCCCATCGAGCGAAATGGTCGCCTCGAGTGGGATATCGATCTGCTCTCGGGGCTGACCTCACGTGCGGCCGACTATGCGGGGGCGAAATTTTCCGAGGCGACCATGGCGATCGATACGTGGGGAGTCGATCACGGGTTCTTGAATCAGGACGGGAGTTTGTTCGGGCCGCCGGTTTGCTATCGGGACGAATCTCATCTTCGAGCTTTCGAGGCTTTGAAAGAGCACCGGCCTCGCCTTTATGCGCTGACGGGGATTCAGCATCAGCCTTTCAACACCATCTGCCAGCTTTTCGCGAGGCGGGTCGAGGACGCTTCTTTTACTTCTCGGCCGTGGATGATCCTTCCCGATTTGCTCGGGTATCTCTTGGGGGGCGCGCGCAATCATGAGCTCACTCAGGCGTCCACGTCCCAGCTCCTGGGGCTAGACGATCGATGGAGTCGGGAGGCCTTTGAGATCGCGGGGTGGCCGGTGCCGGACTTGGAGCCGACGCGTCCTGGGTCAATCATTGGGTCGGTGCGGCAGAATGTTCGGCTGGCTACGGTCGGGGGACATGACACCGCGTCGGCAGTCGTGGGTTTTGGCGAGCTTGCGGACGACCAGATCTTTTTGAATGTGGGGACCTGGTCGCTGGTTGGGTGTGTGATTCCTCGCCCGATTGCGACGCCAGAGGCGGAGGCGGGTGGGTTCACCAACGAGCGGACGGTAGATGGGCAAGTTCGCTTCCTCAAGAATATTCCGGGCTTCTATGTGATCAACCGGTTGCATGAGGAGCTCGGGGTTTCGGTGCCGGTGCCGCAGTGGCTCGGGGCTTTGACTCCCGTTGATGAGCGGGTCGATCTGTTGAATCCTGACCTCTTTAATCCTGTTTCCATGGTCGAGGCTTGCGGCCGGCTCGCGGGCCGGGTGCCCGCGTCGGAATCGGAGTGGGCGGGTTTGGCACTGGCCAGCTTGACTCGGACGATTGCCAAGCAGCCTGCTTTGCTGGAGTCTTTGACGGGGCGGAAGTTTCGGTCGATTCGGGTGGGGGGCGGTGGGTCGCTTAGTTCGGCTTTCTGTCGGTCGCTGGCGGATGAGAGTGGGCTCGAAGTGATTGCGGGGCCGGCCGAGGTTACGGTTTTGGGGAACCTGGCGGTGCAGTTTTTGGCGGCGGGGCTGTTTGCGGACGTTGCGGAGATGCGGCGGGTGGTCGGGGCGAGTGCGGATGTCAGGCGGTACGGTGGTTAGTCGATCGCTTGAGCGATCTGTTTCTTTCACAACTTCTCGACCAAGACTTTTAGCGCGTTCGGCTCAGCGGTGATCTTCACCGGGGTGACGCCTCGGACGGAGTCGTCTACGTGGACGGGGATGCGGCGTCTGGAGTCGATAGAGACTTCTCTAGCTCGCGCCATTTTTACTTTCGGCAGCGCGAAGTGCATCTGGCGGCGAATGGCGCTGAGATAGGGGATGAGTTCGCTTCGGGTGAGATCGCCGAGGATGACCACGTCTAGGAGGCCATCGGTGACCTTCGCGCCCGGGGCAATGGGCATGGCTTGAGCCATGCGGTAGGTGTTGGCGGCCACGCAAAACACGGCGGGCTCCTCGTGCTGAACCCCGTCCAAGGTGAGGGTCAGGCGGCTGGCTCGGTATGAGAAGACGATCTTGAGGAGAGCGTAGGTGGCTCGGAGGAAATCTTTATTTGAATCGCGCCCGTAGATGGCGAGCGCGTTGGCGAACAAGCCAACTCCCGCGGTTTCGGTGAAGTAGCGGCCGAAACAGCAACCGAGATCGACTTGCTTCACTTCCCCGTCGCTTAGGACTCTCAGAGCCGACGGGAGATCCATCGGAAGGCGCAGTGCGGTGGCGAAGTTGTTGGAGGTTCCTTGCGGAATGATGCCCAGCGCGGTGTCCGTCTTGGCGAGGATCTGAACGGCCTCCGCGACCGTCCCGTCACCGCCGGCGACGGCCACGCGAGGAATGCCATCGGCGACCATTTGTTTGAGTTGCTGGCGGAAGTCATTTTCAGAGGTCGTGCCGACGACCTCCGCCTTAACCTCTAGAAAGTCGACGAGCTTCTGGAGCTCTTCGACGCCTGGGTTGTGGTGGAGCTTGCCCGCTTGGGCGTTCATGAGGATCTTGCAGCAATCGCTCAAGGGTCGCTCACGAGCCGGACGATTGCTGGCTCATCTTCGTCGATGGCGGAAAAGCGGCCGACCGCGGTGTCCACGAAGAAGTTATCGTGGAGGTCGTCATTGGCGGTGGATACCTCGCCCAAGATGCACTCTTCCGAAGTTGGGAAGAACTCGTGATAAATCCCGGGTAAAAGGGTCACTCGCTCACCGGGGTGAAGGTCGAGGACCTCGCCTGATAAGACTTGTCGGGACGTGCGATTGACTTGGACATCGAACGGTTGGCCATCGAAATGACCGGGCTTGCCGCGCCAGAGGAGCATACGCAGAGAGCCGGCTCGCACGATGATGTCTTCCTTCTTCTTAGCATGGCAATGGGCGGGGGTGCGCATACCCTTTTGGGCGTACATTAGCTTTTCGCAGTACTCCTTCTCGTCGGCCAAATTCACCAAGACGAGGCCGTACTGCTTCCAATCGCCGAGGCCGAAATCGGTGACGTCCCAGTGTGGATTGGGCGGCAAAGCCCAGCGATGGATGCTAAAACATTCGTTAGCCAAACGAACTAATGTGTTGATTTCGCTTCGCTTCATCGCCGAACATACGCTCCCGTTTCGTGTTGAATCCACTCTTCTCCAAGGTGCGGATCGAGTCTTACCCAGCCTTCATCAATCCTCGCTTGGACCTCGTTCCAGCTCCGAATGCCGCTCACTGCGTCGGGCGCCTCGCAACAGAATGCGCCCACCGCCACCCCTGCTCTGGCCGCCTCGAAGGGGTCCATTCCGCGGAGTAGGCCCATGAGAAACCCGGAGATTGTCGCGTCTCCTGCGCCGGTTGTGCCGGCAACTTCGACATCGAAACAGGGTGCCCAAAGCTCTGCGTTTGCCCAAGTTCCGCTCGGAGTGGCGCGGCCAAAGTCTTCGAGGGTCGCGGTTTTGACGTACAGTCCACGGGATCCCGCTTTGACTCCGACAACCTTTGCCCCCATCGCCAGTGCCTGATCGGCGAGGCGGCTGAATAAACGGTCGGGGACATGGGCGAGAACGGCACCTTTCACTTGCTCATAGGCTCGACGATCGAGCATGAACATGAGTTCCTCGATGCTTGGGAGGAAGACGTCGACGTAAGGGAGCACTCGGCGAAGAATCCGCTGCCAGTCGGCTCCGCCCGAGGGTGCGTCGGCGTCAGGGAGGCTCATATCCAGCGAAGTGGTGACGCCTGCGGCTTTTGCCTTTTGGAACAGCTTAAGTAGCTCTTCTCCATCGTCAGCAAACATCCGCGCCATGAGGGGCGGATATCCGAAGTGCATGAGACGCGCCTTGATGAGCATGTCCGACGCAACATGCGACGACGCGAACGTGTTGTTGCAGCCGGGGGCATGGAGGAACATCCGGTCGTGGCCCGTGAGGTTCAGGACGATCGTGTAGGAGGTCGGCTCGTCTTCCACGATGGTCACCGTTTGGGTCAGCTCGGGATTGTGGGCGCTTAGGATCTCGAGGATGGCTCGGCCGAAAATCCCTTTTCCAATTCTCGCAACGAGCTGAACCGGAGTTCCAAGCTTGCTCATTGTAAGGCCGGTATTGGCGACGGCGCCGCCGCAGCTCAGGGTGGCGGCACCCGCCTCGATCAGTCGGCCGGGTTCGAATACGACATCCCCGCGGACATCGGGAATGATGTCCAAACAGATATGGCCCGCGATGACCGCCTCGACCGCCATGTCCGTTACTTTAGCGCAACCGTGGTCGCGTTTCGCTGAGATTCAAGTGCGGCGGTGAAGAGCTTGTGGCTTTCCAGGGCCTCTTGCGGCGTGACGCAGCCATAGGTTGGAGTGTTGCCACCAAGTTCATCGCAGAATGCGGCCCACATTTGGAGCATCGCATCGGTGAAGCCGAACTCGAAGATGCCGCCGGTAATCGTCTTGTAGGCACTTGTGTAGCCGAGGTCTTCCTCGTGCCAGGCCTGGGGTTTGCCGCTTTGGTAGGGCATGGTGCGGAGGGTTTTGGGATGCTTGGTTGAGAACTCGGCGGAGAGCTCGGTACCACGGACCTTGATGTACCACGTGTTGGTGTCGCCGGGGGAGATGCGCTTGGTCTCGAGGACCATCGGGAAGCCCGCTTCGCTCTCGCAGGCGAGAATCGCGTTGTCCCAGGTTTCGCAGGGGGCCATGCCGCCTTTTCCGTCGGGTCTTTCTTCGACGATCTTGCTCAGCAAGGCTCTCACATTCTTCGCTCGCCAACCGGCGCGTATTGGGAGGTGCATGACGTGCATTCCGAGGTCGCCCATGCAGCCGTATTCGCCGTTGGTGGCGATGCGCCGCTTCCAGTTGATCGGCTTGTTCGGGTCGAGATCGGACGAGTGGAGGAAGCCGGCTTGGACCTCGATGATCTTGCCGAACCGGTTTTCCCTGGCCAGCTTAGCGATGGCCTGAGCGCCCGGGAAGTAGGGGAATTCGGAGGAGCAGCGGACGAGGAGATCGGGGTGCTTTGCGATCTCTTCGAGTATTTTTTCGCAGGCGGGACGGTCGATGCCGAACGGCTTCTCGGCGAGGAGATGCTTCCCTGCTTTGAGGATGTCGATATAGAACTCCTCGTGCAGGTTGTGGGGGACGGCGCAGTAGATGGCTTCGACGTCGCTGCTCAGGAGCTCATGGTAGTCGGTGGTGGACAGGGTCACGGTTGGGAGGTTGTCGGTGAACCAGGCCATCGCTCCGGGGTTGGCGTCGCAGACGGCGGTGATGACCGGCTGGACGTCGAGGTCCAAGAGATGCGCCCACCGGGCGGCGGCGGTCGCGAACTCGCGACCCATCAATCCGCACCCAATGACTCCAAACCGAATCGGCCGTCTTGACATCAACGGGATTCTATCCGGTACGCAGGAACGGGCTTCGCCCGAGTCGATGTGATCGCCGACTACACGCTTCGCGTTTTCTAGCCACGCGCGGCTGCCTCGATTGTCGCGACGTCGATTTTCCTCATCTCCATCATTGCCTCGAAAGCTCGCTTCGCGGCGTCGCCGCCTTTTGCCATCGCTTCAGTTAGGGCCCGCGGGGTGATCTGCCAGGACAGGCCCCACTTGTCTTTGCACCAGCCGCACATGCTCTCTTCGCCGCCGTTGCCGACGATCGCATTCCAATAGCGGTCGGTTTCGGCTTGGTCTTCGGTGGCGATCTGAAACGAGAATGCCTCACTGTGCTTGAAGGTGTCGCCACCGTTGAGGCCGATGCACGGTATTCCACACACCGTGAATTCGACGACCAAGACGTCCGCTTCTTTTCCTCCCGGGAAGTCGGACGGGGCGCGGTGTACGGCACCGATCTGGCTATCGGGGAAAGTGTCGGCGTAAAACCGGGCAGCCGCTTCCGCGTCCTTGTCGTACCACAGGCAAATCGTGTTCTTATTCATCGTCGCTCTTTCCATGCCCTCATGATGGGGCGCGGGACCGGACGATATTTGATCGCTAGTGCGGTCCTTATCAATGTCATTGACCCTCAAGACAGGCTGACGGTTCTGGTTGGTCGGGCCAATGATCCTATGTTTTTGTGCGAGCGGATAGATCCGGCCGCTCTCGGACGACCGACCAATACTCGACGCGGACGTCTTCATCGATCTCAGAGCCACCCGTACCATAGAGTCGGTCACGCCCTTGCTTCTTGGGGCCCGTTATCCAAAACTCATCGCCGAACTCCACGTCGTAAAAGTTCGCCTTGTAGCCGCCCTTTAGGCTTCGGAATTCTCGGCCTCCGTAATACACGGTCTTTCCTGTCTTGGAGTAGGTCACGCGTCCGATCCGGCCCACTCCGTTGAGTCCGCCTGACTTGTCCTCGATATACATCATTCGCGGTTTCATGGGAGGTCGATTATGAAACAGGCTTTTGGCCCAAGGGGCCCTTTGGACTTACTGCGTATGCTAGAACCAGCATATGAAATCTTTCGCCCGCAACCTGGCTCTAAGCTCCATTTTCTCACTCGCCGCAGCGGTGGGTGCCCAAGAAGCAAGTCCGCTATTGAAGGACGGAACGGAAGCGCCAGACTTCACCGCCTACACAACGGCCGGTAAAGCGGTTTCCCTAAAGGACCTCCGAGGCAAGACGGTCATCCTCGATTTTTGGGCCAGTTGGTGCGGCCCCTGCCAAATTTCGATGCCTGGGTTGGAGAGCATCTATCAGCAGATCAAGAAAAAGAACGTCGTGGTGCTAAGCCTCAATACTTGGGACCAGAAGCCGGATTTCTTGAAGTGGGTGAAGGAGAACTCGGGAACGAAGTATCACTTCAACTTTGTGCGCGATCCCGCCGAGGGCGACCATGACGGCATCCGCAAAGCGAGTATCGCGAAGCGGCTTTACAAGGTGCCGGGGATTCCGACGATGTACATCATCGATCCGAAGGGCAAGATTGTTGGCTCGATGATCGGAGCAGGCAATGACGAGAAGCTTGTTTCGATTTTAGGTAAGGCTGGACTGAAGGCTACGGCTCCGAAGGAGAAGTAGGGGTTCGGGGTCTGACGTAGCGGATTCGGCCTTGCTGCGGCCCACCTTTTGGGCGACTCTCGAATTGTCAACCAATATTCATTGCGAACTTCTTCTTCTATCTCCTGGCCTCCAGTTCCGTATAGCCGGTCCCTTCCGTGCTTTGGGTCTGGATCCAATACTTGTCGCCCGATTCGATCTCGGAGTAGTTCGCCTTTATCCACCTTGAGGCTGCAAAACTCTTTGCCCGCGTATTGGAGCGTTTGCCCAGGTTTGGAATAGGCCACTCTTCCAATCTGGCCGGCCATTAGGGGTCCCGAATTTGTCTTCGATATACATCGTTAGCGGCTTCATCAAGGCTGCAATTATTTGGTGTTCGTAGAGGGTGCCTGTGCCTCTGCCTGACGATGCCATCGGCGCGAAACCCTTGCAGTTCTACACTAGAACTGATGCCAGTCGATTAAGTCGAAATCGAGACCCGCACTCTTCATTGCATCAAAATGCGCCACATTCCCCGTTGCCAAGGGAAGTTGCAAGCGATGGGCAACCACACCGATTAAGCAGTCCTCCGTTGCCAACTGGTTTCCCTGCCGTCGCCCAAGTCCACGCACCATGCCAGCGAGCTCATAGTCTTCAAGAATTGGGACGATAACCTCGTTCGCTTCAAAGGCGAGTTCGGCTGCTTGCAACTGCTGAGTAGCTGCTTTGGAGTTAAGTCCGTAGGCAATCTCAAGGACACTGACTGCCGTAAAAGTAAAGACCCCTACCGATTCGGCATATCTCTGGGCGTGTCTCAAAACTGGATCGTTCTTACCTTTTAGGATTTCCGACAGGACATCGGTATCAAGAAGGATTTTTTGCATCAAGGCCCGATATCCGCGTTGTCACTGTGGCCCGCCCTTCGCGAGTCAGGTCGATAACTTCATCCATCAGCGTGGCGTCTTGTTCGCTAGAAAATAGCCCGATGAGTCTCTGAGCTGGGTTTTTCTCCGCAACCGAAGATTGCATCAGGGCGCGACGAATCGCCTCTTCCGGTGAGATCTGGTCCCGTTTCATGATGGCCTCTAGGACTTGCCCCTCGGGGCTATCCTCGTCGATATGAAGGTTGGCGAAATCGTAACTCATTTATCGTGTTCTGTGGATAGAGACGCTCACGAGACATTGTAACGTTTCAGACGTTGTATCGCCTGGGTCCCAACATTGAGGATTCGCTCGATCACAAGCATTCGGCGGCGCGCAGAGTCATGTCCTGTTATGATACGGAAGATGAAAGTCCTTCTCGACACCGATCCAGGGTCGGACATCGATGATGCGCTTGCGATGGCCTACTTGCTCGGCGAGCCTGAGTGTGAATTGCTTGGCGTGACGACGGTGACGGGCGAGCCAGAGCAGAGGGCGCGGCTGATCAGCGCGATCTGCCGGGCGACGAAGCGTGAGGTTCCGATTCATGCGGGCCTTGAGACGCCGCTGGCCATCGAACAGAAGCAGCCGAAGGCGCCTCAGGCGCGGGTACTTCCGGATTGGCCTCACCAGGAGGAGTTTGCCAGCCACACGGCAGTGAAGTTCTTGCGCGATACGATTCATGCGCATCCTCACGAGATCACGTTGCTCACGATCGGACCGCTGACCAACATCGGGACCCTCTTCCGCGACCACCCTGAGACGGCTCCGTTGGTCAAGTCGGTGGTGATGATGGGTGGGGCGTTTTTTGGGAATCCGGAGATTGCGGAGTGGAATATCCTTTGCGACCCAGAGGCGGCGGCGATCCTCTTCAATGCGCCGGTGAAGACGATTCATGCGGCGGGGCTTGACGTTACGCTTTCCTTTTACAGTGAGCGCGAAGAGGCTTTTCAAATCCTCTCCGACCCGGCGCTAGGGCCGGTGAAGGATATGTCGAAGGAGTTCTTCGAGCGGTCTCAGAAGCTCTACTATCACGACATCGTCGCGGCGGCTTCAATCTTCCATCCTGATCTGTGCAAATTCGAGCGCGGAAACCTTCACGTTCGGCTACCTGGTGGGCAGACTGAGTTCATGCCATATGCGGAAGGCAAGCACTATGCGGCCCACTCGGTGGACAAGGACCTTTTCTTTAAGGTGCTACGCGCCTCCTACGCTCGGCTCGCCAAGCATAAGTAGACTGAAGGAATGACCCAAACCGCCCGGCTACGAAGGCTTCTTGGAGAGGATGGCAAATGCTTCGATGTCGCGATCGATCACGGCTTCTTTAACGAGCGAACGTTCCTCGGGGGCATCGAGGATATCCGCAAGGCGGTCGAGACGATTGTCGGAGCGAACCCGGATGCGATCCAGCTTCCTCCTGGTTCAGCACCGATCTTGCAGGCGATTCCCGGGAAGGCGAAGCCTTCGCTGGTGCTCCGCACTGACGTAGCGAACATCTATGGGAAAGAGCTGCCACGTCGCTTGTTCAGCCGGCTGATTGAGGATGCGGTCGGGCAAGCGGTTCGATTGGACGCTTCATGTGTGGTGGTCAATTTGTTGTTGTTGCCAGGTCAGCCGGAGTTGCACGATGCTTGTGTGGAGAACATTTGTCGCCTCAAACCGGCCTGCGATGTGGCGGGAATGCCGCTGATGATCGAGCCGCTCGTGATGCAAGAGAACTCGAAGGCGGGGGGGTACATGGTTGATGGGGACCTTGACAAGATCCTCCCTTTGGTTCGACAGGCAGTTGAGTTAGGGGCGGACATCATCAAGGCGGACCCGTGTGACGACGTGACGTCGTACCACCGAGTTGTGGAGGTCGCCAGTGGGGTTCCGGTTTTGGTTCGGGGCGGCGGTCGCGCGCCGGATGCGGAAATCTTGGCTCGGACGGAGGAGCTCATGCGCCAGGGGGCGATGGGGATTGTTTACGGTCGGAACGTTATTCAGCACGAGAATCCGCCGGGGATGACGAGGGCGTTGATGGCGATCGTGCACGACGGGGCGACTGCCGCGGATACGGCGAAGTTCTTGGCGTAGGTTGTCGGCCCCCGCCAGGGGTTTGGCGGCTGTGGGTAGGGGTCCTTCTCTTGCTTAGGCTCAATCAGGATGACATTTTGGAAACGGGGATTTGACTCGCGGGAGCGAGTCAAATCCCTGTTTTCTTTTCGGACTAGGCGGCTGAAAGTTGTTCGGCGGGCTTCAATTCGGCGGCTTTCAGGAGGGCTTTGCCGGTCCTTCCGTCCATGGGGGCGCAGGCTTCGCCTAGCTGGATGGTGATGCCACCGCGGGGGCCGAGGCGGCCGGAGGCCCAGTTGGAGGCTTTGGCTAGGAGTCGAGACTTTACAAGACCTACGTCGTGACCGCTCATCGGCAGAATGATGCCGAATCCGGTTTCGCCGAAGCGGGCGACCACGTCGAGGCGGCGGACCGTCTCTTTTAGAAACTCGGCAGCGTCGGCGACGAAGTCGGTGACGCTTTGTTCGCCATAGAACTTTCGCATCCCCTCGAGGCCCTCGAACTGCACGAGGACGAGTGCGGTGTGGGTTCCTTCGGCGTTCGCTCGGTGAATTTCCTCCTCGAGTCGGGTGCGGAAGTAGGCCTCCGTGTAGGCACCGGTCTCGGCGTCGAGGATGTCGTAGTCGAGTGCCTCGGCCTGTCGTCGCAGCAATCGGTCCTTCTGCTCCTCGGCGGTCAAAATCTTGCGAAGCTTAGCCAGCGACTGGCGAAGGATGTGCGAGACGTAGTTGCAGGAGATTCCAAGCAGGGAGGCGATCTCGGTCTGGCTCATCGCTTCGAAGTGGAAGTGGATAAGGACCTGTCGCTCGAGATCTCGGAGCTGCTTCATGGCGTGCTCGAGAACGACTCGATCTTCCATGCTGAGCTGGTCGGGGCAGAAATCGGCGCTGTCCAGGCGGTCGACTTCGGACGAGCCGTCGTCATCGTTCTGGGCGGTCGCATCAAGGGACGCAACCTTCAACATCTCTTGGGTCTGGTGAACTTCGTAGACCGCACTCTCGCTCACGCCGACGGCATCCGCAATCTCGCGGTTGGTAGGAACTCGGCCGAGTTCGCCTTGGAGGGCGATGGTCGTCTTGTTGACCTTGTGTCGAAGCTCCTGAAGCCAGGCGGGGTGTCGGATGGTCTGAGCCCGATCCCTCAAGTAGTGCTTCATTTCGCCTGCCACGAGGTAGGTAGCGTAGGTGTTGAACCGAACGCCGGCTGCCACGTCGAACTTGGACAGGGCGTTCAGCAGGCCGATAAAGCCGACCTGAACGAGGTCCTCGTAGGGCTCGATTCCACTGAACTTTCGGGCGATCCGCTCCACCATGCTCGCGTACTGCACCATGATGAGATCCTTAAGGTCGGGCTTGGGGTCGGCGAGGTACCTCGCGACCAACCCTTCCGGATCCTGATGCAGACTCAAATATTCCGACATTAATTCCACTCCGTTGTTATCAGACAGGCTTCAGCAATCCTTGCCGAAGAAAAGGTTGAGGTCGAGTCGGGGCCAAGGGTCGAGGGATCTTCCGCCAAATGATCCAATCTCAACGCTTGGCCCTGCGGCCCGGCCTACTGAACTCCGTTCACCATCGTGAAGATTGGGGTCATGATCGAGATGGCGATAAAGCCAACCACGCCGCCCAAGAACATGATGAGCAAGGGCTCGATCATGGACGTTAGACCTTTAACCGTCGTCTCCACTTCCTGGTCGTAAAAGTCGCCGATCTTGACCAACATGTCGGAGAGTCGTCCTGACTCTTCGCCGATGTCGATCATCGTGGTGACCATTGTCGGGAACAGTCCCGACTGCACGAGCGGAGCCGAGAGCTTGTTACCCTCTCGAATACTCAGTCGTGTATCGTCGATCGCCTTTGTCAACACCACGTTTCCGAGGGTTTCGCCGACGATCTCGAGGCTTCGCATCATTGGGACGCCCGAGTTAATCAGCGTTCCGAAGGTTCGAGTGAACCGCGCGACGCTCATTTTCAGCGAAAGCTCGCCGACGATCGGCAGCTTAAGCTTTATGTAATCCATTTGGTATCGGCCCTTCGGCGTCTTTCCGTAAGCCTTGATTCCGAAGAACGCACCCGCCAAAGCCATGAGGATGAGCCACCAAAACTGGCCCATAAAGTCGCCAATCTTGAATAGCGTGGCCGTGATGACCGGCATCTTCATGTTCATGCCTGTGAAAATGTCTTTAAACTTGGGAAGCACGAATGAGAACAGCGCGAAGAGCATCACCTGGCTGAAGATGAGAACCAGCACGGGGTACATCATCGCCGACTTGATCTTGCCCTTGATCTCGGATTCGTACTCGAGGAAGCAGGCGAGTCGGTCGAGGATCTGGTCCAAGATTCCTCCGAGCTCAGCTGCCTTGATCATATTCACGTAGAGCTTGTTGAACACCTTGGGGTGCTTCACCATCGACTCGTTCAGAGTCAAACCGCTCTTCACGTCGGCGGTTACCGCCTCGATGACCGGCTTGAGGACGGGGTCCTTCATCTGTCCGGCAAGAATGTCCAGGCAGCGAAGGATCGGAATACCTGCGTCGATCATCGTGGCGAACTGACGAGAGAACACGACGAGAGACTTAGGCTTGACCTTCCCTTTCGGGTTCCCCTTCGCGCTTTTCGAGGTTCGCTTGATCTCGGTGCAGTGCAGCGACTGATCGCGCAGCTTGGCCAAAACCAACTGTTCCGACTCAGCCTCCATAGAGGCCCGAATCGTTCGGCCAGATCCATCGATCGCGGTGTAAGCAAATTGCGGCATATCCGAGTTCCGTATCGGACGCAGGGCAGAACCCAACGACCGACAAATAGATTCTCGGAACGACACGTGCCTTACCCAACGATGATTTCTAGGTTAGTAAGAAAAATTGCGAAACTCTCGCATCCTTACCGTTGGGTTGTTGAGGCACCGAAGAAATGCGGGCTTCTTACCTATAAAATTGCGCTAAGGAGAGCTAGCTTAGCGCTAGCTCACACATCATTCGGATACCGATAGGGAGCGCATCGTCGTTGAAATCGAATTCTGGCGAGTGCAGGTTGGCGTAGCGATCTTGTCCCTCGGGCAGAAGGCCTAGGAGATAAAAACAGGCGGGGATTTCGCGTCCGTAGAACGAGAAGTCCTCTCCACCCATGGATGGCTCCGGCTCTTCGATCAACTTTTCGGAGCCGACGGTCGCTCGGGCGACAGCTCGAAAATGGTCGGTTGCGGCGGGATCATTGAAGGTGACGGGGTATCCGCCGGTCCACGAGACCTTTACGGTTGCAGCAAAGGCGCTTGCGACGCCCTCCGAGATCTCCTGCAGACGGCGGCGGCCGAGAGCGCTGGTTTCGGACCTCAGGGTGCGCATGGTCCCGCGGATCTTCGCGGTGTCGGGGATGACGTTGTGGGCGACCCCAGCGATGACTTGGCCAACCGTGACGACGATCGAGTCGAGAGGGCTCACTGAACGGGATGCGATCGATTGGAGGGCGGTGACGATGTGGGCGGCGACCACGATCGGGTCAATTCCTATGTGCGGATAGGCGGCGTGGCTTCCGCGGCCAGTCACGACGATTCCGAACTCCTCGGCAGCAGCGAGGATGGGGCCAGTTCTCGTGGAGACCGATCCGACTCGAACTCCGGTCCAGCCGTGGAGGCCGAAGATAGTGTCCGCCTTGGGGCCAATCTGCTTTCCGCTGAGAACGCCATCCTTCACCATGCGGTCTCCGCCCGCACCGCCTTCTTCGGCGGGTTGGAAGACGAATAGGAGATTGTTTGACCTTTCCTCCACGCGGCTGAGCACCGATGCGGCTCCGATGAGGATCGAGGTGTGTCCGTCGTGGCCACAGGCGTGCATGACGCCGTCCTTAGTTGATGCGTAGGACTTGCCGGTGTTCTCTAGGATAGGTAGCGCGTCCATATCGGCGCGAAGCGCGATCGTCCGTCCTCCGCTTTTCGTCGCCGGTAAGTAGCCGAGCACTCCAGTACCGCCGGCGAGTCCGGCGCAGAACTCTACTCCGGCTTTTTTCAACTCTCTCTGCACAATTTCCGACGTCCGGTGCTCGTCATATCCGAGTTCGGGATTGGCGTGAAGGTCGTGTCGGATCTCGGTGATCTGAGGCAACGCCTCCGCGATGAGGGTCTCAAGGGTGCTCACGGCTGGAGCCTACCAGGAGGTATGCAATTGTTGGCTCTTGGGTCGCAAAATGTTCCAAAGGTTGGCAAATCCCCGAATCGATGGCAAACTGAGTCTTCTTAAATGCCCAGGCGTTTTTTTGAATCATATTGCGCCTTAGCCGGCTCGAGCCACAACCCAAACAAAGATGTCTGACGTTGACCTGATGCTCCGTTTTATGCTCCAGATGCTTGTCATCTTGGTAGCCTGCAAGGCGGTTGGCTGGCTTGGTCAAAAGTTTCTCGGCCAAACCCAAGTCGTGATGGAAATGGTCACGGGGGTTATCCTTGGGCCGTCACTATTTGGCGTCTTCTGGCCCACTACCCAAGCTTGGCTATTCCCGATGTTTAACAATCCGGCGGTCCCTGCGGCCGGGAAGCATCCTTCGATGGGCATTCTCTATGTCATTGCCCAACTTGGACTTGTGATTTACATGTTCATGATCGGGATGGAGTTCGATGTCAAGCTCCTGCAGCATCGGGCGAAGGGTGCGATCGGAGTGTCCCTTGCCGGCATCATCATGCCCTTCACGTTTGGCGCCATCATTGCCTACACGGTGGGCCAATCGGTTGGGCTCTTTAAGCCCGAGATTTCCCAGAGCTCGCAGGCACTGTACTTCGGGGCAGCAATGTGTATCACCGCGTTCCCCATGCTTGCGCGCATCATCGTGGAGCGCGGCATTGCGGGCACTTCGATGGGAACCCTCGCTCTTGGCGCCGGCGCGACCGACGACGCAGCCGCCTGGTGCATCTTGGCCTTCGTCTTGGCGACGAGCAAGGGTGATCCCAAGTACGCGATCTTTGCGATTGGCGGTGGCATCCTCTTTGGGATCGTGACGATGACGCTGGGCCGAAGAGTTTTTGAAGTCTTTGGCAAGAAAATCGAACGCGATGGCGGGATGACGAGTGAATTGTTCGTCACGACGATGATCTGCCTTTTTGCAGGCGCTTATTTCACGGATGCGATCGGCATCTACGCGGTCTTCGGCGCTTTCATCATGGGTGCGGCGATGCCACGAGGCAAGTTCGTCGCCGAGCTCAAGTCGAAGTTGGAATCGCTGACCGTTAGTGCTCTTCTTCCCTTCTTCTTCGTGTATTCGGGCCTGAACACCAAGATTGGACTGCTGAACACGCCGGCACTTTGGATGTTGACCGGGGTTGTTTGCGTCGCAGCGATCGTGGGCAAAGGCGTTGCATGTGCCCTGGCTGCGAAGGCGTGCGGCGAGACTTGGCGAGATGCCTGGGCGATTGGCACTTTGATGAACTCTCGCGGTCTGATGGAGTTGATTATCCTCAACATTGGGCGCCAGCAGGGCGTTATCACGGACACCCTTTACACGATGCTTGTGATCATGGCGATCATTACGACGCTGATGGCGTCGCCGATCTTCATGTGGATCTACCGGAAATCGGCGGTGTCGATGGACGGGGCGTTGTCTACCTCTGGGTAGGAGCCTTTTTTCCCCCTGAGGAGGGGCAGGGGTGGCGTCACCGAGAGTGCCGGACCGTCGCCTATCAATGAATCTCCCCTTCTGAAATGTTGTCGGTCAGCGCCACGACCCTCTCCACCACGGTTCCCCCTTCGGAAAGGGGAACCATCTCCGGAGTCCTACAGATCACAATGCCAAACGATCTTCGCTTCGTCCCACGCGGGTCCGTAGCCTTTGTCGATGACGTAGCGGGGGGTGAAGCCTACTGATTTGTAGAATCGGCAGGCGGGGACGTTAACGTCTTGGGTCTCGACGAGGAGCTGGGTGCATCCTCGCGAGCGAGACCAGTTTCGGGCTGTCTGGATCAGGAGGCGTCCGATTCCCTTCCCTTGGGCATCAGGGGCAACTCGGATGTCGGCGATTACGGCGAGGTCTTTTCGGACTTCCAACATGTCGAAGTCGGCCGCGTCCCACGCCATGAGGACACCACCAACCCTTTGACCGTCTTGGTAGACGGCGAGGATGCGCCAATGGGTGGAGTCGAATCGGCTTGCCAGCTCAATGGGGATATCTTCTTCGCAGGCATCGTAGTTCTTCACCCAAGTAGGTAGTACGGGCCGGACGACGATCTCGCCCTCGTGGCGAAGGATGGCGGTGTCGAGGCGGCAGGTGACCTCAAACGCGATTGGGATCTCGCCGTAGGCGGCGAGATGTTCTAGGCCCTCTTCGACGACCTCAAGGCTTGACATCGGTCGAGCCTTGCTCGATCTGCTTCTTGAGGGCGGCGCGGTACTCGCGGGCCTTGAAGTCGTTCATCTTGACGAGGAATCCACCACCGAAGATGCAGCCGATGAGAAACAGCGCGGAGACCGCGATGAAGAGCATACCGAGGGGGGTGTGGAGGTCTACGAATCCTTGATTGCTGCTCAAAAGAGAAAGTCCGTCCTTAAGAAGTTACTCGATCGTGCCCCGAGGATCTCGTTCACGAGGTCTCGATTGCGCTCCGAGTAGTCGGTGGCCACGAGGGTTCGGATGCTGAACCGCTTGAGGGCATCGGCAACGGAGAGCGTACCCTCGGCGGATGCCTTGCGCCCGGTGAATGGGAACGTGTCGGGACCTCGCTGACACTGGACGTTGAGGTTGACTCGCGACACCTGGTTCACGAATGCATCGATGAGCGGGCCGAGGACCTTGGGGTCGTAGCCGAAGATGCTGACCTGTTGACCGAACTGCGACTCGACCGCGTAGTTGAGGACCTCGCTGATGTCCTCGTACTCG
Organism: Fimbriimonadales bacterium; assembly: GCA_038321975.1. GTDB lineage: Bacteria > Armatimonadota > Fimbriimonadia > Fimbriimonadales > Fimbriimonadaceae > Fimbriimonas. The sequence continues at coordinate 1,985 of JBBQFM010000019.1, read as the reverse complement.
CGGATGGGGATGATCGGGCCGAACTGCTCGACCTCATGCAGTCGCATCTCGGGGGTGACCGGGAAGACTACGGCGGGGTGCATGTAGTTCTCGATTCGCTCGCCGCCGCCCTTGTTCATGATTTTGGCGCCCATGGACTTGGCTTCTTCCAGCAGGCCAGTGAGCCAATCGACGGCGGCTTGGTCAGCAACTGGGGTGAGTTGGACGCCGGGCTTCCACGGCAGACCTGCCTTCATGTTGGTCACCGCTTCACACAGGCGTTCGATGAGCTCTTCGCGGCGCGACTTGTGGACGAACGTGATCTTGAGGGCGGTGCAGCGTTGGCCGTTGAAGCTGAGGGAGCCGGCGATGAGCTGCTTGATCGTCACATCCATGTCGGCGTCGGGAAGGACAACGGCGAGGTTTTTCGCATCGAGGCTGAGAACGGACTTGAGGCGGTGAGGCGAGGGGTGCTCTTTTTTGAGGACGTCAGCGGTTCGCGATGCGCCGATGAAGGCGAGAAGCTCGACTTTCCCAGAGGCCATGATCGGAGTGATGATGTCACGGCCTCGGCCGTTGATGATGTTCACCACTCCGGCGGGGAAGGAATCTTGGAAGGCTTCGAGTAGCGGGTTGTTTAGTAGCTGGCCGAAGCGTGGCAGCTTTGAGATCACCGGGTTGCCCATGATGATCGCGGGAATCAGGGTGGTAAACGTCTCGTTGAGCGGGTAGTTGTATGGCCCCATGCAGAGAGTCGGGCCGAATGGCGAGCGCCGGATCTGGGCGAGGAAGCCCTTTTCCACGCTGAAGCCAGAGTTCTGGCGATCCATGTTCTTGAGCGCCTCGACGGTGTCGACGATGTACTCGACGGTTCGATCGAATTCCTTGTGGGCGTCGGGTTGAGTTTTGCCGATCTCCCACATCAGACGCTCGGAGACCGGCTCGCGGACCGCCTTCATGCGCTCCACAAAGCCCTCCATCGCGTCGATGCGCTTTGCCACCGTCATCGTGGGCCAGGGGCCCTTTCCATCGTCCCACGCCTTCTCGGCGGCGTCGAGGGCCGACAGGGCCTCGTTCTGGTCGAGGAGGGGCGCATGGCCGAGCGAAGGGCGCACGATGGTGCCGTTCCACGGGAAGAACAGGCAGCTCTGGACGTCGGTCGTCGCACCCTTCCATTCCCTGATCTCGCCACCGATGAGGTAGCGGTGCCCGTCTCGGACCTCGGGAACGGCTCGTCCGTCGGACTGCCAGTTGAGGGGGTCGAGTTGGGGGATCGTGGTCTTGGGGGCAGTCGACGAGGCCATTCTATGATTTTGCACCATCTCTACGCCGCAGGCGGGTGGCCGATGGTGTGATCGTCGGCCTCCGACAAAACATTCGTTGTATTCCATCAGCCGCGCCGATGGCATCGTCGGTTACACGCCTTCGGCGTAGCTGGATCATTCGGTTATTGCGGCAGTGATAGAATCTTGGTCGTGGGAGACCCGGTTCGAGCGAAGAAGCACTGGTTGCCGGCTTACATGTATCGCGGGCAGAAGAACGTCGCCTTCACGATCAACGTGCAAGATCGACAGTGGCTTTTTCGGGACGAGGCGGTTGTTCGGGCTCTTCATGCTTGATCACCTGCACAGGTTCTACTTGAAGGATTTGCTGATCGACTCTCAGTGGTAGGATCGCGTGTCGGCGATGTTATCGACGCCAGTCTTGTGTCTGATAACCGACTTGCTGGTCGCCGATAGGCCGCGTCGATGTGATCGCCGACTACACGCCTTCGGCATAGGGAGTAGGCAGTAGCGTCGATGTGATTGCCGACTACACGCCTTCGGCGTAGGGAGACGCCTTCGGCGTTGGGGAAGTAACATCTTTGGCGTGACTCGCCAGATCGCTGATGAAGCCGAAATGCGCTCGCTGGGGGCGGAACTCGGCGCGGGTTGGAAGGCGGGGGATGTCGTTTTCCTTGAGGGTCAGCTCGGTGCGGGGAAGACGACTCTGGTTCGTGGGCTAGT
>JBBQFM010000018.1:0-84586 GCA_038321975.1 Fimbriimonadales bacterium | reverse complement strand
CCATTCCCGATCTTCTCCGGCTTGTCGATGCCGGGAATCTTCAACCATCCGAATAGGAAGGTAGCTGCGCCGGTGAGGATGACGCACCATACGGTGATGAAAACGGGGCGGGGAAGGATTCCTGTGCTCCAGACGAGGTCGGCGTTGCTGAGGAACTTTACGGCAGCCGCGATTTCAATGAAGCCCATGAACGCCTTTACCGTCTCAAGCCAAATGCCCGACTTCGGCAGCTTAGCCAAGTAGCTTGGGAAAAGCGCAAGGAGGAAGAAGGGAAGGGCAAAGGCAGTGCCAAAGGCGAGCATGCCAACGAGCGGATAAAGGAAGTCTCCATTTGCCGCGCTGACCAGCACAGCGCCTACGAACGGGACGCTGCATGTAAAGCTGGTGAGCGTGAAGGTGACGCCCATCAGGACCGGTGCAATGAGCCCGGACTTGCCGTGGGGCGAGAACTTGTTGGTCACTGAAGATGGCAGCGAAAGCTGCACGATGCCGAATAGGTTCAAAGCGAGAAAAACAAAGACGGCGGCGAGGATTAGGTTCGTCCACGGGTTGGTGGCGAAACTCTGAAGTCCGCTCGCGCCGAAGAGAGCGGCAACCGCCACGCCAACGATCGCAAACGTGGCGATGATTCCGCCTGAATACGCGGCTGCATGGGTGAGGCCCGTCTTGGCGGTCTGTCCCTTGCGCTGCTTAGCGAAGTAGCTGACCGTGATCGGCACCATCGGGAAGACGCACGGAGTGAGGAGGGTAAGGAGTCCGGCCACAAAGGCGAAGATCGCGAAGGATCCAAGGCCACGTGCCTTGGCGGCTTGAACCGAGGATGCGGTCTGGTCAATTGCCGAGCCACCGGAGCCGGGAATCGGAGGGGCTCCGGTGGTTGCTCCGCTGAGGGGTACGTCGACGGTGGTCGGCGGCATGCAGGTCGTGGCATTGCAAACCTGGAAATTAACCGAAATCGCGCCGTTCTTGACGTCGTCAGCGAGCTTGACAGGCACCGTGAAAGTTGCCTCACCCTCGTAGTATTCGACCACCACGCCAAAGTTCTGGTCAAGCTTGGTGATTGGCTTCGCTTGCTCGATCTTGCCTGCCAATGTGAGCGGCGGGTTCGCGGTGATCACGGTCACCGATGGTCCGTTCTTTACCGGAGTCGTGGAGTAGAGGTGCCAGCCGTTCTCGACTTGAGCTTTGAGGACGACATTTGCGGTTGATCCCGGCTTCGCATCACTTGGAACCTGCACGCTCCACAGCACGTGCTGCTTGCCAAACTTCACGCCAAGCGGAACCGAGACCGTCTTAGGAGGCATGCATGTTTTGTCGTCGCAGACCTGAAAATTGACTGCGATCTCGCCCTTAGCCGGATCGTCTCCAAGCTTCACGGGCACGGTGAACGTCGCCTCGTCCTCGTAGAACTCGACTTCCTTGTTGAAGTTCTGGTCGAGCTTCTTGATCGGGGTCGACTGAGTGATCGCCCCCCCGAGCGTTAGAGGAGCGGTTGCGGTGATGACGGTGGTAGAGGGGCCATCTTTGACTGGGGTGAGGGAGTACAGATGCCAACCCTTGTCGATTTTCGCCTTCAGTTCGACGTTCGCCACTGTTCCTGCCTTGGCTCCAGCGGGGACGACAACGCTCCACTGAACGTGGTCTTGCCCCATCGCAACGCTGGCGATGAGAGCCAGAAGCAGCGCGAGAATGGTACGAAGTCGGGAGGGGTTATGCATGATGGCGGCGGTCGTTTTGTTCTACTGACATGTAATGCCTGTCGTTGCCCGCGAGTTCCCGCTGGGCATCAGAGGTGTTCGGTGTTGGGCGGGAAGGGATTGCGCAGTGCGGGTGTGAACCCGATTAGTCCGCGAAGTCCCCAAGGTCTTCTGGCCGAACACCTAACACCGAACACCTCGGCAAAATTAGAGGGTTCCGCGTAGGGCCTGCTCTCGCTCGATCGCTTCGAACAGGGCCTTGAAATTCCCCTTGCCGAAGCTCGTCGCGCCCTTGCGGTGGATGATTTCGTAGAACAGGGTCGGTCGGTCGGTAATCGGCTTGGTGAAGATCTGCAGCAGATAGCCTTCGTCGTCTCGGTCGACGAGGATGCCCAGGTCGGCGAGCTCGGCGATGTCCTCATCTATCTTTCCGACTCGATCAGGAAGCATCTCGTAGTAACTCTGCGGCACCTTTAGGAACTCGAGGCCTCGGGCTCGGAGTCGGGTGACGGTGTGGACGATGTCGTCGGTTCGAAGGGCGACGTGCTGCACGCCGGGGCCGCCGAAGAACTCGAGGTACTCGTCGATCTGGCTCTTCTTCTTGCCCTGGGCGGGCTCGTTGATCGGGAACTTGACCCGGCCGTTTCCGTTGGACATCACCTTCGACATTAGCGCAGTGAACTCAGTGGAGATGTCGTTGTCGTCGAACGAGATGAGGTTTTTGAACCCGAGAACATTCTCGTACCAGTGGACCCAATAGTCCATCTTTCCGATCTCCACATTGCCTACGCAGTGGTCGATCTCTTGAATTCCAATCGGGTCGCCCGGCTCGTTACGGAGCTCGAAGTTGGGCATAAAGTGGCCCTTGAAGTTGTCCCGATTGATAAAGGTGTGGAGGGTGTCGCCGTAAATGTGGATCGACGCGAGACGAACCGAGCCGTTGTCATCAGAAAGGGAATACGGCTCTCGTGCGGGCGTCGCACCACGGGATACCGCTTCCTTGAATGACCAGTCCACGTCATCGACATCGAAGGCGATGTCCTCGACGAAGTCGCCATGCTGGGCGATCTTGTCGGCCATCGGGTGACCCGGTCTGATAGGGGCGCTGAACAGGAGCTTGACGTCGTTCTGCTCTAGCAGGTAGTCGACTTCATGCTTCTGGCCCGTCTCGAGGCCGTGGAATCCGGTGATGCTGAAGCCAAAAACGTTTTGATAGTAGAACGCGGACTGCCGGGCGTTGCCGACGTAGTGACGAATGTGGTCTACCTTGCGAATGGGGAAGCTGTCTTGCATCTTTGCGGGGTCTCCTCTTAAATTATATCAGGGCACAGGGTGCCGGGAGCTGGGCACACATGGAGAGGGAGCCGATTCTATCCGGGAAAGTTCCCCCGGTGCCCTCCGCCCAGTGCTCCGAGCCCAGATTAGAAATTGCGCACTTTTTGCTAACCCCCAAAGGGCCTAAACCCCTTCCATCCAATAGGCGTACGTGGCAATATCGGTGTCATTCGATGAAGAAGGTTCTTTGGTCCATCGGCATTTTGCTTCTCTTGCTATGCGCGTTCGGCGGCTACAGCATGAAGGCTCAGGCTCAAAAGGCAATGGAAGCGGCTGCGAAGTCGGCTTCCACAACCGCCACTGTCACGAAGGGAACGCTCGCCGTCACCGTCGTGGAGACCGGCACCGTTGACGCGGATAAGGTTGTTGACGTGAAGAGCCGAGTCTCTGGCCGACTCGCCAAGCTTCTCGTTGCGGAGGGTGATCATGTCACCCAGGGCCAACTCATCGCGATCATCGATGCCAAGGAGACGTCTCTCCTCGTCGAGCAGAACGCGGCCCAGCTTCGTGGAGCACAGAGTTCGGTTCAGCGGTCGAGCTTGGAAATCGCCCAGCGGAAGCTGAGCGCCAAGGCGGCCTATCAGCAGTCGGTGGCCGCACTGAAGCAGATGGAGCAGGAAGTTAATGTCCAGCCCATTCTTACCAAGTCGGCGATTGCCCAGGCGCAGACCGCCTTGGCTTCGGCCCAACAGGACAAGATTCGTCTCGTTGACAGCGTTCAGCCAACCCAGATCACCGCCAGCGACACCGCAGTGAGAGAGGCGAAGGCCAATATCGAGAACGCAGAGGCCGACTACCAGAGGCAAGTCAATTTGGAAGCCAGGGGCTTTGTTGCCGGCCGAACTCTTGAGAATGCGAAACTTACAGTCGAGCTTGCCCGAGCCCGCTCCCAATCTGCAATTGATAACCGAGCCAAGCTCGACGCCCAAATCAAAGCCGACATCGCCAAGGCGAACGAGAGCATCCGGCTCGCCCAAGCGCAGCTCACCACCGCAAGGGCAAATTCGATTCAAGACGAAGTGAAACGGCAGTCCTATCTTTCAGCCGTCGCCGACGTCGACAAGGCAAAAGCTGCGCTGATGGATCCGGCAGTCATGGAGAAGCAGAAGGAGCAGAGTGCGGCCACGGTTGCCCAGCTTTCCTCTGTCCTCAGCGACGCAAACCGACAGCTTTCGGAAACCGAGATCCGTGCCCCCATCGATGGCATCGTCACCAAGAAGGAACTCGAAGTTGGCGAACTCGCCACTGGCCTTTCTGGATTCTCGAGTGGAACGCCTATCCTCAAAATTGAAGACCGACGCTCGATGCGCATCAAGCTCGACGTGAATGAAATCGACGTCGCGAAGATGGCCGTCGGCATGGAAGCGAAGGTGGACGTAGACGCCATCCCCGACCATCAGTTCAAGGGCAAGGTCGTAAAGATCGCCCCCGCCAGCAAGGTCGCCGCAACTGGCGCCTCGGCAGACACGGTCGTGAAATACGAAGTCGAGATCCGGCTCGACGCGGTCGATCCCAAGCTTCGCTCGGGAATGTCGGCGAAATGTTCGCTCGATGTGATCCATCACGACGGCGCTCTCATTCTTCCCGTGGAGTTCGTCGGCAAGGAGGCCGGTAAGTCGTTCATCGACATGGCTGGGCCGCCCAAGGCTCCCGCAGACCGAAGGTTCATCACCGTCGGGTCCGCTTCCGGCGCAAACATTGAGATCCTCTCCGGAGCGAAGGTAGGCGATGTGGTCCAGAAACCCAAGTTCACGGGCCCCAAGAGACAGGGAATGATGCAGATGGGCGGAGATGACGGGCCTTGAGCTTTCTTCAAAGCGTCTTCATCGCGTTGGATATGCTGCGGTTGCACAAACTGCGCGCATTCCTCACGATGCTCGGGGTGATCATCGGTGTGATGAGCGTGACGATTATCGTCATGATCTCGAACGGGTTCCAGTTCTACATGACGAACCAGTTCAAAAAACTTGGCTCGGACACGATGTTCATCGTCTTCGATCCGGGTAGGAACCACCGTCAGACCCTAGGCAAGTACGATGGCCTCACGACCGATGACGTCTCGTACCTGACGAATCGAGTGAAGCTGCTGGATGTGGCGGCCCCGATTGTCCAGGTTCCTCAGCAGAAGATCTTCGTCGGCGAGCATGTCGTCGACAACCCCCGCATCTACGCTTCGGACGACAAGTACACCGTGATGAATCGCATGGACCTTACCGAAGGTCGCACGATCACCAAGGAAGATGTAGCCAACCGCGCCAACGTCGCCGTCATCGGCCCCGAACTCAGCATGCGGCTCTTTCCTGAAGGGCATCCCATAGGGAAGTACGTTCAGTTCAGAGATCTTGCCCTAGAGGTCATTGGCGTGACGGATCGCGTTGACATCATGGGCGGCACAAACGCCCGCGATATCCTCATTCCCATCACCACCGCCCAAGATAAGTGGGTTGGCGGCAACAAGCTGATGATGATCTCGATGCGCCCGAAGCCGGGCGTGAAGGTAAATGACGCGATGGAAGCGGTATGGGAGGCGATGATGGTGAAGTCGAACAATCGACCCATCTACCGTCTGGACTCGCAAGAGTCGATCACCGCGGTGTTCAGCAACATCTTCGGGGTAGCCGGCATTGTGCTGGCCGCAATCGCGGCCCTGTCTCTCTTAGTCGGTGGCATCGGCATCATGAACATCATGCTCGTGTCGGTTACCGAGCGAACCAAGGAGATCGGCCTGCGAAAAGCGGTTGGTGCGAAGAGGGGCTCGATCCTTACCCAGTTCATCGTTGAAGCGGCAACATTGTCGCTGGTCGGCGGCCTCATCGGCATGACGATCGCCTATTGCCTCGGCATGATCGTCACAATCGCCACTGCCTCAATGAAGTGGCCGAACGCAGGCGGCCTCCCCACCCCGTTCCCGATCACCGCGGGAATCGGTGCCGCCATCTTCTCCGCATTCATTGGGGTGGTCTTCGGCCTGTACCCGGCGATGAGCGCCGCGAAACTCGACCCGATCATTGCCCTGCGGCGAGAATAGTACGCTTGGTGCCGCCTTCCCAGGCGGCATCTCAACACACCTGGATTCAGTGGCAACATGGCATTCTTGTAGCTGTGACGAGATGCCCTAGCCAGACCAATCCAAAATACGGAAGGCCACATGGATCTTATGGTCGGGGCTCGTCTCGCTAACGGATGACTCAAGGGTTTCCTCTGAAAAGCCGCTGGCGATCTCTTCAATAAGTACGACACCGCCTTCAAGGCGATAGTACATTCGCCAGGGACCGCAGGCGATTCGATAGCGGTTCTCGGCCAATTGCAGGATTCGGCGCGTCCGATGGGGCTTGGGATCTCGACACAAGATGTCGAAAGCGCGTTCGGTGAAATCTACGTTCCACTCTTCTCTGAGCCAAGTCAGCTGGTTTTCAGCGAGTGGTTTCACGCTTATGTGGAAGGGGAGCGTGCTCGACTCGGCGCGCTCAATATCCTCGATCCATCCAAGCTTGCTGTCTGGATAGCAATCGACAGTTCGCAGATAAGGCTTGATGTCGAGTATGGGAGTGCCGTCTGTCAAGTCCAGGGCACCTACCGTAAGTATCCGGCCGGAAACCTCTAGCAACGAAACGCAAGTCAGGCCAATAGGATTTGGACGATGGGGCGACCGGGTTGCAAAGACGCCACGCCGTTTGGCTGGCCCTCTCGGGGGCAAGACTCGAGGGCGCCACGTCCGGTTTTGATCAAACCAAGAAACCAGCCAGATCTTGTCGAAACCCTCAAGATCTTGGAGGGCAAGTTCGAACTGCCGACCCGGCATCAGCTCGATATGATTGACTTCGTCTGACTTGGGATCAGGTTGATGGGGAGAGTCGAACTTCAAACGGCTTGCCGTGCGGACATGGCCGATTGGGCTAAGGGTCAGTTCTGATTCTGCTCCGGTTGTCCGTGTCACCGGCCCCAGTGTATTCGGTCAGGTGTAAGCGAGGAAGCACGTTTGGCATTCTTTGGTCAACGACCCGCCGACCGAGAGGCAAGTATTTGGTCCTTCAGGTCGGGTGAAGTTAAGAAAACAACTTTGATGCGGCTCAAAGGCGTGATATATTGAAAGTCCAGATGGTCCACTCTAGCAGTGTTTGGTTGGATGTGGTCATCTCCCGCTCCTGGCAGGAGTCTTCGGAGGTGACTGCTTGAGGCAGAACTCCCCTATGGCCGGTGCGGTCGCGATTTCCCTCAAACGCCAGATTCAGACTGGCGACATCGTTGCTGGGAAGGCTTTGCCTAGCGAGCGCGACCTCGCGGCGAAGTTCCAGGTGAGCCGATCGCTTATCCGCAAGGCGGTCGAAATCTTGACCCACGAAGGCGTGGTTGTGGCTCGTCCGCGCCACCGTCCGGTCGTTTCTTCTGCTGTTCGACGGCCCCACGGTACGGTTGATCAGACCAAAACAGACCATATCTCGGTTTGGCTTTGGCCATATGTGGATGACTATGCGGCGTCTTCGATTTTCCGAGGGATTCAGCGGGGAATGCATGGCAGTGGCTTGCGCGTAGTCGTCGCCTCCGCCCACGATACGACCTGGGAGAAAGTCCACGAAGCGGAGGCTCGATTCCTTCAGGAGACGGCGAAGGATCCGGCGTGTGCAGGGACCATCATGTGGTACCTGGGAGGACGACACAACGTTTCTTACATTGAGGCGGCGCGAGAAGCGGCAATGCCGCTCGTATTCCTCGACCGAAAGCCGCCAGAGGCGATTGAGGCCGATTTCGTTGGTACCGAAAACGTTTCCGCTGCCCTTCAGGCGGTGCGATATCTCATCGAGTTGGGGCACCGACGGATCGCGTGCCTGTCCAACCTTGAAGAGGTCTCGAGTGTGCGCGAGCGAGTCATCGGCTATCGCCGAGCCCTTGAGGAAGCCGGGTTGCGCTATTCGACCGACTACGCTCCGCCCCTTATGGTGGAACCGGGCGAGTCAGATGGCGCCGGGGTTGACCGAGTAATCGCCTCGCTCATGAGGCTTGAAAACCCGCCCACCGCAATTTTTGCCGTAAACGACACTTTGGCGCTCCATGCCATGGATGCATTGAGCCGCCTTAACTTTCGTGTTCCGGACCAAGTGTCCGTATTCGGGTTCGATGGTTTGCTTCGTTGGGTCCCCGGTGGGGGAACCCTTTCGACGGTCCATCAGAACTTTTCACGAATTGGGGAAATCGCCGCGGAGCTGCTCTTTGAGCGGATCCAAAAGGGAGATTCCATGACCTATCGACACGTCCTGCTAGATGCTCCGCTCGCCATTGCTGGCTCCACGGCGCCCCCGAACAAGGACCACGACCCCGGCCCCAAAGCCGGCCCCCAAGTGGAGTTAAATTCATGACTCATTCAAAGAAGAGTGCTTTCACACTCATCGAACTCCTCGTTGTTATTGCGATCATTGCGATTCTTGCTGCAATCCTTTTCCCCGTCTTCGCTCAGGCGAAGCGTGCGGCTAAGGGCTCGGTTGCCATCAGTGGCGCCAAGCAGCTTGCCCTTGCAGAAATCATGTATTCGAACGACTCGGACGACCTTCTGCCTCTCACCGTTTCTTTCGACGCGCTTAGTTGGAATGCCCACCCTTGGACATTCCTCTGCCAGCCGTATATGAAGAGCTGGCAGTTGCTGCTGGACCCGACCGGTCCGATAACCCCCGACCGACTCGCGGACGACAACGCAGGAACCGGCTGGGCCCTCTACGGCCTTTGGGGCATGCCACCTCAGCGATCGGCAACTCAATGGAGCACCAGCCCCGACGATTGGACATTCGGAACCCACCCGCTTGGCGCCGCGATGACCGGCGGTCAGCGATGGTACTACGACGGTATCGGTGGCGTTGGCAATCCCGCAGGCGGAGCTGAAGGTGTCGTTTGGGCAGCCCAAGGCTACAAGTACGGTGGTGCACCGTCCTTGAGCACCACTGCGGTCGCCAGCCCGGCGGACGAGGTTATGCTCGCTCAGTCTGGCACCTACGACTTCATGTGGCAGATGAACCCTGGTTATGGCGACTATCTTGACGCCAACGATAACCCGGACAACTTCGATCTGTACTGGGGCGCTCCTGAGTACAACACCTACGGTGCGAACTTCACGATCTGCGGACCGATGGCCCGTAAGAGTGCGGGAGACGGACCTGGTGCCGGATACTTCGCGTTCCCTGGCGGTCAAGCCGTATCTCTGCCTACCGGTCAAACGGCTTGGGCAGGTTGCGATGGTCACGTGAAATCGTCGCCTTGGAAGCAACTGATGGGGACCACGGTCGACATCGGCGGCGGCAAGCGAGCGATAAAGGCGTTCTGGCCGGCTGGCGGACAGTAAATGCGTAAGTCAACCCTTCTCATCGGCGCTCTCGCCCTCTTGTCGCTCTTCGGATGCGGCGATGGCAAGATGTCGGCAAAAGAAGAGAACAAGATGCACAGCATCATGACCGATGGTCTCAAGGCCCCCGGTTCTGGCCCTCCAAAGGGAGCAGGTCAGTCGAAGAGGCCCGCCGGCCAAACGACTCAGCCCCCGGCGGCTGGAAACTAAAACCTTCAAACGGTGGCGCTGGACCAAGAAAACCAGCGCCACCCACGAAGTTCTGGACACCTGGACACCTTCTGTCGTTAACTGTCCGTAGTTAACAAATATTTGATTGATTGTTGAATCCGCAAATGTATTCGGTGCATTGCTTGCCTGTCTCATCCGAATCGAAAGATAGTTTTTTGGAACCTAGCCTAGAGCCTTGGAGACCTATATGAATAATCATCGCCAAAACGCGTTCACGCTCATTGAGCTTCTCGTGGTGATCGCGATTATCGCCATCCTTGCCGCCATTCTTTTCCCCGTCTTTGCGCAGGCAAAAGTTGCTGCCAAAAAGACGTCGCTTATCTCAAATGCGAAGCAGTTCGGGCTTTCCCAGCTGATGTACGCGGGAGACTCGGACGACGTCTTTAGCCCGGCCGTGACTTACAACGGAGAGTGGGCAATGCGCGGCTTTGCCGTCCTTTGTTTCCCGTACATCAAGAACACGGGAATCCTGATGGATCCGTTCACCCCGGCCAAGATCACGGACAACCCGTTCATCTTGAATAGCCAGTGGGCGATGCCGACCCGCCGAGATGCCTCTAACGCATGCCCGAGCGATCCCAACGATCTCTCCGGTTGCGCGATGGGCGCATACAACCCGGCTGCTCGAGCCCAGATCACGGGCGGCGAGAAGTGGGGTCGAAGCGGTATCGGCGGCGCCAACATCGAGCCGGGCACTTGGATGTGGTCCGCTCAGTACTACAAGTCAAGCGCTCCTTCGATGAGCGGCACTGCGGTCACCCGACCGGCAGATACCCTGATGATCACCCAGTCCAATACGGTTGACCTTATGTGGCACCAGGACTGGAATCCCGACGAGGCCTATCGATACTGGGGCGACGCTCCGTTCAACCTCTTTGGCGATGCCAACATGACCTGTGGCCCAGCTGGCCGAACCGGAACGGCCGGCGTCGAAGCGGGCGTCTATTCCACCAGCGTCTACGAACCGACCACGTTCCCCAAGGGAATCAATGTCTCGGTTTATGTAGATGGCCATGCCCGAGCCGAGCAGTGGCTTGCCCTGCACTCGCGAACGGTCAGCAATGGCACTGTCAAGTATCTCAAGTACGCATCTCCGGAGATTCCGTAAATGCAGATCAAAGCTAGCCTCCCACTAGTCGCGGCGGTCTTGGCCGCCTGCACGCTCCTCGGCTGCAACAACAGCGGTAGCAACACCGACTTGCCGAAAGAGAAGGATGCTCAGCTTCGCAACAACCTCAGTCGGGCTCTCACGGCCGACGAGGTCGCGAAGATGGGCGGAGGCAAGAAGGACGCCACCAGCGGTGTTCAGCCACCCACGAAGAAGTAGATTCGTCTGCTCCTTCAAAGGCCCTCGATTTCGTCGAGGGCCTTTCTGTTTTAGATCGCTCGGGCGAAGCCCGGGAGGGTCGCTTCGGCTAAAGCTACCGGCTACAGATCGCGAGAGCGATCTAAGTTTTGTCTCACCTGTCGGATGGCCTCTGCATCCAGGCGCGTGTATGTCTCGCCATACATTTTGCCTGCGCTCTGATCGAAAGCTTCTTCAACGGGGCCCAAATGCACCTGCTGGGCGCCGGTCTCTTTCAAGACTTCGACCACATTTGACGGCCGAATTCCCCCGCCAACGAGAATCTCGATCCTGTCTCCGGCAGCCTCGACTAACTCACTTAGGCAGGCCGCCCCTTCAAGCGCGGTTCGGGCGTGTCCACTCGTGAGAACTCGGCGAATCCCGCAATCTACAAGAACGTCTAGCGACTCTGCAGCACTGCTTGTAGCGTCGAATGCACGATGAAAGACGGCCTCTCGGCCCCGGGACATCGAGGAGGTTCGGTCGCGGTCGATCGATCCATCTTCGTGGAGGAACCCGAACACGATTCCGTCTGCCCCGGACTCAAGAAGGGCGATCGCATCCTGCTCCATCGTCTCGAACTCGAGCTGGCTGTAACAGAAGCCAGAGGCTCGGGGTCTCACCATTGCCATGATCGGGATATTCACGCGCTGACTCGCGGCGGCAACCAAGCCCGTCGAAGGAGTCAAGCCCCCGACCTCGAGGGCTGAACAGAGCTCGATGCGGTCGGCGCCCGCTTGTTCGGCGGCGATGCAGTCCTCCAGAGAACAGCACACTGCCTCGACGAGAACGGCCAACTACTTCCCGCCGAAGTGCATCGGCTTGTAGACCCAAGCCCTTGAAAGTGGCACCTGGTCGAGGCTATGCTCGCCCGTCTCCGCGATGCCGGGAGGCAATACGTTTCGTCCACTAGGACCGTCCGGCAGCAACTCCACCACCTGGATGTAGGTTCCTCGGTTGAAGTAGGGGATCGGCGGTTCGCCGGGGACGGCGATGCTTGGGGCGCCGTATCGCCCACCTGAGTTCACTTTCGCGAGGGCGGCGCTGACTACGTCACTCGCCTTGCGGCCAGCGAGATAGTTGATCTTCGTCTTCCCCTGTAGGGCCCTCAGCATCACGGAGGGTTGGCCCACGAGTTGGAAGTAGGACGGAGCGATGAAGTTGCCGGTCGTGCCAAGGAAGATCTCGCTTCGCAATGCGTCCACAAACTGCTTGTAGATTCCAGCCGTCCGAGAGCCGTCGGTCAGGCGTCCATCGAACGACTCAAGCGCACCGCCAGCAGGCAAGAAGGGCTTGAAGAACGGCCAGGTCTCGTCGGTGCGTGCGATTGTCCAAGGGACCATCTCTACGTCTTGGGTGTTGAGCTTTGGCTTGGTAAGCAGAGGGGCAATCGCCTCGTTGCGGAAGATGCGACCCCAGGTAGGGGTGTCGAAGTTGGGCCACCACGAGACCGGCTTGTTGTTCCAGTTGTAGATCACGCCGGACTTCGGATTGGTTACGTGCGGCATTTGGGCGAGAGGCACAAATCCTTTCCAGGCGTTTTGCGGTGAGCCGGGAGTGGGGAAGCGCGGATCGAGGCCCTCGGCTCGCATCGGGACGAGGCCGCAGTAGCGGTAGCCGATGTCTCCCTCGCAGGTGGCAAAGAAGTAGTTGAAGCTCATCGTCGCCTTGTCTAGGCAGCTGATGATTCCCGGCGTTCCTTTGGCCGTCCAGAGAGAGGTGACCGAATCGTAGCTCTCCATCTCCCGACCCCAATAGCTGGTCTTCTTGGCGAAAATGTAGCCCTGAGGTTTGGCCTCGAGAACAAGCGGACCATCTTCGGTTCGCTTCTGCACGACATCGGTGTCCGCCCCACCCTTAACTTTCAGGGTCTGATGGATTTCTTGGATCGTTTTGGTTTGGTCACCATACATGTAGCCGTTCGGGCCAGACGCTTTGTAGGAAAAGATGTCGTCGGTGTCGGCTACGCCGCTCGTGAGTCCCCAAGCGAATGCCTTCGTGTGTCCGATGAGCACGCCAGGGACGCCTGGGAGGTCCATACCGACCACCGAGAGCCCGGGGGCCTCGATCGACATCTCATGGACGATTGAAGGCGTCCTGAAGCCCATCTGGGGCCCGTTAAGCAGGATGGGGGTTCCATCGGCCGACCGCTGCTTCCCGACGACCACGCAGTAGCTGCCCGTCTTGAAGACGACATTGGATATTTCGGCCACACGGGTGGACTCTTCTCGACTCGCCATTCGGATGGCAGGGAGCAAGTCCAAGAGGCTCAGCTTGGGAAGTTGGGCGAGATGTTTGACCGTCGCTGCTCTATCCGGCGCATAGAAAGCGGGGTGGGCGGCGGCGAGCGGATCGTCTGCGTTTGAGATCGTGGTAGGCGACTCGGGGTCGTTCTGCCATGCGAAGTCGTCGAAGACGTCCAACTCCTTGCCTTTAAGGTTGGGTCGTCCTTGCAGGTACCCAAAGAGCGCCATGTTTCGGAGCTCTCCAGCACCACCCTTACCGAACGTCTGCAGGAGGCGAACGGCGATCGCCACCGAGTCGAGGCGTGTCCACTTCTCCGGTTGGTAACCCGCCTTCGCAAAACCCTCGGGCAGCTTCCCATTCGCAATGAAGGCGTTTACGCCATCGGCGTACTTGTCGATGATTTGCCGGGAGAACGGGGAAAGCTTGTCGAATTGGCCCTGTAGCTCAGCGTCCGTGTATCCGGTCTGGAGAACCTCCTTGTCGGAGGCGACGTATTGGGTGCCGAAGACCTCGGCCATCTTGCCGCGTGCGAGGCGGCGGCTGCTTTCCATCTGCCACATTCGGTCCTGCGCGGTGGCATAGCCAGCCGCGAAGAACGCTTGGTCAACCGTCGAGGCGGAGATGTGCGGGACGCCATAGGTGTCGCGCGTGATCTCCGATGGGCCTTGGGCTGACGCAAAAAGAAGCAGGGCCGATAACATAGCCCTGCTTCTTCGACAAATCTTGGTGAGTTCCTGCTAGGGAAGGGTTCTTCGTCCGCCGCCTAAAGCCTTTCGGCTGATTACAAGATATAGCCCCATTGCAATGGCTCCCACGATCACTATCGGCACCAGGAGGGAAAGTAGCGTGTGGAGAAGGGCAGTGACTAACTGCCAAGCCACCCACCCGGCGATTACCACCCCGAACAGTGTCAATGCGAATCTAGTGTTTCCGGACATCTTTTACTCTTTGGCTCCTAGCTAGCTTCCTAGCTCCCCAACGACGGTGTTGCGTTGAACCTCAGCATCCGCTGTTAGGTTAATCTACAGCAAGCGACGACAAATCTGGAGGGTTCGACTCACCGATGGGGACTTTGTACCCTCAACAAGCCGTTCATATTCGGTCGAGGTGATGGCGACTTGTTCTTGGTGCTGGTCATCACGTAGGAAACGATAAGAATGCTGCCTGTAATTCGAGCTCAAGGATTCGACCCAAACAGCGATCAGTGCCTCTCGATCAACGCTCCATTGGTGACCGATTGGCTGGTCCGATTTCTGAAGGACGAATGCATACGCCGCCGGCGAATCACAAAGGCCGTATTGGGGCTTTCAGGAGGAGTCGATTCGGCGGTGGTCGCCTACCTCTGCGCCCGCGCCTTCGGACCCGAGAATGTGTTCGCCTACCGGATGCCATACAAGATCTCGAGCCAGGAGAGCGTGGACCACGCGAACCTGGTCGTATCCGATCTCGGCATCAACGCGCGGACGATCGAGATAACGGGCATGGTTGACGGATACGTTTCTGCGTTCGAGGCGGATGTTGCGCCAGGCCGATTGGGCAACATCTGCGCCCGCAGCCGAATGATCGTCCTTTTTGACCAGAGCCAGAAGCTGGGTGGATTGCCCATTGGCACGGGGAATAAGTCTGAACGCCTCTTCGGCTACTACACCTGGCACGCCGACGACTCGCCACCCATTAATCCTCTCGGTGACCTCTTCAAGACCCAGGTCTGGGCGGTCGCTCGCGAGCTGGGGGTCCCGAGGGAGATCGTGGAGAAACCCGCTACCGCCGACCTCATCAAGGGACAGACCGATGAGAGCGACTTCGGGATTACCTACGCGAAAGCGGATCGAATCCTGCACTCCATGACTCAGGGCTATTCGGCGGATGCGCTGGTCAAGCTGGGCTTTCCGCGGGACGAGGTCGCGCTCGTTTCCAAGCGAGTTTCATCCACTCACTGGAAGCGTCGGTTGCCGACGGTCGCCATGCTAAGCAGCACCGCCATCGGCGAGTATTACCTGCGCCCCGTTGACTTCTGATGTAGCGCTGACGCCCTCGTCGATCGTCCTGACGTCGACGCATGTGAATCAAGCGGGCACGGTTGCCTAAAAAGAAAAGGACATCCGAGCGAATCGGATGTCCTTCGTTTCCTGAACATCGACGAGGGCGTCGACGCTACGGTTACTACTCTGCGAATTGGGCTTCGTCGATGATTTCCTGCTCAGGCTCTGGCTCAGGGTCGACGACTTTGGCTGCCTTGGCGGCTCGCTTCTTAGGACCGGTGATGCCCATCTCGACGCCGACGGCACCTTCCGTGAAGGTGGCCTTGATCTTGATACGTCGGCTAACCTCGTGGTCAGCGATCGTGTTCCAGTTGGCTCGGTCGAGGCCCCACTGCCAGCCGATGTCGATGCTGCTGTAAACGAACTCGACGCCACCCTGGAGGATGTCGCTGAGGGCGGTCTTAAGCTCATCTCGTCCGACGAGGATTCGCTCTCCGGCGCTGAAGTTCGGCATGAGGCCGACGTTGACCATCACCGGTTCTTCCTCAACCGCGGTCTTGGAGACCCGCTTGGGGGCGTTGGCTTCGATGGCTTCGTTGAACTGGAGAACCTGCGGCACCATGGCGGCGGTGAGCTTCTCGTTATCGTCGGGCCAGATGTACTGCTCGCCTTCGTAGAGAGCGATTGCATGGCGTCCGGTGAGGGTGAGGGCGCTGGCGATGAGCGCCGCGTCTGCAGGCACGAGCTTCGGATATGACTTCTTAATTTGGTCCAGGGCGGTTTCGAGCTTCGTGAGTTGGCAGGTGATCAAATGTTGCTCCTAATTCGTTCGGGTCGGGTAGGGCGGCACGGTACAGACCATGCGCCATAATCCTTGCAGTTTACCCGCTGAGGGGTTGGAGGAAGATGGATTTGAAACTAGGTAAGTGGGTATTAGGGGCGGCTGCCATCTTGGTAGTCCTGACAGGATGTAACGGGGACAAGGCTGCAGAGTCGGGCACTACCGGTTCGGCCCCGTCGGCGAAGAAGGATGGTCCTCTCGTGGGCATCGTCTTCGACAGCGGCGGAATTGGCGACAAATCATTCAACGACAGCGCCAACGCAGGCATCCAGCGTGCCGAAACGGAACTCGGCACGACTTCCAAAAAGGTCGACAGCAAGAGCGCGAAGGACTACGAGACCAACCTCACCGCCCTTGCTGATCAGGGTTGCAAGGTCATCTTCGCGGTCGGATTCGCTCAGAAGGATGCCTTGGCGGCAGTTGCGCCGAAGTATCCAGAGATTAAGTTCGCCATCATCGACGACTCCCTCGACTTGCCCAACGTGCGCTCACTGCGATTCGCTGAAGAGCAGGGCAGCTTCCTCGCCGGCTTCCTCGCTGGCAAGATGAGCAAGACGGGCAAGATCGGCTTCCTCGGCGGCCAAACCACTCCCCTGATCAAGAAGTTTGAGAGCGGCTACATTGCCGGCGCAAAGACCGCGAACCCCAAAATCGAGGTCTTGCCCGCGAAGTACATCGAAAGCTGGGACGACACTGGCCTCGCCAAGACAAGCGCCTCGTTCCTCTTTTTAAGCGGTGCCGACATCGTTTACCACGCCGCTGGTCGAGCCGGACTTGGAGTGATCGCGGCCGCCAAGGACGCCGGGAAGTACGCCATCGGCGTCGATAGCGATCAGGACGCGGAAGCACCCGGTTCGGTTCTTACTTCGATGATCAAGCATGTCGACAATGCGGTGTTCGCCACGATCAAGGATGTCAAGGACAACGCCTTCAAGCCGGGCACGACTTATTACGACCTCAAGGCAGACGGAGTTGGACTGAGCGAGATGAAGTACACGAAGGACAAGATCCCGGCCGATGTGCTCAAGCAGCTCGACGAGATCAAAAAGAAGATCATCGACGGCACGATCAAAGTGCCCTCGACCGAGGACGAGCTCAAGGCGTTCAAACCGCAGTCTTAGTTTCGTTTCTATCGTTCAAGTCGCGGACGTTGCCCCCTCTCCACAATGGCGCAAGGAATGAACCCTTGCGCCATTGCTTTGTTAGCCCTCGCCGCAGCCCCCGCTCCGATCGCGTTCACTCACGTGAATGTGGTCCCGATGGATCGGGAACGAGTCATTCCCGACCAAACGGTCGTGGTTCAAGGCAATAAGATCGTTTGGATGGGAGCCTCGAGCAAGGAGACGCCCACCGGTGCGAACATGCCTCGGAGCCGCTCGGTCGCTCATCGGCGAGGGCGTCGGCGTTACGCTAGGGGGTCTCCTTTTGTGGCGCGACATTGACTTCGGCCGGTTTGGAAGTTTCTGTCGTCGGAGCGGCAGCGGCAGGTGCCGCCTCGGGAGTAGGAGCGGGAGCCACCTCGGCGGGCTTCGTCTCAGCGGCAGGGGCAGTCGACCCCTTGGAGTCGTTGACGTAAAAGCCAGAGCCCTTGAACATCACCGCGATTGGCTGGATGATGCGCTTGACGGTTCCCTGGGAACCGCAGTGGCAATCGGTCAAGGCATCTTCGACGATTCGCTGTTCGACTTCGAAAACGTCGTTGCACTTCGAGCATTCGTAAACGTAGGTGGGCATAGTTCGGTCTTGTTCCCAATTGTGACAGAAGCCGTTGGGGGCTCGGGCACGTAGTAAATCTCGTGTTCCTCGGGCAGTCCTTTCAGACGAGCGATATTGCATCAGTCGTTGCACTGGTGCTGCTCGAAGGGCTGCTTTCTGCCGACAACGCCGTCGTCTTGGCGATCATGGTTCGCCATCTGCCGAAAGGCCAGCAGCAGAAGGCACTGCTTTACGGCTTGGTGGGTGCTTTCGCGTTCCGACTTATCGCGATCCTCCTCGCCAGTTTCGTCCTTCGGCTCTGGTGGCTTCAGGCGGCGGGCGCCGCATACCTTCTATTTCTTCCTTTCAAGCACTTTCTCAAGCGCCAAAACCCCAAAGACGTGAAGCCGGCTGGCCTGAGCTTTTGGCGCACCGTCTTCGCGGTTGAGATCACCGATATGGCGTTCGCGGTGGACAGTGTGCTGGCAGGCGTAACGTTTGTGGGTAATCGGCACGACAAGGTTTGGGTGGTGTACGTAGGCGCGGTCATCGGCATCGTGTTGCTCCGTTTCGCCGCAGCCTCGTTCATAAAAGTCATCGACCGTTATCCGATCCTCGATCACGTCGCTTACGTGCTCGTAGGATGGGTGGGGGTGAAGCTGGCTTTCCTGGCCACCCACAACTACGACGTGAACGTCGGCATCGCCAACTTTGATGCTCGAGAGATGCCACACATCGTCTTTTGGTCAGTCCTTGCGGCAATCGTGGGAATTGGAACCTGGCTCGCAATTCGGAACGCAAATCCGCCTCGGACGCCCGTTTCCTAGACCTTCTTCGGTGTATTCTTTTTCGGTCCCACTTCTAGGGAAGGATCGACGCGGATATGTCCAAGAAACTCAAGATAGGAATCATCGGTAGCGGCGGTATCGCCCAGGGTTGTCACATGAGAGGCTACGCCTCAATGCCCGAGTTATGTGAGATGGTCGCGGTGTGCGACGTCAACCCGGAGACCGCGAAAACGGCAGCGGAGAAGTACAGCGTTGGCAAGACCTATACCGACTATCGCGAGCTTCTGAAAGACCCGGAGATCGATGCGGTTTCGGTCGCCACCCCGAACGCTTACCACGTGGAACCCACTGTCGCCGCTCTTAAGGCGGGCAAACATGTGATCTGCGAGAAGCCCCTCGGCATGAACGCCGATGAATGCCGCCGCATGTGCAAGGCGGCCGACGAGAGCGGCAAGATCCTCCAGGTCGCGCTTCAGCAGCGCTTCACCGGCGCCGCCCGTTTCATGAAGACGTATATCGACGGCGGCAACATGGGCGACATCTACTACGCCCGTGCGCAGGCCCTCCGTCGACGAGGCGTTCCCGGTTGGGGCGTGTTTATCGACAAGGAAAAGCAGGGCGGCGGTCCGCTTATCGATATCGGTGTACACATCCTCGACCTCACGTTGTTCCTCATGGGCTATCCGAAGCCCGTCAGCGCCACCGGCAAAACGTGGGACACGATGGGCAAAAACCCGGCGCTCTTCAACCAATGGGGCGACTACGATCGCACCAAGTTCACGGTTGAGGACTTCGCGGTCGGCATGATCAAGTTCGACAACGGCGCCGTCGTTACCCTCGAAAGCTCGTTCATGGGCAACCTTGAAGGGGATCCGATGCGCACCCAGCTCTTCGGCACCAAGGCCGGCGCGCTGGTGAAGGCGGGCGGAGACGACCCCGTCGAGATCTACACCGAGCAGGATCGACAGCTCTTCAACCTGAAGCCCGCCAACATCCCGCACGTCGAGTCCGCTCACGTGGATGAGATCAAGGCATTCGTCGATGCGATCATCAACGAGAAGACGTCACCGGTCCCCGGCATGAACGGCCTCATCTTGAATGCGATCTTCGACTCAATCTACAAGAGTAGCGTCACCGGCAACGAAGAAGCGGTCGACGTTTCTTACTAGTAGTGCGTTCGGGAACCCCTCGCCCTTTGGGGCGGGGGTGACGGGCCGATCGCTGAACCCTAGATTGGGACCGGCGACGCCTTCAATCACCCCGCCTGAACCATAATTGCCCAGTGCTCGCCCTGATTCTCGCCGTCGTCCTCGCCCCCCAAACTGGGCCCGACCATGCGGCGGTCGAAAGGTTAGTCAAGAGGTGCAGGGAGTCGCGCACCTGGTCCTTGCTCGTGCTACGCGACGGAAAGCCAGTGGTGAGCCGCGAATTTGGGCCGAAAGATGAGCTAGTCAACCTGATGTCGGCGACCAAATCTATTGCCTCGCTTGCGATCGGCATGTTGATCGACGAGGGCAGGATTTCGAGCGTCGATGAGAAAGTGCAACGCTTCTTTCCAACCTACAAAGGCGAGGGAAGAGACGACGTCACGATTAGGATGCTTCTGACCCATACTTCCGGGATCCAGGACTACATCGAAGACCCGCAGCCACCGAACCGAGTCGCCGCCGCCCTGCGCGCACCCGTCATCGAGAAACCGGGATCCAAGTTCGAATACAACAATCGGGCGGTCGATCTCCTTTCTGGCGTCGTGCGCCGAGCTGCCGCCGAGCCAATGGACAGGTATGTCAATAGAAAACTGTTCAAGCCGCTCGGCATCAAAGTTTGGAATTGGGAAAAGGATGCGGACGGCAACCCGCATGGCTCTGCGGAGCTAGCCTTACTCCCAGCGGGCATGGCTAAGATTGGCCAGCTCGTGTTGCAGGGAGGTAGGTGGAAGGGCAAGCAGATCGTATCGAAGCGCTATATCGATATGGCCACGACCTCCAGTAACGCCGGTGTCGGCCAAGAGTACGGGCTGCTCTGGTGGTTGTGCAGACCCGCGTTCACCTTCGACGAAAGCTCTATGACAAAGCTATCCGACCTCGGTTGGCCGAACGATGTCGTCCAGCGCCTCAAGCCGCTCAAGCGTCAACGGTGGCCCGGGTACCGAGAGTTGGGCCTCGATATCATTCGGCAGGCAGGGGGAACGCCCTATCTCATCAAGCGCCAATGCAACCTCAACTACATTGCCGCCACCATCGCGTCAATCGACAGACCGTCGAGCGCGATTGACGGGTTTTACGCAAACGGCTGGGGTGGCCAATGGATCCTCGTTTTGCCCAAACAGAAGCTGGTAGCGGTCCGAACGTGCGGCGAAGAGTTTCCCACGACCGACGATTCACCCAAGTACGAGCTTGCCGACTTCTACGGCCTGGTCCGGGCGCTGTATAAATAATTGACGGCACTGACTTCGCCCAGATATTTCGTTGAATGAGCGGAGCGTACAAGGTTTCTTAGAGGCTTCGTTGGGTCCGAGAAGTGGGCCACATCGCCAACATGTTCGCAGCAAGTGAGGCCCTGTCAGAGCATTCGAGTGCTTAGGCGATCGCGCCAGTCATGCTTCCCCGCGCCCTGAACTCGAACCAGGGTATCGTTATTGCCAATGAGTCGTCTCGCAATCCTCGCCTGTGCTTTGGTTGTTCTCAGTGGATGCCGCTTCAAGGGTGGCGAGAGTTTCGCTTCGGCGACTGCGCCAACCGGCAAGCCGGTTGAAGGTCAGACGAATTCAGACAAATACGGGTCAGCTGGCCTTGCCGATGCGACCGGCGGCCTGAAGCCAAAGACCCATTACGCCGAAGGCGAGCGGTCGGGAACGAACGACAAGCTTGACCCCATCCTGAACCAAGCCGCCAATGGCTCCGGCCAGCAGCCCGGAGAGAACGGCGCAGGCGCCGCCCCAGGCTTCGGAAACAACAACTCCCCCGCCTCCCAGGCCCACCCGAGCGACGTGAACAACGTCAGCGCTCGGACGAATCACTAGTCCGTTTTCGGTTAGCAGTTTTCCGTTTACCGTCTTTACGGAGAACGGCCCACGGCTAACGGACGAATGAACGTTATTCGCCGGCCCTGACACGCACCTGAGCAGACAGGTGCAACATGAAAAAACTCTCAATTAGCTTTATCGCATTGGCGATCGCCGCGCTGGTCGTGGTCGGTTGCGGGTCAAGAGATGAGGCCGCCGATACTTCCGGTGCCTCATCCATGGCCGCGACCGAAAAGGCGGTCTCTTCCACTCCTTCCGCCGGTGCAGCGTCATACGCTGCCTCGCGCAGCGTGTCGATGATCAAGAAAACGAACGTCGGCGTGCCCAGTAAGCTGACAAATAGCGTTCTCTCCAACCGATCTGTGATTCGCAAGGCGGAACTCGGCGTGCGGGTTCCTAGCATCGAGAAGGCCGAAAAAGAGGTCGGCAAGATCGTTGCGGCAACCGGCGGATACGTTGACAGCACGACCAGCACAGACCTCGCGACCGACAAGCCAGTGATGAAGCTGAGCCTCAAGGTTGCGGTCGGGACGTTCGAGGACAGCATCTCGAAGATCGAGGCGCTCGGAATTCGACTGAGCAAGTCAATCAAGTCGGAAGACGTGACCACCCAAGTTGTCGACGTAGACGCCAGGGTAGAAACGCTCAGAGGGCAGATCGAGTCATATCGGCAGATCATCAAGAAGCGAGTGGAAACCGCCGACGCGATCGGCGCACAGCAATCGCTCGACATCGCCAAAGGCGAGATCGCGAGCTTGCTCGCCCAGAAGAAGACCCTCTCCGAGCAGACAAGCTTAAGCGACATTGACCTCACCCTCGAGCAAGACGCGCCAACGATTGCCGCGTCCACCGATCCCAACTGGTTCGCCCAATCGTGGAATGGGGCCACGTCCACGATGGGCGGCTTCTTCCGCCTCCTCGCCACCTGCGGCATTTGGCTCTTGGTGAGCGCTCCGTTCTGGATTCCGCTCGGCCTCGTGGTGCGGTACGCGATTCGGGCGGAGTCGGCGGCTAGGAATCGGTCGGCCTAGCAATTGAGGGTTGAGGATTGAGATTTTGTGACTTCTGTGGTCCGAAATCGACAATCCCCAATCATCAATCTACAATGGACTAAGTGCCGCTGAACGACTTCTATCGCCGCTTTCGACGGCCCTTCCGCGTTCGGTGGACCAATCTCAGCCCTCCGCGCTTTGAGCCGGGGGGCATTCGCATGTCGAAGGCGTCTCACAAGTACGGGTCGCTTGTCGAGCGAGTCACCCGCATCTTCTTCAACATGGATCAGGCGACGGTCGACCGTGTGCTGGCGACCTACCGTACGCGGTACGGAGACGGTGCCTATGCCTACGCGAAACGCACGATGGCGGCTTGGCGACAGGGCGAGGTGCGCCAGGTCGGCCAAACCGTAATGCGGTTACTCGAAGTGGTGCCGATGTACGTGGACCACGATACGAAGTTCGAATTGGTCCGAATCATGCGGGAAGAGACGCTGAGGCGTCTTCGACAGTATCGAATCACGCTGACCTTAGGCTCGCAAGAGCCGTTGACGGTGGTGATGGATCGGTTGCGAGAGTGCATCGAGATGCAACTCGCGATCGAACTGCCTCCCGGTTACTTCGAGGTTCAGACCTGGCTGAGCGAATTGGATGCGGTCGCGTTTCAGCGGATGATTCGAGAGGGTGAAAGACGCGTATTACAGGGTCAGTCGGCGGATTTCTTCTTGCGATTGCGGTTTTTGCAGCGAATCCAAGAGAAAACGGTGGCACGAGCCCGCATCGTGGCAGTGTTCGAATTACCAACCGCCCAAATTAACGTACGTATCGTTCAAGCTAAGAGAAGGTTCATGAGCAGCGAAGAGACACCGGAGACTCAAGACGACGAGCGCTTGCTATCAAAGTGGAGCGACCTCGAGTTAGAGACGCGCTTCAAAGCAGGTGAAGTCTCGTACCCCGAGTACGTGCTTCGCAACATGGATCAGTTCTTCTCCCATGAGGAGCAGTCGGAGTTGCACAAGATTGCCGCGATGCACGGTCTGGAACTCGAGCGCCTGCTCATGGAGATCCAAATCAAGAGCCGGACCAGCGAGGCCGACCTTCAGAAGTTGCTCAACACGCTAAGGACGCTGCAGGAGAAGGGAATCACTGCGGACGTGGTATCCCGCCACGAAACCCCCAGCGGCCACATCGAGATTTCGGCACGAAGCAACAAACGATGGGGATGCTTTCCAGCCCTTTGGATTCTCAGCGTCAGTTTGGTCCTGGTTGCCCACCTGCTCATCTAGGGTCGGGCTCGGTCGCAGACCGCCACCTGAAGGTAAAACCTTCGCATGGAGATTGTTCCCTATGGCGGATGGATCCGCAACGTCCGACTGACCTGCAACAGCACGGAGATGGTGGTCACTGCCGATATTGGTCCACGCGTGATCTCCTACGGGCCGATCGGCGGGGTGAACATGTTTGTGAACCATGCTGCCGAGATCGGTAGCCGAGGCAGCTCCGAGTTCATCGGTTATGGCGGCCACCGCCTTTGGATCGCGCCTGAAGAGCCGTTGCGAACCCTCCAGCCAGATAACGACCCGGTCGAGGTCACCCAGAAGGATGGGTTCACGATCTTCACCTCGCCCAAGGATGTCTTCCACACCCAGAAGCAGATCCGGATCAAGGCGGACGAGGCACGAGACTGCTTCGTGCTAGAGCACCGAATCTACAACCATTCCGGCTACCCGCTCGTCTTGGCGCCTTGGACGCCGACCCAGTGCGCAGGTGGGGAAGTCATCTTCCCTCAGGCTCCTTACGAGTCGCACGACCAAAGGCTCCTCCCGACGAGGCCGCTGGTGATGTGGGGATACACCAAGATCGGTGACCCTCGCTGGACGTGGGGCGACCGAGTAGTGAGGCTGCGTCACGATGCCAACACCGGGCCGACGAAGATCGGAACCATGGTCGAGCAAGGCTACGCCGCGTGCGTCTACGCGGGCCAGGTCTTCTTGAAACGATTTCCGTTCGAGGCGGGGAAGACTTATCCGGACAACGGCTGTAATTTCGAGACGTTCACGCGTCAGGACATGCTAGAGATCGAGTCCCTCGGACCGATGCAAGAAGTTCCTGCGGGTGGATACGCCGAACACATCGAGACTTGGTATCTGATTCCGAACCAGGTGGCGCCTGCCGAGGATTCGACGTGCGCGGATTGGTTGGCAGAACTGGCGTCAACAAGAGCTTTGTAGTAGCGTTGGCGTCCCCGCCGACGATTCCGGAACGTCAACGGGGACGCCAACGCTACACTTATGGGATGGCCAAACCCGTTACGTATATCACCCCGCCCGAAAGGGTGGATCGGTGGAAGAAGCTGTGGGCCACTCCGAAGAAGCTGTCCGACGCTGAGACCGACACAATCTTCGATGAATTCATGGATGCCTTCGTCCCCAGGCATATGCAGAAGAAGTTCAGCACCTCCTTTGGATTTCCGAAAGCGATGTTCAACAATCGGTTCTTCATGGAAGACGCGACGTTCCAAAACTGGACCGCGAAGCTCTCATCCCTCGTCGGCTTTGACGGCGACCACGTCGAAGTCACGATGATCTACGCATCTCCCGACGCGCTAGAGGCTCACACCCTGAGAGGCGAGCGGCGGCGGACGATCAAAGACTTCCTCATCGACGATTGGCACAGCGCCTGCGCCATCGCGAGGGCGGGGTCGAAGACGCTCTACATCTTCATACAACCGCGGATGCGCGGCTGCATGATCCGGAAGATTGGCGGTACTGAGGAAGAGGGGATGCCCGAGGGAGAGGACTTCTTCGAAGGCCCAGGCTAACTCCGGAGATGGTTCCCCATTCCGAAGAAGGGGGAACCGTGGGGGAAGGGGGTTTCGCCCACCGACCCACCTCTTCCGAAGAGAAGCCGCCCCGGAGGCGCGAAAGGGCCGTCAACCCCTAGATCA
Organism: Fimbriimonadales bacterium; assembly: GCA_038321975.1. Classification (GTDB taxonomy): domain Bacteria; phylum Armatimonadota; class Fimbriimonadia; order Fimbriimonadales; family Fimbriimonadaceae; genus Fimbriimonas. The sequence continues at coordinate 59,133 of JBBQFM010000018.1, read as the reverse complement.
TCTCGTACCGAGTGTTCCGACGCTTCGGCTCGTAGCCAGCACCTTCGATGATTCGCTCGAATTCTTCGGCACTCAGGATGAACTTGTTGCCTGCCGCAGACACGACGTTCTCCTCGATCATCACCGAGCCGAAGTCGTTTGCACCGTAGCTTAGCGCCATCTGTGCGATCTTGGGCCCCTGGGTGAGAATCGACACTTGAAGATTATCGAAGTTATCCAAGAAGAGCCGGGCCACCGCGACGGTGCGGAGGTAGTCGAAGCCGGAAGCCTTCTTGTCGATCTTGAGGCTCGTCTCTTCGGGCTGGAAGTTCCAGGTAATGAATGCACGGAATGGGGAGCATTCGTCTTGTAGGTCGCGGATGCGGCCAAGGTGCTCAACTCGATCTTCGACCGTTTCAACGTGGCCAAACATCATAGAAGCGGTGCTTCGCAGGCCGATAGCCGCCGCCGTGCGCATGCACTCCAGCCACTCGTCGGTGGTGTCCTTGTACGGAGCGATGATCTTGCGAACACGGTCCACAAGGATCTCTCCGCCCGCACCGGGGATCGAGTGAAGACCGGCTGCCTTAAGGCGAACCAAGGTGTCGTGCAAGGAAAGCTTGGAGATGTGAGCGATGTAGATAATCTCGGCGGGTGAGAGGCCGTGGATGATCACTTCGGGGTAAGTCGCTTTGATCTTGGCAAAGATGCCTTCGTAGTAGTCGATCTTCAGCTTCGGATTGAGGCCGCCCTGGAAGAGAATTTCGACGCCGCCCTTGTCGACGGTGTCCTTCACTTTCTCAAGGATCGACTCGTCGCTGTGGAGGTAGCCCTCAGCATGGTTGGGCACCCGGTAGAATGCGCAGAATTTGCAGCGCACCCAGCACACGTTGGTGTAGTTGAGGATGCGGCCGATGATGTAGGTGACCACGTTTCCCGGCACCTTTTTCTGCCTTTGGTAGTTGGCGAGAGTCGCCAAGTCGAGGAGATTTGGGTGGTTGAAGAGGAAGAGGGCGTCTTCTTTGGTCAGTCTTTGTCCGGAATAAACCTTGTCGGCGACCGTGTCGATCGTAATTCCGTCAAGCCGCTCTGGTGCGATGGTTGCCATGCTCACATCTATTCTACTTCCTAGGCCCCGACCACATTTCATTTTTTAGTGAAAGTTGGCCGATGCGGTGTAGAAATGTGCCGGTTTTTGCCTGAGAGTCCTACTGGATTGGGGCTCAATCGCTCCCGTCTGGATCGAAAGGTGCGCTAGCGTAGGTTCCGCGGTCCTTGACCGCACCATTTCACCTATTCGGGATTCTCTCATGAAAAAATTTGCTTTGATTCTTTCGGTGAGCGCAATGGCTGCGTTCGCAACTGCGGCTGACACGGTTATCACTTTTGACGACCTAAGTGGTCAGGGCGCCGTAGCAGCAGGCTACGGTGGAGTCGCCAACTGGGGCACTTACAGCTACTACGATTTTGCTCAAGCCCCCTACAACCCCGCATCCGGCAACGTTCGTGTCTACGCTCAGCCGGGCTCCGATGGAGCTTTTTCCTTCGGCACCGACGTTAAGTTCAAGGGCGCATACTTCTCAGGCTATGGTCTAAACGATCAGAGTGGTAGCCCTGTCTACTTCGAACTGTACGATCTGGGCACTCTGGTTCACACCAGCGCGAGCACCGATATCAGCGGCGTTCCTGTATGGTTGTCGTCTGGATACTGGGGGCCGGTGGATGAAGTCCACGTCCTCAACACTCAGAACACCAATGGCTACTGGGTGATGGACAACGTTACCTACTGTGGCGGCGCCGTTCCCGAGCCTGCTTCGATGCTCGCACTGGGCACCGGTGTGATCGCGATCCTGCGACGCCGCCGACAGAAGTAAGCCTTCGAACCTACAGCGCCAGAAGCGGCAAGAGCGATCGTAAATCGTTCAACGTCGCGTCTGGCGCTTTTCCGTTGTCCGGCATCTCTTCCGGCTTCATCGCTTCAGGACCGGCACTCGGCGGAATGTCGCTGGGACGGCGAATCCAGGCCGTCTTCCAACCCGCCTCGATCGCCGGCGCGATATCGTGACCGTAGCTGTTTCCGACAAACAGAATCTCGGAAGGACCAAATCCGACGGCAGCCGCCGCGCGTTGAAACACGCTCTGGTTCGGCTTGCCTTCGCCCATCTCGCCTTCGATGTAGATGTTGGTGAAGTAGTGCTCGACACCAAGCCGCGCAATCTCCTGTCGCTGAATGTCGGCCGGTCCGTTCGTAACCAAGCCGAGAGGGAATTGGGCTTTCACCTTTGTAAGAACCTCTTCGGCATCCTCGAAAAGGGTGAGTGCCTGGTTGCGCTCGTAGCCGTACCTCTCGCTCAAGAGCTGGGCAAGATCTTCATCGAATCGGTTGATGCGCTTGAGGGTAAGGCGCATTTGCTCGGTTCGCGTGGGCACGCCGGACTTAAGGTAGCCCTCATACCAGCCTGTCTTTTTCAAGGTCGGAGAGAACTCACGAAAGGCACCGGCCCAATTGCGGACCATCTCCTCTGCCGTGAATCCTTCGGGGGCATGCTCCGCAAAAACCTTCCGAAGGGCAAACTTCGAGGCGTCCCAATATCCGCAAAGGGTGTCGTCGAGGTCGAAGTAGATCGCCTTCACTCCCACCAGAGAGTTCGCCGACGCAAAGTTAGGTCCGCCTTCGCGATCCGCCAAGAGCGGGGAAGCGTTAGCATCTTGGATGTCCCCATCCTCAATCTCCACTGCGTCGAGCGTTTGTTTCATATCAGTTAAGACCCATTGCGGACCGCACTTCTTCCATCGTCGCCGCCGCAACTTCTCGGGCGCGTTTGGCGCCGTCGCGGAGGATGTCTTCGATGGTGTCGTCGTCCAGTTGAGCCCTTCTTTCACGCATCGGCCGCAAGAACTCATTTAAAACCTCGGTGAGTTCTTTCTTGTTCTGCATGCACCCGCGGAGCCCTTGCCGATCTTCCTCCCACTGCTTTTCCCAATCGGGTGAGTAGATCCGGAGGTACTGGCACACCGCACAGTGTTCGGGGATGCCCGGATCTTCCTTTTTGATCTTGCTTGGAGTGGTGAACGCCTTTTTGATATGGGCCGCGGTTTCCTCCTCCGTGTAGCTGAGATAGATGCAGTTGTCGTACGACTTGCTCATCTTCCGCATGTCGAGGCCAGGCACCTTCGCCCGGCTCTCGTCAGTCGGGATCAGATACTTGTACTCGGGGAAAATGTCCACCTTGTAGAGCCGGTTAAACCTTCGACCAATCTCGTTTCCGATCTCGAGGTGAGGCGCCTGATCGCGACCCACGGGCACACCGTAGGGCTTGTACAGCAAGATGTCCGCAGTCTGCAGTACCGGATAACCGAGGAGGCCGTAAGGCTCTCGCTCGGACGAGCCGATATCGTCCTGCTTTTCCTTGTAGGTCGGCACTCTTTCCAGCCATCCCAGGGGCGTCATCATGCTGAATAGGAGGTGCAGTTCCGCATGCTCTTTGACGTGAGACTGAATGAAGATGGGAGTCTTGGCGGGGTCCAGACCGGCGGCAACGTAGTCCTTCGCCACTTCGCGCGAGTTCCTACCAATCTCCGCCGATTCTTCGTACATCGTCGTCAACGCATGCCAGTCGGCAACCATGGCATACACTTGATAGCCTTGGTTTTGCAGATCCACCCAATTCCGAAGTGCGCCTTCATAGTTGCCTATGTGGAGGCGCGGATTGGTAGACCGCATGCCGCTGAGGATTCGTTTTTGTTCTGACATGACGTTAGTGGGGTTACTGGCCTACGAGGAATCTAAAAACGGCGGTCACCGGGCCGTCGAAGATGTTGATGTCCTGATTTTGAAGGACGAGAACGACAATAAACAGTCCGGGCATTCCAATCGTCTGGTTGATCCGAAACCACTGGAGACGAATTCGCTCGGGCATTAGCAGCCCAACGAGCCAGTGGCCGTCGAGCGGACCGAACGGAATCAAATTGAACAGGGCAAGGCCGACGTTTATGATGACCCCGTAGGGGAAGAACACCCGAAAGAACTCGCCTACGAAGCCGTCGGGCAGTTGGGCGAACACTCCATATCGAATCATCACGCGCACGGTCAAGGCGTAGATCGTGGCTTGGACCAGATTCGAAACTGGGCCAGCGGCAACCGACGCGAACATATCCCATCTCGGATTACGCATCTTGGATGGATTAACGGGAGCGGCTCGGCCCCAGCCAATACCCATTCCCGCAAGGGAAGAGAGAACCATCATGAGCGTGCCCATAGGCTCGAAATGCTTGGTTAGGTTGAGCGTAACTCGACCGTAGAAGCGTGGCGTGGGGTCACCTGCCATGTCGGCGAACTTGCAGTGCGCGTACTCGTGGAGACCGATGCCCAGGAAGAGCACAATGATCTCGGCTAAGATGACCGCTGGTGGCGGTAAGTGTGAAAACATTTTAGCTAAGTCCCTCGGGGACGCTTTCCCGTGCAAACAACTCGTCCCAAGAGTCGCGCCTAGCGACGAGGGCAAACGTGCCATTCTCGCGAATCAGAACGGTTGCCGGACGCGGATATCGATTGTAGTTGCTTGCCATCGAAGAATTGTATGCGCCGGTCGAAAGAACCTGGAGGAGATCGCCAACCGCAACATCGGACGGAAGGGGAACATCGTCGAAGAGCTTGTCCGACTCACAGTGCTTTCCTGAAATCGTTACCTCCGCGAAGACATCTGAAGAAGGAGGCGACACTCTTTCGATGGTGTATCGAGCGCTGTAAAGCGCGGGGCGTGGATTGTCGCTGAGACCACCGTCGACTACGACGTAGGTGCGAGTCCCAATTCGTTTAGCGGGCACACTCTTCACTACGCCAACTCGGTAGAGCGTGACCCCGCTTTCGGCCACCAGGGCACGGCCAGGTTCCTGGGCGATGATTGGGTCTAGGCCCGAATCCTCAAGGGACTTCTCGACGGCGTCAACGACGAGTCGGTTGTACTCCTCGATCCCCATCGGCTGCTCATCGTCGGTATAGCGCACTCCCAGACCACCGCCGATATTGATGCATCGAGCCGTGAAGCCGTGCCGCTTCTTCATTTCCACCGCGAACGCCGAGATGAACTCCCCGCCCGCGCGTTGCGCTTCCGGGTCGACGAGTTGCGAGCCCACGTGACAATGAAATCCGTACAGGTCGAGTCCCAACTCGAGGCAGCGGCGTACCGCCTTCTCGGCGGATCCATCCGAGATGTTGAAGCCGAACTTCGTGTCGGCCTGACCGGTCGAAATCTTTTCGTGAGTCACCGGGTCCACGCCGGGGGCGAGACGGAGGATCAGCTTCGGGCTCTGGCCTTTCGAGAGCTCGTTGATCGTCTCGATCTCTCCAAAATTATCAACCACGATTTGGCCTATGCCAGATGCAAGGGCAAACTCGATTTCAACGCGCTGCTTGTTGTTGCCATGCATATGGCAGTGGGACGCGGGGACGCCCGCCGTGAGCGCTGCACGGAGTTCGCCCTCCGATGCCACGTCGATCGAACATCCTTCCTGATGGGCGATCGCGAGAACTGCGAGGGTCGAGTTGGCTTTCGAGGCGAATGAAATCTCGCCGTTTGGTCGAACGGCGCGGAACGCGGCAAGGTATCGGCGGACGCGAGAACGGAAATGCCCCTCGTCGATCACGTAGAGGGGCGTTCCAAAAGTGTTAGCCAGTGCCTTCGCGCCAGCCTCATCGAGGCGAAAGCGCGAGTCCACGGCGGGTGCGACTGCCATTGAGCGGATTATGACATTTCGAGTTGGTCAGGCGGGGCCCTTGGCGCGAGGCCGGTGGATGGCACTAGATTGCATTAGGAATTGAAGCGCATGCTACAAGTAAGTAAGGTGCGGACGAGAGGTTGGTTCGAGTGGCGTTGACCAACCTGATCGGGTGTGCCTGGAAGTTCACTTCCAAGCTTCTCCGAGGGCCATGTTCCTGTGGGCCGAAAAGGCGAGGGCATCTATGTTCGTGACAACGGAGCCGGCTTTCCGAGGGAGATGGCAGCCCAGCTGTTTCAGCCGTTTGAGAGGCTGCATTCCAAAAGTAGTTCGCCGGGGCGGGAATTGGGTTGGCGAAAGGGTTTGGGCAGAAGGCGCCACCGATGGCGACGCCACGTTCTAGTTCGTGCTGCCCTTAGGAGAGGATCAGTGACGGTTTGTCCGTCACGACTTTGCACGCGCCGACGACCGACAGTGCGGCGCGACCTGGATCTTGATTGACCTCGTCGTGAGAGAGCCGGATTACCGAGTAGCCCTTGTTTTGGAGCAACCTTGTGAGTGCGGAACCCTCACCATCGGGGCTCAACTCTACGGCGAGGTGAGCAGAAGCGCAGAAGAAGTCGACGACATGGCCGTCGAAGTGCAGGTGTCTGCGGAATTGAAAGCCCTCGCTCCGTGCGTTTTGCAAGCGCGACCATAGTCGCCGCTCCGCCGCGCTAGCGCCATCCTTGCGCTCCGAGGTCCTGACAATCCTTGTCGGGTGGAATTGTGCCACGCGCTTAGTATCTGATACTTTGCGGCGATTGTGGGAAGTTTTCGAAGGATGAGTGTTGAATGATGAATATACGCATCATTCAACACTCATCAGTTCCTAACCTTGCTTGATTGCCTTGTTCGGGAACGGAGGGTGTACGGGAGGCACAATCGGGTTCTTGGATAGCTTGTCCTTGAGCACCTTGATCGCCTCATCTAGTTGCGGATCGCGCCCAGCCATCACCGCAACGGGGTCTTGCAAGACCTCGATATCCGGGAGTGCACCCACGCCTTCGACCAGCCAATGGCCATCTGCGAAGCCGCCGTAGTTGGGGATGTAGAGGAAGCCGCCATCGACCATTGTGTAGCCTCCGCCGCTCCCGACTTCACCGCCACCTGTTCGCTGGCCGATGACCGGGCCGATCTTCATCTTCTTCCAGATATCGATGAAGAGCTCGCCGTCCGAGAAGTTGAACTCGTTGCAGATGGCCGCCTTGTAGCCAATGTTGGCCCAGCTCTCGCGCGTCCAGTAGCCACCATAACGAGGCTTCCACCAGGCTTGAGGAGTGATCGCGATGTTATCGAGGAGTAGGGAAGAGATGCTTCCGCCACCGTTGTATCGGACGTCGTAGATCATCGCCGTCTTGTCGATGTTCGGCCCCTGGCCCTTGGTGAAGCTGACTAGCCCGGTCGCGCCCATGTCGGGCACGTGGAGGTAGCCGAAGTTCGCGCCGCCATTCTTAGTGACGTAGTCGGCTCGACCCACCACCCAGTCGGCGTAGCGCATCGAGTCCTCGCTGCCCAAAGGTCGAACGCGAATCGTATGTGCGCCCTCGAGCGAGGGCTTGTCGTTTACCATGATCGACACCGTTTGGCCGGTGAGGCCAACGAGGTACGACTGGATCTCCTTGTCGCTCTTCACCGGCTGACCGGCGATCGCCACGATGTAGTCGCCCTCCTTGACCTTCACACCCGGTTCAGAGAGAGGCGAGCGGTTTCCGGCGAAGCCGTCACCACGATAGATCTTGGTGATTTTCACGCCGATGTCCGATCCCGAAGGTTCGTAGTCGGCACCAAGGAAGGCCATCGGAACGAGGTTGGCGCTGAAGCCGGGGCCGCCGACGTAGGCGTGGCCCGAATTGAGTTCCGAGACCATGTCTTTGAGAAGGCGAGTGAGATCGGATCGGTCCCCGATCATCGGAAGCATTGCCGCGTACTTGGCGTGTACCGCGTTCCAATCCACGCCGTGCATATTCGGATCGTAAAAGAAGTCGCGGGCAATGCGCCAAGACTCCTCATAAATCTGTTTCCACTCTTGTTGGGGAACGACGGTGAGGGTGTATGGCGTGAGATCAACGACGCCGGTGGCTGGAGCTACCGGGCCAGCGGGAGAGTCGATGACGCTGATACCCGCTCCCGATCGGACGAGAAGCTTCTTACCGTCTTTTGATCGCTCGCCAACGACCGCACCACCCATGACTCGGGTCAGCGTCTTCTTGTCGAGGTCAAAAGAGAGAACCTCTTGAATGTTGAGTCCCGATCCGCCCCATCCGGGGGTCTCGCTTTGGTTTTGCAAGATGAGCTTTCCAGGTGCGGAGAAGACTGCCGAGTAACGACCAGCAGGCATCGGCACTTCGATCGAGCGGCCAGAGAGTCCCTCCCAATCCACCGTCGAGAGCGGATTCGCAGGCGGAACCGCCGCCGCCCCTTCCTCATCGTCCTTGGGCAGGAATGGCGACTCAGTAGCCGCACTCAGCGCGACCATGTAGACGCGAGTCGAATTGTCGAAACCGTACTTGTTGGTGTAACTCTGGCCGGTCGGATTGAGCTGAGTATCTGAGAGGTAGATGAGGAACTTGCCAGTGACGTCGAAGTCCGGCGCCTGCGCGTTGATGCCGGAGAGGTTCAACTGCAACTTCTTCGTGCCGTCGACGTCCGCGATCCAAACACTGGATGTCCAGCCCGGTTCTGGGCGGCTGAACGCGACGTACTTACCGTCAGGGCTGAATGTGATAGCGGCGGTGATCGAGTCGTAGCTTCCCACGAACGGTGCCTGATCGATCAGCTTGATGTCACCTGACTTGGCATCGATCATCAACAGGCGCGCCTCTCGATCCATGAGGCTCAAATGTCCACCATCGGGAGACCAGACGAGATTGAGCGCGTTGCCCTTCAGGCCATGGGTCAACTGAGTCGGTTCGCCTGCGCCCTCGCTGCTCGTCACCCAGATCTCGTTCTCACCACTTCGGTCCGAGATAAAGGCGATCTTCTTGCCGTCTGGTGACCAAATCGGGTGCTGGGCCCGGGTGGCGTCGTGCTTTTCGATCATCCGCATGTCGCCATGCTCGGTTGCGATACTCACGATCTGGCCGCGGGCCGCGAGGGCAACTCGCTTGCCCGTGGGGCCGAGCGCAGCATCCCCGAGCGAAGACGTAAGTCGGAAACGAGTTTCGCGATCTCTAAGCCGGTCGGAGGAAAGCACGAAGTCAACATCGGCGGCCGTTTTCGTCGCGGGATCGTAGACTCCGAGGCCGGAGCCATGCTGGTAGACAACTTTCTCGCCGTCCGAACTTGGGTAGCGCACGGGGGTGTCGGTGAACTTGGTCGCGGAAGAAACAGCCTTCGAATTCGGGTCGAGACGGTAGAGGTTGCTCACGCCGCTCCGCTCGGAAGTGAAGTAAATATCCTTGCCGACCCAGACCGGAGTGGTGTCCACGCCGGGATAGTCGGTCAGTCTCTTGAAGCCACCTTTAAGATCGGCGAGCCAGATGTCATCCGCTCGGCCGGCTTGGTATCGGAACCAGTTCGCCCACTCGTTGCTCACGGGTACGTACGCTAACTGGCCAGTCGACGAAATTGAGGCAAATTCTCCCTGGGGAACCGGGAGTTGGACGGGAACGCCGCCGTCCTTCGAGATTCGGAAGATGTGGCGGACTCCTCCGACTGGCGAATTACGGCGAGACCGGAACAGGATGGAATTGCCGTGGGGCGACCAGCCGAGAACATCGGCTCCCTTGGGATCGAAGGTCAGGCGCTTGGGCGAATCGCCCGAAACCGGCATTACGTAGACATCTGTTCCCCCATCGTAGTTCCCGGTGAAAGCGATCATCGTTCCATCCGGTGAGAAGTGGGCGTTCGTCTCGACGCCAGGGTCGGATGTAATGCGCCGGGCCGTGTGATCCGTGATGCTGCCCAACCACAAATCACCTTCGGCAGTGAAGACGACGAGGTCTCCATGAATATCCGGTTTGGTGAGAAAGTTGCGTGGGCCAGCGAGGGCGGCACAGGAAGCAGCGGTGAAGAAACATAGAGTCGAAAACCTTTTCATAAGCGAGTGCCCGGACCGAATACTTGATACGGTATCCGATTGCGTTCCGCTATGAATAGCATCTTGTTGAACGTAATCGATTTACTGCGTGGGCACTGCATCCAGTGGCATTGGCCGGTCGTTATACTGGCGTTGTGCTAACCCTGTCCCTTATGCTCACCGTTCTTGCCCGAGCGGATTCATTTGATCCGGGGCCGAATCCGATGCTGATGCGGCACCCCACCCTCAACGCGACCACAATCGTGTTTTCCTATGCCGGAGATCTGTGGAGCGTCCCCCGAGCGGGTGGCGATGCGAAGCGGCTCACCAGCGCACCCGGACTTGAGAGCGATCCCTATTTTTCCCCCGACGGATCAACCATCGCGTTCACCGGGATGTACGACGGGAATGTCGACGTTTTCACGGTCCCCGCTGAGGGCGGAGTACCGAAGAGGTTAACGTATCATCCCGCCCCCCAGTCCTGCGTGGGCTGGTCTCCCGACGGGAAGTCAGTAATCTTCAACTCAAGCGAGCTTTCCAATACCGACTACATCCGGCTCTTCACGGTCCCCGTGAATGGTGGTGTGCCCAAGCCACTCCCATTCCCAGCGGGCACCCAAGGTTGCTTCTCGCCAGACGGAAAGAAGCTCGCCTACGTTCCGAACCCGAAGTGGGAAGACGCCTGGAAGCGATACCGCGGAGGACAGGCGACCCCGATCTGGATCGGCGACATGAGCGATTCCAAGGTGAAGCCGATTCCGCGCAAGGAAGAGAATCTGTTCAGCCCAATGTGGATTGGCAACGCCATCTTCTACCTCTCGGATCAAGACGGACCTGCGGGCATGATGCGCTATGGGGTCAATGATGGTAGCGTCAAGGAAGTCGTCAAAGGCGAAGGCTTTGACCTGAAGTCGGCCAGCGCAGGCCCGGGTGCCATCGTTGTCGAGAAACTAGGTTCCATTTGGCTCTACGATCTGGATAAGAAGACGTTTGACCGAGTGCCGATCTCCATCCACGGCGATTTCCCTGAGGTTCGTCCGAGCTTCAAAAGCTTGGCACCCTACATCGAGTCGATGGCGATCTCGCCGTCCGGCCAGAGACTCGTCAGTGCGGCGCGAGGTTTCATCTTTACCGCCCCTGCAGCGAAAGGCGACGTCCGGATTCTGGGCGAAGAGCAAGGCGTCCATCGCCACGACGCCACATGGTCTCCAGATGCAAAGACGATTGCTTACATCTCGGACGCGGGCGGCGACCAGCAACTCGCCCTCTTCGACCTCGCAGCGAATACCGAGAAGTTCCTCGACCTGGGCGAGAAGCCGGCTTCTTACTCGGGCTTGAAGTGGTCTCCCGATTCGAAGCAGATCGTCTACATCGACAACAAGAACCATCTTTGGGTCATGGATGTCGCGGGCGGGAAGAGCACGAAGGTCGATCAATCGCTCTTCACAAGTCCGCGTTCCGCTATTGTCTCGTCGTGGTCGCCCGACTCGAAGTGGATCGCTTACGATCGCGACCTACCGAGCCACCTGAACGCGATCTTCCTCTACAGCCTAGAGACCGGAAAGTCGACCCAGATTACGGACGGACTCTCCAACGCGAAGTCGCCGATCTTCGATCGCGACGGAAAGGCGCTCTACTTCTTTGCGAGCACAAACACCGGTCAAGCTGCGAGCTGGCTGGATATTTCCAGCTACAACGCGCCGCTGAGCACGAGCAGCGTCTACGCAGTCGTTCTTCGAAAGGACCTGCCGAACCCGCTCCAGCCACAGAGCGACGAGGAAGCGCTCCCAGTTACCCCGCCGACTGGACCTCCCGCAAAGCCGGTTCCGCCTCCCGCTTTCCACATCGATCTCGACGAGATCGAGAGCCGAACCATCGCCCTGCCGATGCCTTCCGCCGACTACGTGGGCCTCGAGCCCGGTCCGAACGGTTCGTTTTTTGCCCTAAGTCAATCGGGCAAAGCGAGCGCGATCGGTTTTCCAAGCCAGCGGACGCTCCTGAAGTTCTCGATGGCCGAAAGAACCGCATCGCCGTTTGCGGCGGGCGTCTTCGGAATGGACCTCTCGGCGGATGGTAGCAAGCTCTTGCTAACTCGGCCGGGCGGTCAGTTCTCGATCGTGCCTGCCGCTGCTCCCGCTGCGCCTCCAGTCCCTCCGGTCGATCTCTCGGGCATGCGCCTCAAGATCGATAGTAAGAAGGAGTGGGACCACATGTTCCACGAAATCTGGCGCAACGAGAAGATGCTGTTTTACGCGCCTAACCTCCACGGCATCAGTGCCGAAGAGATGGACAAGCGATACGAGCCGTTCTTGGCGGGAATCTCTTCGCGAGACGACCTCAACTATCTGTTCACCGATATGCTCGGCGAGATCTCCATCGGCCACATGTGGGCTCGAGGCGGAGACATCCCCGGCGTTCGGGGAGTCCCCGGCGGTCTTCTCGGCGCCGACTTCGCGTTCGAGAATGGTCACTACCGGCTGACTCGCGTTTACGACGGCGAGCGCTGGAATCCCGGCCTCTACGCCCCCCTTGCCCAGCCCGGCATCAACGCTAAGGCAGGCGAGTACATCCTCTCGATCGACGGCAAGCCGCTTCTCGATTCGAACGACATCTACGAAGCCCTTGAGGGTCGCGCAGGTAGGCAGGTCAAGCTGAAGATCGGCGCCACGACGGTCGAGAAGGACGCGAGGGAAGTGACCGTCGTGCCGGTCGCGAGCGAGTTTGGTCTCCGAAGCCGAGCATGGGAAGAGGACAACCGACGCCTGGTCGACAAGCTCACCCATGGTCGCGCAGGCTACGTACACGTTCCCGACACCGACACGGGTGGATGGGAAGCGTTCACGCGTTATTATTACGCGCAGGTTGGCAAGGATGGGATGCTCGTCGACGAGCGGTTCAACCACGGCGGCCTCATCACCGACTTCATCGTCCACGAGATGAAGAAGCAGCCCGACGCCGCCTTCATTCCCCGTGACGGTCGCCCCTGGCCCACCCCGGGATCGGCGATATTCGGTCCGAAGGTGATGCTTGCCAACGAAATGTCCGGCTCCGGCGGAGACATGTTCCCCTGGCTGTTCAAGCACAACGAGGTCGGTCCGGTCATCGGTAAGCGAACTTGGGGCGGTCTTGTGGCCGCCTTCGGCTCGGCTTGGTCGATGGCGGTGCCATCAACTCGCCGAACGATGCGTTCTTCAACCTGAACGGTACGTGGGACGTGGAGGGTCACGGCGTCGATCCCGACATCGAGATCGACCTCGACCCCGCCGCATGGCGCAAGGGAGAGGATAGCCAGCTCATGAAGGCAATTGAGGAGCTGAACAAGCGACTCGCCAACTACACCGCGCCGAAGTTCCAGCACCCGCCGTACCCCGACAAGTCCAAGGTCGGCCACCACCGAGCCTAGGACAGGTCTCGCTAAGAACCTCTCGCCCCTCTGGGGGTGAGGGGCGAAGGCGTTTACATGCCAAGACGTCGCTTGACGGTTAGCCATGTGCTCATAAGCCAAGGCCGTCGCGAACGCTTTTCCAACTGAACACCACAGGTTTCATTGGAGTCGAAGTGCGCATTTCCATCATTGACGCCAAAGTTGAATGAGTCTCCCAAAGGCAACGGCAAATGGGGGGTGCTTCCCAAGCGAGCGCAAGTCTTGGTGATCGTCCGGGCAGGCAAAGAGGAGGCTGGAAACCGGGAAGGCCAATCCGAGACAATTGGCCCAAGAGGGGTGCCCTTGTAACGATTTGGCGCCCGAAGGATACTAAGGGGAAGTGAAAACCAAGAGCTTTTTTGCCTCTCCCTTTTTTTGCATCGGCGTATTTGGATTTTCTGACCCAAGTGTTCAAACCATTCCGCCCGATCTAAAGCGCGTTGAGCTGGCGTTCGCGGTCGGAAATACTCAAGGAAAGCTACGGACCATCTGCTGGCGAAATGGGCAGGAGGTCGCTACCTTGGCGGATGACCTGCAGGTAAGACAGTGGGTTGATCGCTGGCACGCATACTTGCTTTCTAAGGGACCCAGAGTATTCACTTGGCAGCCAGGGGGCGGTGAGGCCAAGCTCCTCGTCGATCTGGGCCCCCTTCTGGGCCTGTCCGAGTACTTTGACGAGCCACAAGCGATTTCCGTTAGCTCCGACGGCACCAAATTGGCCGCCGCATCGGAGAGCGAGGTCGCCGTCATGGACCTGACTTCGAAGAAGCTGCTGTTCTGGCTGCATCGATCGGACATCAAAAGAGCCACCAAACACGACCTTGGACTGATGGGTAACTTCGGTGTTGCTTGGAGCCCGAATGGGCGTGAACTTGCGGTAGCTGTCGGCGGACGGCCCAACAAGAAAAGTTCAGACGGCTCCGCGCTTGCGGAGTGCATAACCGTGGGGGTAGGCAAAAGAATCAGATACATCGGTCGGGGCGCTCCCGTCGCCTGGCTCTCATCGACCATACTCCTATGCGGAGCCGATCGACCGCATGACTTCAAGAAGCGACCCGTAATCTACGACCTCGACAAGCATACTGTTCGGAAAGGCAGCCTGTATGGAAGTGACGTAAGCTGGGATGGCGAGCATATCCTGGTCGGCTTACGCGGGTCCATTCAGAGCTACTCGAAGACCTTCCGAAAAACGGGCACCATATCAGTTCCGCCCTACCGGGACCGTTCCGCGTTCCAGCCCCCTCCGACGCTAGTGTCGTTCGTCGGCAAGGCGAGCAAGGCAGGCAGTCAGAGAAGGACAAGTCCCCCGTTGAAGGGGAACGTCCAATGCGCGGGTGCGCGGGCAACGCAGGGGTGCAGACGCTATAACCGCCGCTGGCAGACGTCTGAAAATTAAGGAAGAAAACCTCGTGAGCAAAGGGTTTGCGATCAGGGCACGAGCGCCATTAGCAAACCTCTCGACTCGCAGAAGGTAAATATAGAATGCCAGTAGTTAGTTACAACGCCCATAACGGCCGGATCCGATCACTGAGTTCGAGCTCCGGGTTTCGGCAGCAACTTATGCCAGACGCCACCGGAAACTCAGTGCAAGGCCGGCAGAATCAGACGTCGATCCGGTCGCAACGATACAAGCCCTATGGGGGCGTGCTCTCCGTCACCGGCGTTGCAAGATCACGGTTCGGATGGGCCGGTACCATCGGCCATCGAGAGACGAGCGTTGCGCCATTCGAACTCTTTGTCCGTGCCCGACACCATTCGTCGGTTCGTGGCTCGTGGTCAAGTGTAGATCCCTATTGGCCATCCGAGCAAGCGTATTCATATGCCGGAGCGTCACCTACTACGAATGTGGATCCATCGGGTGCACGTTCTGCTTGCGGGCCGCAATACATAGGGCTTAGACCATGATTCGTCCGAAAGACGAATGGCTAAGCGTCGCTGTAACCTTCGCTCTCTTATGCTCCGGTTCGGGAGCGGCTTCCGCGACAACAAAAGCGAAGACTGTTTCAGTCGGAGAAACTCAATTGACCGTATCCGAACTAGGCCCGCGTCACCTCGCTGAGATCAAAGACCTGAAGACCCAAATAATCGTTCTCAAATTCGCTCTTCCCGCTCCTGGGCTTGTTGACATGCGCCAGTGGAGCTTTAAGGAAGGGCAAGGTCTGTGGATGACGCTCGAATACGCCTGGGGCAGCACCCAAAGAATTGTGCTTTGCGGCCCAACGAAAGGCGGCAAGTGGAAAGTCGTCCTCAGCGTGGACAGTGATTTCGGCGCTTTCCATCCACCCGAAGTGGTAGATCTCCGCGGTAACGGAATGGCTGACATTATCACGATTAAGGAAGTTGGCTTTCTTCACAACCCGCGAAGATTCGACCCTAAGACCACGGTCTGCTCTGTCTGGCGATGGAACGATGTAAGGCAGGCCTATCTCAAGACGAAGGATTGCTCGTATCCCACGCGTCTCCGAGGTCATTGAGTTTTTGGACAATCGCTAGCTAATCTTGGGGGATAGAAATCGCTCGGCTCGGAGTGCGGCGGCAGCGGGAGCTTGGCCATCACCAACTCTGGAGCGACTTTGAAGATATATATCCAGATTTCAATGCCCTCAGGTTCCTTGGGATGAATCACCCGCGGGTGTATCTGGCGGCCCCGCGAGATAGCCTTGCGCTGGATGCGAACAGCACCAGCACAGGCAAGGCAACCCATAACCACTTGCGCAGTCCCATTGGCTCCATCATAGGCTGGAATTCAGGATAGAAAGCGTGGGCTGGGTCCATAGATCGAGGGCACCAATTACAGATTCGATTCTAGCGCCGCCTCCGGGGCGCGTGGGTTGGGCCGGCCGACCCGGGGACTTCGCCCCCGGGCTATGGATCTATCGCCCCTCGGGGGCTGGGACGAAGAGCTGGTCCGCCACACAGAATCGGCGATGATGGAACAAACGAGCATTGGGATTTTCGCGGGAGTGCGTTTGACATCGCACAGAGCCCACCGGGTCTGGTGCTATCGTGTGAGTAATCCACCACATGCTCACCTTCCTGGCCATGATCCAAATCGCCCAAGCCAATACCATCATCCCGCGCCCCGAGAAGTTCGAGGCCCTTTCGGGTCATTTCGCCTTCACCTCCGCCACCCGCATCGCGGTCACCAAAGAGACCCGGGAACTTGGGGAGCGTCTGCGAATCGAACTCGGCCCCGCTACCGGACTTCCTCTCGATATCACCAACAGGGCGTCGTCGAACACGGTTTCCCTGAAACTAGATACCAAAGCGACAGCGCTCGGAGATGAAGGGTATCGCCTGAACGCGCTCCCCGACCGGATTGAAATAGTTGCCCAGAAGCCAGCCGGGATTTTCTACGGAATTCAGACGCTGCGCCAGATGCTGCCGACGCAAGTGTTCCGTCAAGGCATGCAGTCTGGCGTCGAGTGGAATGTCTCTTGCGCGAAGGTAGAAGACAAGCCTCGATTTGCTTGGCGTGGCGCTCATCTTGACGTTGGCCGCTACTTCATGCCCAAGGAGTTCCTGCTCAAATTCGTGGATCTCCTTGCGATTCACAAACTGAACACCTTCCATCTTCACTTAACCGAAGACCAAGGTTGGCGAATCGAGATCAAGAAGTATCCTCGCCTGACCGAGGTGGGTTCCTGGCGCAAGAATTCGATGCTCGTGTACGATCCTGCCACCTACGACGGCAAACCCCACGGTGGTTTCTATACCCAAGAGGACCTACGTGAGCTGGTGGCCTACGCCAAGGATCGCTTTGTTACGGTGGTTCCCGAAATCGAAATGCCCGGCCATTCCCAAGCCGCCATTGCCGCTTATCCCGAGTTGGGCAACCAAAAAGAAACCCTCGAAGTGGGCACGAAGTGGGGCGTTGTCGAAAACGTCTACAACGCGGAAGACGCCACTATTCAGTTCAACAAAGACGTCCTCACCGAGGTGATGGACATCTTCCCATCGACCTTCATCCATGTTGGCGGCGACGAGGTGCCAAAGAAGCAGTGGAAGGAAAGTCCCGCCGCCCAAGCCAAGATGAAATCGCTCGGGCTCAAGGATGAGCACGAGCTTCAGAGCTGGTTCATCAAGCAGATCGACGACTTTCTGACTCAGAAAGGACGGCGCCTTATCGGTTGGGACGAGATTCTCGAAGGGGGACTCGCGCCCGGAGCGACCGTTATGAGCTGGCGAGGCGAGGAAGGCGGGATCGCTGCAGCGAAGTCTGGCCACGACGTTGTGATGGCTCCCGGCGAATGGACCTATCTTGACCACTACCAGGCGCGTGATCATACGAAGGAACCCCACGCGATTGGTGGCTTTCTTCCGTTGGAGAAGGTTTATTCTTATGACCCGATCCCGTCACACCTGAGCGCCCGTGAAGCTCAGCATGTTCTGGGCACCCAGGGCCAGCT
Source organism: Fimbriimonadales bacterium (assembly GCA_038321975.1). Taxonomy (GTDB): domain Bacteria; phylum Armatimonadota; class Fimbriimonadia; order Fimbriimonadales; family Fimbriimonadaceae; genus Fimbriimonas. The sequence continues at coordinate 41,543 of JBBQFM010000018.1, read as the reverse complement.
ATGGACGGAATACATTCCCGACGTCAAGCATGTGGAGTACATGGCGTTTCCACGCCTATGTGCTTTGAGCGAAGTCGCCTGGTCGCCCGCCGAAGGGAAGGACTTCTCAGCGTTTAAGAGTCGCTTGGCCACCCACTTGGAGCGGCTGCGTGCGAGGGATGTGAGTTTCCGAAAGCTCGATCCTTAGACTAACGTGCGGCCCTCGGCGTCGGTTTCCCCGGCTGACTGCCGAAGCGCTGGAAGTCGAGGAAGAGGGTGCTGCACATCAGAAGAAGGACCATCGCGAGCCCGACCATGCTGATCTTGGTTTGAAGGCTCGCGCTGAGCCGCTTGCCGCCTCGCAGCATCTCGATGACCGACATCACCATGCCGCCACCGTCGAGCAGGGGAATCGGTAACAGATTGAAGATGCCGACCGAGATGCTCAACAAACCAGAGAGGATGAGCACGCTCTCGATGCCCGTCTTCACCGCTTCATCGGTTGCCATCACGATCATGCCGGGGCCGCCAACCTGATCCTTCGCCGTGCTGGGTTTTTTGATAAGGTTGAAGAGGCCGACGACGGTTTCTTTTGGAACTTCTGCGGCATCGGTAACCGCACCAATGATGGAAACCGGGACGTGGGTGAACGTGGGGTTGAGGAAGGCCTTGTACTGCTTCTTCATCTCGGTCGTCAGGGACAGATCCGGACCTAGGACCGGCGACTTGTCCTTCTCTAATTCGGGAGTAATTGCGGCGGTGAGGGTCTTGCCGTCTCGCATATACTCGACGTTAACCGTCGAGCCGCCGCTCTCGCGAATCGCCTTCACGAAGTCGAAGTAGGTGTTGACCGCCTTTCCGTTTGCCGAGACGAGAAGATCGCCTTTCTTGAGGCCGGCTTTTGCAGCTGGCTTATCCGCGGTCACCGCGCCGACGATGGGTTTCTTGTCGGGGACCATCTTGCCCTGAACGTAATTCACGCTCGTCAGGATGATCATCCCCGCGAGGACGCTGAATGCGGGACCCGCGGCTAGTACCAGGAAGCGCTTCCAAGGGGCGGCTTGGTAGAAGCCGCCGGGGATGTTGATTTCGCTTCCATCCTCCTCGGGAACCATCCCCTTCACGCGGACGAAGCCTCCGATTGGGATGGCTCTGATGCTGAATTCGGTGGTCTCTCTGAGAACCCGTCCGGCCGGAGTATCGACCACCTGAATCTCTCTTGCCCTTTCCCCGCCCTCTAGTGCGCTAGCGGCAAACTTGGGAGATTCGCATTCCGCATTGGGGGCCTCGTACTCGTAGTTCGCGGGGACTGGAATGTCATATTTGCGCTTGCCCCAAATCACCAACCGCTTGCCCATGCCGATCGCAAACTCTTCCACTCCCATGTTGAACAGCCGGGCAAACAGGTAGTGCCCAAGCTCGTGGGCAGCCACGAGAACCGAAATCATCAGCAGGAAAACCACTGCCGTTTCAAGCCCGGAGACCACGTTGATCGATGCAAGAAGGTGAAGCATAGGTTAAGGGGACTCTATTAGGTTACGAGCAAAAGCCCTTGATTGAACGTCGGTAGCTAGGAGATTTTCCAATGTCGGTGCTTCCGGCCTATGATCGTCAGTGGTCGCCTCGACCACTTCCGCGATTCTTAAGAAGCCGATTTCGCCCTTCAAGAAGGCATTTGCGGCTTCTTCATTGGCCGCGTTCATGGCACACGGGGTGGTCCCACCCTTCTTTACGCTCGCACGTGCGATTCCGAGGCAACGGAAAGTCTCTTCGTCCACCGGCTCGAAGCTGAGATTGGGGGTCTCAACGGGATTCCAAGCCTTCATTTGGTTGGGTACCCGCTCCGGATATAGCAGAGCGTAGGCGATGGGAAGTCGCATGTCGGGCCAGCCAAGCTGGCCGAGAACGCTTCCATCCTTAAATTTGACCATGCTGTGGATCACGCTCTGGGGATGGACAACAACCTGCACTTGATCCACCTCTAAGCCAAACAACCATTTCGCCTCGATGGTTTCCAGTCCCTTGTTCATCAGAGTCGCCGAGTCGATCGTAATCTTGCCGCCCATCCTCCAGGTTGGATGGTTAAGAGCCTCTTCGACCGTGATGCTTGCCAGTTCGCTCTTCTTTCGACCATGGAAGGGGCCGCCGCTGGCCGTGATGATGATGGAATCGACCTGATCGTATCGATAACCCTGTAGACATTGGAAGATCGCGCTGTGCTCGCTGTCGATCGGGGTCATTGTGACCTTGTGTTTGGCAACGAGGGGCATCACGATTTCGCCGGCGGCGACGAGCACTTCCTTGCTAGCAAGTGCAACGTCCTTGCCCGCCTTGATCGCCTCAATCGTGGGGAGCAACCCGATCACTCCGGCCACGCAGATCACCACGATATCCGCCTCTGGGAGCGTCGCCAATTTCACGAGGGCGTCCATTCCGCTAGGCACCACGCCGTCCTTCGGCCCGTCATAGAGGGCCAAATGCTTCACGTGATACTGGGCGGCCTGCTCGAGGAGCACTTCCTGGTTGCGACCTGCCGCCAGGCCGACGACCTGAAGCAGATCCTCGTGCTGGCTAATGATGTCCAGCGTCTGAGTACCGATGCTGCCCGTCGACCCGAGAATGACGACTCGCTTCATGGTTAGCCCTTGAACAGCGATTTTAGGATAAAGAAGGCGTTTGCCGGGCGCTCCGCGAGCCGGCGAGTGAAGTACGGATACCAAGAATCTCCAAACGGCACGTAAACCCGGACATTGAACCCCTCATCTCTTAGCAGATCTTGCAGATCTCGGCGGATACCGTAAAGCATCTGAAATTCGAACTTGGCCTTGTCGATCGCCTTCTCGGCAACGTACTTCTTAACTTCGGCAATGATTGCCTCGTCGTGGGTGGCGATCGCCGGATAGTTGGCGGCGTCGAGCACCCGCTTCGATTGAGCCACGTACGCTTCATCCACCTTCGCTTTCTCGGGGATGGCGACCGTCGAGGGTTCGAGGTAGGCACCCTTTACGATACGAACGCGAGCTTGGAGTTTGATGGTCCGCTCCACGTCATCATTGGTTCGGTACAAGTAGCTCTGCAACACGGTGCCCGTGTTCGGGCAGCCGGGGAAGACCCGCTCGATCATTGCAATCGTTCGTTCCGTGTACTCAGAGGCCTCCATGTCAACTCGAACGAAGTTGGCGTGGCTGGCAGCGGTCGCGAGAACCTCGCGCAAATTCTTTTCCGCGAACTCCTCGCCTTGGTCCAGCCCGCATTGGGTGAGCTTGATCGAGATGTTAAGGGGCTCTTTGCCTTTGCTTCTCGGCCAGTTCTGGACGGCAGGGACCACCGCGATTCGATCAAGCATCCGAATAAAGGTGTTCTTTGCTTCGAGGGCCTCGGCTTCGGTGCTGGTGTTCTCGCCCAAGAAATCGAGGGTGACCAGCAAGCCTTTGGCGATGAGTGCCTCACTCGCGGCAATCGCTTCTTCTAGAGTGTCGCCGGCAATGAATCGGCGGACAAGAGGACGAAAGAGCCGAGATTGGCGGATCATCCTTTCCACGGGCTTCATTGCAGCGGATTTGAGGATGAACGCACGAACGAGGGACATCGATTTGGGAGTTTACCGGCTCAGCCCGCGCGCCCGAGTTTCTTGTTCATCTTCTGAATCGCTCGGTCGAGATAGTCTGACTCGGGCATCTTCATCGCCCGGGTGGCGAAGAAATAGGCCCATGCTCCGCAAAGGCTAGCAAAAGTGAAGGCGATGAACAGAGGCAAACGATGAGGATTATTGGACAGCCCGAAGACCGCCCTAATCGCTGCATAGACAGCGAAGCTCGCAACCCCTAAGACTAGAGAAGCCAAGAGACTCTTCATAAGGGTTTGCAACACTCCTTTCTTGTCCAAATCGCCGACCTCGCCCTCGAGTGTAAAGAGGAGAACGACCGCAAGGAGCGCCGCAGCGATGTCGGTGACGAGAGCCAACGCTCGGAAGTCGGAGGAAATGGTTTGCGCGAACCAGCACATTCCGATGAAAAGCGCAGTGATTCCGGTGCTGAGAATCACCGGACGGGCCGTCTTGTGGATGGAAAAGAACCCTCGCATGAGCACAGGCTGCATGCACCAAAACACGATTCCGAAGGCGTAGACCTGCAGGCAGCTTGCCGTTCGATCCAGACTCAGAAGGTCATTGCCCTTTCCAAAGCCATAGATCAGCTTTACCATCTCGGGTGCAAGCGCAAACATGAGGGCGGCCGAAGGCATCCCCAGATAGATCGCCGTCCGAAGGGTCTTCGACACTTGCTGACGGTACATATCCATCTTGTTGAGCGCGAAGAACTCTGAAAGCACGGGAACTGCGGCGAGAGCGAGGGCCTGGCCGAAAATGCCGAGCGGTGCCTGCATCAGGTTGTTAGAAACCTTGAAGATGGTATTGGTGCCGGGGGCGTAGACGGAGGCAAATTTCTGGGTGATGATCGCGCAAACGCTTGGAAGCGAGAATCCAAGAATCACGGGCAGCAGGAGGGCGAAGAACTTCTTGACTCCCGGAGTATTCAGATCGAGTGAGGGTTTGAAACGGCCCCCGAGCTGAAGCATGAAGAGGGTCGGCAGGATGAGGTTGCCGATCGTGGCCCCGATCAACGCGCCCCAGGACATTCCCGCGATTCCGATACCGATAGAGCTGCCGATGAGGGCACCTACGATGATGCCAACGTTGTAGATGTTCGGTGCGAGGGCGGGTGCCGCGAAGCGCTTGCGGGCATACAGAGTGCCGATGATCACCGAGCCGATCAGAAAGGCGAATTGCGCGGGCAGCATGATGCGCCCCATCTCGATGATGCGCGGAGTGAGTTCGGTAGAGATCGGCACCTTAACGCCGTTGACGAGCTCATATTTATCGGCGGCTAGATAGCTCGCGATCTGGGGCGACAGAAACCAAGCCACTACGATAAGGGCGACCGCGATGAGGCTGCAAACCGTGATGACGACGCTGAATAGGTTCCAAGCATCGTCTTCCCGGTCCTTGTGAAGGAAGTCGCTGAAAACCGGGATGAAGGCCGAGCTCAGACCCCCGCCAGCGATAAGCATGAAGATTAGGTCTGGAATCTGGACGGCCAGGTTGTAAGCATCCGTGTCGAGGCTAAACCCGAACTTCGCGGTCATCACGGTATCTCGTAGAAGCCCGAGAACGCGACTAAGTAGCAGGGCGGCTGCCATGATGCCCCCCGCTTTCGCGATCGTGATGGGTTTAGGGGCTCCGGCGGGGGCAGACACTAGAGTTTATTAAACCTTACGCCTCGTCGTCGAACGGCCAGTCCTTTGCGTCCGAGCCGCTTCGCGGACTCGTTGGCGTTCCGATCACGCTGTAGGCACTACCATCTTCGTCGGGCGGGAGAATCCGTGGACCGGCGGGCAGTTGCGGGGAGAAAAGCTTTCGCAGGCCAACTAGTGCCGCGAACGGGATGGCGACGATTGCGACCGCCAGCAGCACGCTGAGGATGAAGATGATCGCGAGGGGCGCCAGGATGAGTAGCGCTAACCAACCCATTGGAGACCGTTTCGCGGTCAGCCATTGTGTTCCGGTTCCGATGTAAACCGAGCGCATGGGGGATTTGAACGTCATTCCGGGCATCAAACCTTCCAACACCAGAATCACCGAGTGAGTTGCCTAGCAGGACCTTTGGTCATGCCATTTTGACACGAACATGTCCGCTCCGTCAGGTTCTCAAAAAGCAATGGCCCCATGCGTGCCATGAGGCCTTCAACCCAAATCGAATCTTACAGGGTTCGGTCGATGAGCGCAGCGATGGTCGCCTTCGGCGCTGCGCCGACCATCTGATCTACGACCTTTCCGCCCTTGAAGATCAGGAGGGCAGGGATGCTGAGGATGCCGTAGGTCTCGGCGAGCTTATTGTCACGGTCAACGTCGACCTTGAAGACCTTCGCTTTGCCTTCGTACTCAGTCGCGAGTTGTTCGACCCAAGGGCCGATTGTCTTGCAAGGACCACACCATTCCGCCCAAAAGTCAACCAAAACTGGGATTTCCGAATCCAGAACTTTCTCCTGAAATTCGCTTGCCGACACTGCTAATTCTGCTGACATATCTGTTATGAGACTCCTTCCTCTTTCTACGCAGGGGTATACCCGAAGGGATTCAGATTCCAATTCGATTTGGCTTGTGACCTGTTGGGGGCGTTACGGCGTCCTATAGAAGTAAATAGACCGAACTCGTTCGGTCAGCAGGAGACTTTCTAAACTTGAGAACAAGGTGGACAGGATTAGCACTTGGCGCTTGCGCGTTAATGGTCATGACGACCGGGGCCTATGCCCAGAAGGCGAAGAAGCCCGTTGGTGAGTCGCTCCTCGTTGGGATTCGACTTTACGATACCGGCACGAGAGTCGTGAGTATCTACGGATCGCCAGACGAAATTCAGGCCGTAAGCATCGGTTCGACGAGCACCGGCGGCGGCTCTGGTGGCCCCGGTTTTCCCGGTGGCGGCGGTAGAGGCGGCGGCGGTTTCGGCGGTGCTCCGGGAGCTCCCGGAACGACCGGTGGTGGCGGAACGCCCGGCGCTGGCGCAGACTTTGACTCGCCGTTCACTTTCGGAGACAACGTTCTTCGACAGACCCCCGGCACCTTCTCGCCTCCGCCCAAGGGAGGCGGATCTCCCGGCAGCTTCGGACCTCCCCCTGGAGCGGGTGGCCCTCCCGGAGTTCCTAGTGGTGGTGGCAGTCGGCCAGGTGGTTTTGGTGGCCCTCCCGGAATTCCCAGCGGTGGCGGCGGTCAGGCGACCGAGGCGAGCTACACGCGATGGGTCTACAATCGAAACAACAGCAAGTACGGTTTCGTGCTTGACAAGTTCGGTCGAGTGGTCCAGATTGAGGCGATCGGAATCCAGAACCCAAAGGTCAAAACCAAGAAGGGCATCGGATTTGGAAACACCTTCGCTCAGATCGTGAAGACGTACGGTACGCCGGACGGCTACGAAATCGCGGGCGACAACATTCTCGTTCGATATCTGACTCGACAGAAGGTTGCCTTCCGACTGAGCCGCATGGCCGATAAGAAGCCGCACGTGGTGACTGGTGTGGTTGTCGCGGCCGGCAAGCGCTAAACAAGTTGGCTGACGAACGAGACGACATCCGTACGCGGATCGATATCGTTGAACTCGTCGGCCAAAGCGTTCGCCTGATTCGTGCAGGCAAAACATGGAAGGGTCTTTGTCCGTTTCACCCGGACAAGAACCCTTCCTTTACTGTTTCTTCGGAGACCGGTCGCTACAAGTGCTGGTCCTGCGGCGAAGCCGGAGACATCTTCACCTGGGTCATGAAGACTCAGAATGTGGACTTCGTCGAGGCGATGCGCACCCTGGCCAAGCAAGCCGGTATCGAGCTTGCAACCCGCGGGGTTCAGGTGCCGCCTTCTGTCCGAGCCGCTCAGGAGAGCGCGATGGACACCGCACTCGCTTTCTTCCGGGATCAGCTAACTCGCAGCGAAATCGCGAAGGAGTACTGCGAAGGCCGTGGCATCTCTCCCGAGACAATCAATGATTGGGAGATCGGCTACGCACCCGACGTTGGTCGCGCCTTGGCCGCCCATCTTCGCAAGCTTGGATTTCCCGTGGACACCAGCAAAGAGCTGTTCCTCATCGACGAGAACGCTCAAGGGGAGTATTACGACAAGTTTCGCGGCCGACTTATGTTTCCCATCCGGGACGAAAAAGGTGCTCTCGTTGGCTTCAGCGGCCGTCTCCTAGGCGACGGACACCCGAAGTACATCAACAGCAGCGACACGCCCCTCTATCGCAAGAGCAAGGTGCTCTACGGCATGAATCGGGGCCGCGACCGAATCTCGAAAGAGCGTCGGGCAGTCCTCACCGAGGGTGCCATGGACGTCATCGCTTGCTTTAACGCAAATGTATCCATTGCCCTCGCCTCCCTCGGGACCGCATTTAGTGAGGATCAGGCCAAGCTTCTTAAGCGGTGGTGCGAGGAAGTGGTTATCTTTTACGACTCGGACGCTGCGGGTCAGAAGGCAACGAGCCGCGCAGTAACGATTCTGCAGAGCGAGGGCCTTCGAGTGCGAGTCTCATTGCTACCTGAGGGAGATGACCCTGACACGCTGCTCAAAAGGTCAGGGCCGGTCGCGGTGCAGAAAGCGGTCGACGACAGTCTCAGCCCCACCGAGTATTTCATCCAAGCCCTTCTTCGAAAGCGCTCCCCGGATGAAGAGGCGTTTTGGACCGACGCAGTTGAGATCCTAGCGAGGGCACCCAACCAGATGGAGCTCGAGAAACACATGCTCAAGCTGGCCGCTATGTATCCAGGGATCCGGGACCCGGTGAAGGCAGAGCGGGCGCTGCGAAGGCTCGTGGTGTCCGAGCGAAGGCAATCGAGAGATGGTCAGCCGCAGGAGAGAAGGGTTGCCACCGTGCACCATCACCGAAGTGCATCCGACCTGAGTTCCCAGGAGATCATCGTCTTCTTGGCGTTTCTGTCGGCTGAGTTTCGTCGCAGCGCATGGTGGTTTGCCCGGGCTTCCCATCTGTTCCTGAGCCAGACGGCCAACGAGATTAGCCAAGCGATCTCGAAGGCCTTCCCCAGTGCGCCTCCCGAAGGGAAGCCCAGCGACTGGCTCCACTTGATAGAGCCTGAACCACTACAACAATTGCTGGCCGACCTTCTCCTCGACTTCCGAGCCGAGAACCTGACCGAAGGCCGCTTGGCCGACAGCGTGGAGCTTTTGAAACGGGAACATGCCTCTCGAGACGTGGAAGTGATGAAGCGCAGCGAAGACATGAGCGATGCCAAGCGTCAGGAGATACTTACACGTCTTCGCCAACTCAAACCGGATGCCAAGGCGAAGCCGAAAGAAGAGGACGAATTGTTCTGATTTGCCGGTAAATCAACGAGTGGCTGCTCGTTTTGCAGCATATTCAAAAACGGCCTTGGGAAACCGCCATGTGTTTGTTATAGTACAAGCGGCCACTTAGCTTGCCGGGAAGCTAGCAAATGGCCGAGGGATATGGTAGTAGGAACGCGTCAAGGCACCGAACTGCCGCAGACAATGAGTGTCGAGGGACCAAGGGTCCGAACATTCACCTGTCCTGCGAGACAGTTTTCAGCAAAGAAGCCAGCCAAGACCGGGATCAGGGAACGAAGCGAATTCGTAGACCTTGACCTCTACGAGGCCAGTCAGGCTGAGATCGATCACCACAGTTTGGACGACTCTGTCCGGATGTGGCTCAAAAGGATCGGTCAGATTCCCCTTCTCTCCGCCGACCAAGAAATGAGCCTTGCCAAGCATTGTGGCGAAGGCTGTTGCGAATGCAAGAAGATGCTCATCGAGTCGAACCTGCGACTCGTCGTCAGCATCGCGAAGCGCTTCGTTGGCCGCGGTCTTTCAATGCAGGACCTCATTCAAGAGGGCAACATGGGCCTCATTCGGGCGGTCGAGAAGTTCGACCCCGAGCGCGGGTTCCGTTTTAGCACCTACGCCACGTGGTGGATCCGACAGGCGATCTCTCGTTCAATCAGCGACCACGGTCGTACCATTCGCGTCCCCGTTCACACCCTTGAAGCGGTGAACCGAATGCTGAAGTGCGCGAGCCACCTTCAGCAGCAGCTTGGCCGCGAGGCGACCACCGCCGAAATCGGCAGCACCCTTAACATTAGCGTCGAGAAGGTTCAGGACTTCCACCGAGCCATCATTGAGCCCCTCTCCCTCGACACTCCGGTCGGCGAGAGCGAGGATGCGGCGCTTGGCGAATTCATCGTGGATAGATTGGGCGAGACGCCCGCCGAGGCCGCGGTGAGAGCGGTGATGCGCGGTCGCATCGACGATATACTGGGCACGCTCTCCGAGCGCGAGAGGGAAGTGATCGCCATGCGTTACGGCCTGACCGATGGTCAGCCGCACACCCTTGAGGAAGTAGCGAAGGCGTTCCAGGTGACCCGCGAGCGCATCCGTCAGATTGAACAGAAGTCGCTCAAGAAGCTAAAGCACCCTTCGCGAGCCCAACCGCTTCGCGAGCTGTTGGACTAGTCCTTTTCTTCGACCGGCGAGACTTCGCCGGTGGGAATCCTAATCGTAAACATCGATCCCTGGTTCAGTGAACTGGTGATCGCCACGTGTCCGCCGTGCGCCTCCACGATGTGTTTCACGATACTGAGACCGAGCCCAGTGCCGCCGGTGCTTCGGCTGCGAGCCCGATCCACTCGGTAGAACCTCTCGAAGATCCGGGGCTGATGCTCAAGGGCGATCCCGATCCCCGTGTCGGCGATCGAAATCTCGACCTCGTCCTCTCCACAATTCACGGTCACCGTCACGCTGCCATGGGTTGTGTAGTTGATTGCGTTGTCGATGAGGTTGTACGCCACCTGGGTCATCTGAGCCTTATTCGCCTCGATCCGGCAGTGCTCGGGTCCCTCGAAGCTCGTGACCAGTCCCTTATCGGACGATTTCGTCTCGAGCTGGGAGAGCACCACCCGGAAAACGTCCGCGATGTCGCAGGCTTGCTTTCGGACGGGATTTGATTCCGCCGCACTGAGGATCAGAAGGTCCTGCGTAATGATCGAGAGACGGTCGACTTCGTCGAGGATCCTCTGCAGATACCTTTGCTTCCGCTCCTCATCATCTTCGTCCTTGTCGGTCAGGGTCTCCGCCATCGCTCGGATCACGGTGAGGGGAGTGCGAAGCTCATGTGAGACGTTGGCCACGAAGTCTTGGCGGATCCGCTCCAATCGCCGGAGGTCGGTGATCTCGTAGATCGACAGAAAGACCCTCCCTCGCTCGTCCAGCTCAACCCACGCCTTCGCTTGGCCCATCTTCTCGTCGGGATAGGTGAAGACAAGCTCCGCGCTCTGCGCCGCTTGCTCCCGATCGGCCAGGAGGATGAGCTGCTCAAGATCGTAGGAGAGGGTTACGGCAAGAATGGAGCGACCAACTGGATCGTCAAACTTGAAGAGGTCGGTAGCACGCTTGTTCGCGTAAAGGACGTGCCCCTTAGAGTCGCAGATGAAAACGGCCACGTCGAGGCCGTCGGCGAGGGCATCTACTGCCTTCTTCTGCCGCTCGATTTGAGTGTGGAGCAGCTCCGACTCGGAATTCTTCTGGGCAAGCGCTTCCGTCTGTTCCCTCAAGACTTCCTGGGTCTTGACGCCAGCGAACCCCAAAACGCCCCCACTTGCGATGAGGAACCAGCCGGCGGACAGGGAGACCGCATGGGCGAAGTCGAGCACTGCCAAGAGCGCCAACAACACCGCGCCGCCAAAGCAGAGTACCGACGTCCAAAGCATCGCGCGGAAAATCACCAAAGTAGAGACGAGGGAGGAGGGCAAAATGGAGGCTGGGAATCGATGGATGATGGGTCCAGAGACTCCGCCGTTCATCATTCATCGCCCCTCCTTCATCATTTCCCCCTCTCCCGCCGTCTCTTCCCTGGGACATGAAGAAAATCGAAGCCTTTATCCGAGTCAACAAACTCGAGGAAGTGAAGCAAGCCCTTGAGGAGATCGGGATGCAAGGGATGAGTTGCGAGCAGATCCGCGGTTATGGCCGCCAACTCGGGCGAACAGATAAGTATCGCGGCAGCACGTACGCGGTGAATCTGTTGCCAAAGATGAAGGTCGAGCTTGTTGTGCTGGACCACCAGGTGGAAGAAGCGATCGAGGTTATTTCAAAGACGACTCAGACAGGAGAGATCGGGGACGGGAAGATCTTTATTAGTGACGTCATGGACGCGATCCGGATTCGGACGGGTGAGCGAGGCGACGCCGCGCTCTCCTAGGATAAACGGGCTTTTCGTCGGCCAAGGAAAGTGAGCAGACCGAAACTTAAGCCCACGAATGAAAGTGGCTCGGGCGTCGGAGTGTAGGAATATGTCACGGACATCGATGAGACAACGGTTCCGTAGCTAAACGAATTTAGTTCATAGACGGGCTCCGTGTCAAAAACGACCCCATTCGAGGATCCATTCTCCTGCTCCATGGTCAGTCCAAAGCCCGTCAGTTCCAGCAACAGCCCCGGCTCCGTACTGGATTGACTGTCGTTAATGAGAATGGGAGGACCGGTAAGACTGACTTCAGCGCCTTCAAAGATGCCTTCTGCGTATGGCTCAGTGCTGAGGGTGTACGCCTGAAAACTGGAAACGAAAACCGCGAAAGTCTGAGGAATGTGTACGTGGACAAAGGCCTGACCACTTGGGTCGCCTACATCCTGACTCTTGAGAAAGATGGAGGCCGACGAGGAGGAATCGACGCTGAAAATGGCTGCATCGAGAGTTCCGAGCGTCGGGTCAAACTGGTCGAAGAGGCCAGTGGCAAGGTCGACCGAGTGAGGACCGGAGAGATCGGCCATCGCAGGTCCAATTGCGCCCAGAACCATAGTGGCCGCGGCGAATCGAGTCCGGAATGCATTCATCGTTCCTCCCGGGGTTCAAAGCTCCCCATGTCTGAATTGTAACGCCAATTTGTTGTCTCACGTGAAGCGGTAGTATTTCCGAGCGTGCCGTTCAAGAACTTCAGTATCTGGCGTGGGAGGTTGCCCCACTGGCGGGCCGACGATGTCACCTACTATGTGGAGTTCCGGCACCGCCGGCCGCTTTCCACTGACGAGTGCGTAGTCGTTCTCAAGTCACTCCTAAAGTCGGAAGGGCGTCGGTGGGAGATCGCCATCGCGTGTTCCCTTCCCGAGAAGACGGAGCTCCTATTCACGGTGGGTCAAGATCCCTCGGGGGTCCCTTATGAGCTCTCCGACCTTGTCGAAAAGGCAAAAACAAGAGCTGGAAAGCTCATCGTCAAGCAGACCGGCGAGCGATTTCCACCTTTTTACAATGAGAGCTACGACCGCATCGTAAGGGACGAAGCGGAACTCGAAGAGCGTTGGAATCAGATTCTCAGCTCCCCCGTTGACGCGGAGCTTGCCGAGGATCCGGAAGAATACGAGGGGCTCTGGGTGCGCGATGCTCCCCGCTAGGTCCTCTGCCGTCGTCAAATCTTTCTTGGAACGAATCGTGTAGAATGTTGTTATAGATCTATGGTGAGTGTCAGGGGCTCAAGTAGCTTAATGGCACACAGGATAGGTGGAGGCAGAAAAGAGAGTTATGGGAAGAACAGTAGGAATTGACCTCGGCACTACGAACTCAGTAGTTGCAGTTATGGAAGGAGGCGAGCCAGTCGTTTTGGCGACTGCCGAAGGCTCGCAGACGATGCCCAGCGTCGTCGGCTTCAAGTCAAACGGGGAGAGACTCGTCGGCGTGACCGCGAAGCGGCAGATGATCGTCAACCCCGAGAACACGATTTACTCGATCAAGCGATTCATGGGTCACCGGCTGGAGGAAGTCCAGGAAGAGGCCAAGCGTATCGGATACAAGGTGAAGGCAGGTAAGAACGGACAGGTTGTGGCCGTCGTTCCCGCTGCCGATAAGGAATTCACGCCGGAAGAGATCTCGGCAATGATCCTTCAGAAGTTGAAGGCTGACGCCGAGGCGCGGCTCGGTGAGACGGTAGATCAAGCCGTCATCACGGTCCCGGCGTACTTTAACGACGCGCAGCGAACCGCGACTAAGAATGCAGGCGAGATCGCCGGCCTCAAAGTTTTGCGAATCATCAATGAGCCCACCGCGGCGTCGCTGGCTTACGGCCTGGATAAGAAGGCCAACGAGACGATCCTCGTCTTTGACTTGGGAGGCGGTACGTTCGACGTGTCGGTTCTCGACGTCGGCGAGGGCGTTTTCGAAGTGCGAAGCACCGCAGGCGACAGCCACCTTGGTGGAGACGACTTCGACAACAAGATCGTCGACTGGATCGCCGCTGAGTTCAAGAAGGACCAGGGCGTCGATCTGAACAAGGATCGAGCAGCCATCCAGCGCCTTCGAGGCGCAGCCGAACAGGCGAAGATCGAGCTGTCGAGTCAGATGAGCACCGCGATCAACCTGCCGTACATCACGGCGATCGATAACGAGCCGAAGCACCTCGACTACTCGTTGACGCGAGCCAAGTTCCAGGACTTGACCGCCGACCTGATGGAGCGAGTGAAGAAGCCGTTCAACCAGGCGCTCGAAGATGCGAAGCTGAAGTCGAACGAGATCGACGAGGTCATCCTCGTTGGCGGTTCGAGCCGAATGCCTCAGGTCCAGGAACTCGTCAAGAAGCTCACCGGCAAGGAGCCCAATCGCTCGGTGAACCCGGACGAAGTGGTCGCCGTTGGTGCCGCAATTCAGGCCGGCGTCCTTGGCGGCGAAGTGAAGAACATCGTTCTTCTCGACGTCACCCCGCTCTCACTTGGTGTTGAGACCCAGGGCGGCATTTCGGACAAGCTGATCGATCGCAACACAACGATCCCGACCAAGAAGAGCCGAATCTATACGACGGCCAGCGACAACCAGCCGGAAGTGGAAATCCACATCCTGCAGGGCGAGCGGCCGATGGCTCGAGACAACAAGAGCCTGGGCCGATTCCATCTCGCGGGGATTCCGCCGGCGCCAGCCCGAGTTCCCCAGATCGAGGTCACCTTCGACATCGACGCGAACGGCATCTTGAATGTCAGCGCGCAGGAGAAGGGAACGGGCACCAAGCAGAGCATCACGATCACCGGCTCGGGCAACCTGAACAAGGACGAGATCGAGCGAATGGTGAAGGAAGCGGAGATGAACGCCGAGAACGACCGAAAGTCTCAAGAGCTGATCGAGCTTAAGAACAAGGCCGACTCTCTCGCGTACAACACCGAGAAGACCCTTCGTGAGTTGGGTGAAAAGGTCGACGAGGCCACGCGACAGAGCGTGACCGAGAAGATCGAGGAGGTCCGCAAGGCAGTTGCCAACGGTACCGAGGAAGAGATCCAGGCCGCGTTCAACGCTCTGGAGACGGAGAGCCACGCGATCGCTGCGAAGCTCTACGAAACCACCAGTGCAGAAGCCGATGCCAGCGAGCAGCCGGGTGCCGGAGCACCGCATGCCGATGAGGACGTCATCGACGCGGAGTTCAAGGAAGAAGCGACCAAGTAAGCGCTGCTTCGAAAGTCAAAGGCCCTCCCTTCGGGGAGGGCCTTGTTTTTGTAGCGTCGGCGGCCCCTCCGATGAGTGGTCGCAAGACCGAGCATGTCTCGAACCGGGCAAGTCAACAACCCATCGGCGGGGGTGCCGGCGCTACGTTTGGCGGTCCCTTTCCTTAATCCGGCGTCTCTCTCGGAACCCCGAGCAGCCCGACCAACGTTAATCCCTCATCACATGTTTCTTGCCCTCATTGCCATCGCCCAACTTCGTCAGCCATCGGTCTACGACATCGTCAAGGCCGAACGCGACTTCTCCGCAATGTCCGCCAATATCGGTTGCCGAAAGTCGTTCCTCGCCAACTTCGCTCCCGACTGCGTCATCTTCGCCCCCGGGCCAGTCAACGGAATCAAGAGAACGACGGCGGACCCGGAGAGCACGGGCAGCCTCATTTGGGAACCGGTGCGCGCGGAGATCGCGGAGTCGGGAGAGATGGGATACACGACTGGTCCATGGACATACAAGATTGGAGACAAGTCAGGAGCGGGCCAGTATTTCAGCATCTGGAAGGTCCAACCGGACGGGAAGTGGAAGGTGGTGGTCGACGCAGGTTCCGGCAATGCCGACGGCAAACCACGCCGCCTGATCCTGCCGACAAGAGACTTCCGACCTCGTTCCGGCTCATGGCCCGGTTCAACCGAGAGAGATGGATTGATGAGTGTCGACCGCCTGCTGGGATCATCGCCAAAGGAATTGGAGGCCCGCTCCTGGCCCGACCTGTACCTCTTGCAGAGCACGACGCTGCCGCACGAAGGAAGGGAAGCGATCAAGTCGATTGTGGCCCCCGAAAAAGAGCAGGCGCTGTTCGCAGACGTGTCGAGTTCGGGTGAGTTTGGTTACACCTATGGTTCCACCGAGAAGGGCGGAAAACACGGAAGTTATGTGCGGGTCTGGCGCAAGAATCGCGCCCACGAGTGGAAGGTCGCCGTCTACGTATTGTTACCGGTTCGGTAGGGGGTTTGTTAAGGGGCGATTAGCCTTCGATTAAGGATCGAACATCCTTAACTTGGGGTTAATAAACCGCTTTAACAATTG
Source organism: Fimbriimonadales bacterium (assembly GCA_038321975.1). Classification (GTDB taxonomy): domain Bacteria; phylum Armatimonadota; class Fimbriimonadia; order Fimbriimonadales; family Fimbriimonadaceae; genus Fimbriimonas. Next base: position 25,500 of record JBBQFM010000018.1, on the reverse strand, counting down.
TTTCAGCTAACCGCCGGGTGACCGGTGGGAGTGAGACACCCCAAATGAAGAAAGCCTTTACCCTCATCGAGCTGCTCGTTGTGATCGCGATTATCGCGATCCTCGCAGCTATCCTATTCCCGGTCTTCGCTCAGGCGAAGGCGGCGGCTAAGAAGACGGCCGACCTCTCCAACATGAAGCAGATGGGCACCGCCACGATGCTCTACGAGAACGACTACGAAGACACGTTCTACCCCCACCGATTTAACTGCCCGGGCGGCACTCTCGGCGCGAGCGCCACCTGTACCGAGTATCTCGACCCGACCCGACCGAGCGGTCTCAAGGCCGAAGCCGAGCACTTCGTGGGTAATGGCGACGGCGCTCTGAAGCGCTACTACTGGGTCTTTATGCTCCAGCCGTACTCCAAGAACAAGGATATGTTCATGGGCCCGGGAGCTCCGAATCCTTTCACCCCGGATAAGGGACCGATCCTTCAGTGCACTGGACAGGGCTGTACCGGCAACAACTACGGCGGCCAGAACTCGTACGGTCACAACGATGCTTGGCTCAGCCCGGCAGGCGCCTTCTCGGGTGCCGATGGTCAGCCTTCGACGGTTAGCGCAACTTCGGTCGATCGACCGGCTGGCATCGTCATGATCGCCGACTCAAGCTACTACGGCCTCGTGCCCGACGTATTCAACGAGTCCGGTCTTCTCGACAAGTCCCGCTTCGCAAACGATGCCGAGCTGACTCAGATGCAGACCGACCTCAACGCCCAGGGTGGCCAGTACAAGTACTACTGGAAGAACCTTGGCAACGCCAACTGGAGCTACTCCGGTGGCGAGACGGGTCCTCTTGCTTCTGGCGGAGCCGGCATGCCGCAGAAGGCGCTTGACCTAGTCAAGGCTCGACACAACGGCAATCTCAACGCTCAGTTCGTTGACGGCCACGCAAAGTCGACCGCTTACACGAAGCTGATCGGCGACGTATGTCTCTGGGCCATCAAGGGCGCCAGCAACTGCGGCGGCTAATTTCTTAATCTGAAGGAGAGTAGAGGCGGCACCCCCAAGGGGATGCCGCCTTTCTACGTTTGGAATTCATAATAGTCGTTGAGTGTTGCTGATACGTAGTAACAGACGGTGCCTATGAACTTGGACACGACGTACCCCCGCCGCAAGACCACCCCCTGTCGGGTTGGCCCGATCACCATCGGAGGCGGACACCCGGTGGTCGTTCAGTCGATGATCACCGAAGAGACTCGAAACGTCGACGCATGTGTCGAGCAGATCATCGCCCTCCACCAGGCAGGCAGCGAGATGGTCCGAGTGACCACTCCCTCCTTGGGCGAAGCCCAATGCATGGAGGAGATTCGCGCCAAGGTAACCGAGCGGTATCGGTATGTGCCCCTTACTGCCGACGTCCACCATCAGGGAACCGCGATCGCCATCGAAGCGGCCAAGCACGTGGATGAGGTTCGGGTGAATCCGGGGCTCTTCGTTTTTCGTCGCCACACCAATCAGATCGAGTACACGCCTCAGGAGCATCTTGATGAGGTCGCGGCTATCGAAGATAGCTTTGTGCCGGTGATCGAGGCCTGTAAGAAGCACGACCGCGCGATGCGCGTAGGTGTGAACCATGGATCGTTGTCAGAGAGAATGCTGGTCTCATACGGCGACACGCCTCTCGGCATGGTGGAGAGTGCGATGGAGTACCTGCGCATCTGCGAGAAGCACGGCTATACGAATATCAATATCTCCGCCAAGGCAAGCCGAGTGCCGATCATGGTCGCCGTGAACCGCCTGATGGTTCACAAGATGGATGAAGAGGGAATGGCCTATCCGCTCCACCTCGGGGTGACCGAAGCAGGGGATGGAGATTACGCCCGGATAAAATCCACGGCCGGTATCGCCACTCTTTTGATGGAAGGAATTGGGGACACGATTCGGGTCTCGCTTTCCGAGGATCCGATAAACGAGATTCCGGTTTGTTACGACATTCTTCAGGCACTTGGGCTTCGGAAGACGAAGGTTGAGTACATTGCCTGTCCTTCCTGCGGGCGCACGAAGTTTGACCTTCCTACTGTGTTAAGAGAAGTTCGTGACGCCACGCGCCACTTGGTCGGGCTGGACATTGCGGTGATGGGTTGCATCGTCAACGGCCCCGGCGAGATGGCAGACGCGGACTATGGCTACGTCGGCGCGGCGGGAGGGAAAATCACCCTCTACCGAAAGCGCGAGATCGTGAAGAACGGCATCCCGCAAGAAAACGGAGTGATCGAACTCATCGCCCTCATCAAGGCCGACGGCCTCTGGGCCGAACCTCTCGAGGGCCAGGTCGCCAAAGTCGAGCGAGAGCTGATTCCGCTGCGGACCGTGTAAACGAAGCCTCCACTTGCCGAGAATGTTTGTGCCTCGGGAGGGGGAGGGCAGGGTGGGGGTTCGGCAATCCTAACCAAACTGAAGCATTTTCCCAGCCGGGGGGTCGATACGCTGACCGCTCCGGACCGCGACTCTGCCCCCCAAGACCACATGTTCTGGCCAGCCGGTGAGCCTCTCGCCCTCATAGGGGCTCCAACCGCACTTGCTCTCCACCATATCTTGCGTGAAAACTTGCGTTCTATTCGCATCCACCAGCACGAGATCCGCGTCCATCCCAACCTCAATCCGCCCCTTGCCCTGAATTCCGTAAAGCTCCGCCGGCCGCTCACACGCCATCTTGACGAGGGTTTCCAAAGACAACCTGCCTTGGCTGACGAAAGTGAGCAGCACAGGAAGAAGAGTTTGTACTCCGGGCATTCCGCTGGGGCTGGTGGGATAGGGCTTCGCCTTTTCATCCAGCGTGTGCGGCGCGTGGTCACTTCCGAATACATCGAAGACGCCATCCGCCAGCGCCCGCCAAAGCCCCTCCTGATGCTCTTGCGACCGAATCGGCGGGTTCATCTGAGCGAGGGTGCCGAGGCGGTCGTAGCAGTCGGGACCAAAGAAGTAGAGGTGTTGAGGTGTGACCTCGGCGGTCGTCCCGAGACCCTCCTTCTTGGCTTGGGCGATGAGCGGCGGTTCGTCGGCAGTTGACACATGAAGGATGTGAACCGGCCGTCCCGTTTCGTTAGAAAGCCTAAGTATTCTTTCGGTGGCGAGGCGGGCGCTTTCCGCGTCTCTCAAGAACGGATGTTCGCGCACATGAGGGTGTGCAGTGATGAGCGACTTCCTCGCAACATTGCGAGCCTCATCTTCCGCGTGAATGGGGGTCCGCTTCTTTCCATTTCTTAGGACAACGCGCAAGTGCTCGTCATCGCCGACTAATAGCGGTCCGGTCGAGCTTCCCATAAAAATCTTGATCCCGGGGGTTCCTGGGAGGGTTTCGTACTCGGCCAACCGCTCCGCGTTCTCAGTGGTTGCGCCCACGAAGAAGCCATAGTTGCACCACGCTCGCCCATGGGCGCGATCGAGTTTGTCCTGGAGTGCCTCCGGGGTCGTGGTGGTTGGATTGGTGTTGGGCATCTCAAGGATGCTCGTCACCCCACCCATCAGGGCCGCCCTCGTCCCCGACTCCAAGTCCTCTTTGTGTTCCAGGCCCGGCTCGCGGAAGTGGACCTGAGTATCAATCACTCCCGGCATCACCAGGAGGTTGCGAGCGTCGATGATTTCCGCCGCCGAATCGCTAGACAAATCGCCGATCGCGGCGATCTTGCCGTCTTTGATGCCGACATCTCCGGGGGCAATCACGGTGGGGGTGGCGACATCGCCGCCGCGGATGAGGAGATCAAAGACCACGGAAGGATTTTAGCCCTTTGGACTGCGCGAAGCCCTTCGCGCTCCGAGCCTCGGTATGCCGAGGCGGCAAGAGCTTGCCGCAATCAAAAGCGCGAAGAGCTTCGCGCAGTCCCAAAAGGGGCCCCCTACAGAAAAGTCAAATTGTCCCAAGTATTGATAACAGGAAAACATGGTCCAGGCTGTTTTATTCGATGCTGATGGCGTGCTGGTCGATGCGTGTGACTTGCACTACGTCGCCTTCAACCGAGCTCTCGCCACAAAGGGGTGGAAGATCGGATACGACGAGCACATGACCATTTACAACGGCCTACCCACCAAGAAGAAGCTAGAAAGGCTCACTCGGGCGAACGGCTTTCCTCAGGAATGGCATGAAGACATCCATGTTCTCAAGCAGCAATTCACGATCGACGCGATCGATGAATGCTTGCGACCTGATTTGACCAAACGCCGCCTCCTTCTGGAGTTGATGAGCTTTGGGATCGCCATCGGAGTCTGTTCGAACTCTCTTCAATGCACCCTAGAGCGAATGCTTCGTGCCATCGGAGTCGACGACCTTTGCGAGTGCATCGTGGGGAATGACCGAGTCGTCAACCCGAAACCCGCTCCCGACATCTACTTTCTAGGCGCGCAAGAGCTGGATATACCGATCCAAGAGTGCGTGATCGTCGAAGACTCTCCCGTAGGTCTTACCGCCGCCCGAGCGGCGAATCCGCTCGATATCGTTTTTGTGCAGGGACCTGATGAGGTCAATGCCACCCTACTCCCCCGAATTCTTGGTCATTCCATTTTGAGCGCAGCAGCATGAACATCGTTATTCCAATGGCGGGAGCAGGCTCCCGATTTACCGCCGCCGGCTACGTTGAGCCGAAACCCTTTATCCCGATCAAGGGCAGACCCATGATCGAGCACGTGATCGAGAACATCGCCCAAGAGGGAGACAAGATCTACCTCCTGTGCCGGTTGGAGCATATGGCTTACCTCGCCAGTTCCAGCCTTTGCGATCGAAGCAACGTCGCATTCATTCCCGTGGAGCGAATCACCGAGGGTGCCGCATGCACCGTGCTTCGCGCCGAGAGTTTCATCGACAACGACGAGCCCCTGACCCTCGTGAACTCCGACCAATATGTTTTTTACGATCGAGCCGGGTGGCGCAAGTTCACCCAGTCTGTCGACGCAGGCATCATGACGTTCGAATCCGACCATCCGAAGTGGAGCTATTCGCTCGAAGAGAACGGCCGTGTGGTCCGCGTTGCCGAGAAGCAGCCGATTAGCGACAAAGCAACGGTTGGCATCTACTATTTCGCAAAGGGCCGCTACTTCGTCACCGGCGCAAAACGAATGATCGAGAAGGACATTCGAGTCAATAACGAATATTACGTATGCCCCGTCTTTAATGAGCTGGTCGACCTGATCAACGTTCAGAACTTCGACGTGCGCCGAATGTATGGCCTTGGAACGCCCGAAGATCTCGAAGCGAACTACGAGGTTGTCGGTCTATGCGCGTAGCCTTGTGCCTATCGGGTTTTGCCCGTCAACTCGATAAGACCGCGCCATCGCTGAAGGCTGCGATTATCGAGCCCTGGAACGCCGACGTCTTCGTCCAAACCTGGGACGAGGTCGTGCAGTTCGATGGTAAGAAGTCGGGCGGCGCGAACACTTCGCAGATTCAAGACTTGCTCCAACCAAAGTCTCTGCGCGTTTTGAAAATCGACGAGTATAACGAGCGGTTCGAGCGCGAAAAGGCCGACATGTTCCTGCTCCCGGGCCCCACCTTTCCCGTCACTGGTTGCCCTGATCCCGTACTGTTTCGCTTGAAGAACACCCTGTCGATGCATTTCATGATCAACGGCGCCGACAACCTTCGGCGAGACGCCGAAGAGCGCGATGGGTTCAAGTACGACATGGTCATCCGAGCGCGGATGGACGAGGTCTTCTTCAATCCGCTTTACCCGCCCTTTGCGGAGAAGCCGGAGCCTAAGACGATTTACACGCCAGACCACTCTCAATGGAGCGCGATGTGCGACCAGTTTGCGTGTGGTGATAGCGAAAGCATGTCCACCTATTCCGACCTCTATCCTAATTTCCAAGAGGTTTGGACCAGCCGAGTTTTCGTTCCGCCTCATACCTTCCCGCTTTGCGGGATCCCCGAGCGCCTGATGCTCCGTTACCTGCGGGATTTGAGAGGCATCACCCTAACGACTTTTCCCATTCATTTCCGACTAGAGCGAGCCGCATGATTTATCTCCATCGAGCAAACGACGTAACCACCATCGAGCGCGCCAATGAACTAGGCGTTGGGGCAGAAGTGGACATCCGCCTTTGCAACGGCCAGTTGGTCCTCTTCCACGATCCGATCACCGGCCCTGGAAGCTACTTCCCCTTGATCGAGGCGTGTGCCCTTATCGAGGGCGAGATCATTTTGGACTTCAAAGAATCGGGAATCGTCGCCTTGACTGTTTCGGAGCTGAAAAAGGCAGGGATGAAACTCGATCGCTTCTATGCCGCCGACCTGATCGTGCCGGACATGATCGCAGCCGAAAGATTAGGCCTCCGAACATTGGCTAGGACCAGCAGCTTTGAGCGGATCGAAGGTCCGTTTTGGGGTTACTGGGTCGACTACATCTCGCGCGTCGATGACCTCCCCGAACCAAGCCCTCACAGCTTCCTCGTGTCGCCCGAACTCCACAAGTTCGAACTCGAAGATGGTTTCATCGAGAAGGCGGCGGGTTACTGCTTTGACGGGATTTGCACCGACTATCCGGAGCGCTGGGCAGCGTGATCGTCATCGCTACGAACAACGGGAAGGAATATCTCTCCAAGCTCCTCGACAGCCTCGTCGAGTTTGGAACCGACGGTTATCCGATCCTCGTGTGCGATACCGGCACAACAAATCAGGACTCGTTGTCGTTTCTGGCCGAGATTCCTGTCAAGTACTCAAGCCTAGACGTAAAGGTAGAGCGAACACCCTATTCCGGTTACGACACCGGCGCCTACATTTGGGTATTCAGAAACCATCGAGCCAAGGGCTACTTCTTCCTCCAAGACAGCGTCACCGTGAAGGAAGTTGGATGGACGAAGCATTTCACCGAGAAAGCCTCGCATGGAGTTGGCTGCGTCCCGTGGCTAACGTTTGCCATGCAGTGGCAGTCCCAGGAGCAGATTGATTTTGTGCGGAGCGCTTTTGCCTCGAATCAATGGCCGCCGTTCGGCATCTTCGGTCCAATCTTTTATGCAACCCATGAGGCGCTGACCGCGCTCGAAAGGAAAGGCTTTCTGAACACGATTCCCGGATCAAAGACGGAGCAAACCGCGATGGAGCGAGGATGGCCGACCGCGTTTACCCACTCCGGCTTTGCCGTCCGTCCAGTCGAGTGCAACTTCGAAGAAGAGAAGTTGCGGGCCAACGAATACCGAGCCTTGAACAAGACTTTTGCCTTGCGTGCGTAATCATGCCTATCTCCTGCAGCATCATTCTCGACCTCAACACCATCGGCGGAGACCTCGAAGGGTGCCTCACCCATGCGCTCAGTGGCATGGACCGTGGCGAGACCGAGATCGTTTTCGTTGCCGACCCACAAAGATTCGGAACCCTAAGCTTGCCGACGGAAATCAATGATCAACCAGCTCGCCTGGTGCAAGTCCCGGGTACGGCGCTTGAGCAGCTCGAAGAAGCCGCAAAGCTCGCAAAAGGCGCGCATCTGCTGGTTCTGAAGCCTTACTGCTTTATCGGCACCCATACCATCCGGCACATGATCGCCATCCTCAATTCGAACATGGAGGTCGGCGCGGTCGGTCCCGGATTCGCGACCGCCGAAGGGCAGCCATTGAATTCCGGCTGGGGTTTTGTCGAAGACCGCTTCCGCCGAATTCCCCTTTCTCCCGTACCTGCCGGCCAGGCCCAGGAGTCCCCATTGGGACCTCCTCATCCCGTGTCCGAAGTTGGCGCCCTGACTCTCGACGCAATCATGATCCGCCGAGAGGCCCTTTGGGGGGCTGGAGGCTTTACGGCATCGGGCGGTCGCTGCACTGCGCATCTCGAACTCAGCTTCACGTTGAGGCAGCAGGGTTGGAAGGTGATCTGTGCGGAAGGACTCATTGCATTCAAAACGGAAGGCAGCGAAGACAACTCGATTGCCGACGAAGTATTGGGCCTGAGGCGATTGGCCGAGAACTGGTACGGCGTCCTTTCCACCGGTGCCGTCATTTCTCCCGACGGAGTGTTGCGTCCCCATCCGTGGAGCACCGATCACGGTCAGCGAATCAGCAACCTTTTGTCGCCATCACGAGAAGAGAAGGCCTCGGTGCCTGGCGAAAGCATCTCGGTCGTGATCGTCACCTATAACTCGATGAGCACAATCGCCGATTGTCTCGAGAGCGTGCGAGGCACGTTAGGCGTCTTCGACGAAGTCATCGTCGTGGACAACCGATCGCAAGATGGGACCGCGGAGTTCCTGAAATCCACCGAGGGAATTGACCCTCGAGTGCGGGTCATTCTTAGTGAGACGAACTTAGGATTTTCGGAGGGGTGCAACGTTGGAATCCGCGCGGCAATTGCCGACTACGTCACCCTCCTGAACCCCGACACCGTGGTCTTCGAGGGTTGGCTTGCGCGAATGCGCGAGCACTTCACCGATTCGTCGATTGCCGCAGTTGGCCCAACCTCAGATTGTGTGGCGGGCATGCAAGAAATGCAGCGCCACTTTGGGCTCGGGTTCGAGGCAACCCTCACCGGCCCTGAGATCGCCCAAGAACTGTCCCGTTTGAATTCGAGAAGGCCAGTTGAGGTCAAACTCCTCATCGGTTTCTGCATGATGCTGCGTCGATCCGCACTCGACCAGGTTGGCTTGCTCGACCCTGAGCTCTTTCTCGGCAGCGACGACCTCGACATCAGTTGGCGACTACGCCTGGCTGGCTATCGGCTGCTGGTGGCCACCGATGTCTTCGTTCACCATGTGGGTCATGTCAGCTTCCAGAGCGAAGCGGCCTCCAAGACGATCACCTTGAGCCAGAATTCCGCCGATCATCTCGCAGGCAAGTTGCTGGCGCACTACGGTGAGCTGCCGAACCCCCTGGAGCTTTGGGGCGTGACTTGGTTCGAGCCGTCGGACGGGTTCCTCGCGTCGGTTGCAGAGCCCGAGAGAATCGCCTCTTAACACCGAACGCCGGTCGGACATGCAAGACTACTTGCATGGAGTACACGAACCTTGGCCGTACTGGCCTGAAAGTGAGCCGGCTGTGCCTTGGCACCATGAACTTCGGCCCGAAGACCACCGAAGAGGATAGCTACGCGATCATGGACCGAGCGTTAGAGCTCGGAATCAACTTCTGGGACACCGCCGACGTTTACGGCTGGAAGAAGGGCGAGGGCATTACCGAGCAGATTATCGGCCGCTACTTCGCGCAGGGTGGCGGGCGACGAGAGAAGGTTGTCCTGGCGACCAAGGTCTACGGCGACATGGGCGACTGGCCCAACGAGTCCCGCCTCAGCGCACTTCACATCCGCAAGGCTTGCGAAGACTCGCTGAAGCGCATGAAGACCGACTGTATCGACCTCTATCAGATGCACCACGTCTTCCGAGACGCGCCCTGGGAAGAAATCTGGCAGGCGATGGAACTCCTTGTCCAGCAGGGCAAGGTCATCTACGTCGGCTCCAGCAACTTCGCGGGTTGGCACATCAGTAAGGCAAATGAGGCGGCCAAGAACCGGAACTTCATGGGCCTCGTGGCCGAGCAGACTCACTATAATCTGCGCGTCCGCAAGCCCGAGATGGAATTGATTCCCGCCGTCGCCGACTACGGTCTGGGTCTTATTCCTTGGAGCCCGCTTGCCGGCGGCGCCCTCGCGGGCAAGCCGACTGACGATAAGGGCCGCCGCACCGAGGGTGGCACCGCCGAGTCGATCAAGAAGGATGCCGAGGTCCTCGGCAAGTGGGAAGCTCTATGTGGTGAAATCGGCGAAAAGCCTGCCGACGTGGCCCTCGCCTGGCTACTCCACAATCCGGTGGTCACCGCGCCGATTATCGGACCGCGAACGATGGAGCAGTTGGATGGCTCGATTCGAGCCGTCGAGATCAAGCTCAGCGATGAGACGATGAAGAAGATCGACGAGATTTTCCCCGGACATAAAACAAGCCCCGAAGAATACGCCTGGTAACTAGCTATTCCGCCGAGGCCTTCGGAAACTTGACTTCGGCGACGGTCCACCCAAGGACGTCGCCGATTTTAAACCGACCGCCAAGCGCCCGGGCCAGATTCTCGACAATCTTCAGCCCAAGGTGGCTGGCCACCGCGGGATCGAAACCGGGAGGCAACTGATCGCCACTGTTGGACACCCAAAGGGAGATCTCGCCCTCGGCTTCCTCGATCGTCACATGGATCTCACCTTTCTGGGTCGTCTCAAATCCGTGCTCGATCGCGTTCTGCAGGAGTTCACTGATGACCAGCGCCACCTGAGTTGCCTGGGTCATGTTCAGGTGGACATCCACGCCCGTAACCTTGAACTCGATCGTTCGATCCGGAAGGATCAAGGAACTCTGCTGATGATGAATCAGGGTTTCCGCGATCGACCGGATCCCAACGTGGTCGAGGTCCTCTCGACTGAGCAAATCGTGCACTGAGGCAATAGCCAGAATCCTCGAAAGGGTGTCGTTCAAAGCGACATCTAACGTCTTGTATCCCGAGTGGCGCATCTGAAGGCGAAGAAGGGAAGCGACCTGTTGAAGGTTATTCTTAACCCTGTGATGCATCTCCTGCATCAAGGTGTTTCGCACTTGCAGCTTGGCGTGCTCGATCGAAACCGCCGCCTGCTTGGCTAGAGTTTCGAGCGCCTTGATTTCATCCGGAGGAAAATCCCGAACATCGCTTGTGTAGCAGCTCAAGACTCCGACGGGCTTGTCTTGGAGCATCAATGGAACGCAGATCATCGAGCGCAAACCTTGCTCGACCGCGAGATCGTGACCGATGTAGTCCTCCTCCACCCGCACGTCTCGTACGATGATCGGCCGGTTCTGGGCGATTGCCTTACCGGCGATACTCTCGCCGAGCTTAATCGCGCGCTTCCGTTGATACGCCTTGGCAGGCGCTTGAGTAGCGCGAAGCACGAGCTCGCCCCGTGACTCATCCAGCAGACGCACCGTGCAGACCCGATAGTTGAACTGCTGGGCGGTGATGTTGACGAGGAGCTGCAGAATCTCCTCGACGTAGGGGCTGTTAGCGATCGTCTTGGTGACTTCGCTCAAAGCTCCGAGCCGATTGCTCTGAGCCCCGGCTTGGTGAGATCGGCTGAACCCACGGCAGCAAGCCTCGGTGGCCCGCGCCATTTCGTCGAGGGTTCGGGCTTCGGTGGGTGATGGCCTCCAAGGCGTGCTCTTGCGGAGTTGGAGAACCCCAAAGGTTTCGCCGCTGCTGCTGAAGAGTGGATAGATGTAGACCGCCTCGCACTCAAGGTCGTCCATCGCCGGGTATTTCGCAAACCGCGGATCGCTGGCCGCGTCCTTGGCAATCGAGATCTGCTTTCCCGTGATCAAAGCCTGTCCGGTCAGGCCAACTCCCCGACCAAGCTTGAGGCGATTGTTCAACTCTGGAGCAAACGTACTCGCCTTGAGGACCAAGCCGTCGACTCCATCGCGATAGAGAATGTCGCACGCGTCCACCTCGGTGATCCCCAGCCAAACTGCCGCGATCTCGGAGAGCAGCTCGTCAACCGTCGTCACCCTGGTCATGCAGGTGACGATGTCGAGAACCGGGTTGGAGCGTGTGGTTGCCATTACTTGCCGAACGGTCCGATTGCGGTGGTGCTGATGAGCGACGGATCGAGGATTCGTCGGGCCAATTCGATGAGCTGAGAGTTGGTCACCGCATTGATTTTGGAGACCGTCTCCTCAACCGGTATATCGCGGCCATGGTGCAGTTCGTTCTTGCTCATCCGCATCATACGGCTGCTCATCCCTTCGAGGGCGAGGACGATGCTGCCCGTGATGTTCCTCTTTGTGCGAGCAAGTTCCTCCGCTTCGAGGCCATCCGCCATCAGTTTGTCGAACTCCTGTCGAACTACTTCCTGAACGAGCGGCCACTTGTCTGGGCTCGTTCCGCCGTACACCGTGTAGGCGCCGCCCGCTCCGTAGTTGAGCGTATAGCTGCCCACCGAGTAGGCAAGGCCGCGCTTTTCGCGAATCTCTTGGAATAGCCGGCTGGACATGCTGCCACCGGAAGCGGCATCAAAAACCGCCATCGTATAAATCTCTTCGTCGTAGAGGGAAGTGCCGTCGGTGCCGATGCAGAAGTGGACCTGCTCAACGTCTTTGGCGACTTCCGTCTTCGCCGCAGCGCCCTTGGGCCGCGATGGCTGAGAATCCTCGGCTGCATGCTTCAGCTTTCCGAGAGCAACCTGGGCGGCTTCCAAAACTTTCTGCGGGTCCACGTTGCCCGCGATACTGAGCAAAACGTTCTCGCCGCGATAGCGACGGTCCATGTAGGTCGCGATATTCTCTCGTCGGAAAGAGCTGACCGATTCGGCGGTACCGATGATCGGCTTGCCGAGTGGATGCTCGCCCCACCTCGCTCCGAGGTGCATTTCGTGGACGTGGTCGCTGGGCTCATCCTCGCTGCGCTTGATCTCCTCAAGCACCACGCTCTCCTCGCGCTCAAGCTCTTCCGGGTCGATGAGTGAGTGGAGCATCATGTCGGTCAAGACATCGACTCCGGTGGTCACCTCATCGGAAAGAACTCGACAGTAGTAGCAAGTCGATTCCTTGTCGGTGAAGGCGTTGAGCGAACCGCCCTGACCCTCGATCGTCTCAGCTATCTGCTTGGCTGTCCGTTTCTCAGTGCCCTTAAAGAGCATGTGCTCAATAAGGTGAGTGATCCCCGCTTCGTTGTCGAACTCGTGGCGGCTTCCGGTTTTGCACCAGAGGCCAATGGCCGCGGACTTAACGTGGGAAACGGGCTCAACGAGCACGCGAACGCCGTTGTCGAGAGTGAATTTAGTGATGTCGCTCATTTAGATCGGGGTGGAGAGTTTGAGGGAAAGCGTCCCCAGTTTTCCTACGGCCAAATGGACCTCATCGCCTGCATCGAGGACGATCGGTCCTTCTTCGTCATCGACGTCCACGATCGGGCCCATCGCGATGATGTCGCCCTCTTTGAGGGTGCAAGACTGGCTGGCCGCTGAAATAATTTGGGCGAAGGTGAAGGGAAGGTCTTCGGTGTTGCCTCGTTGACGGTCAACGCTGTTGATGCGAGCCACTGCGGGAAGGAAATATCGACGGCCAAACTCCTGGTCGGTGACGTCCTCATCGAGTTCGTCAGGAGTAGTGACCACGGGACCGATGGCGGCACCGATGTCGTAGGAGCGGCCGAATCCTCCTCCCGCGCCAACCTCGCCTCGACGTACATCGAGAAGGGTCAGCATTGTGATCATCGTGAAGCCAAGGATGATCTCGTCGGCGTCCTCCACGTCGATCTTGTAGGCATCGCTAAGGAGCACCGCCCCGATGAACGGCTCAAAGCTGAGCTCACGCCCGATCTCTGGATGGTTTATTAGCTGGCTCGCACCCACGAGGCAAGATGGATTGCCATAAAAGAACCGGGGGTCCTCCGGCTCGAAGCTCTGAATGGCTCCTGGCTGGAACTGAGAGTGAAAGATTCGAAAACTGGCGGGCTGCGGAACGGGAGGAAGCGGACGAACCTCTCCCGCCTCGTAGGTCGCAATGGCATTCACGCCATCCGTTTCGTAAATCTTCCCGCTGAAGACCATTCCGGGGCGGGCAATACCCGGTTCTGACTTGAGCTCGAAACGGCAAAGCTTCACGACATCAGGGTACCTGCGGGGGAAACGATGAGCGATGAATGGGAGGGAAGGGAACCCTGAACTTCCTCCCGCCGAAGGCGTGTAACCGACGATCGCATCGGCGAAAATGTCGAAGCCAATTGCAAAACCTGCCAAAGGGCAAGGGTTTTCAAAAGCTGAAAATGAAATCCCCTCCCTTCGGGGGGTGCTGGGGTGTGGGTTCCGCAAGCTTCTAGGCGTTCGCGCCGATGCAATCGTCGGCTACACGCCTTCGGCGGGATGAAGTCAACCACCTTAATCGTGAATGCCTGTTTCCGCGCAAATCCTCTACTTAACTCGCGGATTGAAGAAAACCTTAATCGCGAACAAACGATTTGGTATTCCCGAACGCTGCCATCAAGGCATAATAGTGATTCCCTCGATGACAACTGAGAGCCATTTGACACGCCCCGGAGTTTCAGGTAGCATCCGTCCAACCGTTGATATGAGGAGCCTAGGAGAAACGCATGCCCCTTAAAGTTTTGGTTTGTGACGACGAGCGACATATCGTACGTCTCATTCAGGTCAACCTGGAGAGGCAGGGATATACCGTCGTAACCGCGTTCGATGGCAAGGAAGGGCTCGAGAAGATCCGGTCCGAAAAGCCGAACCTGGTCGTCCTCGACGTCATGATGCCGTATATGGACGGTTTCGAAGTCCTGAAGACGATTCGAAGAGAGCCAGAGACCGAGAGTCTCCCCGTCATCATGTTGACCGCGAAAGCGCAAGACAAGGACGTTTTCGAGGGCTACCACTATGGAGCCGACATGTATCTGACCAAGCCGTTCAACCCGATGGAGTTGGTCACGTTCGTCAAGCGAATTGCCGCTGGGAACGATGAGTCAGGCGGTCCGAAGCGATACGACCTCTAGGAATCGGGAAAAAGAAGCCCTGGTGCTGAGAAGCACCAGGGCTTCTTTTGTTTGGAGGTGTTCGGTGTTGGGTGTTCGGCCGGGATTTCAGCGGCCCCTGAGACCTCCATCCGGCCCAACACCGAACACCCAACCCCGAACACCTCCTCTCCCCCTTTCTTCAAAATTTCCTCGAATACCCCTGAGAATTCGTATTCTTGTGCTATAGTGCCTTTGAGAATTCGTATTCACAGCGTTTTGTGGATGCGGTTGCAATGACGCGATGAGAATTACTCAGCAGGACATAGCCCGTATTGCCCAGGTGTCGCAGGCCACCGTATCGCGGGTTTTGGCGGGAGACGAAAAGGTCGAGCCGACCATTCGTGACCGTGTCGCCGCCGTAATGGTCCAGCACAACTATCAGCCGGACGTCCGCGCTCGTTCTCTTCGCAATCGCCGAACCGGTCTCATCGGACTTGTTGTCAACCGACCCGTCGGCGGCCTTACCAACGACCCATTCTTCAGCAGCCTCACCGCCGAGATCATCGACTATCTCTCCGGAAAGCCGTACCACCTATGCCTCGACATGGCGACGAGCGAGTCCAGCCAGTCCGCGGTGTACGACGAGATGCTGCGATCTCGCCGAGTCGATGGCCTGATCTTGGTGGAGTCACAGGCGAGAGACGAGCGGCTTCACCGCCTCCAGCAAGACAAGTTTCCGTTCGTCCTTATTGGCAACCCACTCAATAGCGACGAGATTCACTCGGTGGACAACGACAATGTGCGAGCCGCCGAGATTGCGACTCAGCACCTCCTAGACGCCGGGTACCGCCGAGTGGGATTTCTCGGCGGACCCGCGGGCATTACAGTGAGCGACGACCGAATAGTTGGATACCAGCGGGCTATTCGAGGAAAACAGAGCGACCACCTTATCTGGCACTCCCAATTCGGCTCTGACGCGGCTCGAGAGAAAGCGCTGGAAATCTTGGCGTCCCCCAATCGACCGGACGCCCTCGTGGTGCTCGACGACTTTATGGCGATGGGCGTCGTCCTCGCCGCTCGAGCAATGGGGCTGCGAATTCCCCAGCAGCTTGGATTGGTCGCCTTCAACGACACGAACCTTTGCGATCTTCTGGAGTGCGGGCTCTCGTCGGTAAGCCTCAACATCTCCTCCCTCGTGCGCACCTCTTGCGATCGACTGATGAAGATCATCGAGAACCGTCCGATCGGAGAGTCGCGGCGCACGATCGTCCCGTGTGAGCTGAAAGTCAGAGGCTCCTCGATTCGAGACCTGGAGTTGGCCGGATGATCATCGGCCTTCTTGCAACAGCGGGCGACACAACGCGCGTGGTCTTTACCTACCACGCCGACCAGGGTCTTAGCTCGGTATCCGTTGCCGGCACGTTCAACAACTGGACGAACGGCGCGAACAAGTTGACGATGCAGCCCGATGGCCGCACGTGGTCGACCGCCTTCAATGTCGCGTACGGCCGAGTCAGCTATAAGTTCATCCTCAACGGCAACCAGTGGATCGTCGATCCGGTGGCGAAGAACGAGGGCGATGGTAACGGAAACATCAACTCAATCCGCCTCGTGTTGCCGCCCGATTACGCGAAGCCAGCAAGCCCTCGAGACGGAATCCTTGCCGAGAGCGCCATCCTCCACAGCCAGGCCGCTCCCTATCTCAACTATGATCGCGGCAAGTTGACCCTGCGCTTACGCATCCGTCCGGATGACGCTGAGTCCATTTCGCTCCAACTGGCCGGCAAAGCGCTGCCCATGCAGATCGATGGCGGGAACGAGCTTTACGAGACGTACTCAATCCAACTGCCCTGGAACCGCAAAGCCGATCTCAGCTACGGATTCAAGCTGCAAGATGGCCGCAAAACCTTCTGGTATGGCTCAACCGGTATCTCCAACGAGCCAGTGCCGTTCGAGCTCAAGAAGAGCTTCAAGCCGTTTGAGGTCCCGAGCTGGGTGGAGAAGTCGATCATCTACCAAATCTTCCCGGATCGATTTGCGAACGGGGACAAGTCGAACGACCCGAAGGATGTGATGCCGTGGGATGGCAAGCCGACCTTCTCGAACCGCTTCGGCGGAGACGTCGCCGGCGTTCGGCAGCACCTGGGCTACCTCAAGGATCTCGGTGTCTCGACTCTGTACTTCAACCCGGTCTTCAGGGCCCCTTCCAACCACCGATACGACGCCTCCGATTTCAAGCAGGTCGACCCTGAATTCGGCACCAATGCCGAGTTCGGCGAGCTAACCAAGGAAGCCAAGGCGGATGGCATGGGTACCGTGATGGACTTTGCGTTCAACCACAGCGCCGTCGATTTCGCGCCATTCATGGACATCCGGAAGAACGGGCCGGCATCTAGCTTCAAAGATTGGTACTTCATCAAATCGTATCCAGTTGAGGTGAAAGAGAATCCGCCGTATGTCGGTTGGTTCAACTCGCCCTACATGCCGAAGCTGAATGTGATGAACCCGGACACCCACCGGTACCTCATCGGCTTGGCCGACTTCTGGAAGAAGACGGCGCCCGGCCTGGAAGGCATGCGACTCGATGCGGCGAACGAGGTCGACGATCAGTTTTGGAAGGACCTCAGGCCGACGGCTAAGTCAGTAGATCCCAACATGTGGATCCTCGGCGAAGTTTGGGGGGATGGCTCACATTGGCTGGGCGGAAATATGTGGGACTCGGTGATGAACTACCCATTCCGAAACGCCTGCATTGGATTCTTTGCGGAAGGGAAGACCAAGCCCTCCGAGTTCACCCGTTCACTCCTTGCCAACTACAACAGCTACGCCCCGCAGGTCTCGCGAAACATGATGAACCTGCTCAGCAGCCACGACACGGAGCGGTTCTACACCCTGTGTCATGGCGATGGCTCGCTCGCCAAACTGGCGGCGACCGTGCAGTTCACCTGGGCCGGCGCTCCGTCGATCTATTACGGAGAAGAGATCGGTATGGACGGTGGCCGAGATCCCGACAATCGCCGAGGCATGGTCTGGGCGAAGGCAACTTCGGATAACGACATGCTGAGCTACTACCGAAAGCTCACTTCGGCACGAAACGCAAGTTCTGCACTCCAGTCTGGAGACCCCGTCGTCCTAAAGACCAACGACGACAACGGCACCCTTGCCTATGCCCGGACCCTGCAGGGCGACAGCGCGGTTGTCGCCATAAACCGCTCCGCCGAGAGCCACTCAGTTTCTTTCTCGTTATCCGATTCCATCTTGGTGTCTGCCGCCAAGAAGAACGGCTTCATCGACATCATTTCGGGAAGGCGATATCCGTCCAACCGATCCCTTTCCGTCCCCTTAGAGCCGCACCAAGCGGCCATCCTCTTACCTGCCACTGGCAGATTTGTTAAACTAGCCAATGCAAGAGTTACAACAAATGCAAAGGCACGATCCTCGGTTTCCAACGTATCGCTCTTATTTAGGAGAAACTCATGAATAGTCAAAGAAGACTGGGCTTCACGCTCATCGAACTTCTCGTCGTCATCGCCATTATCGCGATTCTTGCTGCCATCCTCTTCCCGGTTTTCGCTCAAGCTAAAGCTGCTGCGAAGAAGACGGCCGACCTTTCAAACGTCAAGCAAAACGTCCTCGCCGTTCTCATGTATGCGAACGACAGCGATGATCTGATCCCGCACAGCATCGAATACGAAGCGTACGTCTTTGCCACACGCGTTTTGCCCTACACGAAGAACAAGGACATCTTCCGAGTTCCCTCCGTCTCTGCAAAGCAGGGAACGATTCAGCGACGCCAGCACGACAACGGCAACGACTACATGCTCCCTCCGGATGACGGCTGCATTGGTCTTGGAACGTCAACGGTCGGCACTGCCAAGTACTACAACGATATCTATCCCGCTCTCGATTACGAAATCAACAAGTATCTGTTCGGATACAAGGGCGGAGATTGCAATGGCAAGTACGGCTACTACGAGCCAGCTCCGAATACGGTAAGCGGTGGCCCTGGCGGCGACGGCGTTACGGGAGTTGGCCCGGGCAGCCTGACCTTTACAAGTCCGGCCAAGGTCGTTCTATTCATCGACTTTCCGGCGAACGGCCTGATCTGGCCCGGCGGCGAGGGCATCTCCTTCTGGGGAAGCAACTTCACTGGCTACTGGAACGGCGGATCGAACGTGAATCACATGGACGGACACGCGAAGTACTATCCGTTCTCGAAGCTCACGCCTGGGGTCACGCTGGGCTCTAATGGCCTCGTCTACAACAGCTGCAACAACGACGGCGGACAGACTCCTCCGGCAAACGGTTGGAGCAACAACCCACAGTGCGACGGTCGCAGCTATGGGTGGTGGGGAACCAACTACGCCAACGCTGAGAACCAGTAAGAGCATTCCGGGGCGGCTTCAGAGCCGCCCCAGTTTAAGGAAAGATGAAACAACTCAAATGGATCCTCGCAACCGCATCGGCGGTTGTTCTCGCCGGATGCAACGCTGGTATGGCGCCTGAGCCAATGACGAAGGACGAGTTGAAGGCGGCGGTCGACAAGGCCACGCCGGAGCAGCAGGTTAAGTGGGTTCAGGCTAGCCCAATGTCGGCGGAAGAGAAAGCCAAGAGAATAAAAGAGATCGAAACGAAGACGGGTTACAGGGCTCCTGGTTCCGGTGCTCCCGGTCGAACTGGTCAATAGCTGCCCTTTGTCGGGCAACGATGCGCCGTTACCCCGCGTGGTACCACGCGGGGCGAACCTTACTCGTTGGCTACTTTACGGGTTGTAAATTGACCTGGGATGCACACACGTAGGCTTCCACTGTTCCAGCAACTTGCATGTATCCGCCTGTACCACTAAGATTATTGGGCGAGCAGCTTGAGTCAACTTGCTGGTGGTTCAGCGGGTAAATGGTTACTTGATAGAGCCCTCCAGAATAAAAAACTGCTCCGCTGCCGAGCACGGTACCACGTACGTAAAAGTAGTCAGTGCCCTTCAGAATTGAACCGGAAGTTCCACCGCTTGGATCGGGCCAGAAGTCTGTAAAATGTGAATCATAGTAGTTCCAAGGAGCTCCAGTCGCGTAGCCTCCAGACGAAGCGTTAAAGGTGGCGTTTAACGAACCGGTCTGAGACACGCCCAAACTGCCCCCACCAGTAAAGCAGTCGGATTGCAAATGAACTCTTTCCAAATAGTATCCATTTGCATTAACGGATACGCCTACCCCCGGGGGCATATCGAAGACTGTGTCGGCCACCCATTTGTAAGTGAAGGCGTAGTAAGCATCAACATAGTCCGAGAAAGACCACATAACGCCATTGCCCGAATTTGCGTAGCCGGTGGTTTCCCCCAGGGTCTCTTGTTCTCCACGGAACTTAAATGCGCCGGTGCCGAAGGTTGCACCAGGAAATCCAGACGGAATGGCGAATGTGAAGTTGGTCCGTGACCCTCGCGTCAGGCCTCCTACGATTGATGGTGGCGTCAGGTAGTTGCTGTCTGTTTGAGAAACGACCTCCCAGTGCGCTGCGGATGCAAAGGAAGTTAGGCTCAGCAATAGGCAAGTTGCGTGCAAGTTCTTGAATGAGGCAGCTTTGCGTTTCATTTCAAAAGCCATTGTACGGTGGAATGCAAGTAAAGTAACTATCCAATTTATTTACACGAGTTAGTGAAGTCCTATAGCTGGATCTAGCTACTTGGTAATCCGCACTTGAGCTACTGCAAATTTGAGGCAAGGGCGCAACGTGTTTAAAAACCAGGGGATCTGGTTCTTGAATTCTGGGGGGAAATAGCCTCCTTCAAGCGCACATACAGCGTCTCTAGATTGGGCCTCGACTCACCGATACAGTAGACTGGACTGGCATTTTTACTATGGAAAACGGCGTTCCACAAGACATCACGGATATCATCCTCCTCCCCTTCATGCTCGTCTTCTTCGGGCTTGTGTGGTGGATTCTCGCCTGGAACTCCGAGCGAATGACCAATCGAAAGGCGAAGTGGAAATGGGGAGCGTTCTTCCTGTTTTTCCTCTCGATGTACACCGGCTTCAAGTTCTTCTGGGCAATGATCGATTCTTCAGCGAACGGTCTGCTCTACCGGGAGACGATGCGCGGCATCGAGCACTCCCGCCGAGTGGTGGTTTCGCACTACGTCGCATTCCTGATCCCCTTGATCACGACCATCTCAGTCTTGGTTTGGGACTTCTTCGATCGCAAAGTGAAAGCGGCGAGACGTTACTGACGAGCGTAGAATCGTTGAGGGGAGAGCAACGTGGCTCACACAATCAAAAACGAAATCGATCAGTTCAAAGCCGGTCTAACCACGACCCAGGCCCCGTTTATAGAGGACGCCCAGAGCAAGGGCCTCCTCTATATCCATCAACCCTATAGCCTCTACTCGCAAGAGAACCACAAGGCGTGGGCCCGCCTATTCTCGCGGATGAAGCCGCGCTGGCAGCAGTACGCCAACGAGTGGTTCCTCAAGGGCATCGAGTCCCTGTGCCTCGACCCGAACCGGGTTCCGAAGCTCGATGACGTCAACGAATTCCTCTGTCCCCTCACCGGGTTCCGAGCGAAGCCGGTAAGCGGTTACGTCCCCTCGTTCACCTTCTTCGATTGCTTACGCAATCGGGAATTCCCGACGACCATCACGATTCGGCGGTCGGACAGCCTGGACTACCTTCCCGAGCCCGATATTTTTCATGACATCGCTGGCCATGTGCCCATGCACACCGACCGAGCGTTCGCCGACGCCCTCGTAAGATTCGGCGACTGCGCCCACACCGCGGCCGAGATGGTCGAGAGTCTAAGCGATCCGGTAGAGCAGTCAAGAAGGCTCAAAAGTATCGTCCAGGCAATGGCCCGCTTCTTCTGGTTCACCATCGAATTCGGTCTAATGAACTCGAAAGACGGCCTAAAGGTTTACGGCAGCGGCTTGCTCAGCTCATACGGTGAGATCCGCCATTGCATCGAATCGCCCGAGGTCCAGCGCTACCCGATTCAACTCGAGTGGGTCATCAATCAAACCTTCGAGATCGACCACTATCAGCCCATTCTTTTCTATGTCGAGTCCTTCGATCACCTGTTCGAACTGGTTGGAGAACTCGAGAATTGGATGAGAGAAGGGAAGCTGAATAACGTGGCACCGGGCGAACCTGCGGTCAACGAGGACGACCTCAAGAGTTTCCTGCACCGCTAGGTCGGTAGAATAGGTTCTATGGCAGTCGAGATCCTGATGCCCGAGTTGGGTGAGTCCGTACACGAAGGAACCGTGAGCCGATGGCTCAAGAAAGAGGGAGACTTCGTAAAAGAGGACGAGCCGATCGTCGAGATCATGACCGACAAGGTCAACACCGAGTTGCCCTCTCCCGCATCCGGCATCCTCAGCAAGATTCTCATTGCGGAGGGAGATCCCGTCGAGGTCTTCCACGCGATGGGCATCATCGAGGAATCGGGCTCGGCCCCTGCTCCCGCTCCGGCCGCCAAGGCGCCCGAAAAGAAAGCCGCCCCCATCACGCCAGAGCCCGCAGCACCTACCCCCGTGGTCGCTGGGTCCGGTGATCGCAAGTGGTACACCCCCCTCGTTCGCTCGATGGCGAAAGAAAACGGCATCAGCGACGCTGAACTAGCCTCCCTCTCGGGCACTGGCGAAGGCGGTCGAGTCACCAAGAAGGACGTCGATGCCTACATCGCGGGAGGCAAGACGGCTCCCAGTGTTGCGCTCACCTCAGTTGCCCAGAAGGCGCCCGAAGCTAAGCCGGTCGCCCCAACCGTTGCTGGCCCCGACCAAGTCCTCGTACCCCTCGTCGGTATGCGCAAGATGATCGCCGAGGCAATGATCCGCAGCTCCCAGGTCCCCACCGTCTCCACCGTCACTCAGTGCGACGTGACCAACATGGTCAAGTTCCGCGAGAAGAACAAGGAAACTTTCCTTGAGACCTACGGCGTCAAGCTGACCTACACCCCGTTCTTCATCAAGGCGCTCACCGAGACTCTTATCGAGTACCCGCTGGTGAACAGCAGCCTGCAAGCGGACAACCAGATTGTGAAGAGCAGCGCCGTCCACATGGGAATCGCAGTAGCTCTTGGCGCCAAGGGAGACGAGGGACTTATCGTTCCCGTCATCCGAGATTGCCACAAGAAGACGCTGATCGAAATCGCGAGAGACCTGGATGCCATCGCGAAGGCCGCCCGAAGCAACTCGCTCAAGCCGGCCGACGTTCAAGGTGGCACATTCACCTTCACGAACCCCGGCACCTACGGCGCGCTCTTCGGCACCCCAATGATCAACGCGCCCCAAGGCGCGATCGCCGGTGGCTACGCGATCGCCAAAATGCCCGTCGTTATCGACGACATGATCGCCATCCGCTCGATCATGCATATGGTGCTCACCTACGATCACCGAATCATCGATGGACTGCTTGCCGGGAAATTCCTCGCCGCCGTACGTGATCGCCTTCAGGCGTTCGACTTCTTCAAATAGATCTGCTCCGAGATGGTTCCCCTCCCGGGGGAACCATCTCCGGCGCTAAAATATGGCGAATTGAGCCTCCCCTTGCCGAGGATGTTCGTGCCTCGGGAGGGGGAGGGCAGGGTGGGGGTTGCGGCCAAACTCGTCCAGAAAGCCCTGGTTCGAAGCTTATTTAACGCCTATGGGGGAACCGTGGGGGAGGGGACTCGACAGCTTCTGGGGCAGCGGCATTCATCCCTTGCCCTCATCGCGATTGATGCGGTCGTAAGGCGAATACCCGCCGTTCTTTGCCATGTCCGGAACAAGGATCTTGACCGACCTGGGCGGCATCGTCAAAACGATCACCCCCTGCTTGGACACAAAGCTCCCACCATTCAAAACATCGCGCAACGATCCCCAATTCATCAACCTGCCAACGCGAGGAGAGAGAACCTTGTGGACGCTTTCCTTAGTTGGATTCACGACCACGAACACCGTGTCCGCAAGCTTGTCCGTTGTGCGGACAAAAGCGAGAAGCTTCTCACTCGTAAGACGTTTGAAGTCTCCAACCCTAAGCGCCCGTAGGGACTTGCGCGCCTTCACAAGCGATCGGGTCGACTTCAGATCCGGGTTCGTATCATTGACCAACCCCCAATCCATCGCCACCCGAGTGCCTGGGTCTCCAACCCCCGGCTCGCCCAGCTCCGAGCCGTAGAACAGGCAAGGGCTGCCCGGCAGGGTGAATTGAAGCGCGCGGATCAGGTGACGATCCACCGGATCAGGGACGATGGACGCGAATCGGTCGGTGTCGTGGTTGTCGGTCGACAGCCAGGACTTCAACAAATGATCGACCCCCGCGTCCGCGACCATCTCCTCGTACACCTGGCCAAGCGTGCCTCCCGAAAGCTCGCCTTTGAGCATGTGCTCGGCCATTGTTAGCGCAAAGAAGTTGAAGACCGCGTCCACGCTCGGTTGCCAATCCGACGGATAGCCGAGAATCTCCCCAATCACCAGACTCCCCGGCTTTGCAGCGTGGGCACTATGAGTCAGCTCGGAGAGGTAGCGCGGACCCAATTCGAACCCAACATCCAACCTCCAGCCGTCGATGCCTTGCTTCAAATACTTCTTGACGACCGAGCCCTTGGCATTCCAAAGGTAGTCCCGAACCGCCGGGTTCTCGATCTTTAATCCGGGAAGAGATTTCACCCCCGCCCAACCCCGATACCCGTTCGGAAACTTCTTCCCGAACGTGAACCAGTCCCGATGCGGACCCCCTGCTTTGGCGGTTTGGAAGATCTTGGAAGTCTCGCCAATGTGGTTGAACACGCCATCTAACACCAACTTCATTTTCGAGCGATGAACGCCGCGGATCAGCCCGTCCAAATCCGCCTGCGTCCCGTATTGGGGATCGATCTGGAAGTAGTCCTCGGTGTCGTATTTGTGGTTGCTGGGCGATTTGAAGATCGGCTGCAGGTACAGAACGTCGATGCCCAGGTTCTTCACGTAGTCGAGCCGAGACCGAAGGCTGGCAAGGTCTCCGCCCCAGAACTCCATCACATGCGGGTAGGTCCCGATCTTCGGGTCGTAAGCCGAGGGTTTTGGCAGGTCCGACCAATTCTTGAGAAGGCCGGGAGGCGGGTAGAGCGCCCGTTTCGCCGCGAAGTCTTTGGATGGCGCAAAACGGTCGACAAACACTTGATAGACGATCGCCCCATTTCGCCAGTCCGCAGCTCTTTGGTCGTATTTGCTCGATCCCATTGCCATCAACGCCATCAGCGGCAGCATGAAGTGACCATATCACATCCACGCGAAGCGTGTAACCGTTGCCTACGCGCAACGCTCGTCGGGCGTAGCCGACGCCTACACGCTTCGCGTGGACTGTAGAAAGGTTCTAATCACACCGTCCAGCATGGGTTCCGTTAGCCGACCCGTAAACGTGTTTTGCTGACTGGGATGGTAGCTGGCGACCAACAGAGGGCCACCAGAAACCTGAAACGTCTGCCCGTGACCGAACGGCTGCCTCTTCAACGCAAGCAGCTTGAAGACGTGGTTCCAAGCGATCCCGCCTAAGCAAAGAACCGACGACCACTCTCGTTCGTGCAGCAACCGAGTCAGATACCGACTACAATTGGCAATCTCCGACGGCAACGGCTTGTTGTCCGGAGGAGCACAATGGCAAGTCGCCGCGATCACCACGCCCTTCAAAACTAGCCCGTCACCGACATGCGTTGAAGATGCTTGCGACGCGACTCCCGCTTTGTATAACGCCCGGTAAAGCCAGTTTCCGCTCTCGTCCCCGGTAAACATCCGCCCCGTCCGGTTCGCCCCATGCGCCGCCGGCGCCAAGCCAACAATGAGACGAGTCGCCTGCGGATCGCCAAACAGAGGCACCGGCTTCCCCCAATACTCCCAATCCTGAAACGATTT
This sequence comes from Fimbriimonadales bacterium, assembly GCA_038321975.1. Taxonomy (GTDB): domain Bacteria; phylum Armatimonadota; class Fimbriimonadia; order Fimbriimonadales; family Fimbriimonadaceae; genus Fimbriimonas. The sequence goes on along the minus strand of JBBQFM010000018.1, from coordinate 231 downwards.
CCGCTTCGCCCGAGCGACCTCTTCGCGCCACTCAACGAGGCGCGGACACAATCGGCAGCGAACGATTTCCTCGTTGAGTACTTCGATGGGCGTGTTGCCTCAAAACTAAAACCGACCGAAACTGAGCCGTTACCTCAAAACTATTATCTACCGAGTGTGGTGTCTTAGCTCTTGCCTGAGTCTGAGGATTTCCTTGGCAAGAGCGATCGGTTTGATGGCTTTGAGCTGTTC
>JBBQFM010000017.1:0-88725 GCA_038321975.1 Fimbriimonadales bacterium | reverse complement strand
GGAAGAAGTTCGCCGACCGCCTTGAAGACAGCAAGACCGGCGCGTTCCATGAGGACTTTCGCGGGGATACCGAATTCTTCCGTCGCACGACGGTCGATGGTCCGGCTATGTTCGGCGTTTGCAATCCACATGGCCGTCTCTGTCTACGACCCGCAGGCGGCCGCAGTTACCCTTTCAATGGACTTCAAGCGGAGATCGCCCCCGCAGTTGGCGTGAATGTATTTGCGCCGCTTTGGCAATCGCCTCGCTCGGATGATCGCTTTGCCGCAACGGAGGCAGTTGTAGGTGACTTGTTGCCGGGGGGTGTTGCGCTCAACCTCATAGTTGTGGCGGACCTTGGGAGTCTCTCCCAGGTCGCGCATCGCCTGTCGCCACGGCTCGCCGTGACCCGCGCCCTTCTGCCCGTGTCGGAGGTAGGCGAGGAGATGTGCGTACTCGTGGGTCAGGGTCGCTCGGAGGCTCTCCTCATCGAGGAGGACGCGCAGGCTGAGGGCGATGAGTCCCTGTTTGTAGTAGGCGACGCCCGCAGTTACCCGGAGATTTTTCCAGACGAGGTTCGGTTGGTAGCCGAGGGGATGAGATCGGCACAGTCCACAAAGCACCTCTTCGGCATAAGAGGCCAAGGGAGGTGCGGGCATGGGAAAGAGTGTACACGGATTTTCCCAAGGGGACAGTCAGTAGGGTTCTCGGTGAGCGCAACCCCGTTCCCCCTTGGGAAAGAGGCCACCATCTCCGGAGCCCAACTTCTAGTTGTTCTCGGCGTTTGCCTTGTCAATGTCCAGGTGAGCGGGGATACGGAAGAAGAACGTTGAGCCGACGCCCTGCTCTGAATCCACCCAGATCTTGCCCATGTGGACTTGCTCAACGAGGTGACTCACGAGGTAGAGGCCGAGACCGGTGCCGTAGATTCGGCGATTGTCTTCGTTGTTTACGCGGTGGAACCGCTCGAAAACCTTGGTCTGGTGCTCTTTGGGGATACCGAGACCCTTGTCCACGACCGCGAAGAGGAGGGTTTCGCCTTCGTTCGTGGCTCGCACCACGATCTCGCCACCGGCGGGCCAGTACTTCATCGCGTTGTTGAGGAGGTTGGTGAAAATCTGGTCGAGCTTGTCCTCATCGGCAACGATGCGGTGAGGCATTGCATTGTCGAGCTTAAGAACAACCGTGTGCTTGGTGGAAGCTTGCTGCTGCACTCGAACGACCTTGTCTAGGAGGGCACCGATGTCCACGCTCGTGTAGTTCGGCTTCAGGGATTCGCCCGCTTCGATTCGGGCGGTGTTGAGGAGGTCGTCGATCAATCGGCGGAGTCGGTCGCACTCCATGTCGATGATCTGGTGGAACTCAATGCGCTCATCCTTGCTGAAGTCGTCCTCACCCATAAGGAGAGTGCTGACGAAGCCCTTGATGGCGGTGAGCGGGGTGCGGAGCTCGTGAGATGCCATCGCGACGAAGTTGGACTTCATCTTGTCGATGTTGCGCATCTCGGTGACGTCGTTCATGATCGCCACGACGCCGAGTTCCTTGCCCTCTTCGCTCTTAACGGCGGCGGCTTGAACTTCGTAAACGCGCTCGTAGCCGTGCAGATTGATATGGATCTCGCGCTTCGTGCCCTCTCCGCCCTTGGCGGCATCCGAGAGCACTTCGTGCAGGTCGGAGTTCGAGATGACGTCTTTGGCGTTCTTGCCAATGGCTCCCGAGTCGAGTTCGAAAATGGCCCTCGCGGTCGCGTTGATCTGGCTTAAGCGGCCCTCGGGGGACACGAGGATCAGGCCGGCGCTGAGGGATTCGAAGGTCTGGAGGAGTTCTTCGCGCTCTTCGACGACTTCTCGGTAAAGCTGAAGGTTGGCGATGATCGAGCCGACGTTCTTTGCCATGCGCTCGAGCAGGCGGACATCCTCGTCGTTGAAATCTTCGCCGTGGCGCTTGTTGAAGGCGTGGAGTACACCAATCGTGTTGCGCTCGATGACGCGATTCTCTTCGTCTCGCTTCTCGATGACGAGCGGGACCGTGATGCCGTTCTGAACGTGAAGCAGACCGAACGGATCTTTCTGGGTTCGCGGGTCGTGAGTCGCGTCGTGGAAGATGACCGCTTCAGATTCTCTAAAAACTTGTCCGGAAATTCCCTGAGAGGCGCGGACTCGGAAGACTTTCAGATGCTCTTCGTCAACGCCGTATGCGGGAGGAATTCCGATGAGCTCGCCCTTCTCGCGATCGTAAAACATAATCACGATCTTTTCCGCCTGGAGGATCATCGCGATGCGCTGCACTAGGCGGCGCAAGGTGACGTCGGCGTTATCGATCGGGGTGACGTCGATGTTCGATTCGGCACTCGCCCGCGAGGCTGAAGCAGGGCGGTTTGATTCCGCCTCATAATGCTTAATCCTCTGGTTCGCATCTGCGAGCTGTTTCTTTAAAGACTCAAGCTCGTCATCGCCATCCATCATTCCCGAAACTCCTACGGCCACGTGTGACAATCTACCTCCCTTCCGGCCTCCGATGCTCGACCCTGAGCCTCGATGGAACTACCTTTAACAGACTCCAATCTGACCCTTGGGCGTTCGCTTCAGGGGCGTTATACTGGTGACGGATTGTCCCGAACTCTAGAAGAACTACCATTGTTCCCGCTAAACACGGTGCTTTTCCCCTATGCAGCGTTAAGGTTGCACGTTTTTGAGGAGCGCTACCGCCTGCTTGTGCATGAGTGTTTGGACAATGACAAGCCGTTTGGCGTCGTCCTCATTCGCTCTGGCCCAGAGGTTGGCGGGATCCCGGACCCGTATATGGTGGGCACCGCGGTGCGCATCGTCCAGGTGGAAACCTATGAGGACGGGAGCATGAACATTCAGGTTCTAGGGGAGCGTCGATTCCGCATTCGCGAGATCGACGAGACCCGGCCGTACATGGTCGGTTTTGTCGAGCCGGTCACCGAACACGACATCGAGGAGACCGAGCGAGCGGAGGAACTGCTCTCGAAGGCCCGGGAAGAATTCGAAGTTTTGATCCAAAGGCTATTTGCCCGGCAAGAATTCAGCGTTCAGGTGGTGTATCCCACCGACCCGGTGGCGCTTTCCTTTACGATCGCGAACCTGCTCCAGATGGAAAACCTCGAGAAGCAGAGGCTTTTGGAGACCACGGACACCCTCGAGCGCGTGGAGGAGTTGCTTCCGATACTGGAGATGCAGCTCATCGAGTCGAAGGAACCCAACTACTATCCGCTCGGCTCGGAAGATTTGAAGGAATGGATCACCCCCAATTGAGAGTCACCAACGCGATCGAAACGATCGAGAATCCGCTTATCACGTCGCTTGAAGAGGACCTTCTCGGAGGATTCGGCAGTTTTCCAGACAAGATTTATCTGATCTCGGTCGGCGGCGACCGGTACGCGGCCAACAATGCCACCTTGCCCGACGGGCAGGTCGCCGATGGGCTTGCCTGCTTCCCTACTCCGGACGACGCGACCACTTACATGTCCTCGCCGGACGGGATGAACGGCGAGATGGTGAGCAAGAAGTTCGACGAAGCCCGCGAGATAGCGATCGGAAAGCCGCGGCTGAACTCGTTGCTACTTTTTCAGGGCACGCAGATCGTGGAAGTTCACTTTATTCGGTAGAACCGCCGTCCTCCCTGTCGACGATTGCTGATCGGTCGTGCAGCGCTCATCTGCGGGGGCGCCGACGCTACGATCGGACGCTAGTGCGGCCAGACCCCAGCGTAGGCCCTTGTGGCGTCCCGTAAAGCTAGGAAGAGGTTGTACGTCTCCAAGATGCTCAACAGCACAAACACGATCAGCGCCTTGGCGACGATCGGCCAGATACTAAATCCCTGCCAGCCGCTTTCGTATTGCGTGTATAGAGCGACGAGGGAGTAGGCCAGCGACACGAGACCCAAGAGCACCACTGTGCCCTTCAGAACCAGCGTGTCGCGGAGCGAATGCTTCGCATGCTGTTGAATGAACTCGGAGTCGCGGATGACGGCCAGGGCGACGAGGGGCGCGAGGATGGGGGCGAAGGCGGAACCAACGTGCATCGCGCTCGCGGCAAGCCGCTCCTTTCGATCCGGGCTGATCGCGTTCATCAAAGATAGTTAACGCCGGGTTTGGGGAGTTCGTTGTCGGGAGGGGCCTTTCTGCTCAACGAGTGTGGTGCCATCTTCCCAGCTGGTCGGACGTTTTTGGGACTCGTCTCCGGGCTCCATTCCGCTATAACTATGGAGCGAGTGGATAAGGTAGCGATTCTAGTTGGGCCGAAGGGGCGGGGGAGCAACATGGGGGCCCTTATTCGAGCGACTCGCGAAGGGCTGGTGCCTGCCGAGATCGGAGTCGTCATTGGGCCTGCAGTGACCTCGCCCGCACTGAGTGTGGCCGAGGCGCTTGGGACGACGATCGCGATTGTCCAGCCGGACGAAGAGTACGGCAAGAACCTGTTGAGCGCTTTGAAAGGGTGCCAATGGATTTGCCTCGCCGGTTTCCTTCGCATCTTGCCGGAAGAAGTTTTGCGCGCGTTCCCAAAGCGGGTGCTCAACATCCACCCTAGCTTGCTGCCCAAGTTCGGAGGCAAGGGGATGTATGGCCGCCGGGTGCATGAGGCGGTGCTGGCGGCAGGTGAGCACGAGAGCGGATGCTCCGTGCACTACGTCACCGAGGTTTACGACGAAGGGGAGGTCGTCTTGCAAAGCACCTGCCCGGTGCTCGCGGGCGACACCGCCGAGACCCTCGCCGCAAGGGTTCTCGAACGTGAACACCAGACATATCCCGCCGCACTCGCAAAGGTTATCAATGCCCGAAGAAGTTGAAGTCAGTCGGCATAGCGCCCTCCTCAAGTACCTGATCATGCCGGTCATGCGGGTCATCGCAATGGTTCTGCTTGCGCTCCTGGGACCGATACGGGTTGCGAACAAACAGCGTATTCCCCGCACGGGTGGCTTGCTCGTCGTTTCGAATCACCAGTCCGACATGGACCCGATCGTGGTCCAGTGGGGCTGTCCGCGGCCGATTCACTTCATGGCAAAGAGCGAGCTCTTCGAGATGCGCAGCATTCGGGGCTTTCTCGACATCATGAAGGCCTTTCCCGTTCGGCGGAACGAAGCCGATCGAACAGCCTTGCGCCACGCGATCAACTTGCTAAAGGCGGGGGAGGTTGTTTGCATCTTTCCGGAGGGCGAGCTTTCGGAGAGCGGGAAGCTTCAGGACCTCAAAGAGGGCGTCGCGTTCATCGCGAAAATGGCGCGCTCGCAGGTCATCTGTTGCGGGCTCAATGGGGTGCGGAGGATCGTGCCTTACGGGAAGCTAATTCCCCGACCCGCGTTTCGTTCGATCTGGATGAAGTGGGGCGAAGCGAGGGCGTTTGGGAAAGAGACGGAGACCGAGGAGATGATGGACTGGATGCGGTGCGAGCTGCTGGGGTTGAGCGGGGAGGCAGAGGCAGGTGTTCGGTGTTAGGCCGGACGAGAGCCCGCTCCCGCGGGCGTGAAAAGCGAAGTCCCAGATGAACAACCACCTCTTCCTGGGGCCGAACACCGAACACCCAACACCGAACACCTCTGCCCGGCCTTACTGCCGCGGTCTTAGGTTCGCTTCGTTGGCGTCGTTCGGCAAGTGATCGTGGGCGCCTATAACTCTCGGAAGGGCCGACTCTTGTTTGCCGGTCCAACCTGGAGCGGGTTCGTATTGGCGGGTCATGTAGTCACCGAGGGTGATGAACAGGAGGCTGAGCCAGACGAAGCCAGCGATCGCGTAGAGCTTCGTGAGGTTCGTGCTCCACTTGATGTGCATGAAGAACATGATGACGAGGAAAGCCTTGATGCAGGCGATCGTCATGGCGGCAGCGCTGTTCAGAAATGTGCCCGAAAAGATCCAGAACGCGGGAAACTGAACCTTTTCTGCGATCGCAACCGTGGCCGCCATCAGAGCCAAAAGGGCCAAAAGATTGAGCACATACACTCTAGGCGGGATGATGTGATCGTGCGCGGCGTGGAGGGGAGTTTCTGCCATTTATTTGTAGGGTTGGGGCATCAAGTACATGAGTGGGAACAGGAAGATCCACACTAAGTCGACGAAGTGCCAGTACAGGCCGATCATCTCGGTCGGCAGATAGTCCTCGGTGACGAGTTTGTTGCCTTTCGCCCACATCCCCGCCAAGGTTCCGATACAGAGAATCCCGATGATGATGTGGATCGCGTGAAGTCCCGTCATCCCAAAGTACAGGCCGAAGAACAACTGGGCGTGGTTCAAGTTCGCGCCGTGCAAGCTTGCCGCATCGGTAGTGAAGTTGGCCCCCGGATATAAGTGATCCCGAAACTTCTCGGCGTACTCGAAATATTTGATGACCAAGAATGCGAAGGCGCAGCCCATCGTAACCGTTAGTGACCCGAGCACCTTCAGCTTGTCTTTGAGTTGAGCGTAGTGCACGCCCATCACCATCGTGAAGGAGCTGAACAGCAGGATCGTGGTGTTGATCGCGCCGAGGGTTACGTTCAAGTGCTCATGGGCTAGGTAGAAGTCTTCTTGATAGTTCCAGCGGTACAAGGTGTACGTGAAGAACAAGGCCCCGAAGAACATGATCTCGGTGACCAGGAACGTCCACATGCCAACCGTGTAGCACTCGTTCTGCTGCTCGATGTCCTCGTACTGGTGCTTCAGCGGGCTGTATTCGTCGTGTGGATCAGCGTGTGCCGTTGCCATGTCTTACTCCGTGCCTCCCGAAGGAAGCTCCTCGCCAGTGTGGGTCACTGCGGCGTCGTTACCCGGATCGGTCATTTCGGCGTTCGCTCGCTCTTGCTCGAACTCGCTGACCGGATCGAAATCGTACACTTCGTCGGTGACGATGGGCGTCTCCGTGAAGTTGAAGGTGATTGGCGGAGACTGGGTCTCCCACTCCAGTCCGTGAGCGCCCCACGGATTCGCGCTCGCCTTCGGTCCGCTCTTGAGCGACTGCAGTAGGTAGACGGCGGGAATAACGAACGAGATCGCCAGGACCGAGGCACCCGCGGTCGACAGGATGTGATACGCCTGCACCTCTGGGATGAGGTAGTAGTAGTGATACCGTCGCGGCATACCGACGAAGCCGGCGATGAACTGCGGGAAGAACGTGAGGTTGAACCCGACGAACACGAGCAGCGCGTTGACCTTCGCGATTCCATCGTTGTAGATCTTGCCGGTCATCTTGGGCCACCAATAGTGGAGGCCGCCCATGAAAGCGGTGATCGAGCCGCCGACCATGACGTAGTGGAAGTGCGCGACGATGAAGTAGGTATTGGTGAGGTGAACGTCGGTTCCTAGCGAGGCGAGGAACAGACCGGTAAGACCACCCACCGTAAACAGGCCCATGAAGCCGAGGGCGTACAGCATCGGCGCCTGCAGCCGGATCGTGCCCTTATAGAGGGTCGCCGTCCAGTTGAAGATCTTGATGGCAGAAGGCACCGCGACGAGGAAGCTGATGAGCGAGAAGACCACGCTCTGGTACATCGACTCGCTGGAGATGAACATGTGGTGGCCCCACACGACGAATCCAAGTGCCGATATCGCCAGCGTAGAGAACGCCACGAAGTGGTATCCGAACACCCGCTTCCGGGAGAAATTCGCGATCAGCTCCGACTGGACACCGAACGCCGGCAAGATCATGATGTAGACCGCCGGGTGGCTATAGAACCAGAAAAGGTGCTGGAACAGGACCGGGTCGCCGCCAAGCTCGGGGTTGAAGATCGGCAGGTGGAAGACCCGCTCGAAGACAACCAGCAGAAGCGTGATTGCAACGACCGGCGTACCCAGGATAACAACCACGCTGGTGGCGTAGGCAGCCCACACGAAGAGCGGCAACCGGAACCATGTCATGCCGGGGGCACGCATCTTGTGGATGGTCACGATGAAGTTGATGCCGGTAAAGATGGACGAGAACCCGGCCAGGAAGACGGCGATGATCGACATCGTCACCTGGGAGTTCGAGTACATGCTCGAGTACGGCGTATAGAAAGTCCAACCGGTATCGACACCGCCAGTGGCCAACACGGTGAGGATGAGAGCACCCGCGATGATGTACAGGTACCAGCTCAGGAGGTTGAGGCGCGGAAACGCAAGGTCTCGGGCGCCGATCATCAGAGGGACCAGGAAGTTTCCAAGCACGGCGGGAATCGCCGGAACCAGGAAGAAGAAGATCATGATCACGCCGTGGGCGGTGAAGACCTTGTTGTACGTCTCCGACTCCAGGATCATGCCGACCGGCGAGGTCAGCTCAAGGCGGATCATCGAGGCAGCGACGCTACCCAGGAAGAAGAAGAACAGCGTGGAGAAAAGATAGAGGATCGCGATCCTCTTGTGATCTCCGGTCAGCAGCCACGACTTGATCGAGTGATCTACGTTAAGGTAGTTCACTGGCTCCTCTACTGGCCCGGTGGCCAAAAGAGTGTTGTCGATGGGGGTGGCGCTCATTTGTGGGTCTTTTCCTCGGCGGCGATCGCGTTAACCGACGGATTGTGAGTTCGGATGGTCGGCGTTGTATCCATCTCACCGCGCTCCGCTTGCAGCGCATTGGTGGTCAACGGATCTTTCCCGTTCGCGTGGGCAGAATCGTTAGGCACCGAGGCCCGATTCACATTGCTTGTCGCCGGAATCGGAACACCCGAACCTAAAACCTTCATGTACGCGATCAAATTGATGATTTCTTCTTCGGTGAGCTGGCCCTCGTAGATGGGCATCGTCTCTTCATAGCCCGAAGTTAGCTTCTGGTGGGGTCGCAATATCGATTCGCGAAGGTAGCTCTCATCGACCTTGGCCGGTGAGGCGTTCGAGAATCGTCGGGTCGTTCCCATCAAGCCGACTAGGCTCGGCGCCCGCATCGTGTCCTCGGCTCCGTGACAGTTGTTGCATCCCTTCGCGCTGAACAGCTTCGCGCCCGACTGAGACATGCTCATGGGTGCGCTCGATTGGCCGCCATTGGCTTCCCACTCCGCGAATTCGCGCGGCTCCATCACGACGACGGTCCCGCCCATCTCGGAATGCTGGGTTCCGCAGTACATGCCGCAGAAGAGGTGATAGGTTCCAACCTGGGTTGGGGTGAACCACATCGTGGTGTACCGGCCCGGGACGACGTGAATCTGCTGTCGGAATGCGGGGATGTAGAAGGCGTGCAGCACGTCTTGCGAGATGCACGTCAGCTTCACGGGCTTGCCCATTGCCACGTGGAGCGAGTTGTTTTCGCGAATGCCGTTGCTGTGCTGGATGTGCCACATCCACTGCTTTCCGATGACATAGACGTCGGTCGCGTCCTTCGGAGGGGTGCGCATTTTAATGAAGAGGCGCGCGCCGAAGAAGAACATGACGAGTCCCAGAAGCAATGGGATGATCGTCCACGTCAACTCGAGCTTGAGGTGTTCGTAGATCGGTCGAGACCGGTCTACCTTCGTGCCCTTTCGATACTTGGCGGAGAAGTAGATCACCAACACGCCGACCAGAGCCGTGAACGCAAGCGTTAACGCCAGAAGGACGTAGAAGATGAAGTCATATTCCGCCGCGAAGTTAGACGCGGAAGGCGGCGACATCGGAAAGTTGGAAAACATAGGCTTCGTACAGCTAAGTGCTGCTTACTTTTCCTCCGGGCAGGAGCGTGGCACGCCGATTCTTGAGTGTCATTCGAATAATTGAGCCGAACAAAATGAAAATGGTGAGGAAGCCGGCGAGCTTCATGACCTGCTCGACCACAACCGTGGTCTTCCCGGTTGCGGGATCGATCATCAGGCAGCCGAACATCGAGGATTGATCCGCCTTCTGTCCAACCTCGTTCTTCTTGGCAATATCTAAATTCGCCTGCAGAATCTTGGTTGGGAAGTCGTTGCCAATGGTGTAGCTCGAGATCACACCTTCAGGAGTCGTCATCACTGAACAAGTGGGATGCTGAACGAGGTTCTTGACCGCATCGTAGCGGTACGAGAACCCGATTGCATTGGTAAATCGGTGAATGTTGTCGAGGCTGCCGGTAAGCAGGTGCAAGCCGGGCCCTGCGTTTTTCTGGACTTCGGGGACCATTGCTGGCCGCCCGTGGTTCACAAGTGCCGTTAATGCTGCAACGAGTTCCGACTTCTTTCCCTTGGCGAGGTCAGGAGTCTCTTTGGGATGGATGCTCACCATCACGACGTCCATGTCTCGTCCCATGAGCAGTTCGTCTGCGTCGTTGGACTTCGCGAGAGTCTGGATGAGGTCATTCGAGATCATTGCGCAGCCGGTCTGGCAATTGAAGAACATCGGGATGAATAGGACCGGTCGGCCATGGAACATGTCGCCGAGCTTCACATCCTTGCCGTTCTCGTCCTTAAACGGAACGTCCTTCGGGATTCTTCCGCCGAGGTGCTGGACAATGCTGAGCTGCTTGGTGATGGGCTGTTGAGGCTGGCCTCCGACGTTTGCGTCGGCCTGAGCACGGGCAGAGGTCGGCACAAGCGCGATGGCAGCGATAGCGACCGCAATTGCGGTCACCCTCACCTTCATCGAGATCGCTTGAGTTGATTTCATATCGGTTACTGCTTCTTGGGCGCTGTCTTGGCGGGAGTCGCGGTCGCCGACTTCTTCATGATCGGGGCACCCGGTTCGGGCATCTTCTTCTCGTCGGTGGTGTTGCCCTTGCTAATCGCGGCGACGCTCTTGCCAGTCGGTTTAATGCCGCGCGAGACGACCAGGTTGATGGCCGAATCAATGGGAATGTGCAAGGTGCCGTCCTGATTCTTCCCGCTCGTGCTGAGGATCGAATCCTCTCGCTGGCGAAGCTCCATCAGATCGACGCGTGCGGTTGTATTCGTCTGCAGGCGCGGGAACGGATCGTTCGGCAGATTGCTCGCTCGGATCGACATATCCTGCTTGGTGGGCAACGGTCGCATCACTCGGAAGAAGATCCAGCCGATGATTGCCGACACGATCGTGAATGCGAAGAACCCAACGGCGGCCATGTTCAGGGCCTTGTAGTTAACGTCGCGAGTCTCGTAACCCATATCCGCGATCGGATCTTCACGCTTCTCAGTGTGCATTCTTCACGGCCTCCTCTAAGCGATTGTCGTATCGAGGCACCAACCGGCCGATCTTGATCTGACTGCCGAATGCCATTGCCCACACGGCTCCGACCGACGCCAAGGCGATGACGTCGAAGACGTTCGGCATCGCGGACGGCCGAACGAACGGGAGGAGCTTGAAGTAGACGTCGATCAGGGTCACCACGAAGATCCAACCGGCGATCCTTGCGAGCCGTTCTGGCGTTCGTTTTACACGCGGGGTGATCAGGGAGAAGAACGGGATGAAGAAGACTCCGAAGATGAGCGCCAGGCCGACGAAGTTCCAGCCCATGTGACTTCGCTGAGCGTAGTAGACCGCCGTCTCCGGGATGTTGCCGTTCCAAATGATGATGAGCTGAGAGATGTTGACGTAGCCCCAGAGCATCGTCATCACGAACATCATGTTGCCCATATCCTTGGTGAGGTTTTTGGTGATGATGCTGCGATACGGCTCTTTGTGGGCGTTGGTGGCGAACATGTACACCGCGAGCGCGAGGGCTCCCGATCCACAGGTGATCGCGAACATGAGGCCCCACATCGTTGAATACCACTTAGGATCGAGGGACATCGCCCAGTCGGTGAAGGCGAAAGTGGTGGTGATGAAGAAGATCAACAAACCGGGCGCCGCCCAGTTGCTTCGGTTGTTCTCCAACTTGATGTCCAGGGTCTCGTCCTGCTTAAGCGTCGACTGCCGGAATCCCCATGCGAATCGAGCCCAGACCAGGAAGTAGAAGACGAGGCGGACGTTGAAGAAGGTTGGATTCAGATACTTGATCTTCCATTGGACCGCATGGATGTCGACTGCCTCCGGCCGAGCCCATGAGAAAAACCAATCCGGTTTGATCGCTATCGGCAGGAAGAGGAATGCCATGAGGGCGAGAGAAACCCAACTGCCACCCGCCTCAAAGATGCGAAGTAGCGGAAGCGCCCAACTGCCTTTAACCACGTGGTGCAGGACGGTCATACCAAAGCAACCCACCGTGATACAGGTCCAGAAGACGAGGCCCAACAGATATGCGTTCGCCATCTCCTTCTGGGTGGCCAGAAGCGTCCAACAGGCGATTACGCCGACCAGGCTCAGGAGAGCCGCGCCCGGTCCGATGGACAGGAAGCTCGGCTTCTGTCCCTGGTCTCCGTGGTGCGCGTCGGCCAAATGCGAGTCGATCATTCTTTTCCTTCTCCCGCCGTAGGCGCGGGGGCGGGCTTGGGTGGGGTGATTGCTTCCGCAGCGGCAGCCTCATCGGCGGTCGCGTGCTGGCTGAGCTGCAAAGCGCGAATGTACGCCACGATCGCCCAGCGATCTGGCGGTTCCACGCGAGAAGCGTACGAGTACATGGCGCCGTACCCGTTGGTGATCACATCGTAAAAGTGTCCGACCGGCATCTTGCGAAGACGGTCGGTCTGATAGTTGCCGACCGGTCGGCGAAGAGTGAATCCGCGCTTGGCAATCATGCCCTGACCGTCGCCCAACTGGCCGTGACAAGGAGTGCAGTAAATCGTGTAGCGCTCCTGGCCCCGCTTCAGCAGTTCCTTGGTGACGGGCACGGGGAGGGTGTCGAGCCACTTACCATTCGATGCTCCGGTGTAGAACGCCGAATCCTCTCGCAGGAAGCCGCGAGGGATCGTTCCTGGCACGAGTGGTCGTGCCGACTGGCCGTCTGCATAGAAAGTGCTTGCATCGAGCGGATCGGTCTTCGGCTGTCGCCACATGTCGGTATGGCAACCGGCGGCGGCGACTGCGAGTCCGACGAGCGCGAAGTTTCGAAGAGAGAGTTTCATTACTTCGGCACCTCGGCGACCGAGATCGGGCTCAAGGTGATCAGAAATGCCTTGGTCTCGCTTGAGTCGTAGTTCGGATCGTCGGATTCGATGCACAGGTAGAAGCGGTCCTGAGAGGCTCGCTGGAACCCGGGGGTGTTGAAAATCGAGTGGTAGGGTCTCGGCAGGCCGTTCAACGCGAGCATCCCCACAAAGGCGCCGATCGCAGCGAACAAGATCGTCGCCTCAAACATAACCGGGAAGAAAGCGGGAAGCGAGTTCAGCGGCTTGCCACCCACGTTGAGCGGATAGTCGATGACCGAGGTGTACCACTCAAGGGTGTATCCAAGAGTCGCACCGACCAACCCGCCCGCGAGCACGATCCACGGCACTTTCACATCTTTGAAACCGATGGCGTCGCTCAGCTCGTGGATTGGGAACGGCGAGTAAGCGTCCATCTTTCGATAGCCGGAAACCTTGGCCGCCTCGGCAGCCGCGACCAGCTGCTCGGCGCTGTCAAACTCCGCAACGATGCCGTAAGGCTTCACGGGTTCCGGTGCACCGTGTCCGTGGCTCATTCGCCAGCTCCTACGGGGACTTCCGCAGGTAGTGTCCGCGCTGGAGGCTTGGACATTAGATCATGGAGGAGGACCTTCATTTCAAAGATGTTGATGACCGGCATGAACCTGATGAAGAGGAACATCATCATGATGAAGAACCCGATGGTTCCTCCGAACATGGCGAAGTCCCAGACCGTTGGATAGTAAGGCTGATTGGCGCTGGGGATGTAGCTGTTCATGAGCGACATCGGGATGATGACGAACCGCTCGAGCCACATTCCAACCGTGACCGCGCTGCTCACGAAGAGGAGCGAGAAGATGTTTCGGCGGAAGACAGGAGCCCAGAACATCTGAGGGATGACCACGTTGCAAGCGATCAGCATCCAGTACGCCCAAGCGTAGGGGCCGGTAAAGCGTCGGTACACCAAGAGCTCGAACTCGTAGGGGTTCGCGCTGTACCAAGCATAGAAGACTTCCAACATGTATCCGTAGGCCACGATCAGACCGGTGGCCAACGTGATCTTCGCCATCCAGTCCAAGTGGCGGTCGGTGATCAGATCCTTCAGGTTATACATCGCCCGCATCGGGATCGCGAACAGCATAACCATTGCGAATCCGGCGAACACCGCGCCTGCGACGAAGTACGGCGGAAAGACGGTGACGTTCCACCCGGGGACGATCGATGCGGCGAAGTCGAAGGACACGATCGTGTGGACGGAAAGAACGAGCGGGGTACTTAGACCGGCAAGAAGTAGATAGGCCTGTTCGTATCGGTGCCAATGCTGGTTGCTTCCGCGCCATCCCATCGAGGCGATCGCGAGGATGATGCGCCCGACCTTGTTGGTCGACTTATCGCGTAGAGTCGCGAAGTCAGGGATCAGACCCATGAACCAGAACAAGAGCGAGACCGTAAGATACGTGGAAACCGCGAACACGTCCCACATAAGCGGCGACCTGAACTGCGGCCACACACCCATGATGTTCGGATAGGGCAGCAGCCAGTAGGCGGCAACCCACGGACGACCGGTATGCAGCAGCGGATACATGCCCGCGCACATAACCGCAAAAATGGTCATCGCCTCCGCAAAGCGGTTGATCGAGTTACGCCATTGCTGCCTAAGCAGCAAGAGGATCGCCGAGATGAGCGTTCCTGCGTGGCCGATACCGATCCACCAAACGAAGTTAACGATGTCGAAGGACCACATCGTGGGCCAGTTGTTGCCCCAGATGCCGATGCCTTGATAGAGAAGCCAAGTGACCGCGGCTCCGAGGACGTTCACGCCGGAGAACCCGAGCAGGAACATCGCGTACCAGGGCAGCTTATGGCGCTTCTGGTTCAGAACCATTGAGCCGACTGCTTCATCGAGCGAGGCATAAGACTGCTCGCCCGTGATCATCACGTCGTTAAGGGGTTTCTTGGGCATGACTTAAGCCTTCTCCTCCATGGGTTGAGGGGCGGCTGCCCTGCGTAGAGCCTCGATGCCCGGGTTCGGGTTTCGAAGCTTCGCCAGGTGGGAGGTTCTTGGTCGAGTACCGACTTCTTCCAAAACTAGATAGCTGCGCGGATCCTTTCGCATCTTGGCGACCGCGCTGTTTTCGTCGGCGATGTTTCCGAAGATGATCGTCTTCGTTGGGCACGCCTGCTGGCACGCAGTGACGATTTCGCCTTCACGAATCTCGCGACCGTCCTTCTTGGACTCGATACGTGCATCGTTGATGCGCTGCACACAGTACGAACACTTCTCCATGATTCCTCGACCACGGACGGTGACGTCTGGGTTGTTGACCATCTTGAGAAGTTCAATGCCCTGGTGCTTCGGCTCGTGGAGTACGCCAGGAATCTTTCGCTGACTCCAAGGAGTCGTGTTGATCGAGAAGTTCGGCTGGTTGTCCGAAAAGTTGAGGAAGTTGTAGCGGCGAACTCGGTAGGGGCAGTTGTTCGAGCAGTATCGAGTTCCGACGCAACGGTTGTAGACCATCTGATTCAGACCTTCGTGGCTGTGAACGGTCGCGCCGACCGGACAAACCGGCTCGCATGGGGCCGACTCGCAGTGAACGCACATCATCGGTTGCCAAGTAATGTCTGGATTCTCACCGGCGAGCGGATTTCGTTCGGGGCTGGCGATCGTGTTCGGATCTTCTCGGACTGCCTCCGGCTCGCTGTAGTAGCGGTCGATTCGGAGCCAGTGCATCTCGCGGTGCTTCTTGACCTGGACCTTGCCAACGACCGGGATGTTGTTCTCCGCCTGGCACGCCGTCACACAAGCGTTGCACCCAATGCAGGTGTTCATGTCGATGGTCATGCCCCACTGGGGGCCGTCCCATTCGAACACCTTGTCGGGGAACAGGTTGTTCTCCTCAAACTCCTTGTGGTGCTCCTCATCCTTCTTCGCTCGCTCATCCAGGTGAGAAATGAAGTTCGTGTAGGTGAAATCACGAATGACGTCTCGCTCGTCATGGATGCGGCTATCGTCCAGCGGGCTGTGGCCCTGGGTGCTGGCGAGACCGTCGAGCTGGTAGTCCGACTTCTTGATCTCGGCGCCGAATCCGAAGCACATGTTGTGGGTCGTTCGGAGCGCGGAGGCGTTGAACCCGCCGCCATCGTCTTCCCATCGCTTGGGATCCCACTCACCAGTCTCTGGGTCGGTGCCGACGCAGGCAACCGAGCCACCCCGCGTTCGTCCGTAGCCCAGATTCACGGTCACACAGTCGTTCGAGTGGCCGGGCATGATGAACGTCGTTGCGACCACCGTTCGACCGCCATGACTGAGGTGAATAACCTCGTCCTGGAGAAGGCCAAGCGAAGCGGCGGTTGACGGGCTCAGGATCGCCGCGTTGTCCCAGGTGAGCTTGGTGAGCGGCTTGGGCAGTTCTTGCAGCCAACCGTTGTTGGCGAACCTACCGTCGTAGATCGTCGGGTCGGTTCGGAAGGAAATCTCTAGGCCAGTATTCGGGAAGGTCGGCAGCACAGGAGCCTTCGCCGCGCCCGGGGAAACGGGGGCAGCCTGAGTATTCGCGACCCATCCATCGTGGATCGCCTTTCGCCAACCCTTCTCCGGTTCAACACCCATCTTGGGCAACCAGGTTGCGCGGACGAGATCGTATCCACCCGCGGGGCTACCCAGGAGACCGGCGAGCACTTCGATGGCTGATCGACCCTCAAACAAGGGGGCAATCGTGGGCTGGATGATGTTGACGGTACCGTCGAACGCTCGGGCATCTCCCCACTCTTCCAGTTCGTGGGTTTGGGGAAGGATCCATCCGCACGCGGCGCTGGTCTCGTTCTCGTGGCTGGTGAGGTGAACCGCGACCTTGGCTTTAGCTAGCGCGTCGCCGAACATGACGTCAGCGGGGGCGTCGTAGACCGGGTTGCCGCCCAGCATGAGCAGAAGGTCGACTCCGCCACCCTTGAGATCGTCGGCTAGGTGCTGAATGCTGTGGGTGCCCGCGACGACATTTGCTTCGATCGGCTCGGTGTAAGAAACCGCCGGAATCTGAATCTTGCCCGTCATGGTGGTCAGGGCAGCATTGATCGCGTTGGTGAGCGCATGAACCTGGGGTGGCTGATTGGGTCCGGTGACCACGATACTGGCACCAGAACTGTCCTTCAGGTCCTTGACCAGCAAGTCCACCTCAGTTGCACTAACGCCTTTCGGCAAAACGCCGGTTGCACCCGCAACTCCGAGCTTGCTCGCGATGTACCCGGCGACCGATTGCACTTCCGAAGGCTTCACCGGCCATCGGTGATCGGCGACCGAACCCGTGAGACCCGGCATGCTCTCGAAAGCGTAGAGCCGGTTCATGGTGCCCGACTTGCCCTGAACTCTTCGACCGTCCGCGAAGTCTCGGGCGTACTTCAAGCTGCCCGGGAACTCGGCAGGGTTGAGGAAGTCGCCGTCAAGTGATACGATGACCTTCGCCTTGGTGAAGTCGTAATGCGTGCTCACCGGTTTCCCGAAGGCGAGCGCGGCGCCCTCGAACGCATTGCCAAGTCCAGCCGGCTCGTAGACGTGCCACTTCGCGGCGGGGTACATCGCCATGAACTTGCCGATGAGGCCAGCTTGGGTCGGCGAGGTAACGGCACCCGTCAAAAGTCGGACACCTGCACCTTTCTTAGCCTTTTGAGCGGTGAGCGCAGTCTGCACGGCCGCGTTGAACAGCTCCCAGGTGCTGATGTTGCCCTGGTCCATGACGTTCTCGGCGCGATCCGGATCGTATAGATTCAGGATCTGTGCCTGTGACATCGAGTCGAGCGCACCAAGTGAGGCAGGGTGGTCCGGGTTGCCTTCCAACTTGATCGGGCGACCCTCATGCTGCTCGACGAGGACGCCGGTTGCGTATCCGCCGAGGGTGACTGCGGAAGCGTAGTAGAGCGGCTTGCCGTAGACCAGCTCTTCAGGTGCCTTTACGTAAGGCACGATCTTGTCGACGGGAAGGAAAACACTGCGGCAACCGGCGAGGCCGGCGAGCGCGATGGAAGCGCCCATGAACTTGAGCATGTCGCGGCGGTTGATCTGCATCAACGTCGAGCGGTTCGGGAACTCGTCCTCAAGAAACTGTTGGAACTGGGGCGTGTCGGCCAGCTCTTCCAAGCTGCGCCAATACTTTTTGCCGCCCTGTCCCGCGACCTTTTCGCGAAAGGCTTCTAGGTCCAGATGACCCTTTTCCGGCATGTTCTCGTTAGTTTCCATTGACGCTTTAGTGGTGGCAAATCCAGCAGTCGGCGAGCTGCTGCTTCTTGACGCCGAACTTCTTGACGAGTGCCTCTCCCGCTGCTTTATCGTGAGGGTCGTCGCTCGAAGCATCTTCGCCCTTCAAGAGCTGCTTCTCTCGCTCGTCGAGACCGTGAATGTTGTTCTTTTGATACTTGATGTAGAGATTGAAGACCTGCTGTCGGGGCGAGAGGCCATCGGCCACTGCTTGGGGATCTTCTTTCAGGTATCGCTCGGGTGCTCGGTGGCACTGAAGGCACCAAGCCATCTGGAAGGAGTTGCCCTTCCAAGTGATGTTCATGTTCTCCACCGGGCCGTGGCACGTGTTGCAGTTGATGCCGCGGTTCACGTGAATGCTGTGGTTAAAGAACACGAACGAGGGAAGCTTGTTGACCTGGTTCCACTTGATCGGAGTGCCCGTCTCGTAGCTCTGGCGCACCGGCTCGAGAAGAGGACTGTTCGTCCAGATCTGGCTGTGGCAGCTCATGCACGTCTCGGTGGGGGGCACGCCGGGATAGGAAGACTTCTCGACCGTGGTGTGGCAGTAGCGGCAGTCCAGGCCGAGCTGAGACACGTGGTGCTCGTGGCTGAACGGAACGGGTTGGTTCAGTGGAACGTCTACCTTGGTGTTCGCGGGAGACCGCGAAAGTGCCGCAACTCCGAGCCCTACCGTGAGGGGTACGATCGCCGCGCCAAGAAGGCTTAGCTGGGCGATAGAATTGGCGCTCGGCTTAAAAATCTGGGCCATGAACTGTGCTCCAAAACGTGCGCAACTTTGACGGTCCGTTGCCTGTGGTAACGAACCCCGTAGATGGGCGCCTCAATGTTACCGAGAGAGTAGAAGTCTTTGCTGAAGGGTTCTTGCGGTTGCCGTCGAGCCACGTTCGATCAGCCGCCAGCATGGCGAACAGTATCGCCAAGTAAAGCATGGAATAGTGGAACAAACCGCTCGCTCGTTTACGATCGATTTGCCGATATAGCCTCAAGCAGAGATAGAGAAGATATCCGTTGAGAATCACTGCGGAACCCGCATACAGCCAACTCACCTCGTGGAGAGCAAAAGGTATGAGGGTCACCGCGACGGTGACGAGGCCGTAGATGAAGATCTGAAGAACGGTGTTCTTGTCCCCTTTCACCACAGGAAGCATCGGGACGCCTGCCGCCGCATAGTCATCCTTGATCAGCAACGCGAGGGACCAGAAGTGAACCGGGGTCCAGACGAAAATGATCGCGAACAGGAAGAGCGCGAGGGGCGGAAGCGAGTTCGTGATCGCCGCCCAGCCAACTAACGGCGGGAACGCGCCGGCGGCACCACCTATGACGATGTTGTGCCAGGTCCGCCGCTTCAGCAGCATCGTGTAGACCACGACATAGAAGACCAGCCCGCTGAACGCCATCACCGCACTCAACAGGTTCGCGGCACCCCAGAGGATCCCGAACGCGCCGATCGAGAGGGTGAACGCGAACATCAGCGCGTTCTGGCTGGAAATGCTTTGGGTGACCGTCGGTCGAGTCGCAGTGCGCTTCATTGCGAGGTCGATATCGCGGTCGAAGACCATGTTAATGGCGTTCGCGCCGCCCGCCGCCATATATCCGGCGACTGCGATTGCCGAGAAAAGCCAGAAGCCAGGCCAACCGCCCTTCGCCGCGATTGCGGCGGTGAGTGTCGTGAATAGCAGAAGGCTGATGACGCGCGGCTTGGTGAGCGCGACATAGGCCATCACCAACTCTTTGCCTCTAAGCTTTACCGAGTCGGGATGAGCTTCGGCTGGCGCAGGTCGCATTTCGACTCGCTCGATGCCTCGTCCGAGGGCGAACACGGCCACTGAGACAAACGCAATCCAGTTAGCGTCGGCGGCGGCGAGGTGCAGCATCTGCATCCAGATCGGCGCTTGGAGCCAGATGTTGAAGATTCCGAAGACGAGTTGGACTCCGTAAAGCCCGACCACCCATCGAACCGCAATGGTTACCCTGGGGTCTGGCCGCAAATGCTGCAGGAGGCCAGCACTCAGGAGAAGGTAGAGGCCAACCGTGACCGCGATCAAGGGGTGCAGCGGCTGGACGCGCACCATCCAATTCGTCGCCGGGTTCAGGGCCGCCACAATCACGTTGTCCACCGGCTTGAGCATGTGGCCGAGGGCGGAGATCGCGCCGCTCACTGCAAGCGAACACATTCCGAATGCGCCCATGCCGAGGATCCAGATGACCGCGCTCTGGCCCTTCATCCGAATCGGCCTGGCGCCGTTTGCGGCAAGTCCGGCGATCGCGATGCTACCGACGAGGAAGAAGGTGCTGATCACGTGGAAGCACATCGCCGCGACTCGAACACTGGAGTCATTGTTCGTGACGAGTTGCCACTTTACGAGGACCATGCCTATCCCACCCTCAAGAAGGGTGAAGCCCATTGCGATGGCAGAGGCTTTTCGAACCAAATGGCCCTTCGGAAACGCCTGCCAAGCCCACACGACCATCGCGAAGACGACGACGCCAACCAAGCTGGTGCTAATTCGGTGAGACGCTTCGACGATCTTGGCGACGGGTCCGTTTAGGGGAATCGATTTACCGTCGCAGAGCGGCCAGTTAACTCCGCAGCCATCGCCGGACTTGGAAGCGCGAACATACACGCCCCACGCCACCGTGGCGAGGTTGTAGAGAAGAACGAAGATGACGTACTTGGCAAACTTCACCGATCGGAGAATCGGAGAGTCGACGAAATCTTCGGTATCTTGAGGGGTGGATGGAGCGTCTTCAGTCAGGGAACCTTTCTCAGCCTGACTAGGTTTCTCGCTTTGGGGAGCCGTTGGTATGCCGCTCATCCGTCCAACAGAGATTTAACCCGATTTGGACGCAGCTTTGTCCGGCGGGAGCATGCCCGCCGGATTTAAACGGTTCAACTCTTACGCGTTCGACGCTTGAAGAGCACGAGGGCCCCCAGACCTAACCCAGCAAAAGATGCAGGTTCCGGCGCCGCATTTACGCACACACCCTTGATCGAATCGATGTCCACCGGACTGGCGCTTAGCTGACTGAACAGAATGTCCTTTAAGGTGCATTCCTTCGAAGTGATCGTTCCCGCAGTCCAGACTCCGAGGGTCCCGTTGAGGTTGGTTACTGCGCCTGCCGCTCCCGCATTTCCAAAGGTCACGCTGAGAACCGGCACGGCCGCCGCCGCGTCGGACCTGTACTTGAATGTGACGAGGCAGAGCATGTCGGGCTCGGGGGTGTCGCCGCATAGCCACCTTTTCTGGCCGAGTTCTCCAGAGCCGTTCAGGTGAGCATAGCCGTCGGCGGGATTTCCTTCCGAAGACCAGTTCACCGATCCATTGAGATCCCAGGAAGCAAGATCACTATCGAAGTTTCCGTTCTGCAAGTCCGCAGCCGCAAAACTCGACAAGGCGAGGCAAAGACCAATTGTCCAATAACGCATTTGTTATCGCTCCTTATATAAATCCCTGGCCCAATTACCAGAGGTAGCTAGAATATAACAAAAGCATTTCTGCTGAACCGATTAAGGTAGGGAAAGAAACTTGTCGACGCTCTGGAAGAAGAACTCGGGCGAGTCTAGGAAGATGAAGTGGCGCGCCTTGAGGGCAAGCACCACCGAGTGGTGAGGAATCCGAGCAACTTGCGATTCGTACGTCCCGAGCAGCTGGTTCTGGCTCTCTAGGTTGACCGCGAACTGGGCGGCGGCGAGCACCAGTACGGGCGATTGGATTTTCTCCACGTCGGGCCGTAGGTCGGTTGTCAGAAGCTCGGACATTGCCTGCCCGACCGCCTTGGGGTTCGAGAGCGCGGATTCCTTGTTGTACTTTGCGGCAACCTTTGGATCGGTGATCATCCGGTCCAGGAACATCGCGGTTTGCTTCGCGTAGTCGGCTTGAGACAGTTTGCCGAGCGCCTTGGTATAGGCGTCGGCCATTTGCCTGGCTTTCGGCATATTGTTGTCTGCGAAGAGCCCGCCGGTCCACGGGAGACCATCGACCGCAACAACTGGCCCAAACAGGTCGGGTGCGGTCGAGGCGATCCAAAGGGAAAGAGTCGATCCCAAACTGTGCCCCATCAGGACGGGATGATCGAGCTTCTGATCCTTGACGTACTGGATCACCTCGTCGCGAATCTTGGGGAGGAACGGTCCACCGGTGTATCCGGGCGTCCCGACGAAGCCGGGGAGACTCAGCACGTGACACTCGTATTTGTCCTTGTAGTGGTTGACCACTGCATCCCAAACATCGCCCCCACAGGAGAGGCCGGGGATCAGGATCATCGGCTTGCCATGCCCGGTCACCTTCACTTTGAAAGAAGGGGCGGCGGATACGAGGGCGGTTACGCAGATTGCGAGACAGACGAGGACGCGTCGCATTTGGCTATGGTGCCATATCGAACAATCAGACCTGGGACCGCCAGCTTCTTTTGGTGTGGATCAACCGATGGATTCGAACCAGACCTTGCTCCTCAAGAACTCGATAGACAACGATGTAACCATCACTCTTAGGGCCTTTTCGAGCAATCACGTATCGACGCGGCTGCCCAACTGTGACAAGCCATCCGAGTTTGTAGTTTTCGGAGAGAGAGCCAACCTCAGCTCGAAGGAATTCAAGGAAGTCATCGGCATGAGAAACGCCATATCAGTCGGCACTCCAGGCCCAGATATCCGCCAAATCCTTAATTGCGGGGGACAGATATGAGACGGCTAGGCCGTGTTCGCCGCTTTCCACTTGGCCCTTTGTTCGGCAAGATAAAGAGTCACTTCGTCAGCAGAATAGGCTTCACCTGCGTCCGCCTTGCCATCGGCGGCATCTAGTTCGGCCAAGAATACGGGCGTAAATATCGCCTGGACCCGCTCATCCTCGTCGAGATCGATCCCCTGAACCAACTCTGGGTGGGTATTTAAACGCCCAACGAGGTAGCTGATTTTGGCCTTAACTTCGTCGCTAGCCGTGTCAGGGATATTGATCTCAAGCCTCATGATTCAATCCTAGTTTACGCCGTCTCTGTCGAAGGCAAGACGCCTGGAACTTAGCCCTCGTAAAGATAGAGGTCCCCATGCCCACACCCTTTGACCCCATCACGCTTCCTCGCGGACTTACGGTGCCGAACCGGATCGTTCTCGCGCCGATGACCACCTACGCCAGCCTCCCGGATGGCAACATCGACCCTGCCGAGCTGCCGTACCTGCAGCGCAGAGCCGAAGGCGGATTTGGCCTCGTGATCACCGCCGCATGCTACGTGCACTCGAGCGGACATGCGTTCAAGGGGCAGTGGGCGTGCTCGGACGACGAGTTCCTGCCGAGCCTCAAGAGCGTTGCTGACGCGATCCGGGAGGGCGGGGGCAAGTCGTCGTTGCAGATTCACCATGGCGGGCGATCTTGCCCGGGCGAGTTGTGTGGCGGACAACCGATCTCGGCCAGCGATATCCCCTTCGACCGTCCCGGCGCGGAGGTACCACGCGCGATGACAGAGGAGGAGATCGTTCGCACGATCGCCGACTACGCGGCGGCCGCGCTGCGGGCGAAGAAGGCGGGTTTTGACTCGGTTGAGATTCACGGAGCGAACACGTATCTGCTGCAGCAGTTTGTAAGCCCGCATAGCAATCGGCGAACCGACGATTGGGGTCAAGATCGACTTAAGTTTCCGTTGGCAGTCACCGATGCAGTGCTCGCAGCGGTCGGCGACGACTTCCCTATCGGCTACCGGTTCTCGCCCGAGGAGGTCGAGACTCCAGGGATCCGCATCGGGGATACCGAGAAGCTGATCGATGCCCTTCTGGAGCGGCCGCTGTCCTGGTTACATATCTCTTTGCGCGACTATAAAGGTGCCAGCATGGTTGGCGACTTTGAGGAACCGACGCTCGCTCGAATCGCTCAGCGAATTAACCACCGAGTTCCATTCATCGGAGTCGGAGGGATCAAGACTCTGGAAGATGCCCAAGCCGCTCTCGACCTTGGGGCCGACATGGTGGCCCTGGCAAGGCTCGGAATCTCCGAACCCGAGTGGCCGAAAAAAGCTTTCTCCGGAGAGCCGATAAGGCAAAAGATCAGGCTGGCGGGAATGGAGGAGACCCTTACAATCCCACCCGGTCTGGCTCGTCGATTGGAGTCCGTCACTGGCTGGTTCGAGACTGAAGACTAACCCGGGAACCGGGTCTCGTGATAGTGATGATGAGCCTCGAGGAGGGTGAGAAGCTCGGAGGCTGAGATTGTGCCCAAGATGAAGAACTTCAGAATCGGGGTCTCCGGTTTCGCGCATTCGTCAAGGTACTTCCGCATCCCTGCTCGCGCATCTTCCCATTGCTTTGAAGCTTGATCTAAATCGACGTCGCCCTTCGGGCGCATATCGGGCGGGGCGGGAATGCCCTTCGCCTTTTCCAGGTCGGCGACGATCTTCCGATAGAGGAAAGACGGCTTTGTCGCCTTCCCTTTCAGTGTGGAGGGAGGCCTCTTGGCGATTCGTTTGAGAGAGACGGTATCGCTGATCCCCATGTGCGCAATGAGCTCTCTGGCCGAGAAGGCGGAGCCTTGCTTGGCATCCTGCTTGTCGGGTGGCAAAGCGCGAACTCGCTCCACCAGAGCGACGCGCCGATTCTCCAAGGCTTCGAACCGTTCGGCCAAGCTTGCTTCCATGTCCCCGCATTGTATCGCGATGAGGTAACAATGCACCATGCTCGCCGCCATTGCCGTCGCCCTTACGATGCAGACCGCTGCCCCCGATCCCGATTTGCTCCCGATCGGTCGTTCCGGAACTGCAGTGGTGGCACCGGGTCAAGTTTTTGATATGCGATCGAACAAGGCCAGCTCCCTCGACGAGGTCGTCAAGGCGGCAAGCGGTAAGAAGTTTGTGTTCCTCGGCGAGCAGCATGCCACGACCCTTCACCAAAAGATGGAGTCAGACGTGGTGGACGCCCTGGTCAAGTCGGGCCGCCAAGTCGCTGTCGGCATGGAGATGTATACGCGACCCAAGCAGGACGTGCTCGACAAGTGGTCGGCAGGCACCCTTTCCGAAGCTCAATTCCTGGATCAGAGCGATTGGAAAGGCCAGTGGGGCTTCCCTTACGATTTCTATCGACCGGTGTTCGAATCAGTGCGCACCAATAAACTCCCGCTCGTCGCCCTCAACGTCCCTCGTGACTGGGTGCGTACGGTAGGCAAGACTGGCTTCGCCAGCCTGCCCCTCAGCGCCAAAATGCAGCTTCCTGCCGAGCTCTTCCTAGGCAACAAGGATCATCGACACGTGTTCGAGGCGATGATCGGCGGCGGCCATCCGGGAGCGGGTCCAAGCGTGGACTCGATGTACGCGGCGCAGGTTCTGTGGGACGAGGGGATGGCCGACACCGCTTTGAAGTACCAGATGACGGTTCCTCCGACTCCTCAGTCCGTTTTCGTGGTCATCGCGGGTTCGGGACATGTGATGTACGGTCAGGGAATCAACTACCGAATCAGGCGCCGAAGGGGCGGCGACGGCATCACGGTAGTGATGATCCAGTCGGACAAGCCGGTCGAGGTATCGCGAGGTATCGCGGACTTCGTCTACGTGACTGCTCCGCAAAGCTAATTAGAGAGTGCATTTGCTTGCGAGCGCATTGAATTCGCTACAGAGCGACTCCCGAAACAAAAGCTGTCGGTGAGCGCCAACCCCTCCCCACGGTTCCCTCTAGAGAAAGGGGAACCATCTCCGGAAGAACCTGCCAAAATCAGGATATGACCCTTGTTGCCGAAGAGGCAAACCGTAGGCGAACGTTTGCGATCATCTCGCACCCGGACGCTGGAAAGACCACTTTGACTGAAAAGCTGCTGCTTTACGGCGGTGCGATTCAGCTTGCCGGCAGCGTCAAGGCGGGCCGAAACCAGCGGAAGGCGACCTCTGACTGGATGGAGCTTGAAAAGGCCCGAGGCATCTCGGTGACCTCCACCGTGCTCCAGTTCGAATACGGTGGCAACGTCCTCAACCTGCTAGACACCCCCGGCCACAACGACTTTAGCGCCGACACCTATCGAACCCTCACCGCCGCGGACAGCGCGGTGATGCTCATCGACAACGCGAAGGGTGTCGAGGCGCAGACCAAGAAGCTGTACGCGGTTTGCAGTCAGCGCGGGATTCCCATCTTCACTTTCGTCAACAAGATGGACCAGCCCGGTCGCGGCCCGCTTGCGCTTCTCACCGAGGTCGAAGAGACCCTCGGTATTCGGAGCGTCCCGGTGAACTGGCCGATCGGCCAAGGCTCGGAGTTCAAGGGCGTTTTCGATCGCGAGACGAAGCAGGTTCACCTGTTCCAGAGATCGGCCCGCGGCGCATCCAAGGCAGCTCTCGAAATCCTTGCAATGGACGATCCGAGGCTTGAGAGCCTGATCGGTGAGGAGCTGTATCTGACGCTTCTCGAAGATATCGAGCTACTTGAGATCGCGGGCGAGGAGCTCAATCTCGACAAGGTGCTCGCGGGGGAATTGACGCCAGTTTTCTTCGGCTCCGCGATTACCAATTTCGGGGTGGAGCTGTTCCTTGAGCGGTTCATGAAGATCGCTCCCTCGCCGGGACCGCGGCAGACCGACAAGGGGCCAGTCGATATCGAGCAGCCATTTAGCGGGTTCGTCTTCAAGATTCAGGCGAACATGGACCCGAACCATCGGGATCGCATCGCCTTTTTGCGAGTGGTGAGCGGCCACTTCGAGAAGGATATGGAGGTCACCCACCTTCGCACCAACAAGCAAATGCGCCTCTCGCGACCGCAGCGCCTGTTCGGCCAGGACCGCGAGACGGTGGAGGAGGCGTACCCGGGCGACGTCATCGGGCTGAGTAATCCAGGTGCTTTCCAACTTGGCGACACCCTCAGCGAATCCGGCTCAATGAAGTTCGACGAGGTTCCGAGCTTCCCTCCGGAGACCTTCTCGTTCATCCGCAGCACCGACGTGGGTCGGCTCAAGCACTTTGAGAAAGGCATCAACCAGCTCACTGAAGAAGGCCTGGTCGATCTCCTGTGGGATCGAAGGTCGGCGAGACATGAACCGATCCTTGCCGCAGTTGGCCAACTCCAATTCGAGGTCGTCCAGTACCGCCTGCTCGCCGAATATGGTGTGAAGACCCAGCTCGAACCGATGGTATACGAGCACATTCGTTGGCTGGAAGGTGACCGACCCACGATCGACGCGGTCTATTGGGGGCAGAACGGGCGTCTATTCGAAGACAACTTCGGAAACCCGGTGCTGTTGGTGACCAACGAGTGGACCCTTGGATACCTGCAGGAGCAGAACCCGAAAATTACGTTCCACCGCAACCGAGGGGACCTGACCAGCGCCTCAAATAGTAAGGCCACGAAGAACTAAGTGACGCTCCCGGATACAGTGGGATTCAGTGTAAATCGCACCATGTTGAGTGCGGCCCTGGCCATATCGTCCAAGAATGCTGGCAAATTTAACAGTTTAAATTCCTGCATACCGGTAGTTGTGATAGGATGAATTCTTGGGAGGAGATTTTATGAAATTTAGGAATTCCGTTTTTATTCTCGCTGCTCTTGCGGTCGGCGCTTCGACTGCTTCGGCGAACTTGGTTGCCAACGGTGACTTCGAGACCGGTGATTTCACCAACTGGACGCTTGTGGCCGACCCAAGCTTCACGTTCGTGGACACGGGTTTCGGCAACGACGCGACCAAGGTGGTTTGGCTTGGTGAAGCCGGCGGTCACGGCACGCTGACTCAATCCATCGCAACAAACATTGGCTGGACCTATGAGGTTTCGGTGGATTTCGCTGGCGACGGTGATGACCCCAGCTTCTTCTCCTCGACCTTCGGTGGAGTCACCGGAGTGTCGTTGAACAACCCAGCGTTTGACCTGGACTTCAGCACGTATACGTACAATGTCCTCGCGACATCGGCGACCTCGGACCTCGTCTTTGAGTTCCAGGATAATCCCGGCTTCATTAACATGGATAACGCTTCGGTTACTGTCTTCGCAACACCAGAACCGGCACCGTTTGCCGTTCTCGGCCTCGGCCTACTCGCCGTGGTTCGCCGACGACGAAAGGTCTAAAGCCAAACTCCCAAATTGCGGCCTCTGGTGCTCGACACCAGAGGCCGTTTTTGTTTTTAGGCGGTAACGTCCTCTCATGCTGATCTGTGCCGCAATGCTCTTGGCCGCGAACGCGCCCGTCGACCTGGACAAGTACAACGTCCGGTGGGACAGCCCTTCGGTCGACGCTGCTGGCTCGATGCCAATCGGCAACGGCGAGGTTGTGCTCAACGCGTGGGTCGAGAGGGCGACGGGAGACATCCTTTTCTACATCGCCCGAACCGACGCGATGTCAGAGATCAGCCGCGTGCTCAAGCTGGGCCGCGTTCGCGTTCACCTCGACCCCAACCCGTTTCGCGATGCGGACGACTTCCGGCAAGAGTTGAAGCTTCGTGAGGGGACGATCGAATTCCAGGGCAACGGGGAGACGGTTCGCCTGTTTGTGGATTCGGGTTCGAACGTCGTTCATTTGGCCAGCAATTTCAAGAGCGCCCACTCGGTGGTTGCGACCATGGAGTCTTGGCGAAACGAAGCGCGAGAACTACCCAAGGCGGAGGGTGCCTCGGCTTGGTCGGTTCACGATGCACCTTTCCCACTCGTCGAGTCGGCCGACGTGTTCGTCCCCGATCCCGCTGGGGTGACTTGGTATCACCGAAACGAGACTTCGGTGGTCCCCAAGCTTTGGGAGAATCAGTCGCTAACCGGGCTCAAGGGCACGTTCGATCCGCTGCTTCATCGCACCTTCGGCGGTCGGCTCGCCGGTCGAGACCTTGTCCCAGTTGATCGGTCGATCGGTTCGCGAGATCCGATCCAGAATCTGGATCTCACCGTTGCGACGGCGAGTGCCCAGACTGATTTTGCGGAGGATTGGGAGATGTTGGTCTTTGCCGAGTCCCAAAAATCGCTCCTCAAGGACGCGGAAGACCGGACAAAGAAGTGGTGGGGCGATTTTTGGGATCGATCTTGGGTGTTCGTAAGCGGCGATCGAGAAAGTGAGGCAGTCCCGGTGAACGACTTCCCGCTTCGGCAGGGTAAGGACTCGAACGGGCAGAACATCTTTCCCGGCACCATCGAGAATCCCGCCTTCTATCGACGTCCTCTCACCGCCGATGAAGTCGTCAAACGCCCGGGTAGCGACGAGGGCATTTCTTACGACTTCAGCCAGGGTTTCACGCTCCTTGCCACCATCACCCCGACCGATGGCCGACCTGGTCGGATTTTCGACAAGCTGACCGCCGGGCAAGATGACGGCTTCCTCTTCGACACCCATCCTGGCGATAGCTTGCGTCTCATCATAGGCGGCATGGTGCTCACCGCGCCTCACGTTGTGGCTCTGCGCAAGGCGCAGAACGTGGCTGCAACCTACGACCCGGCGACCGGTCATGCCGTGATCTACCTCGATGGCAAGGTTGTCGCGGAGCGATTGCCCGAGCCGGGCTCCGCGGTCACCCGCGGCTACGTACTGCAGCGATACGTGCAGGCCTGCCAGGGTCGTGGCACCTATCCCATCAAGTTCAATGGCGGCTTCTACACGGTCGAACCGAAGGCCGTGGGCAAACCCTTCAACGCGGATTGGCGGTCTTGGGGAGACAGTCAGTGGTACCAAAACCTCCGCCACATGTATCACCCCATGCTGGCGAGCGGCGACATCGACATGATGGCTCCGTTTTTCAAGCTGTACGAGAGTGTGCGTCCGCTGGCCGAGTCTCGCACGAAAGCCTATCACGGCGCCGAAGGCGCCTACTTCCCCGAGACGATGACCAACTTCGGCACCTACTCAGGTGGCGACTACGGTTGGGATCGCACCGGTCACTCGCCGAAAGATGTGCTCTGTCCTTGGTGGCAATATGCCTGGAATCAGGGCCCCGAACTAGTCTCGCTGATGCTGGACAAGTGGGACTACACCCAGGATCGCGGGTTCTTGAAGAAGGAGCTCTTGCCGATGGCGGAGTCGGTGTTGAAATACTTCGACACTCGGTTCAAGAAGGATGCATCGGGGCGAATCGTGCTCGACCCGACCCAGGTTGTCGAGACCTATTGGACGGGCGTGGTGAATGACATGCCTTCGACCGCCGGCCTCATCTCGATCACCGAACGACTTACCTCCCTACCCATTTCGGCGGTTTCGGCGAGTCAGAAGGCTTTCTTCGCCCACATGAAGTCCGCCTGCCCTGAGTTGCCTCTTCACGATGTTGAGGGCCAACGAGAGCTTTCGCCGGCTCAGAAGTACGACACGGATGTGAGCAATGTGGAGAATGGCGAGTTGTACGGAGTTTGGCCATTTAGACTAATCACCCTCAATCACCCTTCCCTGCTGGCCGAAGCGAAGCGCGCCTATGCGCACCGAAAGAATCATCTTGACGTCGGTTGGGGATACGACGGAAACGTTGCCGCACTTCTCGGGATGACGGATGAGGCGGCCCGCATCCTCAGGGTCAAGGTCCGAAACTCACACCCGGCCTACCGATGGCCAGCTACCTGGGGACCCAATTTCGACTGGCTTCCCGATCAGAACCACGGTGGCAACTTGCTGAACACCACCAATCTGATGCTTATTCAGGCGGAGCCTCTCGAGCAGGGCGGGAGGATTCTCCTTCTGCCCGCTTGGCCGAAGGAGTGGGATGTGGACTTCAAGCTCCACGCGCCTGGGAATACGGTGGTGCATGGGGCTGTGAGGGCCGGCAAGGTGGAGTACGAGGTGACGCCGACGAGTCGAAGGAAGGATGTGGTGCTCGGCGAGGGTTGGGGACCGTAGGGTCGGCTCCGAAGATGGTTCGCCTCCCGGAGGAACCGCGGGGGAGGGGCTCGACCGCTTAGCTACGCAGCCCGGATTCCGGCGGAGAAACGTAAGGAGAGTGCTTGGACTTCGTAGCAGATTTGCCGGCCCCCTCTCCATGGTTCCCCAGGGAGGGGCACCATCTCCGGAATCCGGTTGTCGGTGTGCGATGGTGTGGTGAGATGCCGGCTAGGAAGCCGGCACCACTTTTAGTCAGCGTTAGTATTCCCGGGCTTCGTCGGTGACGAGATATGCCTGGGCGCCGGTGAGATCGTCGGCGGGCTCCCAGAGGAAGCCTTTCTCGTTCACGATCCAGAACTCGTAGCCGCTAAAGAACGGTGGCGAGAAATGAACGATGCGAAACTTGCCCTCCGTTTGCACCACCTCGTACGGCATGGTGATTTCCGAGAGGTTGCGGACAACGAGGGAGGCACTCGGATAATTATTGTTGGGCATCTATCCCTTACTACGTTTACTTCGCGGGCGATGAGTGTCTCTGGCTCTGCTCGAACTTGTGCCTGAGGTAGGGGGTCATCGCATTCGCGGTGACATAGGTGAGGATGAGGCCGATGAGCGTGAAGAAGAAGAAGCCGATCCCCAGCCAGATCACGAGCTTCTTGCCGTTATAGGTCTTCGCCTCGGGCATCATCTCTTCGATTATGGCCGACCCTCCAAAGGCTTCCAAGAGCTGTCGCAATACTCGTCGGCGCAAGGACGGATGAAGCGCACGCTTCCGCCTTCCTTGCCGAACCGATAGTGGATCACGCAACAGTTCGAGAGACGCCTCTCCTTGAGATGTGCGTACTGGTCAGCGGAGAGGCCTTCGATCGCCACTTGAAGGGCACCCAAGGTTCCGCCGTGAGTCACCACGGCAATTCGGTGGCCCTCGTACTTCGTCAAAACGTCGGAAACGAACGACTCGGCCGAAGGCACGAGGTCAGAAACGCTCTCACCACCCGGGTAGCCACTGCGCCAGTTATATTCGCTGCAGTGGGTCAGGTCCTTGATGTACTGGTCGCTCGTGTACTCGTTAACCGGATACTCGCCCCATTCTCGCTCGCGAAGTCGCTCGTCGGCGTGCCAGTCTAAGCCGAGTCCTAGGCCCTCCGCAGTTTGCCGCGCTCGGAGGAAGGGAGAAACGAAGCCAATCTCAATCGGGGAGATGTGATCGCGAACCCACTTGCCCGCGGTGTGCGCCTGAGAAAGGCCGTATTCGGTAAGGGGCCAAGACTGTTCGTCAGTATCGTCTTTAAGCTGCTCATCCAGCACCGCTGCATCCCCGTGCCGCGCCCGATCGGTCGACTTGTTTCTAATCGATTCGCCGTGCCGGACCAGGATCAGCTCAGTCATTTCCGCCTCTGTTTCCTCGTAAGCTTCTTGGGCTCGTGCTTCGGACCGGTAGGTTCCACAGGTGGCTCATAAGGAGTCCTTCGGACGAAACACACGTTTTCGGCAGAGTCGGTTATGAGAAATAGCTTTGCTTTGTGCCCGATTACCAATGCTGCTTTCTGGTCCTCAACGTTTCCTACGAGATCGCCAAGGGTGAGTGTCGACGGACCTTCCAGCCGTCGGCCGATGGTCCCAGGTTCGGGCCCGGACATCACGGTGGCCACGATCTTCGCGGGTAGCTCTTGGAGGAGTTGGAAGATTGGTTTCTCGAACGGGTACGGGAAAGCCTTCTTGTGGAGGTGCCTTCTATCGACGGCCGTCTCGTTGCCGAACGCTTTTGCTAACTTGAGCCGCATGTGCTGCGCCCCCAAGTTTTCCGTCACTTCGGCGAATGCCGACTTCACCAACGTCGCCGACGCCGATCGGTCCACCCACTTGTCGTCCTTTCCGATTACTTCATCCACAGGCCCTCATTGTGGCATTGATTGGAAAAATCGAAGCCCTTGGGACTGCGAGACGAGCTTCGCGCAGTCCCAAGGCTTCGCTATAGAACGAACTCGTTTACCAGGTTTTCCAACATCTCTTGGCGGCCCGACTTGCGCGTTGGTTCACCGTGCTCGCGGACGAACTTGTCGCAGTCGGCGAGACTTGCCTTGCCGGAAAGGACCTCGGCCCCGATGCCCGAGTTCCAACCTGCATACCGCTCCTCGACGAAACCATCGAGCCGACCGTCCTCAATGATCGCGTGAGCGATCTCGAGTCCTCGGGCGAAGGCGTCCATGCCGCCGATGTGGGCGTAGAAGAGGTCTTCGGTGGTGTGGCTCTGGCGGCGGACCTTGGCATCGAAGTTGAGGCCACCGGTCGTAAATCCACCCATCTTCAGGATCTCGATCATGATCTCGGTGGTGAGATAGACGTTGGTCGGAAACTGGTCGGTATCCCAACCGAGCAATTCGTCGCCCGTGTTGGCGTCGACGCTACCCAGGATTCCCGCCTGTCGCGCGGTGCGCATCTCGTGGAGCATCGAGTGGCCCGCGAGGGTCGCGTGGTTGGTCTCGAGGTTCAGCTTCAAGTGATCCATGAGGCCAAACTCGCGGAGGAAGTTGAGGCACGCGCCCGCATCGGAATCGTACTGATGCTTCGTTGGCTCCTTCGGCTTAGGCTCGATGTAGAACTGGCCCTTGAATCCGATCGCCTTGGCATGGTCGATCGCCATCCACAGCAGTCTGGCAAACTGAGATCGCTCTCGTTGCATGTCGGTATTGAGGAGAGTGTCATAGCCTTCGCGTCCACCCCAGAAGGTGTAGCCCAGGCCGCCTAGCTTGTGCGTAACTTCGAGTGCATGCTTCACCTGTGCGGCAGCGTAGGCAAACACATGGGGGTCGGGGTTGGTGGCGGCGCCCGCTTGGTAGCGGGGGTTGCTGAACAGATTCGCCGTTCCCCAGAGGAGTTTTACGCCGGTCTCCTTCTGCTTCCCTTCTGCATAGTCCGCAATCTCGTCCAGGTTCTTGGCACTTTGGGCAAAGCTATCGCCTTCCGGAGCGATGTCGAAATCGTGGAAACACCAATAGTCGACGCCGAGCTTGGTAAAGAACTCGAATGCCGCATCCATCGTCTCTTTGGCCAACTTCCACGGTCGATCCATGGTGGGGAGACCGAATGGGTCGCTGCCCGAACCCTTGAAGGTGTGCCAATACGAGACGGCAAAGCGCATGTGGTCGCGCATCGTCTTCGAGCCGACGACTTTGCTCGGGTCGTAGTGGCGAAACGCAAGCGGATTCCGGCTCTTCGGGCCCTCGTAGGTGACCTTTCCAGCGACTTCGGGGAAGTAAGGCATTACGGGGAATTTACCCTTACATTGAAATTCTTGGGGCAAACCCTCCGGAGATGGTGCCCTTCGCGTAGCGAGGGGAACCATCTCCGGAGGGCTTGCTCCGAACCAAAAGGCCCAGGGCATCAAGCGGGAAATGCGGGATTCCGGAGGGCTTACGCTTTTTGTGAGTTGAAGTTGAATATCATTGGGGTTCCCGCGGCGTAGTTTGCCCTGGGCTCCAAGCTAAACCATGAAGAACGTTATTGAGGTTCACGGACTGCGGAAGGACTATGTGATGGGCGACCAGGTTGTCCACGCACTGCGAGACGTTGATGTGACGATCGCAGAAGGCGAATTCGTCGCGATCATGGGGCCATCTGGATCGGGCAAGTCGACGTTCATGAACGTGATCGGGTGCCTGGATCGACCTTCTTCCGGCGAATACCTCCTCGATGGGCAGGCGGTCGCGCGAATGGCGGAGAACGACCTGGCCACCATTCGAAACAAGTACATCGGATTCGTTTTCCAGAACTTTAACCTTCTGCCTCGAACCTCGGCTCAGAAGAATGTCGAACTCCCGCTGATGTATGCGGGCGCTAAGAATCGATCTCAGAGGGCAAAAGAAGCCCTAGAGCGCGTTGGACTGGGACAGCGGCGTGATCACAAGCCGAGCGAACTCTCAGGCGGTCAGCAGCAGCGCGTGGCCATCGCGCGTGCCATCGTCAACGACCCGGTGATGATCCTCGGCGACGAGCCCACCGGCAACCTTGACTCGCGCACAAGCGAAGAGATCATGGCGGTCTTTCAGGAGTTGAACCGGCAAGGCAAGACGGTCATCGTCGTGACCCATGAAGAGGACGTCGCGCGCCACTGTAAGCGAATTATCCGGTTTAAGGACGGCCGCATTCAGCGCGACGAAGCGGTTCAGAACCCTACCGATGCGCGAGTCGCGTTGGAGAACCTTCCATTGGGCGACGACGATCTCGTCACCGCCTAAGTAGATCGCGGAGCGATCTGTAGTCTCGACCTCCGTGGTCGAGGAGCGCGTTCGAACCGCAACCACGGAGGGTTGCGACTACAGATGCTTCGCATCTAAGAAGCGAAAATCTTCGCTCGGCCCCCAATTTGCTATTCGTAGCGGAGGGCTTCGATCGGCTGTAGCCTGGAGGCCCGCATCGCGGGATAGAGGCCGAAGAACAGCCCGACTCCCGCACTGAATCCGAATGCCATAAAGATCGCGGTCGAGTTGAGGGTCGGTGGCACCTTCAGGAGCCCCGAAATCCCGTAGACCGTGATCACGCCCAGGCCGATCCCGAGCACCCCACCAACCGAGCACATAACGACGCTCTCAAGGAGGAACTGACCAAGGATGCTCTCGCGCTTCGCGCCGATCGCTTTGCGCAACCCGATCTCGCGGGTGCGCTCGGTGACCGAGACGAGCATGATGTTCATAATGCCGATGCCGCCGACGAGGAGCGATATGGAGGCGATGCCGGCCAGAAGAATCGAGAGAAGCTGGGTTTGCTTCTGCATCGTATCGATCCATTCGCCTTGGTTCATGACGCGGAAGAGGGGCTCGCCGGTGATGTTCTTGCGCTTCTTGCCCAGCGAGGCCTCGACCATCGACTGGGTGGTCGGCAGCAATTCGGCGCTCGAACCTTGGATCATGATGTTGTCCAGGTTCGTGCGACCCAAAAGACGCGACTTGGCGGTCGTGAGAGGGATGTAAATCTGATCGTCGGGGTTCCAGTTTCCGGAGCCGCCTTTATAGGCCACAACGCCGAGGACCTCGAAATTCTGATTCTTAATGCGTATGGTTGCACCCACCGCGTTGTCGTCACCAAAGAGCTCTTGGTAAGTGACCCAGCCGAGGACACAAACTCGGTTCGCTTTGCCCTCGTCGTCCATCGTGTACCACTTGCCCTGGTGCATCTTGGTCGCGTTCCGGATGATCGCCATCTGGGGCTCGCCGCCGGAGACCTGCGTCATGTAGTTGGTGGCCTTGTACTTGGCCATCACGCGGGAGCCGACGCTACCTGTGATGTACTGAATGAGGGGGACGTCCCGCTTGAGGTTGGGGACATCTTCTTCTTTGAGGGTTGGGATGTCGCTGGACATTCCCACGCCGCCGCGACGCCAGTTCGGCATCACCATCAGCATGTTCGTGCCCATGACCTGAATCTGTTCGAGCGCCTTGCGCTTGGTGCCCTCGCCAATGCCGATCATCGCGATGACTGAGCCGACTCCGATAACGACCCCGAGCATGGTGAGGAACGATCTCAGCTTGTTCGCTGAGATCGCCCTAAGCGCAGTGGTTACCGAGTCGCCGAAGTTCACTTGCCTCTGGCTCCGCCACCAGCGCCGCCTGCGCGCGGTGCGCCGCCACCCTTGGCGGGCTGCTTCTGAGGCGACTTCTTGCCGCCGATCGGACCGCCGCCAGCGAGGCCACCGCCTTGCTCGGCTTCTTGCATTCGCTTCTGAGTGTCGCGGAGCATGACCATGTCGATTTCGGCGGTGACAACTTCTTCGCCTTCCTTAAGGCCGGACTTCACTTCCACGCCGTCATTGCCCTCTTCGCCGACCTCAACCTTGCGGATCTCGGGCTTCTTGGGATCCTTCGACTTAACGCGGACGGTGCCGTCTTCCTTAAGCGCCTGAGAGGGAACGGTGAGAACGTTGGACTTGCGCATCGTGATGAACTCGCAGGTGGCGTTCATGCCGGGAACGAGGTTCACGTGGCCGCCCGGAAGGACCTTGACCCGGACCTTCACCGCGGTCACGTTTTGATCCGTCTTCGCGGCGGGGTTGACTCGGGTGACGATACCGTCCAGCTTCTGTCCACGGAACGCATCGGCGGAAATTCGTACCGCTTGGCCCTTCTTCACATTGGCGACATCCGCCTCATCCACCGCGCACTCCACATAGAGCTGGGTCACGTCGCTAATCTGCACGAGGCTCGTGCCCTGCGCAAACGTGCTGGTGCCGGGAGGGATGATCGTGCCCTCTTCTAAATACTTCAAAGTCACGACGCCATCGCGAGGGGCAACGACGGTGGTGCTGTCAAGCTGAACCTTCGCGTTATCTAGCGAGACTCGATTGCGCACCGTGGAGGCCTTGGCGGCAAGCGTGTCATTCATGCGGATGGCGATGTTCTTTCGAGCATCGATCGCCTTTTGCACGTTGATCTCGGCGGTGCGAACTGCTCGGTCGGCTTCGGCTACTTGGGTCTGGCTTACATCGGTCTCGGACATGTTGGCCTTGGCTTGCTCAACTGCCGCCTTTGCTCGGTCGACACTCGTCTGGTCCGCCCGAAGGGTCGCGCCCACCTCGTCATTGATCGTGCTGGATCGCTGTTGGGCAATATCGTAAGCGGTGTTCGCCGCTTCCGCCGCCGCCTGGGCTCGCTCGACGGCGCTTTC
This sequence comes from Fimbriimonadales bacterium, assembly GCA_038321975.1. Taxonomy (GTDB): domain Bacteria; phylum Armatimonadota; class Fimbriimonadia; order Fimbriimonadales; family Fimbriimonadaceae; genus Fimbriimonas. The sequence continues at coordinate 51,274 of JBBQFM010000017.1, read as the reverse complement.
CGCCACATAGCCCTTCGCCAGGAGCCCCTTCTGCCGGGTTAGCTCGGCCGCCGCGGTCGTGCGCTGCGCCTTTGCCTGGCTGAGATTCGAGGTTGACTCGCGCCTCATCTGGGGGATTGTCACCTTCTGGGTCTTGTTCAGGGCGGCGAGGGCCGCGTCATAAGTTGCCTGGGCGGAATCAACGCTCGACTTGGAGAGCGCAGGCTGGCGGACGTTCTCGATCTTGGCTCTTTGGAGCCTCACCTTGGCCCCAGCGAGGGCGGCTCGGGCATCGTCCACGTCCGTCTTGCTCTGGGCGATCTGCAATTCGTAGTTCTGCTGAGCCTGAGAGGCTCGAGCGTTTGCGGTGGTGAGGTCGGCGTTCGCCTGCTCGTAGGTGGCCTGGGTGTCAGAGGGATCAATGGTGGCGATGAGGTCGCCCTTCTTCACGATCGTGCCCTCGTCCACCGCGAGCTTCACGATGCGGCCACCCGCCTTCGACTTCACGTCCACCGTCGTCGTCGCAACCACCTGTCCGGTGGCCGAGATCGAGCGAACAATCTCGCCCTTCTCCACCGCCGCGTATCGATACTCGATCTCCGCGGCGCTGTCATCTTTTCGAGACATGAACGCCCAGCCACCGATGGCAAGGATGAGAACGACGACGATGATTGCGATCTTGGATTTCATTGGATTTCGCCGGGGATCGGCCGTCCGGCAACTAGCCGAACTTTGACCTCCGAAGTGGTGTAGTCGTACAACGCTTCGATGTAGTTCGATTCTGCGGTAACCAAACTCACCTGGGCAGTTAAGACATCGATAAGGGTTGCGGCTCCGAGCTTCTGGGATTCCTCGGCTGCGTTGTAGTTTTCCCGGGCGGCGTCAATGGCTGTCTTCGCAGCGCGAAGGCGATCACTGTTCTGTACATACTCCGCGTAAGTCGATTCTATTTCAGCCCGGACAGCGCGCTCTGCCTGTACCAGGTCGGCCCTGTTCGCCGCGATGTTGAATCCCACCTGGCGAGCTTCCTCGCGAAGGCGGCCGCCATCGAATAACGGATAGGACAGGGTGAAGACGAAACCGCGGTTTTGAAGCCTGTCGGGCGTGAACTCTTGGTTGAATGAGCCGTCGAGCGAGAACGTGATTCCCGCATCTCTTTCCGCCCGCTGGCGAGAGAACTCTTGCGATTCGATGCTTCGCCGTCGCGAGAGGAGGTCAGCTCGATTCTTCAAGCCTTCCAAGATCAAGTTCGAAAGGTCCTCGGTCTTGGGGGTCGGATTCATCTCCGAGATCTTTTCGAGTTCAGGCAACGGTGAATTGTTGTCAATGCCGATCGAGGCCTTGAGGAGCGCACCCGACGTCGCCGTCTGATTCTTTGCGGTCAGCGCCTCGACTTCGGCATTCGCGAGGTCGGCAACCGCTTGAAGCCTGTCCTTTCGCGCGGCATCCTTGGCTTCGATTCGGGCTTCCGTCTGAGCGAGAATCTGCTTGGCTCGGTCGACCTGAGCCTCGGCAACCTTCTGAAGCTCCTGAGCTCTGAGGGCGTCGTAGTACTGCTGGTGAACCGTGAAGAGGGTTCCGCGGAGGGTCTGAATACTATTGAACTCAGCCGCTTGGGCGTTCCTCACCGCAGATCGAACGTTTAGGGAGCGCTGCCCCGAGTCGAGCAGCCGCCAGTTCGCGGCAAGCTGGGTCGATCCTCGCTCGGTGACGAACGTGGAGCCGACCGCGGACTGATTTCGCTCGCTGTTATAAACGTAGGAGGGCGTGATCGTGGGGAAGTAGTCCGCTCGCGTGATGACCACTTGGCTCCGCGCAGACTTTACGTCGAACTGCGCAGCACGAATGGTCCCATTCCGTTGCCTCGCCATGTTGAGCGCGTCCTGAAGCGTCAGGGGTGTGCTTGTTTGGGCAAAGGAGGCTCCTGCGGCGCCGAGCAGCAGGAGGGCAGCGGAAAGGGTTCGAATAGACATCGCGCCCATCACCATACCAACTACGGATGGGGCACTAAGGCTTTGTTCCCTTGGACGTACTTCAAACAAGCATTTCATGGCATCACAGGCAAACCGGTGCCTTGTCGTTCGACCATACGAGGTCGGGACGAACCACGATTGTCTCGTCCCGATCTGGGCCGATGCTGACAATCGCAACCGGAGTTTTAGTGTAGTCGGCTACAAACTCAAGATACCGCTGAGCGGTCGCGGGAAGGTCGCTTAGCCGCCTTGCCGTTCGAAGATTGCCATCCCAACCATCGAGCTCTTCGAAGACTGGTTCGACCTTCGCGAATTCCCACGTGTTGAGCGGCAGGTGCCGGATGCTTTTGCCATCCAGCAGGTAATCGGTCGCGACCTTAAGTTTCGGCAAGCCGCTGAGGACGTCCACCCGAGTCATCACTAACCCGCTGAGCGAGTTAAGCCTTGACGAGTGGCGAAGGGCAACGAGGTCGAGCCAGCCACATCGGCGGCTTCGGCCGGTGACGGTGCCGAATTCCTTACCAGCCTGACGAATGAACTCGCCTGTCTCATCGAGCAGTTCAGTCGGGAATGGTCCGGCGCCGACACGGGTCGTGTAAGCCTTGCAAACTCCGAGAACCGATTGGATGGCACGAGGGCCCACGCCGGTTCCGAGGCACGCACCACCCGAAATCGGGTGGGAGGACGTCACGTACGGGTAGGTGCCCGAGTCGAGGTCGAGGTAGGTGCCTTGGGCGCCCTCGAAGAGAACGCGCTTATTGTCGTAGACCGCGTCCTGTACGAGGACTTCGGTGTCGCAGACGAACTGCCGAAGCTGGTCAGCGTAGCCGGAGAACTCGGCGAAAAGCTCATCGAACGAAAGCGGCGCCGATCCGAACATGCCGAGCAGTCGATTCTTCACCGCAAGGACCTCGCGGAACCGCTTCTCAAACATCGTCGGATGAACGAACTCGCCCATTCGGATGCCGATTCGGGCGACCTTGTCCTGATAGGCGGGGCCGATGCCGCGCGAGGTGGTTCCGATCTTGTCGTCGCCCCGAGCTTCTTCCTCGAGGGCGTCAAGCATTCGGTGATACGGGAAGACGACGTGGGCGGCCGCCGAGATCTTGAGGGTGCCGAGATCCGCCTTTTGGGCTCGAGTTCGGGCGAGTTCGTCGATCAACCCTTTGGGGTCAACGACCATTCCGCTGCCGATGATGGCGATGGTTCCGGGGTGCAGAATTCCCGCGGGGATGAGCTGGAATTTGTATTCCAGTCCGCCCGTGATAACGGTGTGTCCAGCGTTGTTCCCGCCACTATAGCGGACCACGATCTCGGCTTCTCCACCGAGGACATCGACCAATTTCCCTTTGGCCTCATCGCCCCATTGGGCGCCAACGATTGCAAGTGTAGGCATTCGACTTCTCCTTCGAAGCACGCACGAAAAAACCGGCGTCCTTCGTCCGTCGAGGATCCGCCGGCCACTTGAGCCCTGAGCCTTATCTCAACACCTCTATTATAGCGCGTTCCGCGTGGGTTCGGGGTTCCGGGTTCAGGGTTTGAGTTGCTGGCCGAATCGATCCGACCCCGCACCCCTGAACCCACGCGGAACGCGCTATTTCGCCTGCTCGGGCACCTTTGAATCGAAGCTAATCGACGAGACTGTTCCGTCAGCTGTGAAGTCGACGAAGGCGTCTTCTTCCATGAACTGCTTTCGCTCGACGTCCCAGGTGCCGTGCTGGTACCGAAACGTGATGCCACCCGACTCTCGATCCATCGTGTACTTCGGCAAACCGACCTTGCTTTCCACTTCCTGCTGAGACATCCCAACCTTCACCACCCCGTTCCGAAGCAGCTTCACTGGGTCATCTGGCCCCGTAGAGCCGAGCAAAGATCGAATTCCTAAAATTGCAAGTGCCAAAAACAGCAAAGGTCCGCCTATCATGACGGTGTAGTCCAAACCTGTCGGTTTCGAAAGCTTGGGTCCCTTTGCCATTGACTTCGAGTATTACGTGATCTGCGATGCGTCCTACCACCATGAGGCGAACGAAAGCGAAAGATCTCGGTCAGACTTCGCTGAACGAGCTGATGCAGGAGATCGAGCATAAGCCCGACGACGCTCTTGTGCGCACCCGTCTCGCCGCCTTCCTCCTCCGTGCTGGCTACCTCGACGACGCCCAAGAACAGATTGATCTATGCCTAGCCATGTGCCCAATGCCGGGGCGCAAACGGTTGTTGGTTGTTGTCCTCCGGGAGCGAATTCGGTTCGCCGCGAGGCGACAAAAGCTTTTGAAACGGGATCGGCTTCTGTAGGCCACGAAGTCATATGGGACTGCGCTGGCCTGACAACGCTTTTCGCGCCTGCGGAGCAGGCTCCCTTGTGGCCGAAGTGTCGGAGCACGTTCCATGCGCGTGAAAAGCGCTGCTAGGCCAGAGCAGTCCCATATAGCTTGTCAACCCCAGCCTCAGAGCGAACTGACGAATTGCAGATTCGCCATATCGTACGGCTTGGTCGTATCCAACAAAATCGCAGTGACCGGTCCGCCGTAGCCGGCGCCGGTGTCGATGTCCACCTTGTTCGCCATCACCAGCGGCTTCTCGTCTTCGGTGGGGGTGTGACCCACAATGACGGTGCCGCCGAAGTCGGCGTCCGACTTCAAGAAGTCCCACCGGATCCAAAGGCGAGGTTCCGTTCGCTCTGGCCAGGTGAAGCCAGGAGGCACCAGCCCCGCATGCACGAAGATGAATTCGCCTGTTCGATACTCCATCTCGGTGCTCTCCAGAAACTCCCAGTGACACGCGGGAACGTGCTCCCACCAGTGCTTGGTCGATCCGTAGGATGCCAGCGTCTCGCGACCGCCGTAGGCGAACCACCAGGCGATGTCGTCGTAGGACATGTCGCTCGTGTGGTTCGGGTCGAACAGGTCGCGGGCATCCATCATGGCCTGGTCGTGGTTGCCCCGAAGGAAGATCGTGTTGGGCCGGTCCTGGCCCAAGTGATACAGGTAGTCGATCACCCCCGCAGAATCGGGCCCACGGTCGATGTAGTCGCCAATGAAAAGCAGCACATCGTCTTCGGCAAGCGGCTCCAGCTTTTGCATCAGCCGGTGCAGCTTGCCAAGCTGCCCATGAATGTCCCCGATCGCGATGATCATTTGTCTTCGGGAAGCATGTGGCCCATCTTTTCGCGCTTGGTCGACATGTATTTCTCACGCTCCACCGCCTGATCGGCGATGAGAGGGACGTGGTCTACGATCTCAAGGCCATACCCCTGCAGACCGCTCACCTTCTTCGGGTTGTTGGTCATCAGCAGCAGCTTATGCAGGCCGAGGTCGGCCAGTACTTGGGCACCAAGGCCGTAGTCTCGCAAGTCGGGCTTGAATCCGAGTGCGACGTTGGCTTCGACGGTATCCAGTCCGCCATCTTGCAACTCATAGGCTCTTAGCTTATTAAGGAGCCCGATTCCGCGGCCTTCTTGGGCGATGTACAGGACGACTCCTCGGCCTGCCGCCTCAATGTTCTCAAGCGCCATCTGAAGTTGATCTCCACAATCACACCGAAGCGATCCTAATAGGTCGCCGGTGAGGCACGACGAGTGGATGCGAACGAGAACCGGTTCCTCTGTGCACACGTCGCCTTTCACGATGGCCACGTAAGGGTGCGGCTCCACACTGGTTTCGTAGGCGAAGATTTGGAAGTGGCCAAACTTGGTCGGGAAGTCGATCGGACCGGCAACTCGGGTGACCAGCTTCTCGTTCTTTCGGCGGTAGGCGATTAAGTCCGCGATCGTGATGATCTTCAGGCCGTGCTCTTTGGCAAAGACGGTCAGCCCTTCCAGCCGCATCATCGTGCCGTCTTCCGTGAGGATCTCGCAACCGACACCTGCTGGCTTGAAGCCGGCCAACACACACACATCCACGATCGCCTCGGTGTGGCCCGCTCGCTTCAGAACGCCGCCCTTTTCCGCGCGAAGCGGGATGATGTGGCCGGGTCGGGCGAGGTCGTCGGGGATCGCTTTGTCATCCACGAAGACCTGAACCGTTCGTGCGCGGTCGTAGGCCGACACTCCAGTCGTCGCGCCGTGCAGGGCGTCTACCGTCTCCGCCATCGCGGTTCCGTGACGAGCGGTGTTCTGCTTCGTCATCATCGGAATTTGGAGTTCAGCGAGGCGCTCGGCGGTGGTCGGGATAAAGGGAACGCCACGTCCGTATTTGATCATGAAATTCATGATCTCGGGAGTGCAGGTCTCCGCCGCACACACCAAGTCGCCCTCGTTCTCACGATCGGGATCGTCCACGACGATTATAATCCGACCGGATTTCAGGTCTTCCAGGGCCTCCGGAATGGTTGCGAAGTTCATTATCTATATTCTACGTTGCGCGCAGGGGGGAACGTCCGGGAGACCCTTCGCCCCTCTATCTGGAAATCCTCAATCTTCAATCTTCAATCCGCAATCGTTAAGGCGTATGCTGTGCGAAGCACCATGACTGCCGCTTTACTTGCCCTTGCTCTCACCCAAACTCAGTCGCCGTTCGCGCCCCCGCGCGCCAGCATGCATTACGCGCTGGACCGCACCTGCGACTTGCAGAACGTGACGATCGACATCGACGTCGACTACCCGAGCCGCACCTATGTCGGCCACGCAGTCAACACGCTCAGTCCCCTGCGCAGCGGTCTCACCGAGATTAAGCTTATGGCAGGCAAGGGCGTGCAGATCAATGGCATCACCGTCGACGGAGTCGCCACCAAATATCGGCACGAAGACAAGAGCCTGTTCATCACCGTCCCCAAGACCACTCGTAGCAAAGTCATAAACGTCGCCATCGACTACAAGGCGGTCAACAGCAAGGCTCAGCCGTTCGGCGGCGAAGGCGGCTTTCACTGGATTTCGAATAACACTGACCCGACTCACGTCGGCTTTTGGACCCAGGGCGAATCTGAATCGAACTGCGAATGGGCGCCGACTTGGGACTACCCGAACGACATGACGACCAGCGAGACAAGGTGCACGGTCCAGGCCGATTGGGATGTGATCGGCAACGGCCGACTCATCTCCACCAAGCTATCCGCCGACGGCAAGAAAAAGACCTACGACTGGAAGATGACCCAGCCGCACGCAACCTACTTGCTCACCCTCTGCGGCGGCCCGTTCGATATCAAGAAAGATAAGTGGGAAGGGGTTGAGCTCTGGTACGTCGTGCCGAGAGGCGATGGCAAGTACATCGACGGATCGTTCGGCGACACCAAGGACATGCTGTCGTTCTACTCCAAGGTTCTTGGCGTGAAATACGCCTGGCCCAAGTACGCCCAGGATGCGATGTATGAGTTTGGCGGCGGCATGGAGAACGTCAGCGCGACCACCCTCGGTTCGGGCAGCCTCACGGAGCCGCGCGAGGGCTTCTGGCGAATGAGCAGCCTTAACTCTCACGAGCTTGCCCACCAATGGTTCGGCGACCTCGTCACCTGCAAAGACTGGAGCGACACCTGGCTCAACGAAAGCTTCGCGACGTTCATGCAGGACCTCTACTTCGAGCACAGCCAGGGTAAGAACGGCTACGACCGAGAGATTCAGGGCAACATTCAGGGCTACCTCTTTGAGGCGCGGCGCTACAAGCGCCCGATCTCCACGAAGATGTATCCGAGCGCGGACGCGATGTTCGACAGCCACACCTATCCGAAGGGCGGCACCGTACTGCACACCCTTCGCCGGTTCTTGGGAGACGAGGCGTTCTTCAACGGCTTGAATCTCTATCTCAAGACTTGGCGTCACACCCCGGTCGAGAGCGCCCAACTGCGACGGGCGATGACCGAAGCCAGTGGCGTCAACGTCGAGCCCTTCTGGACTCAGTGGTTCGACAAGCCGGGACATCCGGTGCTCGACTACACCTGGACTTGGGATGAGGCCAACAAGAACGCGGTCGTCACCGTCAAGCAGACTCAGGACCTCAGCGACGGAACCCCAATCTACGTGATCCCGACCAAGGTCGGCGCCATCATGGGCGGCAACGTCGTGGAGATGCCGGTGCAACTTAACGCCGCCTCACAGGAGTTCCACATCCCGCTTGCCAGCAAGCCGGAGGCGTTAATCCTCGACCCAGACCACGACTTCCTCCGCCAGATTGCCGAGCTTCACTGGTCCCCCGAGGAGCTTCTCCCGATCCTGCGCAGCGCGCCAAGTTGCGTCGATCGCCAAGAAGCCCTCAACCGCCTCCTCCGAGAAAGCCCCAGCGATGACGTCGTCAACGCGGTGGTCGAGCAGGTGAAGAAGGACAAAGAGCAGTCGATGATTTTCGAATCGGTCGCGCCCCTGACGAGACTGAAAAAGGAGAGCCTGCGCTCGTTCTGGATGGACCAGCTCAACCACGTGAACATGGATCGCCAAGCCGAAGCCGCTCGGGCCCTCGGTCAGCTAGCGCAGGACCCTGCCGCGACCGCGAAGTTCCAGTCGCTAGTCAACGACAAGGCCCCGATCAACGTCGTGATCGCGTCAATTCAGACGCTCGCCCGATGGGACAAGAAGGGGAATGCCGAGCTCTTCAAGAAAGCCCTTTTGATCCCGTCGCACCGAGATCGGATCAAGGCGGCGGCGACGGCGGCATTGAGTAGCGATGGAGGATGAACGATGAACGCAGGATGGAGGTGTCCACCTCCATCCCGACCATTCATCATTCATAATTCATCGTTCATCATTCGAACCATGCCCTACGTGCACAAACCCGCCTTCGAACAGACCAAGACTCAGTACCTCCGGCGTCTTCGCGCCTTGGCGTACAAGGAGTTTGCCGAGTTCGAGCGGCAGGCGGTCGAGTTGCTCGAAAGCACGGGGCTGATTCTGGTTCAGAAGGTCCGAAAGACGGGCAAGCCGGACAGCATGGTGGATTTCTCGTGCCAGTGGGTGGGTCTCTCCCCCGCGCCCCACGAGATGGAGCAGACCCTCAAACGACTCTGGCCGCCTCAGTACTTGCTGAAGGGTCAGGAGTTCTTCACCACCGTTCCGGTGGATGAAGCGATGAGCTTGATCTACGCGGCAGAGCCCGAAGAGGGCAGGTTCCTAACTGGCCGCATCCTGGTCCAACCCTAGAATTCCCGCGATTGCAAATGGGGCGGCTTATGGTCGCACCTCGAGATTGACGGAAGGGACGAAGCAAAATCCTTTGGTCGGACGGCAACGCGTGAATGGCGTCAATCCCCAAAGGGCCACGAGCCTGATTCGCCCATCCAAGCGAACTCCGTCTCCTTTCCGAGCAGCTTCCATCGGCGCGGGCAGTCGGTCTGCATCCAGTCCAGCGGCTCGCCGGTGGTTTGCGGCTTCGCCGCAATCTCGAATGCCTTTTTGAGGGCGGTTCGGTGTTTCGGCTCGACGACGCTCGGCTCAACCGCCACAAACAGAGCGGTGCCGCTCTCCGAAACAAGCCGCAGCCATTGCTCGACCAAGGACCACGAAACGTTCTTCGTAATCGCAACGATGTCGGGGTCGACTTCGTAGAATGCACGATGCTGGGCGGCTCGGAAGGCGAGGGTGTTTACACCCATTCGCCGGTTTCGATTCCACGAGCGCCCGCTTGTGTCATCGCCCGTCCGCTGGATTTCGTGGAAGCCGGTGGCCAGGTGGCTCATCGTGTTGCACCCAATGAGGCGGGCATCTCGGGCAGATTCGCGGATGACTCGATAGAGATCGGTAAGGACTTCGGCGTTCGTCTTGGATGGGTCGTGAAGGTGCCAGCCGTCGTGGGTTGGCGAGGCTCCCATTTGGGAACCCCAAAGGCCGAGCAGGTCCCAGGAGGAGAAGTCGTGCTTGATCATCTCGTATCCCCACCCGGTCATCCGCCGGATGTGGCTTGCGACATGCTCTTGGACCTCGGGAATGGTTGGGTCGAGATAGCTGCGGTCGCGGTTTAGCTTCCACGAATCGGGTGAATCGGGCAGCGGAGTCAGCGGTCGGAACCAGATTCCTGGACGTACGCCGAGTCCCTTTAACCGGGCGGCGAAGGCGCCCATATCGCCAAAGCGCGGATTGCCGATCCAAGGTCCGTGGCCAAATTGACCGCCAAATGGCCCCATCGCCCACCCTTCGTCGATGACCGAGTACGGGCGATTGTCGCTGTCTGGAGAGAGCTCCGAAACTAGTCCGCTCACGCCCGCGATGAGGTCGGCGCTGTTGTTGCCGTAGGCGTAGTTCCAGTCGTTGGTGCCGTAGACCGGCTTATCGGGCAGTCTTGGCGCGAGGCACATTTGTCGGCAGAACGCCTGGGCGACGTGGAACGCGTTCTCGCCACCTTTGCCCTCTCGGCAGACGATATCGGCGATCTCCAGTGTGCGATCGCCAAGCTGAACGGGCACGCCGCCGCTCCGCACGTCTGTCCACAGGCTGATTCCCTCGGGGTCGGCGTTCCAAAAGCACATCGCCTTTGGTCCGGTCCGAACGCCGTAGCCATGGGTGCGAGTGCCGTCGTGGGCGAGGAAATACCAGGGCATCACTCGGCCCGGAACGTCGCCGCGCCACTCAAGGTCGCCGTACGATCGCTCCCAGTGGTCGCCGAGATACAGCTTGATCGGTCGAAGGTCGCCGCGCCAGCGGAACTGGATGCGACAGACGCCGTTTCCCCGGAGTTTCAGGGTGGTGTGATCCTTTTCGATGCCGACTTCAATCTCAACCCCGGCCCCGTGCCACTTTTCACCCGCTTTCTCCAGCACGATCTCGTCGTTATTCGGCCCGAATGCGCGGACGAGGTCGGGGGTTCGGAGGAGGGTGACGAAGGAATTCGATGGGTTCATGGCAGTGAGGGAAGCCGCGGGGGTTGCCGAAACTGCCGCCATCGCGGCTCCCTTCAGGACAGTGCGGCGGGTCAGATTGGAATTATCCATCGGTTGACAACCATGTTATCCGGCTGAAGGGATATAGTTCACGCGAAGCGTGGACGGTGGTGACAAGTGGATATAGTTAGTCCATGGACGTCGACGCAGCCACCCCCCTCGAATCTCTCGACCATTGGGAGGAAGATGTTCTTGAGCGGTACCCGGAGGAAGGGCACAAATTCCGAGACTACGCGGCGGACGTCCGGCCGTCGGTGCGCGAGTTCTACCGACTGAACCACATCCACCAAACCCATGACTTCGTCAAGGCGAAGAAGGCGGAGTACTCGGGACTGAACCGCAGCGTGATGAGCGTGTGGGAGGCGATGGAGTTCCTGAATACGCTGGTGGACGACAGCGACCCCGACACCGACGCAACCCAGATCGAGCACCTAATGCAGACCTCGGAGGCGATTCGCGCCGACGGACACCCGCGCTGGTTCATTCTTACCGGCCTCATGCACGATCTCGGGAAGGTGCTTTGCCTTTACGGAGAGCCCCAGTGGGCGGTGGTCGGCGACACATTCGCGACTGGTTGCCGATACTCGGACAAGGTCGTGTTCTCCGAGTTCTTCCAAGGCAACCCCGACTTCAACGTGCCCGAGTATCAGGCCGAGAACGGGGTTTACGAGCCGGGATGCGGTCTGGATAAGGTGCATCTGTCCTACGGCCACGACGAATACCTGTATCACGTGGTGAAGGACTACCTACCGGAAGAGGCCCAGTACATGGTCCGATACCACTCGTTCTATCCCTGGCACCGGGAAGGTGCGTACGACCACCTCGCCTCGGACAAGGATCGGCAGATGCTTCCGTGGGTGCTTGAATTCAACAAGTACGACCTGTATTCGAAGGTTGACGAGAGGCCAAATGTCGACAAGCTTCGCCCGTTCTATGAAAAGTTGATCGCGGAGTTCTTCCCAGCCAAGATTCGCTGGTAGCGGGTTGGGGGATCGCACATGTCTCGCACTAAAGGGGCAGCCCAAGAGTTTCTTGGCGCGGATGACTCTCGCAAGTTACTCGCTTAAGCTAAATAATTGAACCAAAACATCTACGGAAACCCAAAAATTGGAACATCGGGTGCCGACGAATTATCAAAGTCATGACGTACGAAACTGTCGTAAAAATGACCCACAAGACTGCTCCCACTCACCCGAGAGCCTCGTCATGCCTTCTTGAAAAGCTCAAGCACGATCCGACACTCAACCTCCTCCTTGATTCCCTTTCCGATCAGGCGGTATTTGTGGTGGACCCTCAAGGGGTCATTCAAACGTGGAGTGAGGGTTGTCTTCAAACGAAGGGATTCACGGCTGAGGAGGCGCTCGGGGAGAACTTCACGATGTTCTATCCGCAGAGCGACATCACCCTCGGGTACCCGATGCACAACCTCAAGATCGCGGAACGCGACGGGCGTTTTCATGAAGAAGCGATCCGACTCAGAAAGTGTGGCTCGCCGTACATCGCCGAGATCTCTTGCTATCCAATATTCGAGGGTTCGACTGCGATCGGATTCGTAAAGGTAGTTCGCGATGTCAGCGAACGAAGCCGATCTGATGGCTACCGAGATGCGTTCGAGGAGAAGCTGAAGAAGGCGAACGTCGACCTTGAGGGGTTCTGCCACTCGGCGGCTCACGATCTGCGCGCACCGATTCGGTCGATCATGTCTCGTTGCCGAATTCTCCAAGAAGACTTTTCGGATTCTCTTCCCCCCGAGGCATCGAGTTACCTAGATGCACTCGTGAGGAGCGGGCTATCGCTTGCAAATCTCGTCGAGGACCTTCTCCGTTTTGCGAGGCTCGGCGAAGGGCAGGTGGCGCGTAAGGAAATCGACGCGACCGCTCTCGTTCACCAGATTTGGCATGAGATCGCTGAGCCTGGCATCATCGATGTTCAGGAAAATGTCCGCGCATTCGCCGACCCGAGCATGTTCCAAATCATTCTTAGGAATCTCCTCGAAAACGCCTGCAAGTACACCGAGTCCACCCCGGCTCTGCGGTTTAGGATGGAGATGGTCAGCGGAGTGGCGGTCTACTCGCTGAAGGACAACGGGATCGGATTCGATATGGAGCACGCCGACAAGGTCTTCCACCCATTCATTCGGTTGCATGGTTGCGACACCTATCAGGGTTCCGGGATCGGCTTGGCAAACGTTCAGAGAATCATCGACCGGCACGGCGGTCAAGTTTGGGCCGAGTCATCGCCCGGCCAGGGCTCCACTTTCTTCTTTACGGTTGAAAAACTGCCTTTGCGCGTAAACGAGGCTACTTGTCCAGACCGTTCTTCAGGGTCCTCAGCAACGATCCGGAGCCCTCAACATCCTGGGTGACTTCCCAGATCATCACGCCCGCGAGTCCCTTCTGCTTGGCGAAGGCAACCTTCGCCGACATCATGGTGATTCCGTTGAAGTAGTAGTTGCCGGCCTGGTCATCGGTTGGCTTGGGCTTAAACTTCGCCGTGATTTCGTCGTAGCCCATTTCTGAATCGTGCTCGATCGTCCGTCCGTAGAACGGGACTCCAAGTGCGATCTTGCTGAGCGGAAAGCCCATGGTGACGAGCTTATCGACGTCGGACTTGGCCGACTCCATCGTCGAGTGCTTGCCCTCGTGGTCGTACGACATGAGGTGGACTCGGTCTAGCCCATCCACTGCCTTTTGGGACATCGATTGCCAGTCCGCGATGGCAGCGGTGACGATGCGATGCTTGGGGGCGAGGGCTTTGTGGAGGTCCTGAATGAGGTCGCCGTATGCTTCCCCTTGCGCGGGAGTGGTGGGATGCTCCCAGTCGAGGTCGATGCCGTCAAGGCAGTATTTGTTGCAGAAGGCGGCTGCCTCCTTCACGAATCGGGCGCGCTTCACGGGGTCGGTCGCGGTCGGCAAGAAGCCTTCCGACCTCTCCCAACCTCCACAACAAATAAGGACCCGGAAGCCGTACATCTGCTTCGCCTTCGCCAGGTTGGCAAAGTCGGAGATCTGAATGTCTTTGGTGTCCAAGCTTCCCTGGGCCGTTGGCTGAATCGCGAAGTAGCACACATCGGTCAACGGCGCGAGCCGGGAGAAGTCGTACTTATCGGTCCGCCAAGAGGGAAGGTATCCGACGAGGACGGGCTTGGCGACGGTGGCAAGGACGATCAGGCTCGCGAGCATGTCCTTATTATGGAGCGGGTGATAGGATAGGGGAATGGTCAGGCTCTTGGATCGAAGCGCGGTTGCCTCGGTCTTTACGATGGCGGCGGCACTTGAGACGGCGACGGAAGCCTTTATGGCGCTGGATGAAGGTCGAGCGGTAATGCCGGCTCGAGTCGCAACGGTGGTCGCTCGGCATTCGGGGACACACCTTTCCATGCCTTGCTACGTGAGCGACGAGCAACGTGAGGTGCTCTCGGTAAAGGTCGCGACCGTCTTCGATCGGAACGTGCCCGACCGTGGCTTGCCAACAACGATGGCTTACCTTCTGCTGCACGATGCATGTACGGGCGAGTTGATCGCGCTGATGGACGCCGAGTTCTTGACCGCGATGCGAACGGGGGCCGCCTCGGCTTTGGCGACCTCGTTGTTGGCCTTGCCCGACGCCTCCGTGGTGACGATCTTTGGCGCGGGTGCGCAATCGGAGACCCAGCTCGCGGGCATGGCCCACGTTCGGCCGATCACGCGGGCTTTCGTGGTGGACAAGAATCCGGTGAGGGCATTCAGCTTTGCGAACCGAATGTCGTCGCGGCTGGAGATCGAGGTCGAACCTGCTTCGTCGATCGATGAGGCGATTCGGGCAAGCCAGATTTTGTGCGCGGCAACCAACTCGATTGAGCCGGTGTTTGATGGTTCCCTTATGCAGCCCGGCACCCACGTGAACGCGATCGGGTCGTTTCGCGAGGGCGCGCGGGAACTCGATGACAACGCAGTCTCTCGCTCCCGAGTGTTCGTGGATGATTTGGAGGCGGCGAAGGCGGGCGCTGGGGACCTCATTCAGGCCGTCTCAAGCGGCCAGTTCTCATGGGATCGAGTCGCTGGCGAACTGGGCTCGTTACTGAACGGAAAGGTCGCCGGTCGGCAAAGCGCCGACGAGACAACCGTGTACAAGTCCGTCGGCCTCGCCGTCCAAGACGCCTTCGCAGCGAGCTGGGTCTATGACCAAGCGATCGAGCAAGGCCTAGGAATCCCCTTCGCCCTCGCCTGACCATGTTCTACTTCGGCTCGAACCTGATTGTATAGCCTGTCTCACGATTGTCCAATGGTTTTGACGATGATATATCGAATCCGGTAAAAAATCGTTTAATGTGGGATGATTCTGCCTTATAGTATTGTTGAATGGCCGAAGAAGGCCAATTCGGAGGTTTTGCCTAGATGCCACGCTCATCGCAGAATTATCGAGGAAGGACTCACAGGAGTGCCTTCACTCTCATTGAACTACTTGTCGTAATTGCCATTATCGCAATCCTTGCTGCCATCCTATTCCCGGTTTTCGCCCAGGCGAAGAAGGCCGCGAAGGCAACGATTTCCATCTCGAATACCAAGCAACTGGCTCTTGGTATCAATATTTACTCCGGCGACTCTGACGACGTCATGCCAATGACGATTCAGTGTCTGCACCAGGACGATAACTCGCCTTGGTATGGCGGTAACGACTTCGTCGGCATTCTGCAAATGACTTATCCCTACGTCAAGAGTGTCGACATCTTCTGGAACGGTCTCAATCCGAAGCTCGGCAGTCTTAAAACGCCCATGGTGCCCACCGGCATCACCGGGACATGGGGTGACTGGTCGAAGGAAGAGACGATCCTGCCGAACAACATCGCCCTCAATGTTTGGGACGGTGCGGCGGCCAACATCAAGCCTCGTTCTGTTACTTCTGTGGACCAGCCGGCAGCCTTGGGCATCTTCTATCCTGTAGTGGGCCCGTTGCCTGGCGTAGCTACTTTTGACGCCAATTTGGCAGATCCGCAAGTTGACCTCGACGGTTACGGCAACGCTTGTACGCCGAGCTACACGAATCCGAATGCCAATGCTTCTGGCTGGCAACCCGTATTTGCGTCATTCGTCGCGCACAATCGATCATTGCCTGTCAGCTTTGCTGATGGACATGCTGCAAAGATCAAGCAGAACGCCTTTTTCGAAGATCCGCTTTGTAACGTTGCTGGCGTTCCGAACTTCGACAATGAGTTCATTCATCGTGAGTATCCGAATCGTCTGTGGGGCTACTACCTGCAGGGCGTGACAATCACACACTAATGCAGAAGAAGAAGATCCTTTTGTCGATCGTAGTTGTCGGAGCGGCATTCGCCTTCATTGGCGGATGCAAAGACGACACTCTTTCCAGCACGGTTAAGCCGAAGACTGGAGCCGCAGACCGGTGGAAGAAACCGGCGGATTCGTCAAAGAATCCGGTGGGCGGAGCTCCGGCGGGGGCAACCGCAGGCGCTCCAACCGGCGGCACCAAGTAGAGTAAAAGGCAACATAGCCCTTCTGCGTCGTTGAGCAGAAGGGCTTTTTGTTGCTAGTTGGTGATGCGTTCCGCAATGTCCCGATTGGCGTGCATGAATCGGCTGTAGTCGATTTCGAATTTCGGCCAACCCTCAAAGCCGTCTTCGATTCGAGTTGATATCCAACCGTCCAAGACGAGACCCTCAAGCGTTTCGATAAGTTGGCGAGGGAACTTTGTTGCGGCTTCGCGTGGCAATGTCGATCTATAGACATTTGCCGCCTCGACGATCTCTTGGGCCGACTTTTCGGCCTTTAGCAAAGGGACGAGCCAGCCACATATTCCCGTGACGGGCAGCGAGCAATCCCCACGCGTGTAGCAGCGGTGCCGGTTGATACGGCCTTCGCCCACGCTTGCCCCCCATGTTCTCTCGGTCCCTTCGAGGTTCAGCGAAAAGTGAGTCTTGCCAAAGATGTTGTACTGGACCTCTTCTTCGCCAAGGAACGTCTTAGTGATGTTCTTGACCGCGTAGAGCGCATAGCCGCCAACGTCGGCACCGCTCGAGTCGTGGTCGATAAAGCCGCCAGTCCCGAACCACCGCCATGCCTCATCGGAGGTCAGCTCGAGCCCAACTTCGCCGGCGATTTGCTTCGTGAAGTCTTTGAGTTCGCTGAACAAGCCATTCTGGGTGTACCAAAAGTCGGCGAAGCGGATGTGTTGAAGAATGTGCCGTCGATGGCTGTCTGAATATCGCGTTCGGAGCCATTCGGGGTCCGTGGTCTTTCTCTCCAACTCGAGAATCGTGTACGCCACCTCGCGCGCGCCCTTATGGGCTAGGGTCATACCAGCCGCAAGGATTGGGTCGGCGAAGCCGGCACTTTCGCCCGCCAGGAACCAGTTCTCTCCGGATAGGCGATTGGCAAGGAATGACCAGTCCTTGGTGGTCGATAGCTGGTTTTCTCTCGTCGCGTTCTTCGTGAGCTCTTGAATCACAGGGTCGGACGCGAGAGCTTTCATGTAGAGCTCTTCGGGCTTCATGCCGCAATCCTTGTAGTACTGGGCGGGAACGATGAGCCCGATGCTGGTTCTCGTCGGGCCAAGTGGGATGAACCAGATCCACCCATAGCCCAGGGAGAGGACCTGAACGCGAGTGCCGCCGACTCCCACGCTCACCGCCCAATCGGCGTTTTGCCAATACTCCCATATCGCAATGTTTTGAAGGGTCGTCGGCGATTCAACCTCTACTCCCATCGCCTTTCGGAGGGTGCCTACGTGTCCACTGCAATCGACATAGTGGTCGGCCACGACATTCATGGTCTCACCGTCAACTTGGACGGTAATTCCGGTGACTTTGTCTCCCTCATGGCGGACCTCGGTGACCTTGGCCCGCTCAAGGGTTTGGCAGCCGAGTTTCGTAGCGTGGTCCAGAAGGATCTTGTCGTAGATCGCTCGGTCGACTTGGAAGGCAGTTTGGGTGCGTTGCCCTTCGTATTTTCCCGGGCGAGGTTCGGAGACGAACTCTCCGTTGTTGAGAAACTCAAAATCCCAAAGCTGATCCGACCTTCCCCACCGGTAGGTCGCTCCGATCTTAACCGGGAAGCCTGCGCGCTCGACGGCATCCCACACCCCCATCTCGACGAGAATGGTTGAGATGTGAGGCAGCTGGCTCTCGCCAACGTGGTCGCGGGGGAACTGCTCGCGTTCGAAGATGGAGACATGAAGATCAGGCCGATATTTCATCAGCAACGTCCCCACCGTCGATCCGGCAGGGCCCCCGCCGATGATGGCGACATCGGTTTGAAACTCTTTGGTCATCGTGTAATCCTAGTCGATTCCTTCTGCCGAAACCGCAGGATGGACAGCGAGTGAGCCGGCAGTCGGCGGGTGAGGGTTCCCGAGGTTTGAATATCTGTCACTTTCGGGGCGATCTTTGTTGGGGCGGAGAACGAGTTTTCCGCCATCGCATTATCCGCGGCAAGTTCCGCAACCGTCCCCGACCCGACGGATGCCCCCTTGACCCGAACATCTACATTGGCAGGCGAATCGCCGGTGTTCAGGAGCTTCACGATCAGCTCGCCGGTCGCTTCGTCCTTGCCTGCGATGGCCAGGACGGTGTCGATGCGGGGGAGGGTTTCGTCGAAGATGAGTTTGCCGTCGAGGTAGGCCTTGAACTGGCGACCGTGGGTCTCTACTCGGACGTCGTACCAGCGGCCAGTCTCGACGGAACCGCGAACCTGCTTGATCACGCCCTCCGCCTCAAGACCGTGAAGCCGGTTGCCCCAGCCGCCAACGTTGAACTGGACGCGCCGTCCATCTGCATTTCCAAGCGAGATGACGAAGCCCTCTGCGCCGGAGACCTTGCGGGCTTTGAGAGTTAAAACCGCGTCGGAATAGCCGTCGCCGAAGTACGACCACTGGTCGAACTCTTTGCTCGTCTGGGCATAGACGCCGTCATGGTTGGACCATTGGCCCTCGGCGGGCTTCCACTTGGAGAAATCCGAGACGGCGATGACCGTCCCGTTCTGCTCAAGGTGAATGTCTTTGAACTCCGCCGAAGTCCCGTAAGTGCCCAGCCCGATGGGGCCGGAGATTGGCGATGAGCCGGAAGGGGTGTAGGAGACAGTGGTGGCGACGTTGACGTCGGGCAGGTTGTTGGCGAAGAGCTTGCAGGCGTAATAGGACGCTCGACCGAAGACGCGGCTGCTGTCGAAGTGAATGAGGTTCACCTCCCACTGACGCCGGTTGATGTTTTCTAGGAGAGGCGCGTAAGTGCCCATCTTGACGAGGTCGGCGTTCTTCTCCATGTTCATCATGTAGGCGGCATCGCCGACGGCGGCCGCCATGTTGCCTCGACCTACGCCGCCATTGGTGGCGAATTCACCGATGTACAACTCCCAAGGCACCGTACGCGGGTAGCTGGCAAACGAATCGAAGTTCTGGATCGACCAGTTGATCGGCTTGTAGGCATGCTCGTCAACGATGTTCATGTTCGGCCCCGCCGCGTTGATCGCGGCGTGGTCGATGCCCGCGATCCACGAGCTGAGGGCGATCTTCATCTTTGGATACTTCGTCCGGATCGCGGACGCGATCTTCTCGAAGCGAGCCCCATACTTGGGGCCCTGGTCTTCGTTACCGACCTCGACCATGTGCATCGGGAACGGTTTGGGGTGGCCCGCCTTGGCGCGCATCGCGCCATATTTGGAGGTGGTCGGTCCGACCGCGTACTCGATAGCGCCGAGGGTGCTTTGGATGAGAGCGGGCAGGTCGCTATCGGGCAGGTATGTGCCGCTGCGGAAAGCACAGGAGATGCCCGCGTTGAAGACGTAGAGCGGCTCGGCATGGAGGTCCTCGCAGAACTGAAGCCACTCGTGATAGCCAAACCCGTTCGAAACCCAATAGCCCCACGGCACGAAGGTCGGGGTTCGGCCCTCGATCGGTCCGAGGGTCTGCTCCCACTGGGGTCGGGTCTCAATCGTGATGCCTTCCGCGACACATCCTCCCGGCCATCGGACGAAGCCGGGCTTGAGGTCGGCGATCATCTTAGCGAGGTCGGGGCGAAGGCCGTTTGGTCGGTTGAGGAAAGTCTTTCGGGGAAACAGGGAGACGAAGTCGACGAGCAGCTTGCCTTCGCCGGGCATCACGAGCGAGAACTTGGCTTTCGGATCCGTACCGGTAGCGGTGAGCGTGGACTTGAGCTTGTGCCAGCCGCTTTTCGGCGCGGCGGAGAAAATGCAGGACGCGAGGGTCTTGCCGTCCTGGCCGATGAGCCTGCCCCCCAGTGCACCGGTGTATCCCAGGGTCTGGGCGAAGAACGAGAGATCGTACTTCTCGCCCTTCACCACATTCATTCCCCAGAATCCGGCATTCGTGAGCACCGCGCCGGGCTTGGCATCGATCTCCGCGGCGTGAGGACTCGCGAGGGTGAGGGGACGGTCGGTCACGACTCGCATCTCCGCCCCTTGGATCGTCCAGTAGGGCGATTCGCCCATGCCCGCGTAGGGCCAGGGCATCGTCCAATCCTTGCTGTAGCCCTCCCAGAAGCTCGGGTTCTTGGGGGTGGCGAGTTCGGAGCCTTGGAGGCTGCATGCGGGGGGAAGGTTCGCGTCTTCGAATCCCCGGTTCTGGATCATCTCCGCGTAGAGTCCACCCTCGCCCGCGTTATTGATCTCTTCAAGAAAGACCCCATAGAGCCCCTTTGGGACTCGGGCTCCGAGTTTCGAGGCGTCTATTTCGACGGTGCCGTGGCCGGGCTGGGCCAATGCCAGGGCGAGAAGAAGAGCAGTGGTGAACAACGTGATCCTATGATACTAAACGATTTAATGTTGATGGAACTTAATTCTGATGGGACCGCCCTTACAGGGCGGCCCCAAAAAGTAGGCCGGTGCGGGCATTGGCAAATCTACCGGGCTGATCCTATAATACTAAACGATTTAATGTTGATGGACATACAACGATGATTGTCACTACTGCTCTACTCTTCCTCTTCACCGCTCAAGAACTCAAAACCACCAAGCCGACCGATCCAATCGAAAAGCCGCCGGAATCGATTTCCTATAAGGGCTTCTACACGAAGTGCGTCTACTTCCAGGGGCTGCCGATCCAAGGCTCGCCAAAGGTGGAAGACAAGGCTTTCCGGGTGATCGTCGACACGTTCGGCAAGATGCTGGCGAAGTGTCCGAAGGGGACGATGGAGGCCATGGTGAAGGCGGGCTGTCACTATTCGATTATCGCGGAGGAGGAAGGCCAGACCGATCTTCCCGAATACGCGGACATGAAGAACGACCCCAAGACCGACTGGAACAAACGCGCTCGCGGACTTGGCGGGCTTTACACCAGCGGCGGCGAAGAGAACATCCTCGAATATCCGACCGACCGGTACAAGGGCGAGTGCATCTATATGCACGAGTTTGCGCACACGCTGGACGAGTTCGGCTTCTCCAAGGTCGACCCCAACTTCAAAAAGGACATCAAGGAAGCTTACGAGATGGCGATGAAGGAAGGGCTTTGGGTGAACACCTATTCGAAGACCAACCGATTCGAATATTGGGCAGAGGGCGTGCAGATGTACTTCGACTGCGCGAGAGTCGCCAGCCCACCGAACGGGGTCCACAACGAAGTCGGCAATCGAGTGGCGCTGAAGAAGTACGACCCCCGACTGTTCGCCGTTGTCGACCGCGAGTTTGGCGGCAATGAGTGGCGCTACGAAGGAAAGTACAACACGACTAAACTGGTCATCAAACAGTGACCCCTTTTATCTTGTCGGCGGTAATCGCCACTCAAAATCGGCAACGCCCCGTCTTGCCCGCGACCCTCGGTCTCGAGCATGGGACTCGGGACATCGAGGCGGGCCCTTTCACGCTTCGGCTCGGGAACGACGCGGGGGTCGCGGTCTCCCTTTTGCCGCATGGAGGCAAGGAGTTCGACTTTCTTCCCGGAGACCGCCTGACCGCCCGAGCCGCGGACGGCTTTGTCCACCTTGGTGATGTCTCGTTTCGAAGCGGTGGAGCGAGCTATTCCACCTATGCGAAGCGTAAGCCGCTTGCCCCGCCAGTCGCCACAGATGGCTCGTTAAGCTACGATCTGTCAGCCACCCTGCCGGCGGATTGCCCGTTGAAGGTCAGTCGCGTATGGGCTTGGGTCGGGGGGCACTTGCAGCTTCGGTTCACCTTCACAAACCTCAAGCGAAGCCCGATTGAGATCGGATCGCTGGGCATTGCGATGCCCTTCAACAACATCATTTCGGATCGCAGCCTTGAGCAGGCCCACGCGATCTGTTCGTTCACCGATCCCTACATCGGTGAGGACGCGGGCTATCTGCGGGTGACTCAGCTGAGCGGGACGGGGCAGACGATGGTGGTGGTCCCGGTGGGCAAGACTCCGCTCGAAGCTTGGCACCTAGTGAATGAGCCAATGCGTCCGAACCAAACCTTCGAGGGAATGATGGAGTGGATGGTGCATACGAAAGCGTATGCGGACAACGAGTGGAAAGGCGTCGAGCAGTGGAACACCCCCACCGACGCCATCATAAAGCCCGATGAGACCCTGACTTACGGTGTAGAGTTTTTGCCGACTCAATCAGTCCGCACGATTGAGGACACCCTGACCGCTGCCAAGCGACCAGTCGCCGTCGGTCTCCCCGGTTACGTGCTCCCGATGGATCAGGATGGGAAGCTGTTCTTGAAGTACGTGAAAGGGGTCAAGTCTCTCGCCGTCGAGCCGAGCGGCGCTCTTGAGTGGGTCGAGAACAAGGAGGGCAAGAAGGGCTGGCGAGGCTACACGGTTCACGGAAAGACGTGGGGTCAGGCGCGGCTCACCGTCACTTACGGAGACGACACTCGGCAGGTGGTCAGCTACGACGTCATCAAACCTGCGGCACAGACGGTTGCCGACCTCGGCCACTTCCTGACTACGAAATCGTGGTTCACCGACACGGCCGATCCCTTCGGGCGTGCACCCGGGCCGATCAGTTACGATCGCGAAGTCGACAAGCAGGTCGTACAGGACAGCCGAGTCTGGATCGCCGGTCTCGGCGACGAGGGCGGATCGGGCTCTTGGGTCGCCGCGATGATGAAGGCGTTTGGTCAGCCTCGCGTGGACGAGGTCGAGAAGCTCGAGTCGTTCGTGGATGGGGTGATCTGGGGAAATCTCCAGTTTAAGGAAGGGGCGAACAAGTACGGCGTCCGCAAGAGCGTCTTCTATTACGATCCGGCCCTGCTCCCCAACTACCCATACAACCCGAATTTCAACTGGAAGTCGTGGACAAGCTGGTCGAAAAAGCAGACCGACGATGTCGGTCGAGGCTACAACTACCCGCACGTGGTGGCCGCCTACTGGTCGATGTATCGCATCGCCCGCAACCACCCGGGCATGGTGAAGTCCCACGACTGGAAGTGGTATCTCGACCAGGCCCACGGTACCACCGAGTTCTTAACGAGCAAGGATGCGAAGGGCGAGGACCGGGTTGGCTACTGGCGCCTGGGACTGATGGAGGGCGACATATTCTTAGCCTTACTTGACGACCTGCGGCGAGAGGGCTGGACCGAGAAGGCTGCCCTCATCGAAGCTCGAATGAAAGACCGCGCCGATCATTGGAGCCGCGAGGCCTACCCGTTTGGCAGCGAGATGGCGTGGGATTCGACAGGCCAGGAAGAAGTCTATTCTTGGTGCAAGTTCTTCGGATTCGAGGACAAGGCCCAGGTGTCCCTCAACTCGATCCTTGCCTACGACCCGACGGTTCCGCACTGGGGCTACAACGGAAACGCTCGGCGATATTGGGACTTCCTCTACGGGGCGAAGCTCTCGCGTATTGAGCGGCAGATCCACCACTACGGGTCAGGGTTAAACGCGATTCCGTTGTTGAACGAGTATCGGGAGCATCCTTCAGACCTGTACTTGTTGAGGGTTGGCTATGGTGGGACGATGGGCGCTTTGTCGAACATCGATCAGGAAGGGTTCGCCTCCGCTGCCTTCCATTCGTTCCCCTCTACGTTGAAGTGGGATGCCTATTCGGGCGACTACGGGCCCAACTTCTTCGGGCACGCTTGGAACACGGGAACGTATCTCGTCGAAACGCCCGACTTCGGTTGGCAGGCCTTCGGCGGGAATGTATCTCGGGATGGCGATTGGGTTTCGGTGGCATGCAAAGACTCGTTCCGGAATCGGGTTTTCCTTGCTTCAGTTGGGTTGTATTTGGTCTTGGACGCGGGGGCTTTTGAGTCGGTTGCGTTCAATCCGAAGACTCGGGCGGTTCGGGTTCGGTTGTCGGCGGCGGATGCCTTTACGCCTGCGGCTCGGCTTCGGATTCAGGGCAGTTACCGGGCGGTCGGGTCGTTTGCTTCGGATGCGGGGGCGCTAACGATTCCGCTTGGGGCGGGAGCGACGGATTTGGAGTTGGTCGGCAAATAGAACGCGGTGTCATCCTGAGGGAGCCCAGGCGACCGAAGGATGACACCCGTCAAATACCTTCGACGATCTCTTGCCCGTTCTGTCGAAACCGCTAACTCCAGAACCGTCACACCGTAGACTCAGGCCTATGGAGATGCGAGAGCTTGGGAAATCTGGGGTGATGGTCTCGGAGATTGGGTTGGGCTGTTGGACGATGGGTGGGCTCAACTGGGTGAACGGCAACCCGAACGGTTGGGCGAATGTAGATGAGGACGAGATCGTGGCCGCGATCAAGGCGGGAGTAGACGCAGGCGTCAATCACTTCGACAACGGGGACGTCTACGGCAACGGCCGCGCCGAGCGAATGCTGCGACGGGCTTTCGACAAGCTGGGATTGAAGTCGGAAGACTACGTGGTTGCCACGAAGGTCGGCCACTTCCCGGGCACCGCTGAGCACGCCTACGAGGCGCTGCATGTGCGACACCAGGCCGAGCAGTCCCTGAAGAACCTGAATCGGGACTTCATCGACCTTTACTACTTCCACCACGGCGACTTCGGCGCATCGGATATGCATCTGGACAGGGTGAACCTGGGTGCGGAGGGCAGGACCCTCAACGCGGACGATCTGAAATACATTCGAGAAGCCTTGGCGTAGTCGGTTTATCCACGCATAGCGTGTAGCCGTCGCCTACGTGCGACGCTCTTGCTGGGTGCGAGTCGGTCGCGTCGAGCGTAGTCGAGGGTTACACGCTACGCGCGGATAAGATTGACTTAGGTGAGATCAATGATGAACTTAGAGAAGAACAAACTCGGCCGGACTGGCCTCGACGTGACGAAGCTTGGATACGGCGCGATGGAAGTGCGCGGGACTCGCATCTGGAGTGGGCGGCCGGTGACCGACGACGAGGCGGACAAGATTCTCAACGCAGTCCTCGACTCGGGGGTCAACTTCATCGATACGGCCAACGACTACGGGCGGAGCGAGGAGTACATCGGGCGGTTCCTAGCGAAGCGCCGCAGTGAGTACGTGCTCGCTACCAAGTGCGGCTGCACCGTTGTCCACAAGGACGAAAACACGGACGAGACTCCTCACGTGTGGACTCGGGAGAATCTGTTCCGCGGCCTCCACGAGAGCCTTGAGCGGATGAATACGGACTACATCGACATAATGCAGCTTCACAACCCGTCGGTTGAGCAGACCGAATCGGGCGAACTGGTGGCCGCCTTGCAGGAGATGAAGCAGCAGGGCAAGGTGCGGTGGATTGGCATCTCCTCGACCGAGCCGCATATCGACACCTACATCGATTGGGGCGTTTTCGACACGTTCCAAATCCCGTATTCCGCGCTTGAGCGGCAGCACGAGGCAGCGATTCAGAAGGCGGCGGATTCCGGTGCGGGAGTCATTGTTCGTGGTGGCGTGGCCCGCGGAGAACCGGGAGCGGGACTTGGCAGCGAGGATCGATGGGGCGCTTGGGAGCAGGCGAAGCTTGACGAGTTGCTGGAAGACGGCGAGAACAAGACGCAGTTTCTCCTCAGATTCACCAACTCGCACCCGGGGATGCACACGAACATCGTGGGTACCAAGAGCCACGAGCACTTGCAGGAGAATGTAGAGGCAGCGGCAAGAGGCGACCTGAAGCCCGAGGTTTACGCAGAGGCCAAAAAGCGATTGGATGGGGTTATTGCTTAGAGCGCACCCCCGCCGATAGGCTCTCGTGACCGAGCTTGTGGCTATGTAACGCCCTGGGTCGCGGCGTGGCGCTGGTTGGAACGGGCTTCGCCCGCGCCAATGCAATTGTCGGTTACACGCTTCGCGTGGATGCTTGAGATCGGCTGTCTTGCTCTTCCAGGAACCCGGACAGTGTAGAGTCATACCGTGGCGGTATGGCGCATCGAGATGCTGGGTGGGGTGCGGGCGTCCTGTGGTCCGCACACCGTCGAGCACTTCCCGACCCAGCACACCGCGGCTCTCCTCGGTTATCTCGCGATCCATCCGCAACGGACCCACACCCGCGAAACCCTCGCTGAGCTGTTCTGGCCGGACGCCGAGCCAAACTCCCAGCGGCACTCGCTTAGGCTTGCCCTTTCGAGGTTGAGGGCACTATTTGGCCCCGACCATCCTCTAGAGACCGGGCGGGTCTCGATAAGGCTGAACCCAACCAAGTTCGTCACCGACGTGGCCGAACTCGAAGCCGCGATTGCCACCGGCGATTCACGGACCGCCTCACGCCTGGCCCAAGGGCCTTTCATGCCGGGCCACTACGGCGAGTGGGTGATCGATGAGCAAGTCAGGATTGAGGCACTGCTGGACGGAATACGGGACGGGGAGTCGACTTTCCCCGACAACTTGCCTCAAGGCCTCGGACGCTTCTTCGGCCGCGAGGCGGAGCGAAAGGCGATCGCGGCCCTCTTCGGAGAAGGACGGATCGTGACGCTCACCGCGCCGGGAGGGATGGGAAAGACACGGCTGGCGATCGCCGTCGCACGAGAACATGGACGGACGGTTTGGGTCCCGCTGGCTGACCTCTCCGATGCAAGCCAAGTTGCCGATGCCATCCGCATGGCCCTAAGACTTCCCGTGCCCGCTCCCGGATTTCCCGTCGAAGACCAAGTCGCCCGCGAGCTGCTAGATGTTGGCCCTGTCCTTTTGTTGCTAGACAACGCGGAGAATTTGGTTGGTCCACCGCTGTCGGCTCTTGCCCGGCGAATGGCAAACATTCCCCGGGTATTGGTGCTGATCACCTCTCGTCGCCTATTGGAAGTGGGCGGCGAGGTCGAGTTTTCGTTGGGACCGCTCGGCGAAGCAGAGGGAGTCGCCCTCTTTGAAGAGCGGGCCCGGCGCGCGCGCCCGGGACTAGCCGCATCGGACGAGTCCCTCCGCGGCCTAGTTCAGCGTTTTGGTGGAATTCCCCTCGCTCTCGAACTGGCGGCTGCGCGAGCAGGCGTTCAGGGGCTCGAGGAGCTGGCGCTGGCGAACTGGTCGGGCTCAGTCGATTTTGGCGAGGCGCTAGGTATTCCCGCTCGACATCGTTCCCTGGAGGGAGTGCTGCGCGAGAGCCTGGCCCTGCTACCCGCCGACACGGGAGTCACCTTCGCAAGGTTGGGAATGTTTCGAGGAGGCTTCGACAAACCTGGGGCGATGGCCGTCGCTGGCGCAGATATTGCCAGTCTGGAGACGCTTCGCCGATGGTCGCTCATCCTTCCGACAGAGGAGTCCGACGGGTCACTCCGCTTTCGCATGCCCGAGCCATTGCGCGACATCGCTTCCACCGAGTGGGGTGACGCCGCATTAGCTCACGCCCGATACTTTGCCGACTGGGTGGAGGCAAACCGAGCTGACGATCTGCCGCCTCCGCCCCGAAAGCACGGACAGCGACTAGCTCTGCAAGAAAGAGAGCGTGACAACATCCGAGCGGCCTTGGAGACCTGTGCAGCAAGTAAGGATCCCCAAATACGAGCGGTTGGTCTGCGCATCGTAGCCGCATTTTGGACGCACTGGTATGTGCGAAATGCGAGCCTTGAAATGGAAGAGTGGGCTAGGTCGCTCCTTTCTGGCCCCGGGGAGAAAGCCGATCCCCTTATCCGAGCATCTGCTCAGCTCTCGCTCGGTCTCGCCATTCGCGAGAAGGGGGTTCGTGAACCCTGGGTTGCGCTCATTGAGGAGGCACTCAAAACGCTTGAGACTGGTCCACGAGACCGGAACCTTGCCTTCGCGTGGCACCTTCGCGGGTTCTCGCTCTCGGATGTGGGCAGAAATGAGGAAGCTGAGAGGGCGTATCTAGAGTCCGAGGCAATCTGGCTCGAAATCCTCGACGAGCGGAACTTCGCGATAACTCGCCACAACCGGGCCATGCTGGCTCAGGAATGTGGCGAGCTGGACAAAGCGGAAAAGCTGGTGGGAGAAGCGATGGAGCTTTTTCGGGCACAAACCAGTACATACGTTTCGATAGCGAACGCAACGATCGGAAGTATCCGGAAGGCCAGAGGAGATTTCGCGGGTGCGGCTGCGGCGCTCCGAGAAGCGGCAAGACTCTGTCGCGAACTCGGCTACGTGCGCGGTTGGGCTCAGAACGAGCGCGACCTCGCGGTCTGTCTTCAATCCCTCGGCCAGAGAGTCGAGGCAAGAACACTCGCCGAAGGAGCCCTGAGCGCGTTTCAAAAGGTTGGGGACCGTCATGGAGAAGCAACCGCGCTTGCCGCTCTGGCGAGAGTCACCGGCGAGACGTGGCACGCCGAGGAGGCCTTGGCCATCCTTGAAAGGCACCATCTTCCCGCGGTGGGAGAACTGCTGGAGGGCTTGAACCGATGCTGAGACGTCGGGCTGATACCTTGATTGCCGAGGCGTCTCATGCGCTGTTTTAAGACTCCACCACCATGATCGCTGGTTGCTCGGGTTTTGTCGACAACGCCGACAAAAGAAATAGGGGCGAACCGAAGTTCGCCCATTCTCTTGGATACCTACACCGAAAGGCTTAGTGAATGCCGGGGAAGCCCCAGCCGCCGTCGTTCATGTAGCCGTAGTACCAGTTCCAGCGATTCACGTTGCGTCGGTCGATCCAGATGTTCTTGTACCACTTGAGGGCACCCTTCTTCATCGCAGCCGCGTGGCCATCGACGTAGGTCATCGGAGTGGTTTGGGTGTATCGGTATCGAGCGTGCGCGGCGCACTCCCAAGCTCCGTTGTCGTAGTCGACGCAGTCGGAGTCGAACACCGGCGAGTAGACCGATGTTCCGGGTGTGTAGACGTCGACGCCGTCTCGCTGAATCGTGCTGACGTCGCCGGGTGTGCCGAGGATCGATCCGACCCACTGCTGCTGCCAGTCGTGGAACCAAGGATAGTTCCATGCATCGTGGTTGGCTCCCTTCTCCATCAGCATGATCTTGTCAGCCGGAGCGTCTACAACGGAGGCCTGAACGCCGGGGTTGGATTCGCCGCCCTGATTGTCGAAGTTATCGACGAATAGTGCGTGGTGAACGCCGTACGCGTACGAAGCGGCGGTCGACTGACCCGGTTTGGCGGCAGCCGGGTTGCCCGGGCTTCGGAAGATGCCGTCCTGAGCGAAGACCTGATCGACACCCATCGCGCTGACCTTCTTATCTCCGCTCTTCAGGTAGGGATAGATGGCGGTCGCCCAGGTGACATGGTTGTCGCCTGAGCCGTACTCAGACTGCGGAAAGGTGTCGTCAGCGTCGCCCATGTACATCATGGAGCCGAGGCCGAGCTGCTTAGTGTTCGAGAGCGACTGCGTCTTCTTCGCAGCCGTCTTTGCCTGGGCGAAGACGGGGAAGAGAATGGCGGCGAGGATCGCGATAATGGCGATCACGACGAGTAGTTCAATTAATGTAAATGCACGAGTTTTAGACATGATTTCCCTCTTCAGTGAGGCGAGGTCTACCCGTACTGTCTCGAACGTCGAGACCGCAGGGAAAGACATAGGAAAAGAGTTCCGGGCGTTCGCCCGCAACGAGACTCAAAAGGATGCGGCTGGCGTGGGTGGCCATTTCGCTGATGGGCTGACTAATCGCGGTCATGCGCGGGGTCGTGGTTTCGCAGTACTGGGTGCTATCGAAGCCGATGACGCTGAGA
Organism: Fimbriimonadales bacterium; assembly: GCA_038321975.1. Taxonomy (GTDB): domain Bacteria; phylum Armatimonadota; class Fimbriimonadia; order Fimbriimonadales; family Fimbriimonadaceae; genus Fimbriimonas. Next base: position 21,607 of record JBBQFM010000017.1, on the reverse strand, counting down.
TCATCGGGACATCGGATCCCCGCTTTTTCAAATCGCTCAAGGAGCTTGCCGGCCGCTCGCTCGCTCCAGGCGATGATCGCGGTGTGGGGGGGCTTGGTGTCCCACCAGGCTTTAGTGTCGGTCATTTCCCAATGCCAGGTGGCGACGTCTTCAGGTTCGACGACGACGCCGCGGCGCTCGATAGCTTGAACGAACCCCGCGTGGCGGGCCATCTGGTCAGGGATGTCTTCTTGTTTGTGCTCTCTTAGGAACAGGATCTTTCGGTGTCCCTGGCTCCAGAGGTGCTCCACCGCGAGTTCAATGCCTCCCTCGTTGTCGCACGAGACAAAGACGGCGTCTCCAGGCGTGTTGGGTGCAGGCGCGTTGAGCGCGACTATCGGGACCGGGCAATCGTGGATCAGGCTCATCGTTCGCTCGTCGCGAGCGAGCTTGCACCAGATGACGCCGTCGAGCTGGCCGTCCCCCAATGCGTTCAGCACGTCGTCATGGGCGAGCTCGGGCAAGATCGTGAGGCGGTAATGCCGTCGGAAGATTTCTGTGCCGATGCCATCGAGAAGGTGCATGTAGTAGAGGGGGCCAGATGCAATCCCATAAAGCCCCTCAAAAATCAAGCCAATGGTGTGGGTTCGGCTTGATCGCAGGTTCCTCGCAAGGGCATTGGGTCGGTACTGCAAGGTGGTCGCGATCTCTTTGATCACCACCGCACGCTCTGGGCTGACGCGCACGTTGCTTCCACGGCCATGAAGGACCTTGGAGACAGCGGCCACCGATACTCCAGCGGCTAGCGCGACTTCCTTGAGGGTAACTGCCACGATGAACCTACTTCTTTCGGTCCTGAGTTGGGCCGCCCTTGTCGAGGCCAAGATGCTCTTTCATGCTCTTCTTGCCTTCGGGCGAAATGGTGGGGTCTTTGTCGATAGCGGCAGCTCTGTCCGCATTCGCTTTCTTGATCGCATCGGGGCTCGGTGCATTGCTGGAATCGGTAGCTTCCCCACATCCGCAGGCGATCAAAGCAATCAACAAGACCGTCGTTGGTCGAATTCGCATCATTGTGTCCTCAGTCGAGCAGAGCCCGATTAATGGTTATATCATACAGTGATAAAACGAAATATCAACCCCTCTAAACACAAAACTTGATAAAAAAGCGGTGGCTCGCGGTCACTCCGCTGCATTCCTCTGTCGTCAACGCTAGCGTGCAACGGTCTCGTCCTTTTGGTCGATCTTGTTTGGGACGACACGCTGTTGAAACCACGAAGTGGTCGGGGTTTTTGGCTTTCAAACTACAATAGAACGTGTCTGCCAATCCTGCCGAGAGCGTTGGTTTTCTCCTGCTCATTGCGGCATTGGTCTCGATGCTGGCAAGGCGACTCCGGCTGCCCTATACCGTCGGCTTGACCCTAGCCGGACTCCTCACCGCGCAGCTCACCCATCTGCCCAGCATCCCCCTCACCGGCGAGCTGATCTTCGGCATCTTCCTGCCGCCACTTATATTTGAGGCTTCGCTTCAGATGGAATGGAAGCGATTCAAGGCCGACCTTCCCGTCACCTGCAGCCTGGCCACTCTAGGAGTCATTCTTTCGAGCGGGATCGTCGCGGCCGGAGCTCACTATTTGCTTGGTTGGGGCTGGGTTCCGAGTTTAACAACCGCGGTGCTTATTTCCGCTACCGACCCCGTCGCCGTGATCAGCACCTTCAAGGACCTGCGAGTGGGTGGCCGCGTTCAGATGCTGGTCGAATCCGAGAGCCTGCTGAACGACGGCACCGCGGCGGTGCTTTTCGGAATCGTCCTGGCAGCCTCAGCGGGCGGCCCGACCACCGTCTGGTCGGGGATCGCCCAGTTCGTAGTTACCGTGGGCGGCGGAATCCTCTGCGGTGCCGTCGTGGGAGGTATCGCCCTCCTTCTTGCGGGAAGAGCTTCGGACCACTTGGTCGAACTCACTTTCACAACTATCGCAGCCTATGGATCGTTCTTACTCGCCGAGCGATTCCACCTTTCAGGCGTTCTGGCCACGATGACGGCGGGAATCCTTCTGGGGAACATCGGCTCGCTCGGCGCGATTTCGGACGAGGGACGTGAGGCGGTCGAATCGTTTTGGGAGTACATCGGCTTCGTTGCCAACTCACTGGTCTTCCTGTTGATTGGCATCAGCCTCGCGCTGCAAAAGTTCGGGCCGATACTCGGCGTTTGCGCCGCCTTTATCGCTTTCGTCACGATTGGCCGCGCCGCCGCGGTCTACGTCTCCTGCGCGCTCTTGGGCAAGTCCCGATTCAGGGTAAGCCCGGCCCACCAACATGTTTTGTTTTGGGGTGGCTTGCGAGGTGCATTGGGCCTGGCCCTGGCGCTGGGGCTACCTGACGATTTTGAAGGCAGGAGCCTAATCCAGAGCGTAACCTTCGCGGTGGTCGCTTTTTCGGTAGTCGTTCAGGGTCTGACGATGACGCCTCTGTTGACCCGATTGGGAGTCTGCGCACCGCGGACGAAGGGTGACCCCTCTGCTTCCTGAATCGTCAAAGAATCCGCTCGGGTGGCGGTTCAAGCCTTTAGCCGCCGAGGCGCGGAAGACGATTAGCGAGAACCTCGAAGATGGAGCCACCGCCACTCGACGATTCTTCGTTCTCTTGACCCTCTCGACTACGATCGCCGCTTTCGGGTTGCTCAACAACAGCGCGGCAGTGATCATCGGTGCGATGATCATCGCCCCCCTCATGGGTCCGATTCTCGGGCTTTCGCTCGGGATGGTCGCGGGAGAACACTCTCTGGAGCGGAAAGCCCTAATCGCGGAAATCGCGGGCGTTGCTCTCGCCGTACTTATCGGGTTCTTGATCGGTCACTTGCCGTTCACTCTCGGAGTAAGCCAGGAGATGCTCGCGCGGACTTCTCCCACCGCGTACGATCTTGGGATCGCGTTTGCGTCCGGGCTCGCGGGTGCATACGCATCGGTAAACCCAAAGCTGAATGGCGCCCTCGCGGGCGTTGCAATTTCGGTTGCCCTCGTTCCTCCCCTTGCCACTAGTGGCCTTCTTTTGGCGATGGGCAGCGGCCGAGAGTCTCTCGGCGCCTTTCTGCTTTTTCTTGCCAACTTTTTCTCGATCCAAATTGCCGCAGCCCTTGTCTTTGCGACGTTCGGCCTCAGCGCTAGTCGCTGCGTCGAAACCCCGAGCCCGAGGCAACTATTCGCCCGGTTTGCACCGGGAGTTGGCGCCCTCATATTGATGGCATGGTTCATGACCGGGACTCTCATAGAACTTTCTTCACAACGCCACATAGAAGCGCTGATTCGCGAGGTTCTGTCGAGGCAAATCGCCCGAGGCACCGGCGGTCGCTTGGAGCAGCTCCTAAAGTGGGATCTCGTCAAAGGCCAATACAACGTGGTTGCAAGCGCGCTCACTCCAACCGTCTTTGGATCCGACCAAGTGAGCCAGATAGAGGGAGACCTCTCTTCCGCTCTGCATCGGCCGGTGCGCTTGGTTTTGCGGTCCATTGTCTCGCAAGATATCGACCGGTCGGGCCGCGTCTACATTTCGAGCGAGGAAAAAAAGCAGTCCGACCAAGCGAAAGAGGAGGTGGGCTTTTTGGAGCAAGTCAGAACGGTCGTCTCCAAGCACCTTCACTCGATTCATGGCGCCCACCTGACGGACGTCCAACGAACCGAAGCCAACGGGAGTCCATCGGTCATCGCAGTTGTTCAAAGCCCTTCCCAAATCGAGCCCACCACTGTGGCCGAGATCCAAAAGGATCTGGCCGGCGCTCTCGGACAACAACTGCGATTGGTCGTGCGAAACGTAAGAACCCAAGACGCGGATGCGACCGGCTACCTGTATCAAAGCCCAAGCGAGCCCGCACCCGAACAGCAAATGGTCGCTCTCCAGCAACGCCTCGAAAGCGTTCTAAAAGTCCGGATAGGCCTCAAACCGGCGCGCTTCGTAAAGAGCGTGGAATCTCATCTCGAATTTGGCCGTCTCTTGGTAAACGTGGAAGTCGAAGCCACCGTGCCTGTTCGCCCTGACGAAGTCGCGAAGATCCAGTCCGACTTGAGGCGGTACGTGAACCCGACGACGAGCGTGACCGTGCATACGACCCTTGAATCAACCGCGTCTTCTGCCGGTTGGAATCCGTAATGGTCGTTTTCATCAACGGCTCGTTCGGCGTCGGAAAGACCACTCTGGCCACCCAACTCGTCGAGCAAATTCCCGGAGCCGTTCTCTTCGATCCTGAGATCGTGGGGAGCCAGATCCATCGGGTGCTTGGCCGAGTGCGGCCGGTGGACGACTTCCAAGACTATCGCCTCTGGCGATGGATGACCGTGTTCTTGATCAAACGCCAGAAATCCCCCTGCGTGGTTGTACCGATGACGATCGTCGATCCTGTCTACTTCGAGCAAACAATTCGTCGACTCCCCGACGCGCACCACTTCGCCCTCGAAGCGCGGGAGGAGGAGATCCGGAGACGGCTCGAAGCCCGCGGGCCCGAGTATGGCCCCGACACCTGGGCATGGGTGCGCGTGGAGAGATGCTGCCAGGCGGTGAGTCACTTCCCTCGGAGTGAGCGAATCGATGCGACCGGAACGCCCGACGAAATACTCAGCGCGGTTTTGGAACGGCTGAAAGGCCTGTAAAATCGAAGACGCAATGACGCTCAACCACCTCAACCTCACCGTCAACGACGTTCAGGCGACCAAGGCGTTCCTGATGAAGTACTTCGACCTCCGGCCGATGGAGGGAGTCGAGGGAAACAAAGGATTCGACATTCTGCGAGACGACAACGGCATCATCCTCACGATCATGAAAGGCTCGCGAGAGGGAGTGAAGTATCCGCCGACCTTTCACATCGGGTTCGCAGTTCCCTCGCAAGACACCGTGAACGAGATCAACGCCAGGCTGAAGGAAGACGGCATCGACGTCCCCGATCCCGCCCACATGCACGGATCATGGACCTTCTACTTCGAGCCGCCGGGCGGCGGGTTCACAATCGAAGTGCTTAGCTGAGCCCGAGTCCCTTCAGGTACTCCGCCACCGGAGCAGCCACGTCTCCGCCCGCGGTTGCGTGCCTCATGAGCGAGATACCGTGAGGACCCTTTGAGCTTTTCGAATCAGGATTCGCTTGGATGAGCGCCTTCACGACTTCGAGTTGCCCGAGCATCGTGACCTGGAAGATGTTGGCCCTCGCCCCCTTAGAGATGAGATACGTCGCAATCTCGTGATTCCCCATGTGCCCGGCACCTTCGAGCGCGGTTTCGAAATCTCCGCCGCCCCAATCCCAGCACGCATTGAGCAACCCGGGGGTGGCTTCCAGCAGCTCCTTCACCTTGGGAAGATTGGCGTGACCGGCGATCACGAACTGCTTCACGAGGTCGGCAGAAAGGGCCGGCGGCTTCGGTGCCGGTTGTTGCGCCAAGGCAACTCCCGCCAATCCAGCGGAGGCGGCTGCGGCGATGACGGATCGTCGAGTCATCTTGTCTTCCATCACCGTAGATTACGCGAGCCGACCGCCACTCTGTTACCGGGATCCGTATCCCGGAAATTCGCACCGAGCTGGGATTTGCTCGAAAGGCAAGGCTTGAGTTAGCGGTGGGAAGGTGGATATCGGAGCATCCGCACGGTAATCCTTTCGCATAGATTGCGATTCTCTGTTCAATTTGGCCAGAAGGCTTTGAATATGCTCGGATTTGAGTTAAAATCTCCGCAATATTGATTCAAGGTCGCAAATGGGGTTACCCACGCGCGCGTCTTTGGACTCTAACGTTTGACGGTCTTTTGATCGCCAACTTCCTGGACTCAGGGGATTAACGAATGCATTCATTGAGAAGCTTGTTTGGAATCATTTTTGCCGGAGTTGCCATTGGCATTGCGACGGCCGCGCCCTATTCGAACGAAAGGATCTTAGTTAAGTTTAAGCCGGGCACGATCGACGGGATCCGCACCGCAAACGCCATGATCGGTGCCTCGATTTACTGGGATATGAGGCAGATCGGCTGGATGTCGATCAAGCTCCCCAAGTCCCTAGGTGCTGTCGACGCCGTCAAGTACTACAGTGGTTTGGCGTCGGTTGAGAAGGCCGAGTTGAACTACCTGCGCTTCGCCACCTTCACCCCTAACGACCCGAAACTGCCCCAGCAATACGGCCCTCAGAAGACCCAATGTTTGGCCGCCTGGGACCTGAATAAGGGAAGCTCCTCGACCGTGATCGCGATCGTCGATACCGGCGTGGACTACAACCACCCCGAACTCTCCGGCAAGGTGATCAAGGGCAAAGACTTTATCAACAACGACGACGATCCAATGGACGACAACGGCCACGGCACCCACTGTTCGGGTATCGCGGCTGCCAAAACCAATAACGGGGTCGGTGTCGCCGGTGCCGGTTTTAACTGCACGATTCTCGCTGAGAAGGTTCTGAGCGGCGGGGGTGGCGGCAGCGCCGACACGGTCACTTCAGGCATTCTCGACGCCATCGACAAGGGTGCCAATGTAATCTCCATGAGCCTTGGCGGCTCGGGCTTTACTGATGCCGAGCAGGCAGCGGTGGATCTTGCCTGGACCAAGAATGTCGTCGTGGTCGCGGCTGCTGGAAACAACGGAGTAACCGACAAATTCTATCCGGCCGGTTTCGAGCACTGCATCGCGGTCGCGGCGACCGATCGAAACGACCAGAAAGCTGATTTCAGCAACTACGGCGCCGACTGGGTTGACGTAGCCGCACCGGGTGTGGACATCCTCAGCACCTTGCCGGGCAATAACTACGGGGTCGAATCGGGCACCTCGATGGCCTGTCCGCTCGTGGCCGGCATCACCGGGTTGGTCCGCGCGTACGGTCCTCAGCTGACGAATGTTCAGGTTCGAAACATCATCGAGTCGACCTGCGACAACGTCGGCACTTTCGTCGCCTTCGGCCGAGTCAACGCCTTCCAGGCCCTGAAGAAGGTGGTCATCCCGATTCAGATCAGCTTCCCGACCACGGCTATTTCGCCCTATCAAGCCTCGTTGATTGCCGGCGGATTGGCGGCGGTTCAAAAGACGGATGCTTCGTACTATGTTTTGAGGGGAACTGACCAGGGTCAAGTCGGGCAGGTCTCGGGTGCTCAGTTCGATGTGGCCTTCACGAAGCCGCTAGCCAACTACCTTTCCGGCTCACTCGTCCTCAATAGCAAGGTGAACTATGCCTGTACGCTCACGCTATGGTTCTGGAACTACAACACAAGAGCCTGGGATATGATTCGGTCGTATCCGGTTGGCACGAGCAATACACTCATCACGGTAACGCTTCCCGGCGCGGCCGACCTCGCCAAGTACGTCTCCGGCGGCTCCTTGAAGGTCATCGCGAGAGCGCTTAAGCCAGCGCGACTCACGAAGTCGACCCCGCTCCTCGGCTACTGGATCGACCTAGCAAAGGTCGAGGGCCAGTATAAGCCGGACGACAGCTAGAGCTCACTCAGGCCGTCCCAACCGTTCGGTTGGATATGGCTAGATTGAAAGAGGAAGTGAACTCGCCGAGCGAGTCCACTTCCTTTTTTAAATCTGATTCAGAGCCACCGCTCCCGCAACCGCCTTCCCTTCTGCCGTCAACCAATAGCTCACCGACGGCGGGCTGCCGTCGGACACGATTCTCTCCACTAGTTTTGCTTTCTGCATCTCTTTCAGAACCTGCGAAAGAGCTCGGGGGGTGATGCCATCGAGGCTTCGAAGCAACTCCGACTGGCGGCAGGCGCGAGCATCTAACAGGTGCAGGGCCGGCACCGGCCACTTCGCGAAAAGGTCCATTCCTTCGAATGCCGTCAACGCCTTGCGCATCTTGCCCAACCTTAGCCCCGACCCCGTCGGCGTCAGAATGTACTCAGGCCTGAGCGGGTGCCCGTATCCCGGGTTTCGCATCACCCAACCCTGCTCGATAAGGTAGTCAAGGGTCTGTCGGAGGACAGGCTCCGCGACTTGCAGGCGACGCGAGAGTTCCACGAACCGGGCGCCGTCCAGCACCCGCAACTCATCGAGCACGGGGACGCACCAGCGGTATCGAAAGAGCTCCAAGAAAACACTTGGCATTGAAAGTATACTTAGTATACTATTGCTTCCTAAGCTATGGAATCAGAAATCAGTTTTAACGGGAAGCTCACCTGCTCGATCGGGGTGAAAGACCACAAGGCTTCCGCCCAGTGGTACCAAGACGTGCTGTCGTGCAAGGTGATGTGGGAGATGGACGAGATGGGGATGACCTACATGTCCACCCCGGTCGGAGACGTGAACTTCGACATCTCGCAGGTCGAGGAAGTGCGGCCCGGTGAGACCAGCGCCCTGGTTTTCGGAGTCACCTCGGTGGATGAGGCACGCGCAAACGCGGAGTCGAAGGGCGTTCGGTTCGATGGACCCACGCGCTCTTTTGGCGGCATCGTGAAGCTCGCCACCTTCTTCGATCCCGATGGCAACACATTCATGTTTTATGAGCGCTTGCAAACCGGAGAACAACAATAATGCTTATCGCCGCAATCGCCACTCTCGTCATCGGCGGTCCCCCCGCCATCTCCCCCAAAGAAGTCTTCGCCAAGTTCAAGTCCCTCGCCGGAGAGTGGGAGGGCACCGAACAGGATGGCCGTAAAGAGCGGATCACCATGAGCGTCATCGCCAACGGAAGCGTTCTGATGGAGCAATCCTGGTTCGAAGCCCACCCGGGCGAAATGATGGTCACGATGTACCAACTCGACGGTTCTAAGATGACCCTGACCCACTATTGCGTCGCCCGAAACCAGCCCCACCTCGAAGCTGGCGACCTCTCGGTCGATGGGAAGGAGATCGTGTTTCACTACAAGAGCGGCGGCAACATCGCCAACCGAAACGTGGGACACATGGACAAGGTGAAGATCCGCTTCAAGTCGCCCGACGCCTTCTCATCGCAGTGGACCTGGTTCCAAGCCGGGAAAGAGCAGTGGCTGGAGGAGTTCACGTATCGGCGAGTGCCTCCCGGGCACCGCTGAGAAATGCACTTGTCAGCGGTCGCCCCAGCCTAGCGGAAGACCTAGGACTCCAAATCAAGTTGAGTGGCGGATTTTAAAGGGAGGCGACCCAAATTGTAGCGCCCCTCGATGGCAATCCGACAATCCCTCCTACGCGGAGGGAACCATCCCCGGCGGGCTACGCCCGCTTGTAGTTGATGACCCAGGAGGGTTGCCAGGTCTTGCCACCGTCGGTTGAGCCTTCCCATTTCCAGGTGAAGCTGTCGGCCTTAATGTCAGTGAAGATCATGCGGTTCGATCCGTTCGGCCTAGCCGGATTGGGAATCGTTACGAGGGTGACCGTGTCGCCCTTCCTTTGACCAGTCAGGACGATGTAGCCTCCCTGATTATCTACCCAAGTCTGACGCCAGAGTTTTGAGCCGGGAGTGTAGACCGTCCAGCTTTGACCTTTTAAGTCGGGCCCCACGAAGTTCTCGTGGACGACCCTGTCGTCAAGAATCTTTTCGATGTGATTGGTACTGTGGGTGGGAGTTGGTTGTCCGCCGCCGGGAGGATAGGAGAGGCCGTCGAGCTTCCACTTTCCGACCCAGAAATCGAAGTCGGTGGGAGGTGCCGTCCGTTGTCCTTGAGCAGCAACCGTGGCGAGGAATATACAAGCAGAGAGAGTCATCATGGCCTTGGATCTACCTTACGGCTTCCTTTGACTTTGCGAAAAGAACGGATCTCCAGAAGTTGATGCAACGGACTTACTTAGAGAACGCCAGCCAGCTACAGGTCTTAGGCGCCACTTTCACATGAATCTTCACGTTATGGCCCCGGTCGAGGTGAACTTCACTCGACTTCCCGTCGTGCTCGACCACCCGTACCTTGTCGGTGAGACCGCTGTAATATAGCGGCACGTCAAACTCGTCCTCCATCTCGTGGTCGCTCGGGTTGTAGACCACGAGCATCGCCTTCTCCGAAAGGCTTGGATTCACGTGGAGCACCGCATCTAGCCTCCGCCCGTCAGCACGACGGACGTGGATAACGTCGGATTCAAGGATGTCTCGATGCTTCTTGAACCAGTTCACCCACTTGATCACCGCAGCCTTCGTCTCGGGCGCATCATACAATCGCGGCCCGCGATAGCAGGCCTGCGCCCCATATCCAAAGTTGTTTGCCAAGTGAAGCTCATAGTCCATGAGGTGCTCGTGCAGCGGCTCAATGGTCGCGGCGGGACCGCCACCCTGATACTCGACCATCGGCACCATCATCCAACCCATGCTCGGCGTTTTTTCCCAGGTGCCGTCAAAGAGGTTTTGGCGGGCGTGGATGTGCTGCTGCTCTCGCGGAAGGGACCAGTTCGACTCTCGATAGCCCATTCCGGTCTTGTTCGAGCCCGCGAAGAAATAGGAGTCGGGGACGTTGAGGAAGACGCCCTTTTCTCGGCACCAGCGGTAGAGGGCGGAGATCGACTGATATTGGTTCCACTGCGAATCGTCGAGCCCTCGGTGGCCAGGATGCTCAGTGGAGGCGCAAACATCTCCCGGATAGCTGCCGTCGTGTTCGAGAAGGTTGAAGCCAGTCTCCTCGACAAAGCGCTTGATCTTCTCGAAATACTCGATGCCCCACTTGCTGCCGAGGCAAGGTGAGCTTCCGAAGATGGCGGCGGTGTCCGGCTTCATTGTCTTCGGGTCGATCACGTCGTTCTTGTCGTCGATCTTACGGCTCGCAAGAAGCGAGTAGCCGCCGAGCTCGATCCCCTTCGAATTCGCGTACTCCCGAAACGCCTTGATCTTCGCGATGTTCGCGGGCGTAATGTCCTCCATGTCGAGCCCGCTCCAGAAGCTGATGACGATCATCTCGAAGCCGCACTCCGCGGCCTGATCGATCGCTTGATGCACTACTTTCGGATCGGTGGAGGTGAGGTGGAGCATGATCGGGTTCTCCAAGCTCCAAGGCGCGTAGGTTCGGTACATCTTGCGAAGAGCCAAGCCGCGCCGCTCCTTCTCGGTGCTGTCGTGGAGCAACACAAAGCTCGTGAAACTCGAGAGCGAACCACCGGGAGAGATGTCGGCAGCTGGCCCAAGTGGCGGTTTCACGACCAGCTTGCACGGCGTCTTGAGGCTGTAGTTCACTTGGGTCCCGTATTCGGGTTCGGGTTGCCAATAGACGGTTCGATTCGAATTCGTCGCCGCCATGCCGCCGAACGAGTAGTCGGTGAGTACCGTCATGTTCGGCCGCTGCCACTCCTGGCTGTCGTCCACCATCGACTCCGCTTCCACTGTCGACAAAATCTCAGAGGAAAAGCTGTCGAGCCGAATCGGTGCCTTGGACCCATTTTCAACCGTCAGCCACTTCGAATAGGAAGGCATGCCATCCGCCATCTCGTAATGGACCCCAACCTTCACTCCGTCCACCGGTCCGGCGAACCAGAGAGTGAGGCCAACTCCGGGAGGCGGCCAAGCCGCTTCTGGCGCATGCCGCACTCTCTTCCAGGGCATCCGCTCCCGCGGCTTGCCCACCTCGAAACCGGTGAAACGAAACGCATTCGGATCGGAGGCGAGCTTATCGATCCAAGGCGCAAGGAGAAATGCCCGGTCCGGCTGGCCAACCAATCCACCGATTGACCACTCCTTTCCGCCAATCGTCACGCTCGCCTCCGGCCCAACCGCTCGCAAGAGTGACTCACCTGTAGTCAAATTGACCAGCCCAACGGTGGCCGCATTCGGCCCGAGTCGGAATGTACGGGCGATCAGCCCGTTCGAGAGAACGATCTCGCTCGCATTGGCCGTTCGGTACACCGCCGAGTGGGTCTTCGGTTTTGAAACCAGCCAATCGCCCTCTGCCCGTTTGCTTTCAAAAGCGGGAAGGCTGCTTATTTGGGACTGGAGGACGGCAGTGTCGACGATGGTCGCAAAGAATGGCATCTAGGACAGCCTAACAGATCATGCCTTTCAACGACTCGCCCCCGTGACCAGGCGGGTTCTCGCCGACCCATCGCTCGTCCATCGGCTCGCTTGCGAGTTGGTAGCGTGAATCGCTGGACATTCGAATGACGTTCGCACCGTTGTCCAGTGAGCCGTGGACGGTAAAGACGCTGAACGTGAGAAGGTCTCCCATCCGAAACTCTTTCGCGGTGAGCAACCGGCGGCCTAGGCGGCCACGCACCGAGTGCATGTCCTCGCTGATCGCGCCGAAACCCTTGAACCCCGCCTCGTGCAGAGAATTCTTTCCCGGCTGGTTTTCGCAGTAGGTGTCCACGTCGTGTTCGCAATATCCCTGCCGAGTCTCCTCATCTCGGTGCGACCCCTCCACCAAGATCAAGCCACCGACCTCGATTGGAACATCGCCAAGGGGAACCCACGCGGTGTAGAGATTCCTTGTCCCGCGACCCATAAACACGACGTCGCAGTGGGGCCAGGTGCCCTGTCCTGGGGCAACCACCCGAAGCCATGTGAAGTCGTAGTGAGCCGCCTCCCCTCCGAGGAACTCAGAGTAGAACGACATCATTCGCTCTCCATAAATCACCCTCTCCAGCGCCTTTCGTGGCGGCCCGGATTTCACGATGTCGGGACGAAACGCGGTATCAACATTAGGGGCCGCGATGGCGGCTTCGATGGGATATGCCGGATCTAGCAAGCCTTCCCGACCAAGCACTTCACAGATTCGTAACCGCGCCTCGCGCACTTCTTCGCGATCCAAGAATCCGGGAAGGTACAGATAGCCGTCTTCCTCCATCCGGGCTCGAAGAGCGTCGGGATCCCCGATCAGGTCGTTGCTCTCTCTGAGATATCCAAACGCCTCGGGGCTGAGGTCCAACTCGATGCCTCCCGAGGTCAGGCGAGGCAGGCTCTCGACATCCGTCATGGTTTCATTGTGAAACAGAACTTATAATAGAGCGTGCTAGCTCTTCTGGCCGCTGCCCTCGTCGTCGTCCCGGTGACGCCGCTCTCCTTTGCGGATGCCAAGGAGGCTCAGATGGCGATTGGCCGAGATCACCACGTTTACGTGGCCTTTGGCCAGGGGGATGCGATCTACCTAGCTAAGTCATCGGATGAGGGTTCAAGTTATTCGGCACCCATCAAAGTCTCCCAGATGGGAAGCCTTTCGCTTGGCATGCGCCGCGGACCCAGGATCGCTGTGAACAATGAGATCGTGACCATCACCGCCGTCTACGGCAAACAAGGCCGAGGTGCCGATGGCGACCTTGTCGCCTTCCGCTCGGCCGACGCTGGCAACCACTGGTCTGGCCCATCCAGGGTCAACGATGTTGCGGGATCCGCACGAGAAGGTCTGCATTCGATGGCGATGGGTCCCGACGGATTGCTCGCCTGCGCATGGCTTGACCTGCGAAGCAAAGGGACCAAGATCTACCTCTCGACCTCGGCCAACGGCGGCACCACCTGGTCAGCGAACAATCTCGTCTACGCCTCGCCCAGCGGTACGGTGTGTCAATGCTGTCAGCCCACCGTTCAGTTCGACGCCAAAGGCAAGCTTTACGTGATGTTCCGGAACGTGATCGAGGGAGCGAGGGACATGTATCTGACTTCGTCAACGGACAACGGACAGAGCTTCAGCTCAGCCACCAAGCTAGGCACGGGCACATGGATGCTAAACGCCTGCCCGATGGATGGCGGGGCACTCTCGTTCACCGACACCGGGGACGTTAGAGCGATTTGGCGACGGGATGGCGTCCTGTACGAGAGTGGAAGTCAGGGTCCCGAGAAGCGGATCGCCGACGGCAGTCAGGGTTGGATTGTTGGCGGATATCGCACTTGGAGCCAAGGCAACCAACTACTCGCTTCCCTGCCTTCCGGCGTCAAGATGAACCTCTCGACATCGGGCAGCAACGGGGTGATCGCCGAGTCTCCCGACGAAAAGCTGGTCCTCGCGGCGTGGGCCGAGAACGGCATCAAGAGTGCTCGCCTACGTTAGCGTAAGCCCGTACCAGAGCTCGCAAGCGGTGTGGCCCGTGCTGCCAATGGGCGAGGCTAGCTGCCGAAATCCGAAGGACTCGTAAAGTGAACGCGCCGCGCTCATGTGCCTTACCGTCTCGAGATACATCTTTCGGTAGCCGGCGGTCTTTGCTTCGTCGAGGATCTTGGCGAGGAGAATGCGCCCCATCCCGTTTCCGCGAGCGTCCGGCATGAAGTACATCTTGCGCACCTCGGCCACCGTCCCATCTCCCGCCGCGAGCGGGCCAAATCCCGCCCCGCCCACGATTCGGTCCCCGCGCTCAACGACAAAGTAGGCAGAACCAGGCTGGCCGTACGTCACGCTCATCGTGTTTACCTCGGGATCGTGAATCGCCGATCCTTCACCCGTGAGCCCGTGCTCCACGAGCACTGTCCGAATGATGCGACCGAGCACTGCATCGTCCCGTGCCTCGATCGGGCGGATCCCGTACTCGCGCTGGGCTCGCGCCTTCTTCAGGGCTACCGCGTAGGCCTCCATGCCTTCGACCATCAGCTCCCGCTTCTCTGGTGGCACGAGGGCCAGAGCTTCGGCAACTTGTCGGTCGGCAAAGTCGTGGAGGGCGGTCACCCAATCTTTGCCTTCTGGCGTCAGAATGAGCGGCTTACTGCGCCGATCCTCACCCTCGAGAACGGTAACCAGGCCGCGATCCATCAGGCGGCCAACCATTCGGCTCACCGTCGAAGCATCGAGGTTTAGCTTGTCGGAGAGGTCTCCCGAAGTGAGGCAACCGCGCGCCTCGATCTCCATGAGCGCGTGGCCCTGAGTCATGCTCAAATCCATCGCCCCGACCCGATCGTCCAAGACGCCCAACTCCCGCACAATCTGGCGAGAAGCGGCGCGAATCGCGTGGACTGGCTCGAACATAGTTGCATGATACAACCAAGGCTTGTCTTGCGCAAATGTGTGTGGCAAACGCTGGCTAAACAGCCACCGAAGGCGGTGCGTGAATCAAAATGCCTCGGCCGGCAACGGCCTTTCTCCCAGCCCCGGGGGGCGATAGAGCACAAAGAGGTCTCTATCCTCCGGCCGCTGGCGAGGGCCGGAGGATAGAGAAGCATGTGGTCCAGGGCGCCGCACTTCGCCGTGCATGGGTAGCATCCGGTGAGCCAAATGAAGAAGCTTAGAATCGGAATCGCCGGTCGCCGCGGAACCGCGTTTTATGACGGCATCCGCGCCATCGAGGAGGTCGAGTTGGTCGCGCTATGCGATCTCAACGAAGAATGGCTTCGCCAAGAGGTGGCCGATCACGGCATCGAAAAAGCCTTCACCAGGTACGACGAGATGCTCGATCATGTGGATGCCGTAGTCGTCGCAACCCCTATGCAACTGCATGCCGAGCATGTCGTCGCGGCGATGCAGGCAGGTAAGCACGTGATGAGCGAGGTGACCGCGGCGGTCTCTCTCGATGAGTGCTGGCAGATCCTCGAGGCGGTCAAGGCGAGCGGCAAGACTTACTTCTTCAGCGAGAACTACTGCTACTTCCGAGAGAACGTGCTCGTTCGATCTTTGGTCGAGAAGGGATTCTTTGGCGAGCTTTACTATGGCGAAGGCGAGTATCTCCACGACGTAAAACCGCTCCACCACTTCCCCGATGGCACCCCCACATGGCGCTCGACTTGGCAAGTGGGCACCCCCGGCCTCACCTACCCGACCCACTCCCTCGGCCCCGTCATGCAGTGGTTCAACACTCTTGACCCTGGGGATCGAGTGGAGACGGTGGTGTGCATGGGCACGGGCGTCCATACCGATCCCGAGCATCCGCACGACGACACCTCGGTCGCGCTTTGTAAGTTGCGCTCCGGCAAGCTAGTTCGGCTGCGCCTAGACATGATGTCGAACCGCCCTCACCAAGTCGGCTTTTACGCCCTGCAAGGGACGCATGGGGTGTACGAGACCTCGCGTTTTGCGGGCGAACCCGGCCGGATATGGTTCGGCGAAAACCCTCCCGCCGGTTACACAACCGACCAGCATCGCCAGTGGACGCCCGCCACGGAGTACGAGAAATACCTCCCTGACCACTGGCTTAACCCTCCCGAAGAAGCGTTGAAAGCGGGACATGGCGGAGGCGACTACTGGGTGGTGCGCGACTTTGTCGACGCCTGCCTGGACCGAAAACCGCCCGCGATTGATGTTTACGACGCGCTTAATTGGACGGCAGTGGGGCTTTGCTCCACCACTAGTTTGTTGAGCGGCGGAGCGCCTGTTCAGGTGCCCGATTTCCGGGCCTAGACCCTTCGCTTTGTCCGCGCCGCTTCGCGGCGTTTGTACGCTCGGCTGTCGCCGTTCCGCGGCGTTTGTACGCTCGGCTGTCGCCGTTCCGCGGCGTTTAGGAGAGCGCTTCGCGCCCTCCTAAACGCCTCGAGGGGGCGAAGGCGAAGCGTCAGCCTCCGAATTCGCCAACCCCAAAGATATTCCCGTCCAAGTCGGTGAAATAGGCCAAGAATCCAATCGTTCCGATCGGCATCTTCGGCACCACGATTTGCCCTCCCGCGGCCTGAATCTTCTCGCAGTAGGCGTCGACCGAGTCGACTACGATCGTGTTCGCCACCGGCTGGCCGGGCGACACGCGCTTCATCAGGCCGCCATCGATTCCCGGCTCGTTTTCGCCGGTTTTGCACATCCAATATGGTTCCTCGCCGAACTGACTAAACTCCCACCCGAAAACGTTTCGATAGAAGTCCATCGCTTTATCCGGCTCGTCGCTCGGAATCTCAAAATGCATCACTCTAGGCATGTCGATAACTTATCCCGACCTGTGTCGTGAACGCCTGTCGGCAAATGCTCATTTCTTCTTTGCCGCTTCGATCTGGAGCATCAGGATGTCCTTCACGTAGTGCCAATGAGGAACGAGGGCGAGCGCTTTCTTCGCATAGGTCTCGGCCCTTCCGGGATCGGGCGTGGTCTGGTTCAGATAGGACCAAGACATGTTCATCAGCAACTCAGGCTGCCCCCATGTGGGATCAAGAGGATTCGCGGGTCGAGGTTGATTTGCCCAGAGCTTTAGCCCTTTCTCATATTGGGCAAACGCCGCCCCCTGGCCACCGCCGCGGGACTCGGGCAGGTACCACAGCTCGGGTCCGCGAACCCAGCAGAGCCGAGGATTCTCAGGAGCGGCCTTTTCGCATTCGGCGAAGAGCCGGACAAACTTCGGAACCAGGATCTTGATCCGATCCGCGTTCTTTTGGTCGAGATAGGCGAGCGTCATCACGCACGCCGCCTCTCCAATCTTCGAGTCCACATAGCTCGGATCGGCGGACAGCGACTTCTCGAATTCGTCAATCGCGCTTGTAAAGTCCGCCTCCAGCTCCTTGGTCGCCTTGGGGTCGTAGTAGCCGTTCACTCCGCGTCGCCACATCGCGAATCCGCGCCAGTACTCGATCCGCGCGGGATCGCTCTTCACTAACGGCTCGGACTGTTCTACGAGCTTGGCGAGTGCGGCGCGGTCGCCTCGATAGTCGGCGTCCTGGATTCGACTAACGAGTTGGGCGGGAGTAGTCAGGAGGGTTAGGGCTAAATGCAAAACGAGCATGGTGGCAGAATTGTCCGCCCTGTCCATGCCCGTTCATCTGATCGGAAATGCGCTTTAGAGTGACCGCCGACCATTCCAGTAAAAGCCGCCTCCGCCAAGGAGCAAAACGACGATGACCACGAGAAGAATTGTTACCATTTGGCGATTCGACCCTCACGCACCCGTTCGGGTTCCCCGGTCAGGTTCAATCGGAACGTACACGGTGGTGTGCATTTTCCATGGATCCTCGGGATCGACGCCGAATCGAAGGGTCTGAAAACATGGGGCTTCGCGCTGTCGCCGGCCGCTCGCGGGCAGCGCCTCCGCCCAGATGCGGAACCAGAAATCGCCGAGGCCGAGGCCTGAACCTACATGGTCGGCAATAAGGTGCGTGCCTTTGCCAAGCTCCTTGATTTCCAAGTGGGGTCCGAAATCGGTTGGCACCGCCACGTAGCACTTCACGTCGGCGATCGGAATTCCCGGCGCAAGCCTTGGGGCAAAACTGTACATCGGGTCTCGCAAGCTTTGGAATCCGTGCGACTTCACCTCATCGACGAGGGCACGCATGGACTTCTCAGCCTGGTGCGTCGGCCCTTCGTGCAGGCGGTACGCAACCGAGAAGGGAGCCACTTCTTCAATCCGGAACGGCACCCCTTCCCCTCTCCGAGCCAAGGGTTTGAAGGTCGGCTGCCCGTCCGGAGTGAAGTGGGCGCCGTTCGCGGTCATCAGGTGAAACGAGAGCCACTCGGCCGCGCGGTACTCGACCGCCGCGTTTCCGTGGGCCGACCGAAAGGCTCGGGCGAACGCTTCTTGGCTCTCGAATCCGGCGTGAAACGCGATGTCGCCAATCTTGTCAGTCGTGTTCTGCAATCGCCATGCGGCGCGTTCGAGCTTGAGTCGCCTAACCATATGCCCACAGTTCTCGCCCGCGACCCGGACGAACACACGTTGAAAGTGAAAGGGCGACATGCACGCGATGTCGGCGAGCTCAGAGATCGAAAGGTTGTCGTCGAGGTGAGCGTGAACGAAGGAGAGGACGTCACAAACCCGTTCCGTATAGTCCTCGAAGGTCGCCTTCCTCACAGGTAGATTTTGACCCAGCTTCTGTGAAAGTACGCTCTCCCCGGGAGAATCCGCAGGAGAGCCTTACGAGACGGAGCGCGTCGGTGCTAACGAGCGGTGTAGCCGCCGTCGATGACCAACTCGCTGCCCGTGACGAATTTGGATTCATCGGAGGCGAGGTACAAAACGCCGTAGGCGATGTCGTCCGGATCACCGAGATGGCCCAAGGGATGGAGATCCGCAAGGCCTTGCTTGGCCGCCGCAGGATCGGGCTTCTCCTGAAGCAGCTTCTCGACCAGCGGAGTCCAAATGAATCCGGGATGGACTGAGTTGACGCGGATGGCGTACTTCGCATACATGAGCGCATCCGTCTTGCTCATCAGGCGTACCGCCCCCTTTGAGGCGTGGTAGGCGGGCAGATCTGGCGCGCTCACCAGGCCGTAAATTGACGACAGATTGACGATGCTGCCTTTGCCGGCAAGCATCATTTGGGGCAGAACGTGCTTGGTGCAGAAGAAAACACCCTTCACGTTGATATTCATGAGTCGATCCCACTCTTGGGATGTCACCTCGTGGGTCGGCTTATCCACTCCGGCAATTCCCGCGTTGTTGACCAAGATGGAGATTGGGCCGAACTTGGTTTTCACCTGGTCCATAACGCTCGCCACCTGGTCTTCGTCACTTACATCCAGGTGGAAGAAGGCAACGGTGCCTCCTGCCTCACAGATTTCTTCGACGATCTTAGCGCCTTCCGCATCAAGGACGTCAGTCACCGCAACCGCGGCTCCCTCGGCAGCCAGGAGCTGTGCACAAGCCCGACCGATCCCGAGTGCTGCGCCCGTAACGACGGCAACCTTGCCTTTCACCCGGCCGATTGGCACTAAGCCACCGCCGTGGCGAAGAACTCGCGAGCCCTAGCGGCGAAGTCACCCTCTGTCATATGGCTGATGTCAGCGACCTCCGTCCCAACGATTCGCTCCGCCAACTTTTCGTGGTGGTGCTCCTTGAGCTCGTTCATGAAGTGATCCACTTCGCTACTTGCACCTTGGCCGTCTCCGACGAGCAGAATCCGATTTAACCCTTGAAGCTTTTCTGCGAGCGCCTCATGAAAGAGCTTTCGAAGAGGTCCCTGCTTTCCGCCGGAGTCGCCCTTCGGGTTATGAACTTGCTGATCGTGACCACTTGGGTCGAGCGGTACGAGATGAGCGGTCTCCTCGCCGGCTCGGTAAATCTTTGCACCGGAGTGGTCCAGGACAACCATAGCGTCGTTGCCTATCCTAGCATCAGCGGGCCTATCCTCGGAGCTTTCCAAGAAGTGCCGGATGTGCATGATCTCCTCGACCTCGACGTCTTTTCCTCGGCTGTGCAACGTGAGGGTTTGCCCATTGCGGGAAAACTTCATCTTCCCGTTTGATTCTTCCTCTAGGTCTCCGAGTTGGTTGAACACCGCGATGAGGCTGCGCCATTCCAGGTTGTGAGAGACGGGATGGCTGAAAATCGAATCGTAAGTGGCCTTGTGGGCGGCCGAAAGTGTGGACGGCATATGCGTGGTTCCCCTTCAGGGGCTCCGCAGCCATAGCGGCTAGTTACCGTTGTTGCAAATTATGAATACGCCCGCCGGTTGGACCGAAGGAGATAGCCCAAGGTTCACCTTGGTTTCAGGGGATCTGCTGGTCCCGCGAAAGGAGAGTGTTTCGTAGCAAGGAGACGCCCCAAACGTAGCGTCGACGCCTCCGGCTAAAACTAAAAATGCGGTACGGACGAATCTCTGGACCTACTTGGCGGAAATCCCCTAGGAAGCCAATTACGCGTGATGGTGATGCTTGGCGATCTTCTTCGCGACATGGGCTCCCAACAAACCACTCACGACTGGGTGCTTCTGAAAGAAGTTACGCTTCTGACCGTGGGCGACCCGATTCTTCCCTGTCTTCTTGGCGATTTTATAAGCGGCCACGCCGCCGATGATCTGCGCCAAACGATGATGGTGGTGCGGACCTGCGGCGGGGGCGAGCTGGGCGGCCATGAGAACAACCGTAGCGCAGGCGCTAGTAAGGATGCGGTGATGCATGTTCCTTGGAATCAAATGAAGCTCTCGTGTTCCCTCGCGGAAACTCGCCTATAGTGAAATTGTCATGAGCACGAATTGGCCGGCAATCCATCGCGACGAATGGGGCGATACCTACGACACCCTCCACATGTGGAATCTGGGCCAAGCGCCTCCTCGGCCAGCATCTCGCCGATCCCTCCCTTGCAAACCGCCAGCATGCGTAGCGCAACTCGCTCAGGTTCGGGCAAATCTCGGCTCAGGCTGCCGATGCTTTCTGCCAGCGACCGCCGCCCTCTCGGCTGTTCTGAAACGACATAAGCGGGTTGTCGCCCAATTTTTTCGAGCAGGCTGTTGGGACCGATGAAGACGAGCCAACCGGCTAATACCTCCAGTGAGAGGGGCAGCCCTTGAACCCGACTCGCGAGTTCGGCGATCGCTTCATCGGCTTGGACTTTTGGCCCCACTCCCGCGTGTTTGGCAAGACTCGAAAGGAGTTCGGGCCGCACGAAGAGCCGCCTCCCGACCAATCAAAGGGACATCGGTTCCAGGTAGCTCGTCCACGAAACGCAAGACGTTTGCCTCGCTCTCCCCCGTTTCTCCGTGAAGCGACTCTCGAATTCGACGCCAATGCTCCCTCTCCGCTTTCGCCCAGCCCGCGGCCACTCCAGGCAGCACCGGATCCTTGGTGACATCTAGAAGTTGACCGACTGCATCCACCCGTCTTTGCCCGCTCAGCAAAGCGATCCAGCGATGCCGCTCCGCGTATTCACGCATGTCCACCGAGATCTGGTCGAACGGAAACTCGATCTCATGTTTCCCAAGCGCACGTATCGGCAAGCCAGGAATCTGCTTCCTTAAAAGAGCCAAAGTCTGCTTCAGTCGATCTCTTCCCGATTCGGCGTCCGGCCAGATCGCGGCCGCGATGGCATCGCGAGAAGTGGTGGAGTGGCGTCTCAACGAGAGGAACGCGAGGAGCTCGGCAACCTTGGGGGTGGTGGGGCGATGTTCGTTGCCGTTTGGATCCACAACCGCAATCGGGCCAAATACGCGCAACCGCCAAAGGCCGGGCACCTGCTCCAAAGACATGCC
>JBBQFM010000016.1:0-93213 GCA_038321975.1 Fimbriimonadales bacterium | reverse complement strand
GATTCCGTTTCGAGAACCCTCGATGGGACGCCAAACTCGCTGCGCTCAAACAAGGCGTCCCTGAATATCGAGGATTCGCTCACGGGCGAAGTCTAGGACCCGAAGATGGAATTGGTTGAGTCTTTTGCGGGAGCAGAGCGCAACCTAGAGGAACGATTCTGAGCGGCGCAAGCCCGCTCTACTCCGGAAACAGAACACAACCAATTCCCTCTGAGGGCCTTGACTTCGCATGAAGCGAACAGAAGCCTGAATCGGGGACGCACTGTTTGAACGAAGTGAGTTTGCGTCCCTCGGGCTTCCGTGAGCGAATACGCAGTGAAGGCACCGCCCGAAGAGGGAATGGCCAAGCGGAGCGCACAGGGCGCGAAGCGCCCAACCCCCGCGCGGAGCGGCGGACGAAGCGAAAAGTCGCGCCTACCGCGTCGACATCGACCCAACTTCCCGCAAATCCACCGCACGCCCGGTGCGCCGCGACTGCTCGGCCGCAAACACAATCGCATGACTCCGCAGCGAGGCGTAAGTCGACGTCGGCACCGATGAAGGATCGTCGAGCTGAATCGCTGAGATCAGCGACCGCATCACCTCTGCATCCGCCCCACCGTGGTCACCAGGGACCTCGGGAAGCGTGATCTGCGAGTGCCGGTTGTCCTCCCAGAACTCCCACATATCGAGGGTACGCGACTCGATCTTCGCCTCGATGTACCCCTTCGTCCCGTGAATCCGGATGTACCGATCGGTCATCGGGGTGAACGCGGTCATCGTGAACGTCGCCGTCACTCCACCCTCGAACTCCATCGCCACCACCTGGTGGTCCACCACGTCGTTGTCCGTTTTGAACACGCAGCGACCGTAAGGGCTGGACGCCAGCTTGAGCAATCTCGTCGGCTTATCAAAGGAAGCAAGCCCCGCGGGATGTGCCCAACCCGTGCCCTCGCCGTAAATCTTCGGCGCGTAGTAAGGACACTTCGCGGAGGAAGGACACCCTTCCACGCAGTAGTCCGGAGCCCCCGCTGGCATGTGATTCCGATTGAAGAATTTGAGCTCGCCGTAAGACGAAACCTTTTCGCAGGGAATGTCCACTAGGTCGGCGATGATATCGATGTCGTGGCAGCTCTTGGCCAGCAGCATAAACGTGCTACGCTCCTGGTTGGCCCAGTTGCCCCGGACGAACGAGTGCGACTGGTGAATATGCCCCACGCCTTCGAGCTGGTCGAGTGAAACGATCTCGCCGATCGTCCCCGCCCGAAGAATCCGCCGAATCTCCGCATACAGCGAGTGGTACCGAAGGCTGTGGCAAACGCTCACAATGCGCCCCGTTTCTCGCCGAACCCGATCAATCTCCACGCAATCCTCATAAGAGGTCGCCATCGGCTTCTCGAGCAGCATGTGGTAGCCACCCTTCATCGCGGCAATCGCGGAAGCGATGTGCTCCTTGTCGTTCGTGGTGTTAATCGCCACATCGGCGAGCTTCGGCTCCGCCAGAAGCTGATCCCAACTCTCATAGCACCGCTCAGCGGGAATGTTGTGGGTCTCGCGAGCGCGCTCGCGTCGCTCCGCATCAGGTTCCGCAACCGCTACGACTGAGCCCGCGCCGACATTGTCGTGAAGCCACTGAGAAAACATATTGCCTCGGCTACCGGCGCCAAGAAGCACGAATGAGAGGGGAGAAGTCGGTTCCATGGGAAAGTGATGTGAACACTCTATCACCAGAACGCCACACTATTTTTGGTCAATCGATTGACCATTTAATATGCTTCGCCCAAAACAAGACCTATAGTAAGAACGAGATGCGTGTCCAACGCTTCGGCTTAAGACTTCTCGCCCTTGCCGGCATATGCGCCGCGATCGGGCTCTTTGCCGCGATCGCAAGACCCACAAGAACTCCCCGCCCGCGGGCGCTGATCAGCAATGTAACTCCTGACCATCTCATGGTGAAGTTGGGTGGACCCCTCGGCCCCCAGTACAAGGAGGCGCTCAGGCTCTGGAAAGCAGGAGACTTGAAGTCCGCCGAAAAGAAGCTCTTTGAAGCTCGTGCGCAGTTTCGTGCGCACGGGTATGACGAATTTGGTCAAATGTGGTCCGACCTTGTGGATATTTATGCCGAGATGGGCGAGCCCGCAAAGGCCCTGGAGGCATGTCGGAAGATCGCCGGCATTCACCCGCGATGGTCCACGTCCGATGCAACGAATCCCACCTTCCTCAAAAAATACGCAATGCTCGAAGAGAAGGCTGGCCATCGAGACGCGGCAGCCAAGCTTTACCGACAGGTTTTGTCGATGGCTGAAGGTTCAGGACCAACCTCCTCAGTTCCGCTGAATCTCAATCCTCACGGGTTCACCTCTCTAAAGGCTACCGCGCTCGTCTGTTTCACGCCGTGCACCACCGACGAAGGAGTTGCCGTCCTTCTGAAGGCGACGGACCTTGATCCGAACAACGGCGAGCTACATTTGCGTGCTGCGGACGCATTGATGAACACCCACCGTCTATCGTTGGCGAAGAAACAAATCAAACTGGCGATGCGTGGTCGGCCGGACCGTGATATGCGTGCCATCGCAACTCGCCACCTTAATTACATCAGCGGTTTTTCAATCGCAGATCTGAATCGATTGGAAAACCATCGGTCGGTTCCGAAAGCCAATTTAGACTACCGATTGGTGCCTGTGATCCCTATCAAGTAGCTGAACCTGGGCAATCGACATGTCGGTCTGCGTTGGCCGCCTTTTCATTCATGGGATGACCTTCTTTTTTTGGTCAATCGATTGACCAAATTTGGAGGCAAAAAACTGACTTAACATAAGCGCAACCTCATGTCGGAACTCGCCACCCCCCGGATCAACCGCGAAGAACCCCCACTTGCCGAGCTGCTCGGTTTTTGGGTCAGCGTATTCGGCGTGCCGGAAAGCGTATTCACCGGAGTTTGGGCCGCTTGCCAGGGGCGCCGAGTCACATTTACACGACGCGAAGACGGCCAACTCGTCTCAACTGTCCAGCTCTACCTCCTCCCCTGCAAAGGAGTTGGCACCGTGGGCTGCATCGCCAACGTGGCCACCCTCGCCTCGCACCGATCGAAGGGCATCTCCAGCGATCTGCTCCACGAGTCGATCGCCTGGATGGAAGCCGAGGGCGTCACCCACTCCTATCTCTATGCCGGCGTCCCTCCCCACTACGCCCGCTACGGATGGGTCGAGTCGACCCAGGATGGCTACCGAGTCTCCAGCCTCCAAGAAGCCCTCCCCCCCGATTCATCGCCCGCTGATCTGAATCAGATGGCATCCATCTACGACGTCACTGCCGCCCTCCGCCCCCTCGCCGTCCAGCGAACCACCGATTGGTGGACCACCGTCCTCGCCTCCCGAATCAAGGAGCGCCTCGTATGGTCGTCCGCCAATGCATATATCGTCGGCCAGAAAAACGATGACGGCCTTATGATCGCTGAGACCGCCGGCAATCTCGACGAAGTAGACCAACTCGTCCGAGGCGCCGCTGCCTGGGCAGGAGGCGCCGCCACTGTACACAGTCCGGAACCTCGGCGAGATGCCGACGCTACGCTCATCCCCGTCGGCATGCTCCGAGGAGCCCCCATGCCCCCCGGAGCCTGGTTCTCCGGCCTCGACCATTTTTAAGCAAGGAGAGACCTCAATGACGAAGTCAGATTATCAGGGTTCCGGAGATGGTTCCCCCTTTCCGAAGGGGGAACCGTGGGGGAGGGGGTTTGACGGCCTCACTACGAAGTCCCAAGCCAATTCCGGACGGTTCATCGTTCATCGTTCATCGTTCATCGCTTCGGCGGAGCCCACTAAATGATCACGACCCTGCTTCTCCTCCTCGCCCAACCCCAAGCCATCCCTCTCGACCCCGGCCCGAGCCCGATTACCAACCCGTTCAAGGGGTACGCACCTTACGTCGAGGCGAACAACCGGAAGGACATCCCGACCACGATGGCCTTCTTCGAGACGAGTTGGCGCGAACTCGAACCCACCCATGGTAACTACAAATTCGCCGAGTGGGAAGCCCAGACCGCAAAGACGACGCCGACCAAGCGCACTGTCATCCGTGTCTACATGGACTATCCGGACAAGGGCCTTGGGCTCCCGCAATGGCTCATCGATCAGGGCGTAAAGATGACGCCTTACAAAGACTTCGGCGGCGGCAAGTCGCCCGACTACAGCGATCCCCGCCTAAGAAAAGCCCTCATGAGCTTCATCAAGGCGTACGGCGAGCGGTACGACAAAGACCCCCAGGTCGCCTTCGTCCAAATGGGCATCCTAGGCCACTGGGGTGAATGGCACACGTGGCCGACCGTCGATCTCTTCGCCAGCGATGCCGTTCAGAAAGAAGTCGTCGACGCGATGCGCGCTGCGTTCCCCCACAAGAAGATCATGGGCCGCAACGCGGTGGGATACCTCGCCAAGCAAGAGTGGGTCGGCTTCCACGACGACATGATTCCCCAGGACACAGTTGGCCCCGATGACTGGCAGTTCGTGCCAACCATGAAGGCCGCTGGCCGAGACCAGAACTGGAAGATCGCGCCCACTGGTGGCGAAATGGTTCCCGGTGCCGCCCAGCAGTACCTCGGCAAAGAGTGGGATCTGACACTCAAAGCGGTCGATGTTGCCCACCTCACCTGGATCGGCCCGTACTGCCCGACCATGAACAACGCGACTAGCCCCGAATACAAACAACGGGCGGAAGAGTTGAGCCAGAAGATGGGTTACGACTTCCAACTCAAGTCAGTGGACGTAAGCAAGGACGCCGGAAAACTCACCGTCACCCTCAAGGGCACTAACCAAGGCGTCGCCCCCTTCTACTACCAATGGCCGGTGCGATTCGCGCTCATCGACGATTCCGGCAGAGTCGGCACGACCGCCGATTCGAACAGCGATATCCGCACCTGGCTCCCCGGAGCTTTCACTTCCATCGCAACTCTGACCAGGCCCGCCGCTGGGCACTACCGCCTCGCTTTCGGCCTCATCGACCCCTGGCTCAAGAAGCCAGGTGTCCAATTTGCAAATCGCCTTGCTTCTGTTGACGGTTGGACCGTCCTCACTTCCCTTACGCTCTAAATAGGAACATCCTTATGAACACTTCCCGTCGCGCCTTTACTCTTATCGAGTTACTTGTCGTAATCGCGATCATCGCCATCCTCGCCGCCATCCTTTTCCCGGTTTTCGCACAGGCGAAGGTCGCCGCAAAGAAGACCGCGTCGATCAGCAACCTCAAGCAGCTCGGACTCGCCCAGATTATGTATGCGGGCGACAACGAGGACCGCTACAGTTTCGCGTTCAACAAGACCGAAACCCTCGTCGCGGATCAGAAGCCGCCGGACTACAAGACCAACGGCTACGGCGCTTGGACTTGGACCGGCGACCCCAACGATGACGATCCCATCGGCATCTTCTGGACCTACGGCCAGCTCACTTACCCCTATCACAAGTCGATCGCGATCTTCAAAGATCCGGGCGGCCCGAACAGCAACGGCAACCCCGGCCTCGCCAGCTACGGAGCCAACTTCAACTTGATGGGCACCGACGTTTGGAACAGCGCTCACCCGATGCCCGCTAGCCAAACCGAAATGGAAGAAGCGGCCGCGACCGTCCTCCTCATCACCGCCGGTCACGCATGGGCGTACCAGTGGGACCTTCGCATCCCCGGCAACTATGGCGCGTTCAACTACGTTCCTGGCGGCTGCCCTGGCGGCGTTCCTGCCGGTCCGTTGTTCGACTGTAGCTGGCTCACCAGCGACACCTCGGCCGATATGGGCAAGGTGAAGCCGGACATCATCAACGGCCGCTATATGAACGGCGACATCGTCTCCTGGGCCGACGGCCATGCAAGCTATATCAAGGCGACTGCGCTCGCTGCGAAGGGTGGCAAGGCGTGGTGCAGCTCGGTCAAGGCCGGAAACGATTGGGCATGTTCATGGGAGTAGGGCCTAAGGCTCGACAATTCACTACCTTCGGCGCTGCCTTGTGCGCCGGAGGTGGAAAGGTCTTGATCGCCGCTCTCGCACTAGGAGCGATGAGCTTGGCAGCCACCGGTTGCGGAGAAGCCAACGGCGGCAAGATCGAGCCCGAAAACAAGGGCTCCGGCTCACCTATCCTCAACCGTAAAAAGGCTCAAACGCCCCCCGCAAACAAATGAGTAATCCACGCGTAGCCCTCGTCGGCGCCGGTTTCATGGGCCGGATGCACGGCGAGG
Organism: Fimbriimonadales bacterium; assembly: GCA_038321975.1. Taxonomy (GTDB): domain Bacteria; phylum Armatimonadota; class Fimbriimonadia; order Fimbriimonadales; family Fimbriimonadaceae; genus Fimbriimonas. Next base: position 87,015 of record JBBQFM010000016.1, on the reverse strand, counting down.
TTTACGGCGCCCTCCAGGGCGTCGATCTCGTCCACGTCGTCGACAAAGACCCGGCTGCCGCCGCAAGTGTCGCCACTGCCCACAGGGCAACGACCTCCACGTCGCTGCCCGATCTGAGCGATATCGACGTGGTCGATATCTGTCTGCCCACCGACCTCCACGCCGACTTCACCGTCCAAGCGCTGGAAGCGGGCAAACACGTCATCTGCGAAAAGCCGATGGCGATCTCCCTCGCCCAAGCGGACCGCATGATCGCTGCCGCCGAGGCCAGTGGAACCCGCCTGATGATCGCCCACTGCATCCGCTTCTGGCCGGAATACGCAGAGCTCCAGCGGTTAGTGAACTCAGGCTCTCTCGGAAAGCTTTTGTCCCTATCGCTCACCCGCTACACCGCCTTCCCCGCATGGGCCAGCGATGGTTGGACCTCCGACGAGAATCGAGCTGGCGGCGCTGCCCTCGACCTCCACATCCACGACACCGATTACGCCCTTCACCTGATGGGCCGAAAGCCAGACCGCATGGTCTCCTTCGGCAACCGAGACTCCCGCGGCCTCAGCCATGTCACGACCACGATGACCTATGGCGACACCGTGATCCACACCGAAGGCAGCTGGAACCTTCCCCAAGGCTCCCCCTTCAAGATGGCCTTCCGAGCCACCTTCGAAGAAGGCATCGCCCTCATGGACGGAGCCCCCTTGACGATCTACACCCCCGACGGAGTCACCGTCCCCGAGATGCCGAAGATGGCCGCCGGCGCCACCGGAGGCAACATCTCCGACCTCGGCGGATACTTCTATGAGCTGGAATACTTCTACAAGTGCCTAGCCTCTGGCGAGCCGTTAACGCGGATCACCCCCGAGTCCTCAAGAAAGTCCCTAGAAGTAGCCCTTCAAGAGATCGAACAGGCCTCACCAGTGTTGGTCTAAATTCAGAACCCCTCGCCCCTCCGGGGGAGAGGGGCAGGGGTAAGGGGTTCCGGTCCGGATGCCTCCCCTTGCCGAGGATGGTTCGTGCCTCGGGAGGGGGAGGGCAGGGTGGGGGTTCCGGAAACTCTCAACCACCGACAACTCGCCAATTCAACTAAAATCGATTTCAGAAAGCGCATGCAAACCCAGACCCCCGAACCCCGAACCCCGAACCCGCGAATCACCAAGGGCCTCAACTGCTGGTCCCTCCCCGGCGGACTCGAAGGTACCCTCACTCCCGAGACCGCGATCGCCAAGGCGAAGCAGTACGGCTTCCAAGCCCTCGAACTCTGCGTCGCCCCCACCGGCGCATTCGGCCTCGACACCACCGAAGCCCGATGCAAAGAAGTCGTCGCCCTAGCTGCCGACCAAGGAATCAAACTCCTCAGCGTCGCCAGCGGCACCTACTGGGGCCGCTCGCTCGGAAGCCCCGATAAGGCGGAAAGCACCAGCGCCCTCGACGACCTCCAGAAGCTCATCCAAATCACCGGCTGGCTGGGAGCCAAAACCCTCCTCACCATCCCCGGCGCCGTCGACGTCTTCTTCGACCCCGCCCGCCCCGTCCACCAATACGACGACGTCCTCAAGAACGCCGCCGAAGGCCTCCGAGCCGCGATCCCCAACGCAGAAGCGTTAGGCGTGCGGATGGGAATCGAGAACGTCTGGAACCGTTTCCTCCTCTCCCCCACCGAGATGGCCGGATTCATCGACAGCTTCAATTCAAAATCCGTCGGTAGCTACTTCGACGTAGGGAACGTCCTCCCCTTCGGCTACCCCGAGCAGTGGCTGCGAATCCTCGGTCACCGGGTGGTCGGCATCCACTTCAAGGACTTCCGAAGAGCCGTCGGCACCGCCGAAGGCTTCGTTGACCTCCTTGAGGGAGACGTGAACTGGCCCGCCGTCATGGCGGAAATCGCCGCCATCGGTTACGATGGACCCGTGGTAGCCGAAATGATCCCCCAATACAAGCACTACCCTGAAGTCCGAGTCGCCAACACCTCGACCGCCATGGACGCAATTCTAAGTTAGGGTGCAGGGGACAGGGTGCAGGGTGCCGTAAAGAAATGACCAACTCCAACCATTGAACTTCTATGATTCGGCGAATGGGGTTCAAAGTAGTCGGATCAGATAGTTTTTGAACTTGAATGCAGGCGGTGAACCTGCCTAGATCACCTTGACATTGTAGGTCTCCCCAGGCGGATTGCTGATTCGGATCCTGATACCAGGACGCTTCGGATGTCGTCTAAGAAGAGGAGCATCGTATGATCAACAAATCCGTCACCACGAACCCCCGATTCTTCCTCGCTCGGCCAGAAGTTGCAGAGCAAAGTGCCACAGGTCACGGTCTTCTTTTGGATCATTAAAGTGCTGTGCACCACCGTTGGGGAGACGGCAGCGGACTATCTGAACGGGAAGTTCAACTTGGGGCTCACTGGCACGAGTGCGATCATGGGTGCCCTCCTTGCGGTTGCGCTCATCTTCCAGTTCCGCGCCAAGCGGTATGAAGTCGGAATCTACTGGCTGGTCGTCGTGCTGCTGAGCATCGTGGGAACGTTGATCACCGACAACTTAACAGATAATTTCCACGTTCCGCTCGCCACGACGACGGTGATCTTCGCGATCGCGTTGGCGGCCACGTTCGCGGTTTGGTACGCAAAGGAGAGGACGCTTTCGATTCACTCGATCTACACAACTCGGCGCGAGGCGTTCTATTGGCTGGCGATCCTCTTCACCTTCGCGCTGGGCACCGCCTCGGGCGACCTGGCCTCCGAGACGTTGAAGCTAGGATACTTATTTGCTCTGCTCATCTTTGTCGGGACGATCGCACTCGTGGGCTTTGCGCGTGTGGTGTTCAAACTAAATGGCATTCTGGCGTTCTGGATCGTCTACATCCTAACGCGTCCTTTCGGCGCCTCTATCGGGGACTACCTCTCCCAGGCCCGCGCGGACGGGGGCCTTGGGCTTGGCACGGTCGGAACCAGCGCGATTTTCCTGGGCGCCATCTTGGCACTCGTGATCTACCTCTCTAGGACGAAGCGGGATGCGACCACGGTCGAGCTGGTCTAACCGGTCGTGCCGGTCCCTGTGTCCGACAGGGTCCCCTCAGCCGCGCCCCGGGGTGCATCGACAGGCTGAGGGCTCTGCCAACCCAATGACAAAAGAATGGGTCATCGCAGACTCTCAAAAAAGATGCGCAAAGGGCGCGGAACCGTTGTATCATTGACTCGATACAATGGATCAACAGGAAATCGCTAAATCGGCGGCTATGCGAATGCGGGTCAGCCAAGCCGATGGCACCCCGCTTTACCTCCAGCTAGTCAACCAGCTGAAGTATCTGATGGCCTCGGGCCGGCTTCGGCCCGGCGGGGAACTGCCGCCCATTCGGGTGCTCGCAGAAAAGCTGGTCATCAACCCAAGCACCGTGGCCCGTGCCTACCGCGAGTTGGAAGTCGAGCGGTTGGTGGAGAAGCGGAGCACCAACGGAACGTTCGTGGCGGAAGCAGAGTCGCCGTTTGCGGCGGGAGAACAGCGGCGCATCCTCGCCAATCGAGTGGACGCGCTCCTCGTGGAAGCTAAGCAGTTTCGGGTTTCCACGCTCCAGGTGATCGAGTTGGTTCAGGAACGGGATTCAGTGCTGATGGAAGGGGAATGGGTGAAATGACGGACGTCATCAAGATCGAAGGGCTGACGCGGAAATTCGGCGAAAAGGCGGCCCTTCAGAATGTGTCACTAACTCTGCAAAAGGGCAAGGTGTTGGGGCTGATCGGTGAAAACGGCGCTGGCAAGACCACGCTCATCAAGCACATCTTGGGCCTTCTGAATGCGCAGGAAGGGACAGTTCGGGTATTCGGCCTCGACCCGGTCGAGGATCCCGCCGGAGTTCTCGGCAGCGTCGGCTACCTAGCGGAAGAAGACGGACTGCCAGGGTGGATGCGCGTGCACGAGTTGCAGCGTTTCTACCAAGGCTTCTACCCCGCCTGGGATCAACGTTATGCCGAGGAATTGCGCGAGAGGTTCAACATCGATCGCCGTGCCACGATCAAGCAACTCTCAAAGGGTCAGAGGGCGCGCGTCGGGCTCATGGCTGCTCTCGCCTACCGCCCGGACCTGCTTGTACTCGATGAACCTTCTTCAGGACTAGACCCGATCGTAAGACGCGAGATTCTGACCTCCATCGTGCGGACGGTCGCAGGCGAGAATCGCTCGGTGCTGTTCTCGTCCCACTTGTTGAGCGAAGTAGAGCTCGTGGCCGACGACGTGGCGATGATCCGCGGCGGGGAAATACTGTTTTGCGACTCGCTGGATGCGGTGAAGCAGTCCCACCGCAGAATCACCCTCCGCTTCCATAGTGACCGGACCGCCGCGCCTGAAATCACAGACGCTTTTGGTTGGGAGGGATTTGGGCAGGAGTGGACGTGCCTGTTCTCTGGCCACGGACCGACATTTGAGGCGAACGCAAACTTGGCGGGGGCGGAAATTTTGGAGCAGCAGTGGCTTACGCTGGACGAGATCTTCCTTGCCCGGTCACCGACCGAGGTTCAGCATGTTTAACGCGAGGCTATGCCTGCCTTTTACCCGCCTGATCTTCCTGCGAACGTGGCGGTTGTGGCTGCTATTGCTAGGTACATTTGCGGTGTGCGCGCCCTATTGCCAAGCGTCGCCGAGAATCGCCGGACCGGCCGTTTGCATTCTCTCGATGATCCTGCTGTTCCTTTTTGGAGCCCTCGCGATGGTCGATCCACAGGAGCAGGGGGCATCCGGTTTCCCCCTGTACTTGCAACAGCTGCCCCTCAACGACCGTGAGGTGGTGCTGTGGCCGATGGCGATTTCCGCCGGGCTGACGCTTCTCGTGGGGATCGCGATCTCCGTTTTCATCCTCGGCCCCTTCGCCCAAACTTGGTGGCTGGGTCCCTACTTGGCGGCGAACGCGTGCCTCCTTCAGACCACTTCCTGGCTCCCTATGCGGCGGCCGGAGCTTCGGTCCGCCCTTTCGCTCGCCCTCGTGGTGAGCACCGTTTCCGGCCCCGTGATGGTCGGGTTGGATGTTGCCAAACCCCTCGGCCTCGCGGTGGGATTCCTCGTGGTCTTGGTGTTTTCTATGGGCTTGTCGGTGCGGGGAGTCGCTAGGGCGCGCCACGGACTAGCCCTCGTCGGGTCACCGGATCGAGCCGACTACCGTATTCCGAGCTCCCCGCCCTTCCGCACGCCGGTGGCGACGCAGCAATGGCTCGAGGCGCGACAAAACGGGAAGGTGATGGGAGTCCTGACGGTCATGCTGCTCGTCCTCTTTGGCGGCATCTCACTCTTCAGCTTGATCGAGCCGTCGGAGTCGCTGACCGTGCTGGGCGCGCGGGTGTCGACGCCTCTCGTGGTACTGGCATCCCTTGCCCTCACGGTGCCGCCGTTCTTCGGATACGGCGGATGCTGCGGGAGTGAGAAAGACAATCTCGCCAAGGATCGGAGCCTAGTGCCGTTTCTGGCGCTGCGACCGTTGACCAATCTCCAGATCATCGAGGCGAAGATCCGGATGACGGTTAGTCAGGCGGCTCGGCTTTCCTTGCTGACCTTAGCCGCAGCCATGCTCATTCTTTGTCTTCCGGTGGAGATCGACGGGCACCGCCAATGCTCGCTCTTGTCCTTGCTTTCGGTTATGAAGTCTCGCGATTGGATAGGTTTCTTGGCACTTTACGTCTTCGTCGTCCTTGAGGGAATCAAGGCGTCGATCTCGAACATTTGGTGCGCACTGGGGCGATTGCCGGGATGGGCACTGGTGGTGCTCGGGATGACGCCGCTTGGGATCCTCGCGATCCTGATACTTCGGCTTGTGACGCACCCCGGCGAGATCCCGACCGCCATCGCTTGGTTGCCGAACGTGGTCTTCGCGCTTGCGGCCCTCAAGCTGGCGGTGCTCGTGCCCGCGACGATCCACCTACGCCGCCGCCGGTTAGTGCCCGTCGCCCTACTGATTAAGTGGTTTGCCGGTTGCTCGATCGCGGGCGTCACCTTGTATGTGGCGGCGGCGGCCACGATCCCCGCCGCCCAGTACGGCCGGGCGGCGCTCGCCGCGCAGGTGTTTGCTTTTCTCCCCCTAGCAAGGATGGCCCTCGCCCCTACCTTCGTCCACCGTGGCCGGCACCAGTAGCAGGCTCCGGAGGGGGCCGCCTGGTGCAGCTACCGACCCGCCCATGCATGGTCGAGCGCAACCGCGGGGTCTTCCGGGGACGCTTGGCGAAGAAATCGGCCCGGCAGAAGCCCGCCGCGAGGCGACCAGACTCCCTTACCTGAACTATCACACTTTCCTTGGTCGAGCTATGCGCGTGGCCCGGGGCACAGATAATCTCCAACGAAGCAGCAAAACATCAGCGCCTGTGAGTCAGCCAGTTCGTCAGGTTCGAAAGGGAAACGGGTCCGAGTTTTCGCTGTCGACCTATGTCGGGCCGCCCAAATCGTTCCTGGGGAAGCAGAATGCTCGTCCCCAATCTTGACCAACACACGATTCGGTGGCGCTTTGAAGACGATCACGCTTTCGAGTAGTTCCCAGGCGCCCTGCCCTAAAGACTTGAATGGTGTTCGCTATGCTCACGGTCGCCCGAAAGGGTTGAAAGCTAAGGACCTCCTTTTCGCTATTGAATTCGCGCACGCTTTCCCTTCAGGCATCCTGCCTTTCGGTCGCCCTCGTGGTCTGGGACTTGAGGGGGCTTCCGTGTACGTGAAAAGCGTAGACAGTTCTCAGGTCTAGAACTTTGTTACAAGTTTGGTAGGACGGTTCCGCACCTCAAGAGAGGAGAGAGCTCGGGTCTGGGCCTTCTAATTTGGAGGGGGACTGCATCCCAGTTGACAGGGATTCCCTGGCGAAAGGCTTCGCAAACAAAGATGTGCCCTAGTCCGCAGATCCCCTTTCAACTTTTTAGCCCGCGAAGCAGTTCCGTGGGAGAGGCCGTCGCACTTGCGAATTGTGCCTCCCGGCCACTATTGCCTAAAAGCTTAACGCTGGGGCGCATCGCCTACTGCGTCAGTTTTGCGCTCTTGGAAGGCCCTTTTGCCTAACTTTCAGTCCGGTTCTGGTCTGGAGAAGCTCAAAGTGCTAGGCAAGGTCCACGACGATGCCGAAAGCGATGCAAGTTGCTTGAGTGCGCGAACGTGCGCCAAGCTTTGCTCTTACTCGTGACCAGTGAGTGTTTACGGTCGAAAGGGCCATCTTGAGTCGAATCGCCATTTCCTTATCAGTCAAGCCAGAGGCGGCACACCGAATGATTTCGCGCTCCCTCGGACTCAGTGCGTCTTGCATACCCACTTCGTAGCACGTTAGGAACATTTCAGGAGAGTTCAAGAACTAGTCCTTTTGACTTGTAACTCGCCATCCCTTTGCTGGACCGCACTCCATCCAAGCCGCCCAAAGGCCTTGATAACGCGCTCAACGTGGACCTCAACGACTTTCATTGCGAAGGCTTCTTTATTGGGAGCAAAGTGCGCAGCGCGGTTGAGACGAATTGGTCACTTCTTGTATCTGTCATTATTTGCTTTGACGTCGGCGCCAAGTGACTTGTTTGCGAGGGCTTTCATGTACGGAAAACCGTGGACATACTTACAAGTCCACGAAGTGCTTAAAACAATGGGCCAAAATCTACCTCACGCCCGCCGTAGCGAGCCCACCGTCTACGTACATCAAAACGGCGACAGCTTTTTGCGGCTGCCCCTAAGCAAAATCTTGCTGTGTGGGGAGCATTCATGTACCGTAATGCAAGGGGCCGCGGTTTGACTCTTAGACAAACCATCAAGCCAGCCCCACACTCGAGCCAATAGCACCTATCTCATGAGCCTCATCCTTTACTTGTTGGCAACGAGTGGTTCCGAACCATTTCGTCCTTTAATCCGACATATCACATACATGAGTGGAGTTCCATCCATCAAAGGAGCACCTCAGATATGTTATGCCTCGCGATTTTGATGACTTCGGGAGTGACCCACGATATTGTTGGAACTTGGAATATCCCAAGCAGGAAGGATAATCCAAGTGTTTTTGTGTTTGACCGTCATCATCTGTTCTTCCACTACTTCGAACAATTCGCCGGTCAATTCCTGGCTTCTGGAACGTACTCCTTCGCTAACGGCACGCTTCGAACGGTGGTGTTCACAATCAGCGATTGCAAAATTTCACCGTCGATAAAGGATTTTAGGAAGACTCCAATAGTTGAGAATAGGAAGATCACATGGGTTTCCTACCAGCACTTCAGAGTCTTTCAGAAATTGACTTTGCCGCAATTGGATGGCCACAAGGTTAAGGGCACAAAAACCCTGATTATCGACTTCCGAAAGGTCAGCGACAAGACAACTTCCCCGATCGTCCGCCTCAAGGAATTTGAAACAGCACCGTACAGGAAGATTGGTCACCTGTTTTAGGCGACCGTCCCGGTCGTGCAACAAGTAGCTGATCACCGCCACGCCAGCCCTGGCGTACACTGAATAGCGTGAAATTGCTCCTTGCCTTAATCGTTTTCGCCTTGCTCCTCTCCGGATGCGCGAAGAAAACAGGCGACGGTTTTGTTGGCAAATGGAAGATGGAGCAGCCCGAAGCCCTAAAAAAGCTCCGCGCAAAACTTCCTGCCACGTATATGGAGCTGAAAGGCGACGGGTCGTTTGAAATTACGGCCGATTCGCCAGATCCAAGGTTCGGAAGTGAGGGTGGGACTTGGAAATTGGACGGCGATAACATAGATCTCACCTTGACCCAGATGCAAGGAAAGCCTGCGACAGGGCGCAACGCGAAGACTTCAAAGTGCCCTTTCAGCAACGATCACCACAGCTTCACGTGGGTATTCGTGAAGTTCAACAAAGTTTAAGGACGCTCCACTTTCAGGCACCCTGCCGTCGGTCGCCCTCGTGGTCTGGGACTTGAGGGGGCTTCCGTGTACGTGAAAAGCGTAGACAGTTCTCAGGTCTAGAACTTTGTTACAATTTTGGTAGGAAGGTTCCGCACCTCAAGAGAGGAGAGAGCTCGGGTCTGGGCCTTCTAATTTGGAGGGGGACTGCATCCCAATTGACGGGGATTCCCAGGCGAAAGGCTTCCTAGACAAAGATGTCAGCCTTAGTCCGCAGATCCCTCTCAACTCTTAGCCGCGTACGCCCTCTCTACAGGCATCCTGCCTTTGCCCCTTCGCGGGATTTTGGCCCTACAAACAGGGCGACGCCGTCGGATGGCCGTAAATGACTTGAAAGCCTAGATCCGCTTTCTCTTGCGCAGAAGGACGGTGAGGCCACAGAGACCGAATCCACTCAGGTATACGATCGAGGATGGTTCGGGTACTGCCGCATAGTCGTGACCGCTATCTGAAGCAAGGAAGATGTTGGCATTGTCAGTCCAGCCGAATCCTTGAGCTTGCAGGTTTACGTCTTCGGACAGCACGCCCGTCACTGACTCAATGTATGTTCCTGCTCGAAGCTGGCAAACCATCCTCATTCGGTCACCGACCACACCTGAGAGAGTTGCGACAAGATCCTTCGAGCCGCCATCGATTTTGTAGTCGTAGTTAACGATGGTCGCGCCTCCCCCGGGGGGATCGCTGACGCTAAGGGACCCTGTTCCGAGTCCAATGGATTGAAAACTCGACTGGACACTTCCAATGATGTCCATGGAAAACGTCACGTTCACCGGCGTTCCGACGGGAAGGCTCAGCGACTCGACAGTAAAGTCGTCAAGGAACGTTGATGTCGAAGTCGATTCCGCGTAGCTGTTGTTATAGCCGACGTCGTAGTAGGCATGGGCGTCGGCTTCGATGAAGCCCTCCCTCGACGCGCCATAGGAACTGATGTCAGCCTGCGAAGGAATGCTATCCGATCCTGATACCGAGATCAAACTTAGCACCCCTGGGGTAGCCAGTCGCTCATCGGTGAATGTGTAGTTGAATGATGGACCAACGATAGTGTTGGTCACTTGCCCATTCACGCCGACATCAGTTTGCGTTGCAGCGTTGGCCCCACCAGCTGTCACCCCTGCAACGAAAATGAACAGAAATCGTTTTAAATCCATTTCGCTCCTTCAAGAAAACAACAAGGCTAAGAACGGTATTGTAACACGATCACCGGTTCCTGACGGCCATCCAGAGCCTAATGAAACGTTGATGGTGTTCCTTCGCTCACGGTCGCCCTAAAGGGCTGAAGTCTGAGGACATTCTTTTCGCGGTGGAGTTCGCGCACGCTCTCCCCTCAGGCATCCTGCCTTCCGGTCGCCCTCGTGGGTTCGTTCGACGACGCTAGACGCCTGTGCTCGATGGGTGCAGAAGATGGGTAGGACTTACGATCACCGAAACAGCAAACATCTTTACTTGGCGGATATGGTTGTTGGTGACTGGCGGCACTCTCGCTTTTCTGCAGCCACTGATCTATGGAACAACGGAGACCGTTAACGGCGTGGAACGACCAGGCGGAGGAGCTCCAGCCTTCATTTGTTGTCTCGTGTTTCTAGTCTTTGGACAAGCGCTGTTCTTGAGATTCCCAGGAGTGTTCCTGCTAGAGAAAATCACTATACGCTCTGACCGCAGTTTCGAGTTCACCAACTGGATCGGCGTTAAAAAGTCTCTATGCCGTCGGACTTTGCCAATACTGAGATGGACCGATCTGGAGACGGTAACAATCGAAGGTTTCTAATCAGGACGGAGAAGGTGGTCGTCGAGTTTTTTGGACAATCAACGATATTGGGGAGCTATTCGAATACTTTGAGTCAAACGGAGTGCAAGGGACCACTTTTTGATGGTGGTCTCCTTTCCTTACGCTCTCCCTTCAGGCATCCTGCCTTTCGGTGGCCCTTGTGGGTCCCGACCTTGCCGCAAATCTTCCCGGAACGCTTCCCGCTAACCAAGATATGAAGCCAACGATATGGTAAGACCAGCAACATGGACGCAGCTGAGGCGCTATTCCAGGAATTCGTAGACGGTGGCTTTGACCGCATTGAGCAGATTTGCAACACTAAAGAGGAAGAGCATCTCCTCCTAGACTTCAAAGAGAACCGAGGCCCGGTCGGAGGTGCCCAGTCCGTTCTCGACCCCTCTAACATCGACACCTTGGCCATCTACATCAGCGCCTATGCCAATACCCGAGGCGGCGTTCTCGTGTGGGGCATCCAGGCGAAGAATGGCCAAGTTCCTCAGAAGCGCCCAATACCCGAGATCAGCCTTTTCCTTGAGTCGCTCAACACTCATGAGTACGGTGCAACTGACCCACCCGTAACCGGCGTCAGGCACATTCGAATTGATGATCCAAGTAAAGACGGATCTGGATATGCAATCACGTATGTTCCAGACAGTGAGCAGAAACCCCATCAATGCTGTAAGCACAAGAAAATAACCAGCTACTACACCCGGAGCGGCAACAGCTGTGATCCAATGGTCCATTCTTGGGTTCAAGCGCTAATACTCGCCAAGGCTCATCCAGAACTGAACCTAGAAGTGGAGGTGCGAGACATTCAACCAAAGCGCCAAAGCGTCCCTTTATACGAAAGCAGTGGAAGAATCTCAACTCAAAATTACTACGAGGTGATCCTTTGGCTCACATTGACCAACCGTGGCAAGGTTGCGGCAGAAAACTGTGCGGCGGCATTTCTTGAGAGCGAGCATTTACAGTCTGGTGGGTTTGGTGTGGGCTCAACGGTAACGCAAGGTGACAGCTATGTCCCCGTACGCTTCGGTCCTGTACCCGGTGGCGAACTCCTATATCCGGGCATACGAGTGCCACTCGGCAGGTTCGTGTTCACATTCACCAAAACGGTGCCCATCGGCCGCTTCATCTACTCAAAGGAGCCATGCACCATCAAGTATTGGCTTTACGCAAGGGGATTCACCCTAGAAGCTGAATACGTGATACCGGCAGAAAGCCTGCCGACTATGTGGCCGCCACCCCCAGAATCAATTTGACCGTCAAGCACGCCAGCGGCAAACTTCGATTAACCGTCCATCACTCCGCCATCCGTCCCAGACGTTCCGCAATCGCTCGTGTTCTTCGGCCCAGCCTTCCCTCGGTTCGGCACCACGAGCCTCTCGGCACATTGCCCGAAAGTCGCCAAACGCGATCTCCTGATCCATAGCCAGACCACCGTCCCGGTCATGCAACAAGTAGCTGACCACCACCACACCAGCCCTTCGAGCCATCATAAACCGCTCTTGATTACTGTCAACCACCCGAACCGCTTCGAGGCCTGCTTCGGCATGTAGAACCCCAGCGGAGTCAGCTTGAAATACTTGGGCCTCATTGGGCCAACTGAGACGCAGAATGGCACAATGCCCGCGGGGTGCTGAAGGGCAAAGCATCGTTTCGACTCACTTCAACGCACGTCGAGTACGACGGGTTGTCGTAAGACGGGTTGGGGCATGCCCCAATATAGTGCACAGAATGAGCCGTCAAATGTCTACTTATCAAGTTATTTTCTGGTCTTCTTTCGCATCATCACCACAACGAGGCCGCACACTGGTCCCGCCCAGCCCGAAGGCTCAGGAACCGCCGCAGCGTTCACGCGCATCAGCCAATTGCCATTGATATCGGTTTCGAAGCACTCGCTTAGTAACCAGCTTTTTCGGTGCTGGGCCAATCGCTAATGCGTGGCTAATGGCCCGATGTTATCGTCTCTTTGCAATTATTTCGGACTGTCTCTTTTTCTGAGGCAGAATGATATTAAAGGAGTTACACGTGCATCTATCAACAAAATCTTTCGCGCTCTGCCTTTCGGTGCTTGCGCTGGGCGTCGGCTCGCAGGCCCTCGCGAGCCACAGTACGCTCGGTGAGTCCGTCGTCGGCGTCACCAACAGCCAGATCAGCGGTTACATCGGCGCCCTCGGATTTGACTACCGAGACGACGGTAGCGTCGCCACAGCCAATTCTACGTCCAGCTACACGGGCATGAACCAAAATGGCGACATGCAGACGATGACCTTCAGCGGTACGACGGTCTCGCAAAGCAGTTATGGCGGCATGCACGTCAACACGGTCGGCTCGCTGACGAACAACTACTACAACGCTGGGAACCCGATCTACTGGGATTCGACGGACAGCTCCTACCATGACGGCGGTTCGCCCGATGGATTCGCCAGCTTGGGTTTCGCGATCTTCAACGACACCCTCCAGTACGGCGGCGCATTGGAGGCTGGGTACAAGGCTCGCTACATCTTCCATATCGACGGTTCGAACACGGGAAGCGGTGCACTCGCCGATCTTGGTGTTTCGGTTGATGGCAAGGACAGCTTGTTCTTCGACGACAACCTAGGAAATACAAACACGACCTGGGCTACGGACGATTTTGATGTCAATGGCATCACACCTCAGAACATCAACGTTCAGTTCTCGACGCAAGTTGTGTTCAATTGCGCAGACATCAGCGACGGTGCAAACCTCGACGGACAGTCGAACTTTGGAGCTACCGCCACTTTGGTCGACATCGAATTGGTGAAGCCCGACGGTTCGTACGCCACCGGTTGGACGCTGTCCTCCGAGTCCGGCACCGTCTACAACACGATGCAAGCCGTTCCCGAGCCCGGCACGCTGCCGGCGCTTGCTGGAATGTTTGGCACCCTTTGCTTTATTCGTCGGCGAAAGGCCTGATTCTCGCTTTGAAAGAAGAGCGCCCCTTCCTGTCCTCAGGGAGGGGGTTCTTTGTGTCTGGGTCATCGTCGCCCTGACATCCACGCTTGCATGTCAAAGCCCCACGAACATCCACCGTTTCGCCATTCCGAGTCCACCTCGTAGCCTCAAAAGGGGACTTTGAATTAGGGCCGATGGATTCCCATTATCTGCACCACCCGTCATATTTACTGGGGTGCCGTTCGAATTGCGTCCACTATGCTCCACCAAGTTCAATTGAACCTAGGGGCTTGACCCCTTTCCTTGACGTTTACAGGGGTTCCGTCAATTGCCAGCGGCCGCGACATTTGAATGTCATGATTATCCTACTCAGCCGCCAAGAGTCGGCTCCTGAGTCTGGAACCATGCCAAAGCCTCATGAAACTGGGTGAGTTCATAGTCTGGCCAATAGTCATCCACCACAAATAGATCTGCGTAGACCGATTGCACCGGCAAGAACCCGCTCAGCCGCCGGAAACCGCCCCACCGAACGATCATGTCGATCCGAGAAACTTGGCAGGAAGCAAGACCGTCAATGGTTCGTTTGGCGCCAGAGGCCATGGCCGCCTGCAAGTCCCACTCCCAGCCGTAGTTCACAAGCATGTTGACTTTGGGTCCCCTGCCACACCGCTTTGCCGCGAATGGTTTGAGCTCGTCGGGAAACATAGGTGAGGTCGTGTCGCCCACGACCAGCAGCGCTATCTTGAAATCCATTGCTGCCTCCACGAAGGCAACGCACGCGTGGGCAAACGCAATTCTCTCTTCCTTGGGTCGCTTGGTGTTGTCTTGAGTGAAGCCGTACAGCGAAACTTCTTCGATACCCAGATCACAACAATCCTGCAGCATCTGGATACCCTTGCGCACTCCGGTTTTGTAGCCTTCCGAGACGGGCAGACCGCGTTCACGAGCCCACCGCCGATTGCCGTCAGGGATGAGGCCTACATGGCGAGGCAACCTTTTGAACGCAGGCTTGGCTACTACTTTTGCGTTGCTGCTTTCTTCGATGGACATGACGCTCTTCACGACAGGGTAAGTCTTGGGGCAGATGTGGTCGTACCGCCGGAGGTAGACAAATGGGGAGGCCGATGTCCCCAACCCATTCTCGCTACGACGCGGTGGGGCCTTCCACTGTTCCGACGTAAAGGCATCAGGATGCTTCTTTTGATTTGCTCCGCCAACTACTTCAGGTCCGCCACCTCCTACGGGGCGCCCCCTGCTACCCGGGATCCCACGGGTTCTCCAAGCAAGTTGAAGTCTTTGCGATCAAATCAAAGGTGCGGAGGTCTGGTGTGCATATCCCCGACACCTCGAAAGGACTAATGAACCTTATGATTCCTGCCGGTTCGGCACTTACTTGCCGACCTAGCGGAACCCGCTAAGGGCACCAGACCGGGCTCTATGGGAGCAAAACCAGGCAGCCCGCCCAAGTCGTGGTCGCATTCCCCGGGTCCCTCCGAAGAAATTGCTGGACCACCCCGTGGTGCGGCGCTCAGGAACCTTCCGTACGTCTCAAGAGTCACAATACGGCGGCTACCATTGCCGCGAGGAAGCCGCTTTCGACTTGAATGGCCAAGCGAAAGCTCTTCGCCATGCCGCTTGAAACTTACTCTCAGGACATCGTCGACACGGTTCGAGAACCGCTGTTGATGTTAGACACAACCCTGCTCGTCCATTCGGCGAACCGTGCGTTCTACCAGACCTTTCAGGTCACCCCGGAAGAAACCGAGCATCACCTCATCTACGAGTTGGGCAACGGGCAGTGGGACATCCCGGACCTGCGCAGACTACTTGAAGACGTCGTTCCCAAGAGTTTGGTGTTCAATGACTTTGAGCTTGTCCACACCTTCCCCGTCATTGGACGCCGTGTGATGCTGCTCAATGCCCGAAAGCTCAAAGCTGGCAATCACGGAGAGTTGCTCGTTCTTGCAATGGAAGACGTCACCGAGCGCCGACGCGCCGAGGAAGAGGTCGCGAGGGCGGCAGCGGACTTGGAAGCCATCGAGACGTTCTCTCAAAACATCGTGGACACGGTACGGGAACCGCTCCTGATGCTCGACACCACTTTGCGTGTGCACTCCGCGAACCGGGCCTTTTATCAGACATTCCATGTCTCCAAGGAGGAGACGGAAAACCGCCTCATCTACGAGCTAGGCAACGGCCAATGGGACATCCCCGCGCTACGGACACTGCTCGAAGACATCGTCCCGAAAAGCTCTGTTTTCAGCGATTTTGAGCTCGAGCACACGTTCCCAATCATCGGGCGGCGTGTCATGTTGCTCAATGCGCGGCAGCTCAAGGCGGGAAACCACGGGGAACTGCTTGTGCTTGCAATGGAAGACGTGACCGCAAGCAAGCAGGCGGAAGAGGAACTGCTCAAGGCCGGGGCGCTGCAAAGCGCAATCTTCAACAGCGCCAATTTCTCGAGTATCGCCACCGACGAAAAGGGAGTCATCCAGATTTTTAACGTCGGTGCCGAGCGCATGCTCGGCTACACGGGCGAAGAAGTGATGAACAAGATCACTCCGGCGGACATTTCTGATCCTCAGGAAGTAATCGCGCGGGCCAAAGCCCTAAGCGCCGAACTCGGAACCACAATCACGCCGGGTTTTGAAGCACTGGTCTTTAAAGCGTCGCGCGGAATCGAAGACATCTACGAACTGACATATATCCGCAAAGATGGAAGCAGATTCCCGGCGATCGTGTCGGTCACCGCCCTGCGCGACGCACAAGGCGGCATCATCGGTTATCTGTTGATTGGCACCGACAACACCGCCCGCAAGCAGGTGGAGGCAGAGCGCATGCTGCTCGATCAGCGCGTGCGCGATCAACAGTTTTATACGCGCTCACTGATCGAGTCCAACATTGACGCGTTGATGACGACCGACCCACGCGGCATCATCACCGACGTCAATAAGCAGATGGAAGCGCTGACCGGTTGCACGCGTGACGAACTGATTGGGGCGCCGTTCAAGGACTACTTCACCGACCCTGAGCGGGCTGAAGCGGGCATCAGGCTGGTGCTAGGGGAAGGGAAATTAACCGACTATGAATTGACCGCGCGTACCAGGGACGGCAAAGAGACCGTGGTTTCATATAACGCATCGATTTTTCACGACAGGGACCGAAAACTCCAGGGGGTCTTCGCCGCCGCACGTGACGTGACCGAACGCAAACGCTACGAGGAATCGCTTCAACAGGCCAACAAGGCGAAGAGCATCTTTCTGGCCAACATGAGCCACGAGTTGAGGACGCCCCTGAATGCAATCATGGGCTACTCGGAGATGTTGCAAGAGGAGGCCATTGAGCGGAAACTGGACGACTTCACCACAGATCTCGCAAAGATCGGCACCGCTGGCAGGCACCTTTTGTCGCTCATAAACGACATCCTCGACCTATCGAAGATTGAAGCAGGCAAGATGGAGCTCTACCTCGAGACCTTCAGTGTGCCTAAGTTGATCGAAGAAGTGGTGCAAACCATTCGACCCCTCGTAAACGCCAACGCGAACACTCTTAACGTCAAATGCGCCGCTGACTTCGGCACGATGCACGCTGACGTGACGAAAATGCGGCAGAGCCTGTTCAATCTGCTCTCCAACGCGGCCAAATTCACCAAAGAAGGCGCGATCTCGCTCGAGGTTTCGCGCGAAACAATGGAGGACCGTGAATGGATCTGGTTCCGCGTGTCGGACACGGGAATCGGCATGACTCCGGAGCAAATCGTCAAGCTGTTCCAGACGTTCAGCCAAGCCGACACTTCCACGACCCGCAAGTTCGGCGGCTCGGGACTAGGCTTGGCCCTTACGCGCCGCTTCTGCCAGATGATGGGAGGCGATGTGACCGTCCACAGCGTGCCAGACGAGAGCAGCACGTTTACGATCAAAGTGCCTGCCACGGTCAAGGACCTCGAACACTCTACATCGGACTCGCCAGTCTCGTTTGACGGACCGGCCATGGCCACACCAAGCCTCTCCAATGAGACCCAGGCACCATCGCCCCTAGGCAGAAGCGTGCTGGTCATTGACGACGATTCGACCCAGCGGGACCTAATGCGTCGCTTTCTCGTCAGCGAGGGCTTTTCCGTCGAGACCGCAAGCGACGGCGATGAAGGGTTGCGCCTCGCCCGTCAACTTTTGCCCATCGCGATAACCCTGGACGTCATGATGCCGGGCACGGACGGTTGGACGGTCCTGGCTCTGCTCAAGACTGATCCCGCGGTGTGCAACATTCCCGTCGTTATGTTGACGATGATGGACGATCGGAAGCGGGGTTACGCGTTGGGCGCGGCCAACTACATGACGAAACCGATCGATCGCAAGTCCTTGGCGCAGATTCTTGCAAGGTATCGCTGTCCGAACGCGCCCTGCCCGATTCTGGTCGTGGAAGACGATTCCGGGACACGCCAAATGATGCGCACGATGTTGGAAAAGGCTGGCTGGTCGGTGAGCGAAGCCGAAAACGGCAGGGTTGCTCTGGAGCGCGTTGCGGCTAACCGGCCCACGTTGATCTTGCTCGATCTGATGATGCCGGAGATGGACGGCTTTGAGTTCGCCCGCGAAATGCACCGGAATCCTGAAACGCGTTCGATTCCGATGGTCGTGCTAACGGCCAAAGACCTCACAGAACAAGATTTGAGTCGATTGGATGGGAGCGTCCATTCGATCCTGGACAAGAGAGGCTTCACACGCGAAGAGCTCATGTCTCAAGTTCGAGACCTCTTGGCGGACTGGACCGTGCCGGCAGGACGAGACGCGACCGAGCAGAAGGGGAAGGTGGACACCCATGTCTAAGATATTGCTTGTCGAAGACAACGAGATGAATCGCGACATGCTTTCGCGTCGCCTGGCACGCAGGGGGTACGAAGTCGTGATCGCTATGGATGGGGAAAGCGGTCTCGCCTTGGCTGCGACAGAGTTACCAGACCTCATTTTGATGGACATGAGCCTGCCCGTACTCGACGGTTGGGAAGCGTCGCGCCGCCTAAAAGCTGGTCCGTCCACCCAGCATATTCCAGTAATTGCACTCACGGCCCACGCCATGTCCAGCGACCGAGACAAGGCCCTTGAAGCGGGCTGCGACGACTACGACACAAAGCCGATCGAGCTAGATCGGCTCTTAGAGAAGATCGAAGCGCTACTTGCTACGTCGAACGGGGCAGGAAAGAAATGACTGGAAACCCAATCGGACATGATATGTCCCCAGACTTCATCCACGATCTGCGGACTCCCCTCAATCATATTGTCGGCTATTGCGAAATACTGCTCGACCGAGCTGAGGAAGAAGGGCAGGTCACTTACCTCCCTGACTTGACGAAAATCCAAGGAGCCGGGCAGCAACTGCTTACTTTGCTGAACAACGGGGCACCCCAGCCCAAGGACGATGTGACCCCAGGCGAGGTTCTCTCGCCGCGCGCCTCGTCAATTGGTCCAAAACTTGTCTCGCCGGAAGCCGACCAGAGTGGCTACCCCGAACCTGGAAGTTTGGAAGCTTTGATATTGGTCGTGGATGACAACAAAGAAAATCGCGATCTGCTCGCACGTCGACTACAGCAAGAGCACTATGGCGTGGTGATGGCCGAAAACGGCCGCGAGGCGATAGAGCGCTTGCGGGCGCAGGCGATCGACCTGGTACTTCTCGACATCATGATGCCCGAGATTGACGGCTACGAAGTTCTTCGGCAAATCAAGGCCGATGAATCCCTGCGCCATACCCCGGTCATTATGGTCTCGGCACTAGATGAGTTGGACAGCGTGGTCCGGTGTATCGAGATGGGCGCTGATGATTACTTGCCCAAGCCTTTCGAACCGGCTCTGCTCAAAGCGCGCGTCGGAGCCTGTCTGGACAAGAAACGCGCACGCGACCGCGAGACCCGCCTCTTCGAGCAGCTCGACCAAAACTACAAACGCCTTCAGGAACTGGAGCAGTTGCGCGACAGCTTGACCCACATGATCATCCATGATTTGCGGACACCCCTGAGCTCAGTGATCTCGGGAATGCAAACCGTGCAAGGGGTGGGCGAACTCAACCCGGACCAGCGGGAAGCGATCGGCATCGCTCTCGCCGGCGGCTCCACGCTGTTAGAAATGGTCAATGGGCTGCTGGACGTCGACAAAATGGAGTCTGGCTCGATGGAACTCGACTACTCCGTGCTTGACGCAGCCGCGCTGGTCGCAAGCGCCATCGACCAAGTCGCACAACTGGCCACTGAAAAAGGGCTGACGCTCGTCAAAGAGATCGCCGCAGACCTTCCTGCGTTCGAGGGTGACGAGGACACGTTGCGCCGCACCCTGGTCAATTTGGTTGGAAACGCGATAAAGTTCACTCCCACCGACGGTACCGTCACTGTCGCGGTGAGTAAAAGCGGAGATCGGAAGTCCTTAGTGTTCTCCGTCCATGACACCGGCGAGGGCATCCCGGCCGAAGCGTTCGAGCGTATATTCGAGAAGTTCGGTCAGGTCGAATCTCGCCAAGGAGGACGGATCATGAGCACCGGTTTGGGACTGACCTTTTGCAAGCTCGTGGTCGAAGCCCACGGCGGAATCATCAGCGTAGAAAGCATGCCAGGCGTGGGCAGCGCCTTCACCTTCACCATTCCAATAGCATAGGTGAGTAACCCTAAGCCTGAGTTAACCCATGGAAAAAACAGCCACCTTTACAAACCAGTCGTTGCACAAAAAAGCGGTAGTCAGTCTTGAGGCCGGGGCAAGGATTGGGTTAGTCACAGCACTTGCACGCTCCGCGCTTCGCCTTCGAAAGCCTATGCTTAACGTCATCGCGGCGCCCGATGCATCCTTCGTTGTCATTGCTCACAGTTAGCTCTCCATCGAACCAGACCCAGTCAAGCCCCGCTACCTTCACTCGCTTTAGGGTTGCGGTCACAAACTCGAGGACTTGGCTAGGACCCGACTTGGCTCACTCAATTACGGAGCCCCGCTCGGTCGGTCCGCGAGGGCGTTTCGGGAAGCAGGCTTGTGAATTGCTGTCGCCTGACGTCAGCGGAACGAGCCCTTGAGGAAGTCGCGGTCCAGCATTTTATCAATCCGCTGGGTTTCGCCCCCCCCCTGAACCTATCTCGGAGTTCTAAGTACGTCCAGAAGGCTCCACCACCGGTCCCGGCGTCAACTTCTTAGCCGGCGGAGCCTGTCTCCTAACTCTTTCCGCAGGGAAGCGGTTTCTCGAGATCCAAACCCAATCTCTTCGGTTCTCTCTATCCAAGGTTCGGCCCGATCGCAGAGATCCTGCACCGATCGCCCTACCGCCTTCTCCGGTAAGCCATAGCGGCGTCCAAATTCGATGAAGTCCCCGGTTTTGAAATTGTCATCCTTCCCCTGGAGTTTAAGCGCCATCCGGGAGTCAAGGAATGCGTAGGGGAGGGTGCTTAGCAGGTCGTACCCTGGGCTCAAGCGAGTTGCGTCGTCCCAGAGCACGCTCACGTTCTTCGCGTGCAAATCGCAATTCCCGATGAGATAGCTGAAAGCTATCAATCGGATAAACCGTTCCATCTCAACCAAGGGTGCCGCACAAACGCCCGTAACGGCGTCCGCGATCTGACGAATTGAAACCTCATACTTGTTCGCGGGAGCACTGTCCAGCAGTTGGCAAGCATCTTCCTGGTGGAGCTTGATGACTGCCTTCCCCTTCTTCACCCGATCGAACCGAGTGACCAGTAGACCCGCCTCCCCATGGCGGTCGTGCACAATAACCGCTCGGTTGACCTGAATACCACACGCCTTCGCCATTCGTAAGAAGAACTCTTCGTTTTCCACTAGCCGCGGAAATTTGGGTGGATTCAGCTTGAGGATTGCCGACGGGACCGCCGAAGTGCGGACTCCGAATGCGACCGTGGAGGCCGAGATCTTTTCCTGAGCGCCGGGTATGGAACTGTCTGGCCGATCTGAGATGCCCTCGAAGAACAGATCCCAAAAGCTTGACTCGGGAAGTCTCGAGGCAAGCGTCGTGTGGTGCTTTCCTGGCGATTCACCGCGAGGCAAGACGGCGATGTCTCCAATCGTGTCCCAACCAACGGTTAAGAGCAAACCAAGCAAATCGTCTTTGGCCCGTGAGCTTTCCAGCAGGAGTTTGAGTCGAGCACCTTCGGGGAGGAGGTTGAGGAAGAAGGAGGGGAGATCTGCTCCTTCCCAAGTTTGAAAGGGCAGGGTTGTGGCCAAGAAGCCGCGTTCTAGTTGCCCACCCTCGACAAAACTGAGGCGAGTCCCGCTAAGAGTTCGCTCCAAATGTGCGACGAGGGTCGACCCTTGATAAACGTCGGCATCCGGCACTATCTGTCGGTCACCTGAGAGTCTTGAAGACTCAGCGTCAGGCCAATGACTTGGAGTATCGCCATGAGCACGTCGAGACGCAGAGTGGGCTTTCCGCCTTCTGCGGCAATCACCGAAGGCTTTGAGCACAACGCAAGACGTGCCAGATCACCTTGCGTAATGTGAAGCTGCTTGCGGCGCTGCCGGATGCTCTGACCGAGTTCAGTTGAGGTCATAATGACAATGATCATTGTCATTATGATGCGTAATTTCCAAAACACCAACAAACAATGCCACTGAAGTCAAAGATCATTGATAAAACAAGCAGAATCCCCTATATGGCAGCAGATTCCGCCATAAAGTAAACGATCGCTGACTCTAAGCCTGCGCGACCGCCGACCCAGCCGTTCGCATCTCCGGAAACGGCTGGTCGACCAGCCTCCCGTGCTTCACCAGAAGCTCCCTAAAGGTTCGCAACCCATCCAGATGCCGCTCAGATAAATCGTAATTCATCACGTCTCGCAGATAGTGGTCGGCCATCTCGAACGACCAGCCGGCTTCTCGAACGACATCGTCGATGACCTCCGCCCGATGCTCCTCGCCCCACGCCTTGGCCGCCTGCAGGTGGCCCACCAACTCGGAAGACAGCTCGTCCGTCCCCGTCCACAAAGCCCACACGAAAGGCAGTGACGTGAGCGACGTCCACTCGCGACCGAAATCCAGAACATGCAACCCGGTGCCGTCGGTGGTCATCCCGATGTCGCCGATGAGAATGCAGGCATCGTACTTCGCCAACATGTCCGCTAACACCGGGGGCTCGGGCCGGGCGAAGGGGTGGGATTTGTACTTCTCGGCGAGCAGAACCAGCCCCAAATTGTTGGTCGTCAACGAGCTCTGATCCAACGCCAAAGACTGAATCTCGCGAGCGGGGACTTTGCTGAACAGCCGAACGCTCTCCGCGTCGCCGATGGAGGCGATTGCCATTCCCTCGGCAAAGGTCCGCCCAGGCGTCCGAAGAGTGTCGAAACTGGATACGAGCGCGGCCTCGACAATGCCCGAGTCGATGAGTTGGGGAAACTTCGAAGGCACGTCGAGCAAGACTCGCACCGGGCTCTCGGCACCCAGCCGCTCGAAGAGCTTTACGAGCGGCTTCGCATTCACATACTTGACACTGCCGACGGTATGCATTTTCTGTTCCTACGGTTTGCGAGCCACCGCAATCACACTGCTTCCCCAAGGCAGGTCGATCGACTGAATGAGCTTCGCCTCAAAGTTCTGCAGGGCGATCAAAAAACGGTTGCCGAGATTCGGAACGTTGACCAGCGACGCCTGCGCCGGACCACGCTTCCCCTTCTCGAACAACCGCCAAATTACCACCAATGGGAAAAGGAAGAACACCGAATACGAAGCCCTTTCCACCCTAAAGCCGGCCTCCACGAGCCGATCTCGAACCTCTGACCGCCGGTATCGCCGATGGTGCATCAGAGCAACGTCGTGGGGTCCCCAAAGACTCCGAAACGCAGGAACGCTCAGAACTAGGAGCCCTCCAGGCTGTAACACTCGGCACGCCTCTGAGAAAGCTGCCCGATCGTCACCGATGTGCTCAAAGATATCCAACCCGATAATCGCATCCACCGAGTCCGTCGCCAATGGCAGCTTCTCCCCGTCGGCCTGCACCAGTCGGTTCAGAGACCGCTGCCTGCAGTATTCGAGCGCCTTGTCGGACATGTCGAGCCCAATCGGATTCGACCACTTCCCTAGCTCGCGGAGCACCACCCCGGTGCCACACCCGAGGTCCAAAACCGTAGGGCTTGGGGAAGGCAGAATGTACTTCCGCAAGAGGTCCAGCGCAAGTCGGCGACGCCCCACGAACCACCAATAGTGGTCCTCCAGCGTGTACATCTTCGTGTACTCGCCTTCGTTCAACTCGCCTCTTGAGGCCGCGGCTCCAGCCGAGCCTTTTTCCCTTTCATACGGAGCTTCACCAAGTCGCGAAGCATCCTCGGTCCATCTCTTAAGAGCACAACTTTGGAGCCTTCTTGGTGAGACCACCTAATCGGCACTTCATCCATCCGATAACCCAGGTCTCGAGCCACCATGAGCGCCTCGAAGTCGAAACTGAACCCGTCTAGCTTGCACCGATTGAAGACGTCTTTGGCGCATTTGGAGGTGAACACCTTGAACCCGCACTGAGTGTCGTCAACCCCTTGAATCGCGAGCAACTGGACCGCCTTGTTGAAGGCCCGACCGAGAAGTTCTCGATAGAGAGGCTGCCGAATCTCGAGCTTGCTTTCTTGCATCGGCCGACTGCCAAAAGCGACGTCCGCGCCCTTTTGCATGTGCTCCAGCAGCTTCTCGGTCTCTTCCTGCGGAGTGGCGAGGTCGGCATCGCAGAAGAGGATCAAATCGCCCCTCGCCTTCAGCATTCCGGTTCGAACGGCAAAACCTTTGCCTCGGTTGGGAGTGTATGCGATGAGATGGAAATGGGGATGCTCCTTCCCAAACGCTTCCACGACCTCGTTCGTCCGATCGGTGCTACCGTCGCTTACCACCGCGACGTCATACGGGTAGTCCTGCCCCTCGTAATATTCGAACAACCTCGCCAACGTGCGCGGCAAGCGGTCTTCTTCGTTGTACGCGGGAACAACCACGCTGAGGTGCGGCACGGACAAAGCAACCGGAGTCTACCGCCAGATGGTTCCGGACTGGACTGCGGAGAGGGTGGTGACGCAAACAGAAAAACACCCAGGAAGGAAACCCGCTCAATCCCCAATCCCCAATCCCCAATCCCCAATCCCCAATCCTCAATCCTCAATCCTCAATCCCATAAAAACCGTGTCCGCCACCGGAGTCTCGTAGTAAGCCGGAATCCGAACAAACCCCGCTCGCTCATACAACCCGATCGCCGACTCCATAGATGGAAGTGTGTCGAGCCGCATTTCGCCATACCCAAGCGACCGACCGAGTTCCACAACTGCCGCAACGAGCGCCTTCCCAACCCCCAAACCCCGACCAGCTGGATCGACGAACAACCGCTTCATCTCGCAAACGCCAGGCTCGTCCATCGGCCTCAACGCCACGCAACCGACGATTCCGCCCGAGCCCCGCGCTATCAAGATGCCGCCTCCCGGAGGCACATACTTCCCGGGCAAAGTCCGCAGCTCATCCTCGAAGCCTTGATAGCCAAGATCGATCGGCAACGACTCGGCATAGGCTCGGAACATCCGCCCTACTTCCCCCAAATCCTCTCCCGAAGCTGCCAAAATCTCAATCACACCCAAAAGTCTAGCGCCACCCCCCTCCCGCTCATCACTCATCATTCATCGCTCATCATTTCCCCCTCCCCTCCCCCGGTGTAATATGTTGCCGAATGGAGTCTGCGGGCTTCACACCAACGGAGGTACGGATAATGCGTATTTGGAATGGAATTGGGCTCGCGGCCCTCATGATGGTTGGCCTGGGCTGTGCGCAGCCAACGTCGGAAACAACGACGAAGACGAACCCGGATGGCACGACCACTACCACCACCACGACACCTGGCGGTGGCGGTGCGAAGAAGGACATCAAGATCACGATGATCGCGAAGTCCTCCAACAACCCCGTCTTCCAGTCGGCTAAGACCGGTGCCGAGGCTGCCGCAAAGGAACTCGGCGACAAGAACGGAATCAAGATCACTATCGACTGGGCGACCCCGCCCGAGGAGAGCGGCGAAGTCCAGGCCCAGCGCATCGCGCAAGCCGTCAACGATAACGCGGACGCCGTCCTCATCTCCTGCTCCGACGCCTCCAAGGTCACCGGTGCCATCGACGACGCAGTTGCGAAGGGAGTTGCCGTCATGACCTTCGACAGCGACGCACCCAAATCTAAACGATTCGCCTTCTACGGCGCCGACGACGATGCATGCGGTCGCCAGGTCATCGATGAACTTGCCAAGGTCACCGGAGAGAAGGGCAACTTCGCGATCCTCGCCGGCACCCAGACTGCGCCAAACCTGCAGGCGCGTGTCAAAGGTGCGAAAGAAGAAGCTAAGAAGTTCCCCAACATGCACTTCGTAGACACCTTCTATCACAAGGAGAGCCCGCAAGACGCCAGCGCCGCGGTCACCCAGGCGATGAACGCCAACCCTCAGATCGATAGCTGGGCAATGATCGGCGGCTGGCCGCTCTTCGCCACCAGCCTCCTCTCGCTCGACCCTGCCAAGGTAAAGATCGTTGCCGTCGACGCCCTTCCCGAGGAGCTAGAGTACGTCGACAAAGGCATCGCCCCCGTCCTTCTCGCCCAGCCCACCTATAACTGGGGATACAAGTCGGTCGGCTTCATCGTCGATAAACTCGTCCTGAAGAAAGACGTTCAGCCCATCAACAAGATGGATCTGACCCGAGTAAGCAAGGAAAACCTCGGCGAGTGGGCCAAGCAACTCCAAGACTGGGGCTTCCCCAAGGTCAACCCCAAGTACCTGGCCGCGGCTCCGAAGAAGTAAGCGGAAATAGCTTCCCCTTGCTGAGGATGTTTGTGCCTCGGGAGGGGGAGGGTTCCGGTTCCCGCGTCGTAGGTTGAATCGAAGGCTACCGCGTGAAAAGGACTCCGCCGAAGGCGTGTAACCGACGATTGCATCGGCGCATATCTGAAAGGGGTTTGGTCGGGATGAAAGGATTCGAACCTTCGACCTCTGCGTCCCGAACGCAGCGCTCTACCAAGCTGAGCCACATCCCGATGCGGGACGAACATATTACCTCGGGTTCCGGAAGAGGTGTTGGATTCTCCGCGAACAGGGCATAGCAGTCAAAGTTAAGCGAATCCTGGTCACCCGGGTTTTGAAGTGGGAATTTGTCGGTGTGGGTAGAGGTTCTTCAGTCGCTAGGGCTCCATCAGAATGACATTCAAATAGCTACACCCTTTGTTGCACGCCAACCCGCCTGAAAGTGCCGACATCTGGCCCCCACGGACGCAACAATCCGGACCGCATGGCCCGAAAGTACAACAATCCACCCAGACCGAATCCCGAACCCCCGATGTATCCTATTTGAGTGATAAAGGGATCACGATTCGTGGCGCAGGCACTGCCTGCTGTTTGCTTGGCGATGCTTGCCGGTGGAGTCTACAGTGCGACCGGACCTCAGAAGGTCAAAAAGGTCGTTCCGAAAACCGACTACAACCGAGACATCCGGCCGATTTTGTCCAAATGTTTTAGCTGCCACGGACAGGATGGCAAGGCTGTGCAAGCCGAACTGCGGATCAATACCCGAGCGGGCGTCACCAAAGTGCTGCCCAGCGGAAATGCTGCCGTCGTCCCCGGCAATCCTGAAAAGAGCGAGCTGGTCCGACGTGTCTTCGCCAAAGATGCGAACGACATCATGCCGCCGCTTGATAGCAACAAGATTCTCACCCAAGAGGAGAAAGACCTGCTCAGGCAGTGGGTCGCCGAAGGCGCGGAATACAAAGAGCATTGGGCATTCGTTAAGCCTGTCCGACCCGCTCTTCCCGCGGTGAAGAACAAGATTTGGCCGAAGAATGCAATCGACTACTTCACCCTCGCCAAGATGGAGGAGAACGGCCTAAAACCTTCTCCCGAAGCAGACAAGCGGACCCTTATCCGCCGAGTGACCCTCGACCTCATTGGCGTGCCGCCCACCATTCAAGACGTCAACACCTTCCTCGCCGACAAGTCGCCGAAGGCGTACGCGAAGGTCGTCGACCGCCTCCTCGCCTCCCCCCGCTACGGCGAGCGCATGGCTCAAGACTGGATGGACTACTCGCGCTACGCGGACAGCAACGGCTATCAAGCCGACTGGGAGCGCTTCCAATGGCGATGGCGCGACTACGTGATCGACGCGTTCAATAACGACATGCCGTACGACCAGTTCACGGTCGAGCAGCTTGCCGGCGATTTGCTTCCTCACCCGACCCAGGACCAGATCGTGGCCACCGGATTCAACCGTAACCACCGAATCAACACGGAAGGTGGCGTCGTCGCCGAAGAGTGGCGAGTCGAGGCGATCATCGACCGAGTCGAGACCACCAGCGCAGTGTGGCTAGGTCTGACCACCGGGTGCGCCCGATGCCACGACCACAAGTACGACCCGATTAGCCAAAAGGAGTTCTACAGCCTCTTTGCCTACTTCAACAATGTGCCCGAGAGCGGCACCGGTGAAGAGCGACCCGTCAACCACCCGCCGCTCGCCAAGGCGCCAACCAAAGAGCAGGCAACTAAAGAGCGGGAGCTGAACACCAAGCTCGCCTACCTCGATTCCACCCGCAAGGGTCGCCTTGTAGCCGACGCAGGGAAGTCAGACAACTGGCAGGTCAACGAACTCAAGGGCAACGTCAATATCACCAACGGTCGCATCGCTCGCTACCGTCTCGGTGATTCCACCTTCGAATCCACCGGGAACGTCCCGGCGGCCAAGCCGGTCGGCGATGTGACCTACGACCTCGGCCGATCGACCGGCGCGGTCGTGACGAGTGACAAGGCTTCCGTCAACCTGGGCCAGGTTGCCAACTTCGGAGAGAAAGACAAGTTCTCCTACTCCGTCTGGATCAACCCCGCGACCTCCGACGGATCGCCGATCGCCCGTATGGACAGCGCCCAGGACTACCGAGGTTGGGACCTCTTCCTCGCAGGCGGTCACCCGACCCTCCACCTCATCAACAAGTGGCCGGAGAACGCGATCAAGGTGATGTCGCGAGACGTCGCCCCGATGAATCAATGGACCCAAGTCACCGTCACATACGATGGCACGAGCAAGGCGAGCGGCGTCACGATCTACGTCAACGGAAGGAAGACGGAGACCGACGTCAACAACGACAACCTCAACGGCGACACCCACAGCAAAGTGGACGCGTTCGTCGGCCGCCGAGCCAACGATAGCGTCTACAAGGGCAAGGTCGATGACCTCGCGTTCTACAGCCGAATCCTCACCCAGAAGGAAGCCGAGCAACTTGCAAGCGTAAGCCCCGCCGAGACGATGCTCCGCATCCCGTTGGAAAAGCGAACCAAAGATCAGAAGGACCTCCTCGACCACTATTGGGCGCGCGAGCACGACGCCAAGTACAAGGAGCTGGACGACGACTACTTTGAGTCCAAGATCGCCAGCGACAAGCTCGAAGGGCAGATCACGACCGTCATGGTCATGCAAGAGATGCCCAAGCCGCGAGACTGCTTCGTCCTGATTCGTGGCGAATACGACAAGCACGGTGACAAGGTCACGATGGGGCTCCCCGCCGCCCTTCCGAAGATGCCCGCGGGGGTTCCGAACAACCGACTTGGCCTCGCCAAGTGGATCGTCTCACCGGACAATCCCCTCACCGGTCGCGTCACCATGAACCGCCAGTGGGAGCGCCTCTTCGGCACCGGAATAGTCGCCACCAGCGAAGACTTCGGCACTCGAGCGGATTTCCCCAGCCATCCCGAGCTCCTCGATTGGCTCGCGACCGAGTTCCTGAAGCAGAAATGGGATATGAAGGCGATGCTGAAGGAGATGGTGATGAGCGCCACGTACCGCCAGACCTCCGACATCACCCCCGCCCTCGTCCAGGCCGACCCGACGAACAAGTACCTCGCCCACGGCCCCCGGTTCCGACTGCAGGCCGAAACGATCCGAGACCAAGCCCTCGCAGTTGGCGGACTCCTCGTCGAGAAGCTCGGCGGACCTTCGGTTCGACCGTATCAGCCCGACGGAGTCTGGGACGACGTCAACGTCTACGGCAACCTACGCAACTACAAGCACGACACCGACTCCGGCCTGCACCGCCGCAGCCTGTACACGATCTGGAAGAGAACTGCGGCCCCGCCGAACATGACCCTGTTCGACGTCCCCAGCCGAGAGACGTGCCGCATTAAGCGCGCACGCACCAACACGCCGCTCCAGGCCCTCGCCCTTCTCAACGACGTCACCTACCTCGAGTCCGCCCGGGCCCTCGCCCAGCGCATGCTTAAGGAAGGCGGCGCAACCCCCGAGGCGAGACTGAAATTCGCTTACCAAACCGTCCTCTCAAGAAATCCGAGCGCGGATGAACTCAAGATCCTGGGCGCGAGCGTCAAGAAGCGTATCGCCCACTACAAGTCCCATCAGAAGGATGCGATGGACTTGATCAAGGACGGCGACTACCCCGTCGATAAGAACGACAACCCCGCCATCCTTGCCGCCTATACGGTCATCGCCAGCACGATTCTCAACCTCGACGAAACCCTCACGAAAGAGTAGCCATGGACCCAATTCTCAAGCTTCAAGACACCCTCAACCGCCGCACGTTCCTGCAGCACAGCGGTGGCCTGGGCCTTACCGCACTCTTCTCGATGATCGGGATGGACGGATTCGCGTCGGAGACCAAGCCTGTCAAGCCGGAGCGATTCGGCGGCTTGCCCGACGTCCCCCACTTCACACCGAAGGCGAAGCGCGTCATCTATCTCTTCCAGAGCGGCGCCCCATCGCAGATGGATCTGTTCGACCCCAAGCCGAGCCTCGAGCAGTTCCGAGGTCAGGACCTGCCCGACAGCATTCGCAACGGTCAGCGCCTCACCGGCATGACCTCCGGCCAAAAGAAGTTCCCCGTCGCACCCTCGTCCTTCAAGTTCGCGAAGCACGGAAAGGCGGGCATCTACCTTAGCGAGATATTGCCCCACACCGCCGAAATCGTCGATGACCTTTGCTTCATCTACTCGATGCACACCGACGCGATCAACCACGATCCTGCCGTTACCTTCTTCCAAACCGGCTCGCAGCTCGCTGGCCGACCAAGCATCGGTTCCTGGCTCGCCTACGGCCTCGGCACCGAGAATAAAGACCTCCCGAGCTTCGTCGTTCTTACGAGTAAGGGGACGGGCCGCACCGACGACCAGCCGCTCTACGATCGACTCTGGGGCTCCGGCTTCTTGCCCACTCAGCACCAAGGCGTCAAGTTCCGGAACACCGGCGATCCCGTCCTCTACCTCTCCGACCCCGAGGGCATCGATCGCAGCACCCGTCGTGAGATGCTGGACGACCTCGCCAGCCTCAACAAGCTGAAGTATTCCAAAGCCGGCGACCCCGAGATCTCGACCCGCATTAGCCAGTACGAGCTCGCGTTCCGAATGCAGACCTCGGTGCCCGGCCTTACCGACATCAAAAACGAGCCGACCAGCATCCTCGAGATGTACGGCCCCGAAGTCCACCGTCCCGGCAGCTATGCCTATAACTGCCTCCTCGCCCGCCGCCTCTGCGAGCAGGGCGTGCGCTTCGTCGAGCTGTTCCACATGGGTTGGGACCAGCACAGCGACCTCCCCAAGGCGATCAGCGGCCAAGCCTTCGACACCGACCAGCCCACCGCCGCCCTCATCAAAGACCTCAAACA
The DNA here is from genome assembly GCA_038321975.1 of Fimbriimonadales bacterium. Classification (GTDB taxonomy): domain Bacteria; phylum Armatimonadota; class Fimbriimonadia; order Fimbriimonadales; family Fimbriimonadaceae; genus Fimbriimonas. The sequence goes on along the minus strand of JBBQFM010000016.1, from coordinate 55,862 downwards.
GCGAGGCCTTATGGACGAAACCCTTATCGTGTGGGGAGGCGAGTTCGGCCGAACCGTCTACTCGCAAGGCGAGCTCTCGATGACCAACTACGGCCGAGACCACCACCCACGCTGCTTCACCGTCTGGCTCACCGGCGCCGGCATCAAGAAAGGTGTCGCCTACGGCAAAACCGACGACTACTGCTACAACATCGTCGAGAACCCAGTCAGCGTCCACGACCTCCACGCCACAATCCTGAACATCCTAGGCATCGACCACAAGCGACTGACTTATCGATACCAGGGCCGAGACTTCCGTCTGACCGACGTGTCTGGCGAGCTAGTCACAGGAATCATGTCGTAAGCACTCCGGCGAGCCGCAGGCTGTAGCCGCGATCCTCTGTGGTCGCGCCGCCGAAGGCGGAATAGATCGCTCCAGCGATCTGTAGTCTGGGCTTTTAGCTTCCGGAGGAGCGAACCGATGATTGCTGGTCCCAATCCCGCAATCCTCAATCCAAAATCGTCAATCCAAAATGGAAAAGAGAAAGCTCGGGGCCGGTCTGCTGTCCGGCCCCTTCTGCTTCCCTTCCTTTCTTTGCATAACCATCCGTGGTTTGTGAGAAATGGCTGAGAGGGCCACGTTCTTAGCTTCAATTGTAGTCTGGGTCAAGATCAGCTTCTGTGGTCGATATCCGTCTGTAGTGGTTCAAATCAAGCGCATCGCATGATTGCGCGTCTATACTTCGCAAAAATGCAATGAAGTACTACAGGGCGGAATTCGGTGGTATAGAACCGTGGATGTGGTTCAACAATGGCGATCTGGCCGCCCAGCATGGCCAATGGACGCAGCAACCCGACCACTGGACCCTCTTCTTCCTTGAGCACACAGGCGGCTTCATCCTCAACAACCGGGTCGAGGAATTCCACGACGGCTATGTCGCCCTCGTCGCCCCCGGAACCAAGGCCGGCTTCCTGAGGACCGGCGACGGCACCCCGCACTACTCCCTCACCTTCGGCCTCACTAAGAGGCTCGAAGTCGTCGCCCTCCCTTCGCTCACCGATCTAGGCGACCTCAAGGAGGTCCGCCGAAAGGAGTTCGAACAAGCCCGAGACTGGCTCTCCCGAAGCATCGGACGCTCAATCGCCGCCGTCCACAACCTGCTTTGGAGCATTGCCGAACCCGCCCATGTCCTCCGCAGTTCGGCAAACCTCTACCAATTCGAGCGCCTTGTCATGGACAAGCTGGCCGAGAAAGTAAGCGTCGCCTCGTTCGCCGCCGAGATGGGCATCAGCCAATCCCAACTCCTCCGCATCGTACGCGCCGAGTACGGCCAAACCGTCCAAGCGTTCGTCCGCGAGAAGCGCACCGAGATCGCTCGAACCCTCATCACCACCACCGATTCGCCATTGAAAACGATCGCCGCCCAAACCGGTATGCCCGATCTGCAGTACTTCAACAAGGCAGTGAGAAACTCAAGTGGCCTCTCACCAAGGGCGCTCAGAGATCTCGCCCAAAATCGCACCCGCCATTGACTCCGGAGATGGTTCCCCTTTGACCGCGGGGGGAGGGGGTCCCGCCCACCGACAACCCTCCGAAAGCCTCCCCTTGCGGGATGGTTCGTGCCCGGAGGGGGAGGGCAGGGTGGGGGTTTGGCGCGCTGCAATGGCCTGGAGTTCTCGTCGAAGCATAGATGATTCCGCGGGGCTCGACAAGCACGAACGATCGCCGCAAAGGGAGGCATCCAGACTTCCTACTTCGAAATCGAGCCCAAGACCTCGTCGATCGCGGCTTTGGAAATCGGCTTGCCCTTCGGCCCGAGAAGATAGAACGAAGCTGCGGCGCTGCCCGCCCATTGACCGACTCTCGCCGAAACGATATTCCAGCCTTGCTGCGAGAGAAGCCTGGAGAACCGATAGGGCATCCCTCTGCCTCGCGGGGAGCGGATCTCCAGGATGCCTGGGGCGCCCTCGTGATAGGCGTAGGAGAAGACTTTCTGATTGCGTGTCGGGTCCTTGCCTCGGGCCTTGAGGACCTCTTCGATTGTCTTTCGGCCTTCGAGTACGTCCATGACGCTCTTGCTGACTTGCTGGCTGGTGGCGGGTGGCACGGGGCGGCCGCCGAAGCTGACCGTGAATACGTCCAAGGCGACCGGCTCCTCGGTCATCGTTGTCGACGCCCTGATGGACAAGATGCTCAGGTCAAAAGCGTAGAGAATGCCCAGGAGGACGCTCAAGAGTCCCGCCTTGTCCTTAGCGCAAACGGTGAGCTCAGTCGCCCCAATCTCGGGGCGGTGGAAGAGCTCGACGGTGGGAGTTCCGCCCGAAGCCTTCGTGGCGAACTCCATATGCAGACGGATGACATTGGGTGGCGTGGAAGTCAAGTAATGCGCAGGCAAGCTCTCGACGAAAGACTTCACACTCTCCTCGTCTTGCTCCACCGACTTCAGCTGCCGGAGCAGGCGCTGACGATGGACGGTGGCATCGACCACAACTTCGGCATGGCCCTTCAGATAGTCCGAAGTGCGAACGTACAGCTCTCGCAAGAACGAGTCTTGGGCCTGAGTCCAGGTGTTCGAGGACACTGCGCTCGCATCTGCCCATGTGAGAAGGGTGAGCAGTCCGAGCCGATCGGTATCGTGAACCGCCGCCGCAAATTCTTCGATCGTCAGCGGGTTCATGATGTCCCTTAGACCAATGACCCGAGACATCGAAAGGTGCTCTAGCACCAGCCATTCGACCGTCTGGCAAACTTCTTCCGCGAGTTCCCAACGTGCGCAAACATCCCGCGCGATCTCCGCTCCGACCACGCTGTGCGGCCGGTCCTCGGTGATCTTTCCAACGTCGTGGAGGAGCGCGGCAAGGTAGAGGGGCTCAAGGTCGTTCAGGCCAGCCTTAATTTCGCCGTAAAAGGAGTTTGGGTCGATGGAATCGAGGTTGCGTACGACCCGCATCGTGTGTTCGAAGATCGTGTAGACGTGCACGCTGTCGGTGGGCATCAGCGTCCGACAGGCGTCCAGCTCCGGTAGCAGTTGGCCGAGGAGCTTGCATCGGTCGAGATTGCGTAGCGTTGTCTCACCGGTGGAGAAGGCGTAAAGCGCCGCCGGGCCGTCGACCTGCTTGGAGGCGACGAGCGGCAAGTCGGCCACATGGAGACCGATCTGGGTGGCGATCGCCACTCCGACCGCCGCGGTGCCGCCGTTCGGCTGACCCACCAATCGAACCTCACCCATCACGCTCAAGACATCAGGGGAGAGTAGGAATCGGGTCTCTTTCAGCTTCTCGGTAGCTCGTCGGTACCAGTCGTGGAGTTCGATTCCCGCTTTCGCGATGTCGGACATCATCTCGTAAACGTCCTGCCCCATAATCTCAGCGCTCTCTTGCTGACGACCCCGAGTGAGCAGATCGTATGGACGGCCCGCCACGAGGTGAAGAATGTTGCGCGCGAGAATGATCCGGTCGTAAGCGTGAGTCGGTCGCGCCGGCCGGTCGCCAATCGCTTCGCCGAGCCAGTTGGAGCACTGGAAGCACCGCAGTCCGCCCGCGCCCTCCTTCAGGTGAGGTTCCGCGACGAGCGGGGTGTCGTGGAACTTGGCGAACATCTCCTCGCGCTCTTTCAGCTTGGTCAGGATGAATTCGCCCGCATGGAAGCTCTGCACGAGGGCTTCGTCGAGCTCGTTAAAGAGGTCGATCGATCCCGCTACCAGTCGCATATCCAGCAGACCGGTACGCGTCTTGCCATCCAGTCCGGGTGCGTCCGAGATGAGGCGATAGGCATAGCCCACTTCCAGACCGAGAGACGTCACGAAGGCGGAATGGAGGTCGCGAAACAGGTTGCGGATCGCCGCATCCATGCCTGGCGCCGACTCGTCAAGGGGGACGACCGTGATGTCGATATCCGATAGGGGTGAAAGTTCACGTCGTCCGTAGCCGCCGGTTGCAATCAAAGCGATGGGTGGAAGGTCGCCGCCGGTGGCGACAAGGTCGTCAAAGAGGACGGCGACAACTTCATCGGCAATCTGAGCGTGGCGCTGACACCAAGTGACGCCACTTGGTTTGGTCCTCAGCTCACCAAGCAGCTTCTTGCGCTTTTCGGCAAGCGCCTGGATTCTTTCGAGCGTTTCTGGACTCATTGAAGGAGGTAGTAGATGGGTTCGTTACCGACGATCTTCGACATCTCTTCTGTTATCTGGCCGTCTGCGTAAATCATGAGAGGACCGATGATCGCGGAGAGGAAAAGGCAACCGAATCCAAGGATAGCTCCAAAACGCTTCAGACCCATGCTCAGCACGTACGGAGTGGGGAGGCGCTGAGCCACCGCCCAGAACGGAGCCATCAGAAAGAGCAGCCCAAAGATGATAGCGGAGAGCCCGACGAAGAGGGAAGACCCGCCGTAGTATTCCGGCGGAACGCCCGCCTCGGGCAGGACGGCGAGGGCGGCAGTAGTGGTTCCCGAGAAGTGCAGGGCCAGCGTGAGCAGGAAGGCGGTCGCAAGGATAACGATACAGAACGTGAACAGCGGCCCAAGGTCAACGACCTTGGTCGTTCGCCCATGCTTCGGTCCAACCACGATGAAGAGGAAGCACAGGGCGGTCGAGATCGCCGCGATGGGATACGCAGTGATGAAGTAAACAATCATCCCAACCACCAAGCTGCTAATGAGGGCGGGAACGATCCCGAACTTGGTGCTCATACCCGCGAAGCGATCCACCGCCCAGCCAAGGAACCAGATCGCAAAGCCCATCGCGGCGATTCCGAGAATGATTCCGGGAGCGGCGGAGGTTGCGAGGGAAGCGACCGACAGAGTTCGGACGTTCTCCTCGTAGCTAACCCGCTGAGTCATCGCCCGCCAGGCGTCGTTCGCCTTAAATGCGTCTTGAGCCAGTCGCGACTCGTTCGCTAGTCCGTCCTTTTGAAGGTCGCTGATGAACTTCGTCTCGGCTACCCAAAGGCGCTTGGGGCTCGGAGTTTTCGTCATTTTCGAAGGATAGGTAGAGAGCTCGACAATGTCGGCGCCTCGAAGTCCAACGGTCATCGACTGTGAGCCGTTTCGCAATAAGGCTCCGTTGCGCAGAGTGGCAAACCGAGTCTGAATCCCATCCTGGGTCTCTGTAGTCGTATTCTCGAGAACGGTTTGCGCGTATCGCTCGATGAGTCTCGCCGCCGCATCCGACCTGGCGAAGTAGACGTAGCCGAGTTGCCAAGCCTGAGGCGAGCCGCTGTTTTTGGCGATCCGGTCTCGCGCCTGAAGCAAGCGTCGAGTTTGGAAGTCGTTCCAGGCGGTGCATCGCGCCCCGCGCCTCCAGGCGTCCATCGACTCTTTGCTCTTGCCGGCGAGGTCGTTGAGGACCGCATCCATCTGGAACCAATAGGCGTTCGAAGGCTCCTTGGCCTCCGCCGCCTTTGCAATGTCGACGACGTTGGAGACCTCTGCATCGGTCAGCTTCGGCCCAGCGCCTACACGTTCGGCGGCGACTTGAAGCCAGAGACTAGCGCCAAATAGGTTAGTGGGGGCATCGATCTTCCGCTGAGAGAAGTCGAGGCAGCTTTCCAGGCGTTGAACGTTGCTTCGACCGAGGGGCGTAGCCAAAAACGGCCTAGAAAGGGGATGGACGAGCAGGGTTGCCACTGCTCCGAGGGCGGCGCCGATCAGCGCTCTGCCCAACGGGGTCATTGGATGCGGAAGCCGTGGTCCAGGTTAAGGCTTGGAAGCGTGTGGGAGTGCTGAGGCAGGCTCGACTCCGCGTTCGGGATCTTGACTCCCTTAAGGTCGGCCGGACGAGAGATCATTTGGAGCGCAGCGAAAAGAGCAAAGCATGCGATGGCAGCACCGGCAAAGGCGGGAGCCCAATAGGAAAGGCTGAGCCGGACATTTTGAACCTGAAGCTTACGGATGATCCGCTCTTCAAACAATGGGGAAGGTTCCGGCTCCAACGCGGCATCTCGAAGCATGTTGAGGGCAAACGATGAATGCCTCTCGTACCTTCGACATTCCGAGCACACATGGCGGTGCGACTCGAGAAACTTCTCTTCTCGAGCTGTCAACTCTCGGTCGTTCAGCTCGTTCGTTAGCTTATGAAAGCGACCGCAGCCAAAGACCCTTCCGTTCACTCGCCTACCGCCTCCGTCCAAAGCTTTCTAAATCGCTCGCGAGCCGTGTGCAGTCGAGAGCGAACGGTGCCGATTGGGACTCTCATCACTTCGGCGACTTCCTCGTAGCTCAACTGCTCCATTTCTCTTAGGACGAGGGTCGTTCGGAGTTCGGCAGGCAACTGGGCCAAAAGTTTTGCGACGACGACGCGATTTTCTACGTGGCCGCCCTCATGAGGTTGGGGAGCATCGAACTCTACAAGCTCTGCTCTCTTCAGGCGCAGCCTGTCCATGCAGAGCCGAACGCAGATTCGATAGAGGTATCCCGAGAAGGCGCGGTCGTCTCGAAGCTTTCCGATCTCTCGGAAGGCCTTGAGAAACGCCTCTTGGGCAACATCTTCTGCCTCGTGCCGGTCGCGCAGTAGGTTTGTCGCGGTACGCACAAGACGATTTCGGTGGCGATTGATCAGGAAGCCAAGCGCGTTTTCGTCGCCGACCCTACATCGTGAAACCCATTGCCTCTCTTGTGCCGCGATATCGGCAGAAAGGCCATTAGCAAGCTTAGCTTCGTACATGGTGGTGGAAATAACCGACATGACATAGTACACGACGTAGGTCGAAAAGCCCAAAGTTCAATCCGCCTCAAAATTGGTCGCGAACGGTAGACTCGATTTCGATGGCGTTGCCGTGGATTCCCCCGTTCGTGGCGATTCAAGAGCCACAGAAAAAGGTCCACGTCGTAGATGACACGCTCGTCGTCACGGCGCCCTCCTACAGCATCGATCCGCTATCCCAGGCGATCACCTATTCCGAAGGAGTGGTGGCGACCTATGGCATTACGTCGATTCACGCCGACACCCTTACGATCAACGTCAAAACGCAGCACGGAACCGCGAATGGGCATGTCCATGTCACGGATCCAGACGGGAGCCTCGATGCCGACAACTTAGACTTCGTCTGGACTGAAGACAAGGAGTCAGGCCATGCCGAGAACATTCTCGCTAAGGTCGCGAATGCCACGATTTCCGCGAAATCGGTGGACATCCTGCCGGGACGATGGGAGTTCACCGGCGTTCGATTTTCGCTGAGCCGGAACAAGCCGGAGATCTTCGCGATATCGGGAAGCAAGATCGTGGTGACGACCGGCCAATACGCAAAGATCACTCACCCCACCCTGAGCATCTTTGGCGCGCCGATCCTCTCGGCCCCCAGCTACACCGAGCAGCTTTCGGGTCAGGGCGCAGGAATCAACGCCCCCAGCTTTTCCTACCGACATGGTCAAGGGTTTGGAGTGAGCCTGGACAATGGGTTCGACTTGGGTCGCAGTTACGGCCTCGGGGTTCACTTCGCAACGTTTCCCGGCTCGAAGCCAAGCTACGGAATGGAGTTCGCACGATCCCTCTTACCCGGCGACGACATCTATCCTGCACCCATCAAGTCCGACTTGGACGACCAGTTCTCGTTCTCCTATTTGGACAACGTCGGCGTTCAAGACCCAGAGCGTGAGCGGAAATACATGCTCCGCCCGAAGTCGACGGTGGCGGTATCCACCTTCACAAACCGATTCAGCATCCGCGACCCTAACATCGATTACAACAAACCCATTGAGCTTGCCTACGAGCAGGGCGGGCCGCTGGGCGACGCGGTGTTCTTCACTCAGGTCAGGCTTCAGAGCCTTCGTCGTCAGTCCGAGGGAACGATTTCGCGCGGAGTCATTCGCTCGTCGCTCGGCTTGCCGCCGAAGAAGCTGATGACGGACGTAACCAGCATGGTTAGATTCGATCTTGAGGGCTTCACCGGTCGCAATTCTTCTGGATGGGGTCGAGCGCTCGTAGGAGCCACGTTTCATCCTTTTCCCGCACTCATGCTTGGTGGCGGATTGGTTTTTGCAACCGATTGGGGATCGCCGGAGTTTCCCATTGATGCGCTGGTCGCGAAGAGCGGCTACATCATTCGGTCGGACCTGAACTTGGGATCAACCAAATTTGCTTATATCACCAAGTTCGATAACACCCGGAAGTGGTACGACCACGAGTATTACGTGTCCCAGGCGGTGGGTGCGCTGGAACCTTACATGGTGTATCGAAAGTCACCTAGCGACTACCGAATCGGGCTCCGAGTCCGAATCGACCCCCTGCTAGAAGTCTTTCAGCGGCGACGGATCGATCCAACCGCGCCCCCGAAGCGAAAACTCATCGAAGTGGACCCGCCCAAGAAGTAATCTCCCCAAAGCAAAGCCATGCGATACACGCTCAGCGAACAGCAGTGCCGGAACCTCGAGGTGTCCTCGAAACGTGAATGGTTGCTCACCAACGGAATCGGCGGGTACGCGATGGGTACCGCTGCGGGGATAAATACTCGGCGCTACCACGGGCTATTGGTCGCCGCCACCACTCCTCCGACTGGCCGCATGTTGCTTTTGGCCTCGGTAGACACCACCGTGCAGGCAGATGGGAATCCCGTTGGTCTATCCGCTAACCAGTATCCAGGCGCGGTGTTTCCCGAGGGCTATCACTACCTGCGCGAGTTCAGCGTGGGTTCGGTCGCGGTGTGGCGCTACAAGGCCGCGGAAATGGAGCTCGAGAAGCGAGTTCGAATCCATCCGGGCGTGAACGCGGTGACAATAGAGTATCGAAATGTCGGCGCGATTCCTCTTCTCCTGACCTTGCGGCCCCTCATCTGCCACCGGGACTACCACTCCAACTTTTCGGACCATGCCAGTTACCCCGAGGAACTGACGTTTCCGAAGGATGGCACCGTCGCTCGCGAAGGAAATGTGTCGCTGTTCATCAGTCACCCGAAAGCTCAGCGACTTCCGGTTCAGGGTTGGTACTACCGGTTTGAGCACGCCCGAGAATCGGATCGGGGCCTGAATCCGCGAGACGACCTCTATTGTCCGTGCGAACTTCGATACGAACTCCTGCCGGGCGAGTCGGCAGTGCTTGTTGCGTCGTCCCAAGGAGGCGTGAAGCCGATCTCGACCGACGAAGACGAGCCATCAACCGAATTCCGACTCTCGCCGCTGCTTAAAGAAGCGGCGGCCAAGTTCTTTGTCAAGACGAAGACTCGGTCCTCGATCATCGCGGGCTACCCATGGTTTACCGACTGGGGAAGGGACACAATGATCTCGATCCCCGGCCTCTGCCTTCAAACCGGGCGCATCGCCGAGGCTCGGCAGATCCTAACGGACTACGCAAGCCAGCGGCACCAGGGTCTGATTCCGAATCGGTTTGTGGAGTCAGGGGAAACTCCGGACTACAACACGGTTGACGCCACGCTTTGGTTTGCCAACGCGGTCTACAAGACTTTGGAGGCAGAGTGGGAACCGAAGTTCGCGAAGGCGATGCGCGTCGCGCTCGAAGACATCTTCGACTGGCACGTAAAAGGAACGCTCTTCGGGATCGCGGTCGACCCGATCGACGGGCTGCTGACTCAGGGCGAGGCAGGAGTACAGCTAACTTGGATGGATGCGAAGGTCGGCGATTGGGTGGTCACCCCTCGTCATGGCAAGCCGGTGGAGATCAACGGCCTCTGGATCAATGCGTTGCGTGTCATGGAATGGCTCGCTGAGCGGACAAAGGGAAGGTATGACAAGGCGGTCTTTACCGCTGCCGCCGAAAAGGCCGAATCTAACTTCGAGAGCAAGTTTTGGCATGAGCACCTTGGCCACTATCTCGACACTGTGGACCCCGCCGATGCGTCACTTCGTCCCAATCAAGTGATCGCGATGGCATTGCCGTTCAGTCCAGTCGATCCCGAACACGCGAGGAGAGCACTCGTGGTGGTAGCGAGGGATCTCCTGACCACTAACGGCCTACGAACCTTGGGGCCCAATGAGCCCGGCTATCGAGGTCGCTACAAGGGACCGCTGCCCGACTTGGATGCTTCATACCATCAGGGCACAGCTTGGCCGTGGCTTCTGGGGCCGTACGTGACGGCAATTTCGAAATACACCGGTGATCGCCAAGAGGCGAAGCGAATCCTGAGGGAAGCCAAGTCGATGATCACCGAGTACGGCTTGGGGGGGATCGCCGAGGTCTATGATGGCGACGAGCCACAGGAAGCGGGCGGCTGCCCTTGGCAAGCCTGGAGCGTCGCCGAGATCCTCCGAGCTTGGTCGGAGGATGTCGGCGGCGACTAAGTTGCCTACTTTCGGCGCTTGAGGAGCCCCACAAAGGGGATAGCTAGGGCGAGAAGGGCAGAAGGCTCAGGAACCGCCTTGAGGTTCTGATTCACGATGCCAAGAGCGGCAACGTCGAGGGCGTTCGTGTTGATCGCACTGAAGTCGAATGTCTTGTAAGCTCGCAGGTCCTTGACCGCGTGGTCAAGGGCGATGTCCTGGCTCCAACTACCACCAAAGCCCGAGTTGAACACTTGGTCAACATGGCCGATGAGGTTGAGCTGGTTGCCGACGCCGTCGATTTCGTACACGTCTTCCGAGAAAGAGATCGTGCCCGATCCAAGAAGGGCGCCGATGGGGGTCACGGTGACTCCGGCGGCAAAGATGGCGGGGTCGCTGCCTACGTGAGCGTCGTATTGAATCTGGAGGGTGCCCGAGCGGAGCGGATCGACCGGATCTCCCACCATCGCATTGGGTGTGAAAAAGGAGATGCTGTTGCCACCCGCTGCGAAGGCCCAGCCGCTTGAAAGCGGTGGGGGGCTCACCGAGATGTTGTCAAACGTCATCGCGTTTGCGATACAGCATGCGGCACCCGCAGCGACAACGGTGGCCATTCGAAGTTTCCGGTTCATTCTCATCCTCAGTTCCTTTGGGCCAGCAAAAATACAGGCGCCTCAAGACTGAATTATTGAGAGATTCCCCAAAAAACTTAGGATAAAGATCAACAAAAAGGGGCGTCTCCGAGTTGGAGGCGCCCCAAAGGAAGGAAGACCGGCAGGTCTACTTCTTTCGTCGCTTGAGAACCGCAACGATGCCGAGTCCGAGAACCGCAAATGAAGCAGGCTCAGGAACCGACTCGAAGTGCTGGTTAATGATTCCGATCGCAGCGAGGTCGAGCGCGTGGGTATCCACTGCCGAAAGAAGATAGACCTTCTTGGCGCGGATGTTCTTGGCTGCTCGCGAGAAGCTTCCCGTCTCGTCCCAAGGCGTGCTGGACGCGACCGTGTAGCTACCGCCGATGTGACCGATCGGCCCGCCGATCTCGTTTCCGAGACCATCGATTTCAAAGATGTCCTCTGAGAAGTCGATCTGACCCGAGCCGAGCACCACGCCAACCGTGTCGTTGGTGATCGAGCTAAAAGCTCCTGGATCGGCGCCGATGTGGGCATCGTACTGAATCGAGAGAAGTCCGCTCCGAAGAGGTGCGACCGGGTCGCCGACCAATGCGGACGGAGTGAAGAACGAAATTGTGTTCCCGATGGCGGCATAGGTCGCACCAGTCGAGAGAGGAGGCGCGGTGATTACGACGTTGTCGAACGTCACTGCCTCGGCCCCAGCAACACCAACGAAGAGTGCCGCTGCGGGAATGATTAAACGAAGTGCTGATTTCATGTTAAAGGATTCTCCCTTGCATGCCCGAAGCCTCATTACTTCAAGGGCGGATCTATTTTTCTGTTTTGACGGATCGCCGAAGGAAACTGCTTCCAGATTCTTCAACCGTCCCTTCTGTTTTCTTAGTAGCCGTAATCCCATAAGGATTAACAGGGTGACCGGGCGTTCCTTTTAGTACGCCCGGTCTTCGGAGGCAGCCCTCAAACGGGGCCTTACTTCTTGCGTCGCTTCAAGAGCGCGATCACGCCAAGGCCGAGGGTGGCCATGGTCGCGGGCTCCGGAACCGGCATGAGGTTCTGGTTGATGATGCCAACTGCGGCGACGTCAAGAACGTCGGTGTCGACCGCAGTCAAAACGAATACCTTCTTGGCGCGGATGTTCTTGACGATATGATCGAACATAATCGTCCTGCTCCACGTGCCAATAAATGCCGAGGTGAGGGTCGCATCGACATGACCGATCGGGCCACCGATTTCATTGCCCAGGCCGTCGAGTTCGAAAATGTCCTCAGAGAAGCTGAGCGTGCCCGAACCAAGGAGCAGGCCAACCGGGTCAACCACGAGGCCGTCTGCGAAAAGCGAGGGGCCGAAGCCTACATGGGCGTCGAACTGGATCGCCAAGGTGCCGGCTCGAAGCGGGGCAACCGGGTCGCCGACGAGTGCGTTCGGCGTAAAGAAAGAAATGCTGTTGCCGATAGTCGTGAAGCTCGAGCCAGTCGACATAGGCGGAGCCTGAATAATGACGTTGTCAAACGTGACTGCCTGAGCAGCCGCTGCAACGCCGAATGCCAAAATCGGCAATACATAGCGAAGATTTAGGTTCATAAGATATCGCGTCCTCCGTTCCAAAGAGACCCGGCAATTTTAATTGGGTTGCCAGACGAACCCATTATCGCAGGTCCTGGCAAAAATAGTTGGGCGATTGCTGCAATTTAGTGCAAAAAAGCCCGAGGAAGCGTGGCCGCACCGAAGACCCCTGCACTATCACCCAGTTCTGGCTTCAAAATCCGGGTGGCAAGGCGGTCGTTGAACAGGTTTTCCTCGACCGACTTTAGGCCCAGGGTGAGCAGTGAGTCGACGTTTCCGACGCCACCGCCGAGGACGACGACTTCGGGATCGAGGGTGTTAAGGACGACCGCCAGCGCCTTGCCAAAGAACTCGATCAGTCGGTCGTGAGTCGACTTCGCGGCGTCGTCAGAATCCAATCGACTTAGGATCTCGGGGAGCCTTAGGTGGTTGCCGGTGAGGTCTTGGTAGTACGCCTCGAGAAATGGGCCGGAGATCACCGTTTCAACGCAGCCTCGTCGGCCGCAATAGCAAAGCTTTCCACCCGGCTCGACCGGGTTGTGACCCCATTCGCCGGCGATTCCCTGGAGGCCGTTGAGGACCCTTCCATCGACAACCAATCCCCCACCAACCCCGGTCCCCATGATGACTCCGAAGACGGTCGAAGCCCCTTTGGCGGCGCCAAACCGCGCCTCCGCGAGCGCAAAGCAGTTGGCATCGTTGGCGCAAATGACTTTGAAACCGAGAGCCTTCTCCAGGTCCTTGTCCAGCGGCCTCTTCGAAAGGCAAGTCGTGTTGGCATTCTTCATTAGCCCCGATTGAGGGTCGATCGCCCCGGGAGTTCCGATGCCGATGACGTCCGGCCCGGATACAGCAGCTTCTTTGCCTAATAGGTCGACGAGCAGGCCGATGCGGGAGAGAATGTGGTCGTAACCGCCGTCCGCCTCGGTAGGGATGCGGATTCGAGCAATCGGCTCAATCCCATCGGGCGGAAGGATCACCCCTTCAATCTTCGTCCCCCCCAAATCAATGCCCCAACGCAAGTCGTTCACCCCTTTAGGATTGCAGATTGAGGATCGAGGATTGAGGATTTGGAAATCGGATCGGTGGCTGCTGTTATGATGAGACACCCTCCGGGGAAGGCGGCACAACCCCGTTGGTTGAGGTAAAAACCACCCATGCCGCTACCCGTTGGAATCGCCGCCCCCGACTTCACCCTCAAGACCAAAAAGCCGGAAGGCGTCGTCGACGTCAAGCTTAGCGACAGCCGCGGCAAAGCGAATGTCGTTCTCCTCTTTTATCCGGGCGCATTCACCCACATCTGCACCAAGGAGATGTGCGATGTGACTCAGGGGCTTGAGAAGTACAACGCGGCCAACGCCCAGGTCTATGGCATTAGCAACGACACCCCGTTCGTCTTGGAGGAATGGGCAAAGCAGCTAAGCATTGGTTTCCCCTTGCTCGCCGACTTTCAAAAGGACACCGCCCGCGCCTACGACGTGATCTGGCCGGACTTTGCCGGACTCGGAGAGGGCACCGCCCGAGCCGTATTCATCATCGACAAAGACGGGATCATCCGCTACAGCGAGCAAACACCCACCTTGCTCGACTTTCCCGACTACGCGGCAATTGAGTCTGCGCTTAGTTCCTTGTAAGCGGTCGAGGCCAGTTTCGGATCGGGTTGAGTATCCAGGATCGGTAGGGAATCGGAGAGTTGTGCAGCAGGGAATCCTTCGCCTCGGCGAGGAGTTTCTGGGCTCGACTCAAGTCTGTAGTGGCGCTGTCGAGCCTTCCGTACTCGGAACTCTCGGTGGCGTAGCTCAGGCATTCAATGGCTTCCTGCAGTTTGTAGGAGGCTCGGCGAAACACCGGATCATCGAATGCGGTCCCCAAGCGATTGAGTTCCTCTACGGTGGCCTGAGACCGATTGGTGAGACTGATGGATTGAACCCAAGCCTTCTCCAAACGGTCCGGCCGATTGGCTAAGCCTTGCAAGATCGATGTGAGTGTGCCTTCCATCGACTGGATCGATCCGAACACCCAATTGAACGACCTCTGTTGTTCTCTCCCTACTTTCATCTTCAATGGTTTATACGACGGCTCGGTTGTATCGGATCACCAGCCGTGGGCATAATCGGGACTGTAGACCTGAGGGGTGAAATGGAATGAAGATTGGGATCTTTACCGCGCTGTTTGGCGATAAGTCGTTGACCGAGACGCTGGATATCGTCAAGGCAGAAGGAATTGAGGCCGTTGAGTTTGGATGTGGTGCCTATCCAGGCGCAGCCCACCTCGAGGTTGACAAACTTCTCGAGAGCAAAGAGGCACGAGACAAGCTCGTGAGGGAAGTCGAGAGCCGCGGGCTGATGATCTCCGCGATCTCATGCCACGGCAACCCGATTCACCCGAACAAGGCGATCGCCGCCGAGCATCACCAAGCGTTTGTGAACTCGGTGAAAATCGCGAGCGCCCTCGGCGTTCCTGTCGTAAACGGCTTTAGTGGTTGCCCGGGCGACGGTCCAAATGCGGTCAACCCGAACTGGGTCACTTGCGCCTGGCCCGACGAGTTCCGCGACATCCTCGACTATCAGTGGAACCAGGTTGTGATCCCTTATTGGAAGGAGCAGAACGCCTTCCTGAAGCAGAACAACGTGAAGTTCGCCATCGAGATGCACCCCGGATTCGTTTGCTACGCAAACGACACCCTGCTCAAGCTGCGCAAGGCCGCGGGCGAGCAGATCGGGGCCAATTTCGACCCGAGCCACCTCTGGTGGCAGGGCATCGACCCGATTGCCGCCATTCGAGAGCTCGGCGCGGAAGGCGCGCTCTTCCATGTCCACGCAAAGGACACAAAGATCGATCCGTACAACAGCGGTCGAAACGGCAACCTGGACACCAAGTCTTACGGCGACATCCTCGAGCGTTCGTGGGTCTTCCGCTCGGTCGGCTACGGCCACGGAATCGAGTGGTGGAAGGACTTCTGCTCGACCCTTCGGGTCCTCGGCTACGACTACGTCCTGAGCATCGAGCACGAGGACGGCCTCATGTCTCCGATGGAGGGCCTTCGAAAGGCGCTCAACGTCCTGAAGCAGTCGGTCATCTCCGAATCGGCCGGCGAGATGTTCTGGGCCAAAGACTAGAAAGTGAATAGCCTCCCCTCCGGGAACAAACCATCCCGCAAGGGGAGGCACCATAGCCGCTCAGTTCGCTGACCCAGGCCTCCTTCCCAAAGGGTACAATGCCGCGAACAGAGGACGCCACAGGAGGCGTATCGAATTTGCGCTCTAAGAGTTACTACTTCCTTCTTCTCGTACTAGGTCTCGGTCTCCTTTCCGGGCTCCTTTTCACTCAAAAAGAGTTCCACTACGGTCTCGACGTCAAGGGCGGTATCCGCCTTACGTATGAGATGGATCTCTCGAAGCTAACGCCTGAACAAAAGACCAACGTTAGCTCAATACGCGAGAATTTGCTCTCGATCCTGAGTCGGCGCGCCGTGGGCCCCCTCGGCGTTGCGGAGCCTACAATTCTTGCCAAGGGCGACAGCCAGTTCATCGTCGAGCTTCCCGGCTTGACGGATCTTGACAAGGCGATGGCGGTCATTGGCTCAAGCGCACGCATCGAGTTCTTTGATGCAAGCAACGTGGTCAGCAAATCCCGGTCGTACGCCCCTTACACGACCGTTGACGAGCCGAAAAAGGACGATCCTTCGGTTAGTTTCCGAAAGACCAGTGGCTTAGGCGACACGATTCGATATGGCTCGGCCGAGTACGCGTCAATCATTAAGGGATGGGCCCCCATTCTCGCCGGAACGGATCTCGAGACGGCAAATGTCCAGCCAAAGGGCGAAGGCTATCAGCCGGAGATGATCTTCTCGCTCACTGGTCAAGAAAAGATTCGAAGGTGGAGCTTGGCTCACCAGCGAGATGGAGAGAATCTTGCGACCGTCCTTGATGGCAAGGTTCTGAGCATTGCCCCGCTGAAGGAAGGCGCCGTCCTTGAGCGAGAAGCGGTCATCGATGGCCAGTTCTCAGCGGCTTGGGTCACCAGCTTGGTCGACAAGCTGAAATCCGGTTCGCTTCCTGTCGACTTGAAGCCCCTCAGCCAGGAGAGCGTTGACCCGACGATCGGTTCTCAGGCCCTCGGCAAAATGGTCACCGCGGGCATGGTGTCGTTTGGGATCATCGCGCTATTCCTCATCGCCTATTACTCTTTCCCCGGCTTTGTGGCGCTTATCGCGTTGCTGCTCTACGTCCTGTTCACCCTCACCGTACTCAAGCTGATTAACGCGACCTTCTCGCTCGCCGCGATCGCTGGCTTTATCTTGTCGGTGGGTATGGCGGTAGACGCCAACATCCTCGTCTTTGAGCGATTCAAGGAAGAGATTAAGAGCGGCAAGAGCTTGGCAAGTGCTATTGAACTTGGCTTCCGGCGTGCCCTCCCGGCGATTGTCGATTCTAACGCCTGTACGATGCTCACCTCGCTCGTGCTGGTGAATATCGGCACTGGACCGGTCAAGGGCTTTGCCACGACACTGATCATCGGTGTCGCGATCTCGCTCTTCACCGCGGTGACGGTTACCCGATCGCTCTTGAAGTTCTCTATCGGTGCAGGCATTGCTTCCGATCCGAAGTGGTACGCGCTAGACCGAAACTGGTTCGGCAAGCTTCTCGGCGACGAGAGCGAGCCGCTTCGAGTGGTGGAGAAGTACAAGAAGTGGTTCCTGTATTCGATCATCACGATCGTCATCAGCATCCCCTTCTTCTTCATGGGCGGCTTCAAGCCGAACGTCGAATTCCAGGGCGGAACGGAGCTTCAGTACGCGGTTAACGATGCGTCGGCCACCGGCCCGGCTATCCAGGCAAAGCTCGAATCAGGCGGCTACCGAGGCGCCAACGTTCAGCTTGGAAGTGGCAAGAACGAGAAAATCGCCTACATTACGATTCCCGCTAGCACTGGCCTGACCGCTAGTGACACCACTGCGATTCAAAAGATTGCCGACGTAACCGGCTTAAAGGCTACCGACAACCGTGGCTTCACTTCTATCGGAGCCTCGGTCCAGAAGGAGACGCTGCGTAACGCGATTACCGGTGTCTTGGTCAGTTCCAGCTTGATCATCCTCTACCTTGCCTTCCGGTTCGGTATTGGATTCGGCGGATTCAACGCCGGCCTTAGGTTCGGCGTCTCCGCGATTGGCGCCTTGGGACACGACATATTGGTTGTGTTCGGCACGTCGGCCATCTTCGGCTTCCTCTTCCACTGGGAAGTGAGCGCGCTGTTCCTTACCGCGATGCTCACGATGATCGGTTTCTCTGTCCACGACACGATCGTCGTCTTCGACCGAATCCGTGAGAACCTACGCCGGGTCAAACCTGGCGAGGACTTCGGCCACCTGTGTGACCGATCGATCACTCAGTCGTTCGCACGGTCAATCAATACGTCGATGACAGTCATCGTCACCCTCGCGATCCTTGTGGCGATTGGTACCCCGACTCCGGAACTCAAGTTCTTCGTAGTCGCGATGCTCGTCGGCATCATCTCGGGAACCTACTCGTCGCTCTACAACGCGTCGCCAATTCTCTACCTGTGGGATCGGGCCGCGGGCAAGAAGGGCCACGAGCACACGCTCATCGGTATGGCTCATCAGGATGTCGTTCGCAACCGGGTGATCACCACCGCGACCACAACGATCGGCGAGACCCCCGTAACGCCAAGCGCTCCTCAACCGCCACAGCAACCCCAGTCCCCAACCGGTCGCACCTACGGTCAGGTCCGGCGTCGGGCGAACTCGGCCAAGGCATCGCACCAAGAGATCGAAGACGACGATCTATAAGTAGGTGGAATCTGAACCTACTCTCCTCTCCGGGGGAGAGGAGAGTAGGGGGCGAGGGGCAGGGGTGAGGGGTCCGGGAGCCGACAGACCTTCGTCGTGACGCAAGAGAACCCTGAACTAAATGGCTATGACCCCTGCCCCTTTCCCCCGGAGAGGAGAGGGGTTCTGAGCAAACCTAGCCGAACAGCCGAATAGCTTCCGCCGAACCCGGCGGAATGGCAAGACGGTTCAACGTCTCAACTGCCTGCCGAATCGTCTCCCGCTGACTGGCCCGCTTGACGTCGGTCATTTGCCCGCCAGAATCGTCCAAGATCCGTCCGTTGATGGACGTCGCAAGGAAGTTGGCCGCCGCGAAACACCCCCTACAACCCTCCACCGGTTCGGGCGAGAGAGGCAAGCTGAACCCGATCGTCACCCCCTGGTGATTTGCGCCCCGCTCAACCGCTCCAAGGCTGAAGTTCTCGGTGTCTCCGATGGGAGTGATGCTGAATAGGGGCATCGGATGGTCTCCCGCTCGCCAATCGAACGAGCCCTCCGGCGACATCGAGAGGCCCAGGCGGCTGCACAAGATCCATAGATCGCGCTCAGCCACCAGGCCACCCACCGGGACGACCATCAGCGCAAAGCCCGCGTCGAGGTTCTGCAGTGCGTTGTGGAGCAGTCCAGCGATCCCATCGAGCTCCGGCGGCGTCGGCATCGGCATTGGACGACGGTTGATCTGGGCGGCAAAGCTCTCCGCGGTCGTCATTAGGTGATTGCCCGCAACCCCCGATATAGAGCCCTGCTCGCCGACAATGTCCCAAGCAAGGGCCAAAGAGTCGTAGGAGCCGTCCTGGGCGTTGGTGAGGGGCTGCCAGGTCTTGTCCGACGGGCGCATACACCAGGCGGCGGGTTGACCGAAGGCGGCGTGCCACTGCGCTGAAACCAATGCAGCGGCCTGCGAAGCCGGCACCGAGCGGGGTCCGACAAATTCGATGACGAATTGGACGCGGGGAAGGGGGCCCTGCTTGAGGGTAGGAGGCCGGACAGACTTTAGGGCGACGGTTGGGTCGGCTTGAAGCGGCTGTCCGAACAGGTCCGAATTCACTCGCTGTACTCCAGCTCATGAATGATCCGCGGATTCATACGCCAACCCTCTGAAACCTTCACGTGGAGCTCCAGATAGATCTTCTTCGCGAGGAGCGCCTCGATTTCGGTGCGGGCCTTGGTGCCGATCTCTTTCAAGAACTGGCCACCTTTTCCGATAAGAATGCCTTTCTGGCTGGACTTCTCAACGATGATCGTCGCCCCAATGTGGACGAACTTCTCATCCTCGTCCCACTGGTCGACCATCACGGCCACCGAATGAGGGATCTCTTCGCGAGTTGCGATCAGGATCTTCTCGCGAACGAACTCGCTGGCCATGAAGCGGCTGGACTGGTCCGTAAACTCGTCTTCGCCATACATGGCGGCCTGCGAGGGAAGCTTTTCGACGATCATCTCCATCAGGCGATCGACGTTTTGCCCTCGGGTCGCGGTCGTCATCATGTATTCGGTGGTGCCGAACATCTCGCAGTAGGCGTCCACGTTTCTCTGGACGTTCTCTGCCTTGAGCAGATCCATCTTGTTCATGCAAAGGATCAAAGGTACGCCGACTTCGCCGGCCGCTCCTCGGAGCATTCGTGCAATCTGCTTGTCCATGTCACCGGGGTGGTGGGAGCCATCGGCCACATACACGACCAGGTTGGTGTCGCCGAGAGCGCTCTTCGCTTGGTCGATCATCGTCCGACCTAGCTGGGTATGCGCCTCGTGGATACCGGGGGTGTCGATGAAGGCGATCTGGTAGCTCTCGGTCG
Source organism: Fimbriimonadales bacterium (assembly GCA_038321975.1). GTDB lineage: Bacteria > Armatimonadota > Fimbriimonadia > Fimbriimonadales > Fimbriimonadaceae > Fimbriimonas. Next base: position 35,834 of record JBBQFM010000016.1, on the reverse strand, counting down.
TCGTGATGCCAAGCACTCGCCGACGAGTGGTCTGCGGCTTGTTGCTGACGATGGAGACCTTCTGGCCGACCATGAAGTTGAGAAGGGTGCTCTTGCCCACGTTGGGTTTACCAACGAGGGCAACGTAGCCGGCTTTGAATGCAGCTTCTGGCACTACTCTCTCTTCCTAAACAACACGTTCATGCCGATGTCGTCGAACGAGCCGTCACGAGTGCCCGAGGGCTCGGCGCGGGCCGTGATGAGTTCCTCGGTGCCTTCTCGGTCGTTGCCAGGACGTCGACGTCGACGGCGTCGCCGACCTACCTTCTCGGAGTCTGCGTTATCGGCTTCCGGCTGATCGCCTTCGTCGACGATCTGGGGGGCTCGCAGGAACCAATCCTCCGGGACTTCCTCGTCTCCACCCTCAATCCACTCGTCGAGCTTCATGATCGGGACGTCGAAGTTGGCGTTGTCGGTTCGGATGTTGAGTTCGCGAGGCGGCAGCTCTTCCATTCGCAACGCGGCGGATGGGTCTCGCTCCAAGAAGTGGGTGAGATCTTCCTTCGGACCGACGAGGAATACGTGGGTCGAGCCATCGACCGCAGTGAACCGCAGGTTCGACGAATCGACCGACGTCCACTGGCTGGTCAGCAGGTTGTAAGCGGAATACTTGCTCGGCAGGGTGATCGTTCGAGGCCCCGCGCCGGAACAGTGAACGGTGCAGAACGGTGCGCGGACATGGACGACATCCTCGTGGAAGTTCCAAACGTGGGCCCCCGCCATCTGAGCAAGAGCTCTGATCAGCGCGGGGTTCACGAGTGGCTCACCGAGGAATACGCTCGTCCAATGGGTCTCCGCGGGACCTTCCTTGAATTCCTTGACCACAAAGCTTGGCAGACCGGTCTGCGAGTATTCGCCAAGCACCGTCGCGTTCTCTGGGATCGCGAAGTAGCTTGGCTCAAGCTTGGTTCCGCCGATCAGCGATCGATCGGGGAAGGCCTCGCTCAGCGGGTGGCGACGATTGAGAATCGTGGTGCCTGCCTTGCTGTAGTAAGGCTGAGGCTTGAGCGCGATGCCCGTGACCTCACGCGCTCTCTCAAGTGAGTCTCTGCCCGCGTCGAAGAGGCCAGCCGCGTACAGCCAGAACAGAACCTTGCCCTCGCGCTGGAGGCGCGACTTAATAGCGGCTCGAAGCTCGGGGCGGATATCCCAAGCGTTTACAAACAGGTAGAGCTTGCTCTCCGGGAACTTCTCGCGGTGGGCGAGGTCGCTCAGGAGATAGAACGCGGCGCTAACGCCGGCTCGGAGCACCGACTCGCGGACGTTCTGGACGAGGAGAGTGAAAGCGTTCGGGTCAACGAGGTAGGCCAGAGCACGCTCGTCGATGAAGACGGCAACCTCGGGGTCGCCGAGAGGGGCTTCCATCCGGTCTGTGAGGACCTCTCGCAGCTTAGCTGCTCGCTCCCAAACGCTTGCCGTCTTGAGCCAGCCGTTGCCCCACTGGTCCATCCAAGCCAATCCGCTTGCGTGGGCGAGGGCGGCACCGGCGCCACGCCAGTGCACGCTTTCCAGAGCCTGAGGCGTCTTGAGTGCGGGGTTGAAATCGTCGGGCTCGTGGCCGCTGCTGAGCGAAGTCTTGTAGTCTTCCTCGCTGATGTACAACTTGCCGTTAAGGGCAAAGCTGTCGATCGGGCCGGGGAAGGGGGCGGTACCGCCGGGCTCTCGGTTTCGATAGCTGGGCGGGCCGGCGATGAAGTCGATTTCCTGGCAGCGCAGAAGTTTGCCGAGGCCGAGGTGGCTATTGCTCGGGTGAGACCACTCGAATGTGTATCCGTAGCAAGCACCAACTAGGAAGTAGCCGTCGCTTGCCGCCTTGGCAACGTAGGCCAACTCGCTGATGCGGTGCACGGTGGCATCGCTTAGGAAGAGGTGGTAGTCCACGTACCGTCGCTGCTTGCGTGACGAGCGGACGAACTTCTCGCCCTCGGCGCCTTCCGGCTGGAACTCAGGAATCTGGATGTTGTCGAAGCTAACCGTGCCATCGAACCACGACGCGCGAAGGGTGACTTCGTCGTTCAGGTACCGGGTGCGCGTCCAGTTTCGGAACGCGTCCTGAGCGGCTCTTGAGGTGTCGTAGCCTTGACCCTCGGTCATGAACCACTCGCCGCGCTCAAGGTGAACGCCAAGGATATGGTAGTTCAGATCGAGCATCCGAAGCTTCTTGACGAAGATCTCCAGGCAGTTGGCCGCGGTCCCCCAGAACTCTTCATCGCACACGCTCGGCTCGGGAGTCGAACCATCAGCGGCGCGGTATCGGCCCTTCGTGTACTTGTCTTCCCAGTTTCGGGGAGGAAGGAAGGCAACTCGGAAGACGACTTGCGATTCGGGGTCGATCTCGACCGACTTGGCGAGAATATAGGCCGCGAACTGGACGGCTGCATCGGTTGCCGCAGAGTCGACTTCGAGGTCGACGAGGTAGGAGTGAAGGTGCACTCCCGCGTCGCCTGCCATTCTCAGCTCATCGAGGACGGTGGCCGCTCGTCGCTCGTCGCTCGGGCTGCCAAAGAACATGATCGGCGGATAGACCCGATGGTTTCGAACGAGCGTCGGAATCCCGGCTCGGAGGACGATTTGGGGGGCGTCGTCGGGAATCGGGATCGCCGGCTTGACCTCGATCTTGGGAAGTTCGGGTGCCTTGCGAACCGTGACGACCGGTGCGGCAGCTGGCTCGGGAGCTTCCACCACTCCTTCAGCCGTAATTTCTGCGCCCTGGAACTCCTTTCGTCGACGTCGGCGTGATCGTCGCGGCGATAGGCCCTGGTCTTCAGACTCCTCTCCGCCCTCGAATCCGTTCTCGTCGCCCTCTTCCTTGCTCGCGTTTACGGGCGGCTTCTGGCGCGGGCGCCAGTTCGGGATCGGCATGTCGTTCTCGTCGCGAAGGCCGATGAAAACTTCTGGTTCGGCCGCCGATGCCGAAGCAGCCGCCTTCTGTCGCGATGGCTTTTCGCCTCGCTTGGGCTCGGCTTGCTTAGCGGGCGCTTCCTTCACCGCTCCGCCGACTCGGGGGCGGAACGAGACGACGAGGTCGCCTCCGAAGTCCACCGTTTCGGTGGCGGCTACGGGAGCGGGGGCCTCTGTCTTCTTAGCTCGACCGATTCGTGTTTTCGGCGCGGGTTCGGCTTTGACGACGATTGGTTCTGGTTCTGGATCTGGCTCAAGGACGATCTCGTCGAACCGGGCCTTGGCCTCTTCAAAGGCGTCGATCTTGGCTTTGGTGGTGATCGGTCCGGTGGGTTCGGGGGTTGGCGCGGGAGCTACCTTCTTAGGTGCCGCAGGTTTCGCCTTGGCGGTCACGACAGGTGCGGCAACCTTCTTGGTCGCGCCGATTTTGGCTCTCGGAGCCTTTGGCTCTTCAGCAACAACGACGACGGGCTCCGCTACCTTCTTGGCAGCGGGCTTCGGCTTAGCCTTGGTGGCAGCAGCTTTGGTCTCTGGGGCAGGGGCGACGACCGGTTCGGTCGTCTTCTTGGCTCGAGTCGTCTTCTTCGGCTTTTCGGGAGCGGGCGTTGCTTCTAGTTCTAACTCGGGCGTAGTGGGCGTGGGTTCGGTTAACTTCTTGCGGGGCATGGCGTTACTAAAAAGGCGGTCTGTGTCCAGGCCAGCAGGTCTTCAGGGGCTTCGAACATGGCGTCGGGTTTCTCTGCAAGCAGAGCGTCGCGTTCAGCGGCTCCGTAGGCCACGGCGATGGCAGCGACTCCGGCCCCGCGCGCACAGCGCAGGTCGTAAATGGAATCGCCGATCATAACCGTTCGGCTCGGAGACACGCCCAGTCGTTCGCAAGCCAATAAGGCGCTCTCTGGGTTGGGCTTAGGGTGATTAACATCGGTGGAGCACACCGTCGCATCGACGTAGTGCGCTCCTTCAAATCTCTTCATGAATCCAGACAGTTCGACCCCGCACTTGCTGGTGACTAAAGCGGTCTTCAAACCCTGCTTGTGGCAAAGCTTCAACGCTTCGATCGCGGCGGGGAAAGTGGATTCAAATTCTGCGAGCTCGTCAAAGCGAGCTAACGTGAATGCGACCATTTCATCGATCTGTTCGGTGGTGGGTTCTACATCGGAGTAGAGCCGGAGTTGCTTTCGCAACGGAAGGCCAATCAGGGCGAGGATTTCTCCTCGATCGGGGCGTCGCCCCTTAAACCGTTCGAAAACATCTCCAAGGCCTCGAACGATCATCTCCATGCTATCGACCAGGGTGCCATCGACGTCAAAGAGGACGGCATCAAAATCGGACAGGGAAAGCCCTTTCGGCATCCTCCCGAGTATGGCATATCTCGGCGAGCAAGGAACCGGGAGCCGCCCGACAATCTCGCCTCATTGAAGTCAACGACGTGTCGTTGCCAAGTTGCTCACCCTTGAGCAGGACGCTTCTTGGCTGCGGAAAGCTGCTTTAGGGAACCCTGTACGAGGCCGCGGAGCTTTCCGTCAGGAGTCGAGCCTGCCATTTTCAGATAGTGATCGGCCTTCTTGAAGTCTCTCGTTTCCAAGAATGCGTTGCCTAAGAGATAAGCTGTGATTTCCTGTTTGGGCAGGAGCTTTTCAGCGGTTTCGAGGTCCTCGATAACCTCGGCTGGATCCCGTTTTGTTTCGACCGCCCTTAACACCAACGCCACGAACTCCAGGTTATCTTTTTGTTGTTTTTGAAGACTGACGCCGATCCCGAAGCGATCCTCTAGGTAGTCAGCGCGCCTTACGAAATACATCGCAAGAACCCTCTTTGCGGCATCCAAGTGACCGGCCCTTTGGGCGGCCACGGCACAACTACTGGCAACGTAGCCATCCTTGAGACTGCATTTAGCAAAGTCTTCTTGAGCTTCTGCGTAGTAGCCCTGACGCATGTGGATTTGGGCGAGAAGCGGCCTTGCCGGTCCTTCCGATCCGCTACCTTGCACAAACAAGTCGATCGAGTTGCTGCACAGAATTTCTGCCTTTTCGTAAGCGCCGGCCTTAAACAACTTTTGGGCGGAAACGTAAGCTTTGAGACCCTCTGAAGTTGCGTCCAGAGCGGGAAGGGCACGACCGCCACAAAGGGCGGTCATTGCAAGAAGCAGCTGAAGTGAAATACAAGTACAGAAAGTTTTGCGCATCATGGACTCCAAGTTAGAATTCCCGAGACGAGGTCTATGAGTCTTGCCCAGTTTGGATGAGCTGGATAGTCAACGGCCGAGGAACAGGAAGCTGAGCTAGCAGACAATGTCCAAACGGAACTGGCGTAGGTCGCTGTACCTCCCCAAGACCATGGGTATTTGCGAAGAGGAACAAATTTGCTATCCGAGCCCGGCGGCATGTACATGACATACACATTAAAATGCTCGTTTATCGTGTAGCTCGACGCGATGGTGTCGAGCGACTCCGCAGGCCCGTCATCAGCCCTCCTTTCGGTAGTGTCAGCATCCCATACGTTGGGGGTTACACCCGCTGGTTCGTACGGATAGCAAGTGTCGAGCCCGTCAGTCTGACCGCCTACTCGCAATGTCTGGGTAGTGCCGGAAACCACTCGTGTGCGACCGAGGCTTATGAGTTGAACATAGTGCCAGCCTCCCTTCGCCGATGCTCCGCTGCCTGAGTGTACGTAAGCAGAAGGTGTACTAATCGTGGACCTGAACAGAATTCCAACAGTGGAGTCAACTGCGCAGTGCGCCAGCGCGATTGAGTTTGAGGCAGTAATGGTCACGCTACCGACACTTACCGTCTGGTAGGTGCTAGTCGGCCCCACTGTGACTGCATCGACGTTTGGTGTCGCGTCAATGCCTGTTGATGGCTTTGAGCCTGTGGGTACCGTCATGTGCACAGCACATTGGACGCTTATACTGGCCGGGGCAGCATAGTAAGCGGAGAAAGTGGAACCAGTTTGGGCCGCTAGCGAAGTTGGCGCTCCGCTTGAATTCGATGCCGTGAAAGTCGCTAAACGGGCTACCACCCGAGGTAGACCAAGAGTAAGTAGCGATCGACAGTGAGCCGGAGACAGTCGCCGTGCAATGCTGACCAATTAAATAGCTTCGGCTATGATCGGTAAGGGCGATACCGCCTGAAAGCACAACAAGCAAGGGCGTGGCTGTAGCCTTGTAACTAACTGCGGCTGTTGCAGTAAGCACGTCGCTTCCTGGGCCGACACTGGAATCAGCAGTTGGTGTGCAAGTCACCGAGAAGGCTGTTCCGGGGTCTGTCTTGAGGGTATATCGAATTCCGCTGAGCGAGACATCTCCTTGGCCGTCAGCCGCCGATCCCGTATCGCCATCGAAGGCGGCACCACTATCTTCCCTCACGACCACGAGGTGCGGCGATGGCTCACCAGCGTAGTCCGTGTTCCACGTGAAATGCGCTGTCAACTCACCGGAAAGATCAGCACTTCCGTAACTTGCGACCGATTCGTGTCCACCCACTGGCGGATTTCGGGGAATATCCCGGGTTCTGGGTTCTGGGTTCTGGGTTCTGGGTTCCTGACACTCCGTCTGTCGTACTCAGGCACTACGACATTGGCGCGTGATTCGATTTCTTCGGCAGGTTCGCAGCTTTTAGCCAGCCGACAATCATCCATTGCTCCCATGCACGGCGCTTCTCTGCCTCCGTGTCGTGGGGATAGCGAGCCCACTGAATATACATCTCGCCACCCAGGATGACGATCGATTGTGCGGTTAATAGGGCGCTGCCATCAACTGCCTTTTGCTCGAATAGATAGACTTGCGCTCCGAATTGCCCCTTCTTGTAAGTCACTTCCGCGGGCGAGCAATGCAAGAGGCGAGATGCCTTGGCAAACGCAGCATTTGGCTCCTGAGGGAAAACCCCGTCGGTCAAAATCATGTGTCCGAAACACCTCTTGTCTTCGGTCGAAATCCAGTAGAGGTCTTTGCCGGCCTCACCCCGCCATCCGGCAGGCAATTGCAATACCACGTCTCCCCACAGAATGCTCTGGACAATTTGCCTGGACTTCAGTGAATCTCGAGGTGGCCCGGCACTATTTCGTTCGAAGAGAGTCCCCGCGAGAAAACCAAACGCACCCGCAATGATAAGCAGAGGAAGCGTTTTCTGAAGAAAGACGTTGCTTCTCATGTCATGTTCTGCGCTCGGGGCACCTCGCGTTAGCAAGGCTGAACGGTTAGGCTACCGGAGTTCCATGGCCCTTCCAAATCCTTGGGGATCATACTGTGCGTGTGGTTGCCAATGTCGAACCGGCAGTTACCTGCACCCTGACCTTGGTGGGTCGCATTCCTGTTTTGGTGCGTGCGTTCGGCAAGCATCCGAACATCGCATCTGGATCGTGGGCGCCAATGGCAGGGCGTACCTACAAGACACACGAACGCGGCGGACTCTTCGAAGTATTCGAGCCGATGACGTGGAACCGATTTCGGGTGATGCACTGGCCACGCAGATTGGGAGCACGGTCGCGTCTGTTTAACGTTGCGTCGCCGGAAAATGAGTTGTCCGTCATTTCTTAGCGAAGGCCGTGAGGAGGGCTTTGGATGCAAATAGGAGACGGCCCAAACGTAGCGTCGGCGCCTTTGCCGATAGCACCGCATGAATGTCGCAGGTACCTGCAAGACATCATCCCAAATCGGAAGGGTTTCTGCCTGGAAACATGCTCGGTTGATGCAGCACACATCGGCGGGGGCACCGACGCCACGTTTAGGCCGTCGCCTCATTTGTCGTTCTTTCATTGCCCGAGCCCCGCACTTGGCACCCTGAGCCCAGAAGAAAATCTGCCGATCATCCTGGTACGCCTACTTGCATGTGGCGGAACGTCTATGGAAATTACAGCGATATTGCCCAAGCAGGCAGCGTCAACCGAGACGCCGACGAAAGCGCCGGAATCTGGGTTTGATGCGGTTCTGTCAGGCGCGCAGGGACCTCCCGGTCCTGAGCCGCCACCCGCGGAAGCTACTGCGGTGAAAGAAGCAGCGACCCCCGAGCCGAATGCTCAGTCGACCAAGCCGAACCTTTCATCGAAGAAGACTGACCCGACGACATTGTCGGCCGATCAGCTAATGCTGCTCGCGAGTCAGATGCCCCTGGTCACTCCCCAAATTCGCGACATCACGGGCCTGAACGTGCCGCCGACGGTGACCGACCCAAGCGTTGTCGCGGCATCTACAAGCGTGACTGCGACGACAGCGACTCCGGTTGCTGAGGTAATCGACGCAACGCCCAGCGCACAAACGACATTGCCAACTCAGGCGGTCGTGCAGAGTGGAACCGCAACGGCGGACGACAAGAGGCCAGCCGAGAAGGGGAAGTCGAACGTCGCCCCTACCCAGGAATTGCCCAGCGACGACGCGGTAAAGGTGAAGAGCGTCGAGAAGACGGTCGAGAAATCCGCCCCAGTTGCCGAGCAGCTCGTGGCTCCGGTTGTGCCCAAGCCAGCTTCGAACTCAAAAGAGGACCTCAGCGTGAAGGCAGTGGTTTCCGCGGTGACTACCGATGCCGCCAAAGGCGAACTCGACCAGGAAGGATTCTCGGAGAAGCAAGACAAGAAGTCTGACGATCCCGAGCCGACCCAGATCGCTCAGCCCTTGAAGGCAGTGACGACCGCACCGACCGAAAAAGCGGTCCCAGCAACTCAGATCTCCACTAGCGAGCGAACGCAGGTCGTTCGCCAAGTGGCGGATCGGATCGAGCTGATGGCCGCGACGAGGCCGAAGGAAGGGGTCACCATCCACCTTCAGCCGGACAACCTTGGCACCGTCACCCTCGTGGTGAAGAGCCTCAACTCCACTGTCGAGACGCAGATCTATGCGAGCAACGACCACGTGCGAGATGCACTGAACCAGAGCCGTAACCAGCTCGTCGCTGCGATGCACGCGAAGGGAATCACCCTTAGCGACGTGTCGGTGTCGGGCCAAAGTGATTTCACTGCAACGACGGGACAGAAGGATCCCAATGCCGCTCAGCAGCAGATGCAGCAGCAGCAGTCGAGCACTCAACGACCGACCAACACTTTCTCGGGTGGCGGAGCCGCCCTCAACATCGAACAGATGCGCCGATCCAACGGAACTGGACCGGGCGTCGACGTTTGGATCTAGGAGATCACCATGGCAATACCCGCAACCTTAGGCACGAGCGACCCCACAAGTTCGCAGAACGTCGCAAACAAGAACAACGCACAGCTGAATATGGAGCAGTTCATGAAGCTGCTCACCGTTCAGCTCTCGAACCAGAATCCGCTGGAGCCGATGAATGACCGAGACTTCTTCGCTCAGATGGCGCAGCTCGGTCAGGTTCAGGGAATGGACAAACTGACCAGTCAGGGAGAAGTCGCCCAGGCTCAGTCGCTGATGGGCAAGACGGTTACCGCGGTTCGACCGCTCACCGACTCCACCACTGGCGTGAACTCAACGGTTACCGGCGTCGTCACGAAGCTGTCCATCCGAAACGGCCAGTACTACCTTGGAATTCAGGAGGCTGACGGCGGCACCGTGGACGTCCAGCTGGCGAACCTCCAGTCGATTCAGCCGAACCCCGACGCCACCAGCTTGTCGAACCTCATTGGCAAGACGGTCTCCGGCATGGGAACCTCGACCGACAAGAGTGGAGCGTCGGTGGCTACGATGGCTAACGGAAAGGTCCTCGGCATCTCGGCCGACAGCGGTGTACTTTACGTTCAGGTTCAAAACACCGACGGAACGCTCGTAAGTGTTCCGTCAACGAACGTATCGAATATCCTAGGCTAACCCGGAACCCGGAACAAGAATGGCTCGCATAGAAAACAACCGAATCCAGGACTTGCTGCAAACTCAGCTCGTCCAGCCGAAGCCGGCTCCAACTCCGTCGACCGAGACGAAGAAGGCAGACGGCTTTGCGGCGATTTTGCAGGACCAGCTCAAGGTGAGTGGTCACGCGAAGACGCGGCTGGAGAGCCGAAACATCGATCTCCAGCCGGCCCAATGGGACCGGGTTATCGGTGGAGTCGACCGAGCTGCCGCCAAGGGATCGAAGGAATCTTTGGTGATGGTGGACGACGTCGCCCTCGTGGTGAGCGTCAAGAATCGAACCGTGATCACGGCGGTCGACAAGGACAGCCTCAAGGACCAAGTTTTTACAAATATCGATAGCGCCGTCATCGTGTAACGGGGCGAATCGACCGACAATTTTACTAAGAGGCAGCGAAATGTGCAGGACCGAGACTAAGCATCTCGGATGCGCAAATTGAATCCAGAAGTGATTCGATTGCAGACCCGCTGCCTGGGCAATAAGGAAGGACTAAACAATGCTTCAGGCAATGCTTGCTGGCGTAGCCAGTATCAAGGCGCAACAAACGCGCATGAACGTTATCGGCAATAACCTTGCCAACGTCAACACGACCGCCTACAAGGGCTCTCGGGTTACTTTTCAAGACATGGTCGCTCAGACCATCAAGGGCGCATCAGGACCTACGTCGACCAATGGAGGAACCAACCCGGTTCAGTTTGGTCTGGGCGTACTCGTCGGTGGCACCGACACCAACGTTGAGCAAGGTTCGCTCAACGCCACCAACCGCCCGACCGACATGGCGATTCAGGGCAACGGCTTCTTCATGGTGGCCAACGGCCCCGAGGTCTCGTTCACCCGAGATGGCGCATTTGACCTCGACGCCTCGGGCAACTTGGTTCATCAGGCCACCGGTGACAAGGTTTTAGGTTGGAAAGCCGATGCCCTCGGTCAGATCGACACCACGGCGCCGATCGACTCCAACAGCGGAATCCAGGTCCCCATCGGTTCGTTGAACGCGGTTCAGCAAACGAGCCGCGTCACCATGGTCGGCAACCTCAGTTCTACCGCGTTGTCAACCGATAAGTGGACGAGCCAGGTTCGGGTCTATGACTCCCTTGGCAGCCCCCACGACATGACAATCGAATTCAGCAACCATGACACGACCGCGCCTTTGGCGGGTACCCCGCCCGCCAGCGCAACCTCGAGTTGGGACTGGAAGGTTTACGATCCGACCGCTCCCGCTACGACCCTCGGTTCAAGCGCGGATACCGGCAACGAGCCGCTCTTCTTCGACGCAAACGGTCAACTCAAGACGACCCTTGGCACCGCATTCAACAAGGCGACGATCCCCGGCGGAGCAGGCGCCCCCGCGTTCCCCGTGGATATTGACTTCAGCAAGATTGGCCAGCTCAAGACCGACACCCAGGTAAACGTCCAGGATCAGAACGGTTTCCCTCCCGGCTCCCTGAAGGGCTTCTCGATCGGCAACGACGGCGTTATCACCGGCCTCTTCACGAACGGACTTACTCGATCGGTTGGTCAGCTTGCGCTGTCGATCTTCGCCAATCCGAACGGCCTCGAGCGCAACGGTAACAACCTTTGGCGACCGACCAACAACTCGGGCATCGCCGTCCTCGGCGCCCCGGACACCGGCGGTAGAGGCTCGATCAGCGCAGGATTTCTCGAGCAGTCGAACGTCGACATCGGAAGCGAGTTCACCGACCTCATCATCACCCAGCGCGGTTTCCAGGCTAACACCAAGGTGGTCACCACCGTCGATGAGATGCTGCAAGACCTCATCAACATGAAGCGATAAACTCAGCCTTAACCTAACTGCCTAGGCGTCGAGACCACCAAAGGATTGGTGACTCGGCGCCTTTCACGCGGCTACAACCGCTGCGCGGTTATTTTGCCTCTGCTATTATTTCGGGCATGACTCGCGAAGCGATTTCGACGACGGGCGCGCCTGGTGCGATTGGTCCTTACAGCCAGGCCATCAAGGCTTCTGGCTCGTTCCTGTTCTGCAGCGGCCAGATTCCCCTGACCCCCGCGGGAGACGTGGTGACGGGAGATATCGAAGCGCAGACCACCCAGGTGATGACCAATATCTCGGCCGTCCTCGAGGCCGCAGGGCTTAACTTCTCGAATGTCGTGAAGACGACGATCTACCTCAGCTCGATGGACCACTTTGCGAAGGTCAACGGCATTTACGGCAGCTATTTCCCGAATGATCCCCCCGCCCGATCGACGGTTGCGGCCGCTGGCTTGCCGAAAGGGGTGGACGTCGAGATCGAAGTACTGGCGGTCTATTGAAACGCGTCGTCTCGGTGAGCCTTGGGACGAGCAAGCGCGACAAGCGCGACGAAGTCGAGATCCTGGGTGAACAGTTCACCCTTGAGCGCATCGGTACCGATGGCGACCTCAAGAAGTTCGGCCAGATGTTCACCGATCTGGACGGCAAAGTGGACGCTCTGGGAGTTGGCGGAGCCGACATCTGGGTCGTGCTTGAGAAGAAGCGATACCCCTTCAAGCAGATTCAGAAGCTGATCAGCGGCGCGAAAAAGACGCCGGTGGTCGATGGCAGCGGTCTCAAGCACACTCTGGAGCGCGAGACGATTCGATCGCTGCAGAAAGACGGCATCGTCGATTTCAAGCACTCGAAGACGCTACTTGTCTCTGCCGTCGACCGGTTCGGCATGGCCCAGGCGATTGTCGAGCAGGGCGGCCCGGTTGTGTTCGGCGACATCCTCTTCGCGATCGGCTTGAATATCAAGCTCGTGACCTATGGTCAGGTGAAGGGTGTGGGCGCGTTCGCGCTCCCCATCTTCACGAGGTTGCCTTTTAAGTGGGTGTATCCCACTGGCGAGAAGCAGGAACAGCGGTCGCCCAAGTTTGCGAAGGTCTTCCAAGACGCGGACGTAATCTGCGGCGACTGGCACTACATTCGGCGCTACATGCCGGACGACATGACCGGCAAGACGATCATCACCCAAACCTTGCGAAAGGCGGACTTGGAGTTTCTCAAGAGTGCCGGAGTGGCCCGCGCTATCACTACAACCCCGGTCATCGGCGGCGAAACGTACGCCACCAACGTCATGGAGGGTGTCGTGGTCGCTCTGCTTGGAAAGCGGCCCGAGCAACTCACGGAGGCCGACTATCTGGACATGTTGAAGCGGCTGGATTGGAAGCCGAACGTGCTGGACCTAGGTGCAGCCGAAGGAACTGGTACCCTTTCGGAACCTCCGACGGCGTAGGTAAACAATAGATCGTGGCAAAATTCGCATTTGTCCTCCATCCGCTAAGTGCGGCCTATGTGGCTAAGAAATTCCCTTTGGCGAAGTTCTTCCCCGATGGCGTCAACGAGGCGATCCTCAAGGCTCAGAAGCCGCGCCTCCTTAGCCACATCACGGGCATTACGTCGCCCACTGGTGCGACCACCGAAGGTTGGTTTGTCGGCCTCCCCCTCACTCCTCGGCAGATGATCAAGACGATGCCGATTGAGCAGGTTTACGCCCGCATTGTGGAGTGCGCTCGACTTGGGGCGGAGCAGGGAGCCGATCTGATCGGGCTTGGTGCGTTCACCAGCGTTGTCGGCGATGGCGGGATCAGCATCCGCAAGAAGACGACGATCGGGGTGACAACCGGCAATAGCTACACGGTCGCCACCGCCATCGAAGGCACCCTCAAGGCTTGCGCGTTACTTGAGATCGACCTCGCGAACGCCACCCTCGCAGTGGTTGGTGCCACTGGTTCGATAGGGAAGACCTGCGCCAAAGTTTTGGGCCGCGATTTCGGCAAAGTTATCCTTGTCGGGCGCGATCTAGAGCGCACCCAAGCGTTGGTCCCGGAGATACCGAAATCGGAAGCGACGACCGATTTCAGTCGCATCAGGGAGGCAGACGCGGTGGTGACCGTAACCTCCGCCGACACCGAGGTGATCCTGCCCGAGCATCTGAAGGCGGGAGCCATCGTTTGTGACGTTGCCCGTCCGCGCGACGTCTCCGTTCGGGTGGCGTCAGAACGGCCGGACGTGTTGGTGATCGAAGGCGGCGTGGTGAAGGTCCCGGGGAACGTTGAGTTCAACTACACTTTTGGTTTCCCCGCTCAGACGGCATATGCCTGCATGAGTGAGACGATGATGCTAGCGCTCGAGGGCGACGCAAGCCTCTACGATTTCACCCTCGGAAAAGAGGTTTCGGTCGAGCAAGTGGACACGATCAACCGGTTGGCCACAAAGCACGGCTTCGAACTCGCGGGCTTTCGCTCGTTCGAGAAAGAGGTCGACGCCGACGCGATCAAGCGTGCGAAGAAGGCAAGACTCATGGGGCACACCGTTCCACGGGCTGCGGCAAGTTAGGCAACGCTAACGAATGACTTCCCAAGCGCCGTAATAACGGTTCGATGAGCGATCTCTTGCTTCGCCGTGATTTGCTTGCCGGAGGGTTGGCAATTGGTTTCGGCACCTCGGTATTTCAGGCTGGACAAGAAGTCAAACCCCAGGCAATCGCCGAGGGAGGGCCGCTAAAGCCACCGTCCGACCGTCCGATTTCGGTCGCGATTGCCATCTCTAAGGGGACGACTTGGATCGACTTCGTGGGTCCCCAGGCGGTCTTCGAGACCTGGCACTACGACGAGGTTGCGAAAGCCCACAAGCCGCGATTCGAGATGTTTTTGGTCAGCGAGAAGGTCGGGCCCTGCGATGGGCTGGTTGCCGACTACACATTCGAAACGGCGCCGCCCGCTCAGATCGTGGTGATCCCCGCGCAGTCGGGATCGCCTGCTTTGCTTGATTGGCTCCGGCACGTGAAAGACACCGCCGATGTCACGATGTCGGTTTGTACCGGGGCGATGCAGCTCGCGAAAGCGGGAATCCTTGACGGGCGAGTTGCCACCACCCACCACGACTCCATCGATAAGTTTAAGAAAAGCTATCCGTTGGTCAAGTGGGTGCGAGGCATGCGCTTCGTCGAGGGCCAGCGCATCTCTACCGGAGGCGGCCTTACTGCGGGAATCGATCTCGCGCTGCGGGTCACCGAGCGGTATTTCGGGAGAGACTGGGCAACCCAGGTTGCCAACCATCTTGAGTACGGCGGAAAAGGCTGGATGGTCTAGCCGCGCCAACGCTACAATAGCGCCATGAAAGGCAACATGGTCGAGTTCTCGGCGGAAGGGGAATTCATCCACGCCTACGTCTCGACCCCTCCCAGCGGCTCCGGACCAGGCGTGATCGTGCTTCAAGAGTGGTGGGGCTTAGTAGGCCACATCAAGGACGTAGCCGACCGGTTCGCTGCCGAGGGTTTCACCGCCATCGCTCCCGACCTCTACAAAGGCAAGACGACCACCGAGCCCGACGAAGCCGACTCCCTGATGATGGCTCTCCACATTGGCGAGACCGAAAAGACGCTAAAGGAAGTCGGTCGATATCTTCTCCAGGACTGCTCGACCAACCCGAAGCAGGGGATTGGCGTGGTCGGCTTCTGCATGGGTGGACAGCTAGCGATGTTCGCCGCCGGGCACAACCCAAAGATCAAAGCCACCGTCAACTTCTACGGCATCCACCCCAACGTGGCCATCTCGTACCGACATATTCAGGGTGCCGTCATGGGTGTGTTTGCCGAACACGACGACTCCGCCCCCCATGATGTGGTGAGAGCGATGGCGATGGAACTCACCGCCGAGGGCATCGACCACGACTTCAAGACCTACCCGGGCACCCACCACGCCTTCTTCAACAACGACCGCCCAGAGGTTTACAACGCGGGGGCAGCTGAGGATGCTTGGAAGCGAACCGTGAAGTTCCTTCACGACCAGCTTGACTGAGCAGTAGCGTCGGCGCCCCCGCCGATGAACATCGCAAAATCGAGCACCTTGCGGTCTGAGAACCAATTTCTAAAGGCGACAGTCATCCCGAGCCGGCGAGGGACCTCTCTAGCTGAGCCCAAGTTTTCAATTTGGACCAATCAATGAAGTGGACAAGGTTGCAACCTGACCCAATTCGAGATGGTATAGAATTCGACCTTCGTTAGACCCATGATTAGCTTGCTCCTCTTGATGGCCGCGAAGTGGCCCGCCTTGGCTCAGCTGGCCCCGTCCCACTCGAAAGGCTATTTCCAAAGCGTCTTTCCACACCCAACAGGCATGAACGCGTTGGAGGACTATCTTCGGGCTGCCGACATGCTTCGCGACGAATCCTTCTCTATCTATTTCAACTGGAAGCCGACCCAATACCAGGAGTTGCTGGCCACTCCCGCCTACGAAGACTCGAAGGAGTTTCCCCTCGATGCCTCCGACAAGGCAGAAGCGACGGCCACCCATATGCGGCGGTTGGCGATCGCCAAGGAGTTGTCGGATCTCGACTATTTAGGTGTCCAGGAGCTACTCGCACGGCGGTACGGGGGAGCAATCAAGCTTCTTGTGTCGGGCAATCAGAAGCCATATTTTGACCCTCGATCCCAAGGCCCGGATGCGATGGACTTTCCTGAGCTTTCCGCTTTCAGGACGGTCGCAAAGTTCATCGTCTCTGACTCTTATCAGAAGCTCGCCAACGGAGACACCACCGGTGCTCAAGGGGACTTGTCAACCGGGCTGATCTTCGCCCAACGCATCGGCCGCTCCACAACGATCTCGGGCCTTGTTTCGGTGTCATGTCAGGCGATTCTCATCGCTCCGCTCGAAGAGCACTTCGGTCGGTTCGGCGTCTCCAATCTCTCGGCCATGAACAATGTTGCTCAGGCAATCCTTAAGGAACCGTTCCCGATGATCAGTTGCCTAGAAGGTGATCGCAAGAGGGTCCTCTCGACCCTCAGCGAATTGAGCTCGGAAGAGAACATTAAGGGCTTGGTATCCACTGGCGATGGGGAAGACAAAGCTGCCGACGCCCAAGCCAAGCTTTGGAAGTCCATGTCAGTTGCCCAAAGGCAGCAATTCGTTCGTGACCTTATCGCGCAAGTGTCTAAGGGTTTTGACAAGTCGATCGCCAGGTTCAACGGTCCCGAGTCGACTTGGATTCCCCCGGTGGAGCCAGACGAGGGGCCGGTAGATCCGAAACAGGCAGTGACGATCGATCAAATGAGAGATGAACTTGCCCAGACTTTCATTCCAGTCCTCCGGCAGGCCACGATCTCGATGCTTAGGAACCGGGTCCAGCTAAGGCTGATCAGCATCCATGCCCAGGTGCTGCAGTATCGCTGGCGCAACCATCAACTGCCGAGCGACCTCAGTCAGGCGGTCCCCGCCTACTTGATACAAGATCCATTTTCGGGCAAGCCCTTCCACTACGAGAGCGCGGATGGGATCAACTATGTTTTGTATTCAGAGGGAATTCCCGAGACGGGAAAGATCGAACTGAAGTATCGAAAGCCCAAAGTTGGCTCCGGTCAGTCCTCGCCGCCATAACTCCGGACACATGAGCAGCACCAAATGGTTTGGGCCGAGACTGGCGGGCGCCGTTTTAGTAGCGATGCTCGCTCTATCCTGCAAACCTGCTCCTTCGAAGGCGCCTGCAAGGTCGAATCGGATGTTCACCGTCGTCTTTCCAGTATGTCCTACCAACTTCAAAACCAGCACCTTCCGGACAGCCTTCTGCGGGTGGCGGGCGTCGACCTGATCCAGGATGGTCTCTCCAACGGACCGTTCGTCTACAAGGTCTTGGGAGACAACTCCTATTCCCTCTACTCACGAGGCATTCCTGAGACTGGCCAAGTCGAACTCAACTACCAGGCACCGAAGAAATGAACTTCGAGCAGTAATTGTTACGACTTAACTTCAAGCCATGATCGCCATCCTCGCCGCCGTCCTGATCCTCGCTCCCGCCTTCCAAGACCGGAGTCTTTACAAGGAGATCGTCCCCGCGCCCACCGGCAAGAACGGGTACGAGGAATATCTCCAAGCTGCGGACCTCCTCACCGATGGCCTCTTTTCGGTCTACTTGAACTGGTCGCCAAGCCAGTACAAGGAGATGCAGGAGGCGAACTCTCGTCTGAAGGACGGGGAGTGGTCGAACACCCAGCCGCAGCTCGATCTTGCGAAGAACCTGTCGAAGATGGACTACCTCGGAGTTCAAGAGGCAGCCGCGAAGCGCTATGGGCGGGCCATCAAGCTGATGATGCTAGGCAATGGAAAGCCCGTGTTCGATCCTCGCAAACAGATCTCATCGGACACCATGTTCCGAGAGTTCAGCTATTTCAAGAGCCTTGCTCGCTTGGTGGTCGCCGATGTCTATCAAAAGCTCGCAAACGGCGATTCATCGGGTGCCCAGCAGGACCTCGTGGCGGGCCTTGCGTTCAGCCACCGCATCTCTCAGGGCACGATCATCGCCGCGCTCGTGGGAATCGCTTCCGAGGCGATACTCTTTTCGTGCTATCAAGAGCAACTTGAGCACATGTCTCTACGAGACATGGAGAGGGCCTCCAACATGGCGGCGGCAATTCTGGCCGAGCCGTGTCCGATAATCGCCTGCATGCAGGGCGACCGAGACCTTTGTCTCTCAGGTTTGAAACTAATCCAGGATCACGATTCGGTCCAGTCGTTTTTCGGAGGCGATGTGAACGGAGACGCCGTTTCCAAAGTATGGAAGACCCTTGGCCCAGCCCAGCGGCAACAAGTCATAAGCGACGCGGGCGCGCGAATCTCACAAACCTTCCAAGATCGAATCGCCCGATTCTCGGGCCCCGAATCCTCCTGGCTGCCCGCCGAAAGCGACGACACTCCCACCCTGGATGCGAAGGCAACCGTCACGAGCGATCTCCTCCCCACCATATTTTCCGAGGTGCTAACCCCCAGCTTTCGGCAGGCTATCATGGCCTCTCTCAGGAATCGCGCGCAGCTAAGGCTCCTAGACCTCCATGCCCGAATTCTCGCCTACCGCTGGCGCAACCGAAAGCTCCCCAGCGACTTGAAGGAAGTGGCGCCTGACAACCTCATCAACGACCCCCTATCCGGCCAACCTTTCCGATTCGAGAGCGTTGACGGGATCAACTACGACCTGTATTCAATGGGTATTCCCGAGACGGGCAAGATTCAGCTGAAGTATCGAAGGCAGAATGTGCCCAGCTACGGTGGCAACCTTCCGCCTCAATCCTCTCGAATGAGTCCGTGACGGACGGCGAAGAGGGCTGCCTGGGTGCGATCAGAAACTTCTAGCTTAAGGAATACGCCACTCACATAGCCCTTGATCGTTCCCTCGCTGACTCCGAGTTCGTGGGCAATCTCTTTGTTGCTGCGACCCCGCGCAAGCCCAACAAGCACCTGGCGCTCTCGGTTAGTCAAGACGTCGAGCGGGGAAGTTGGAGTTCCGAACGCCTCCGTCATTAACTGTCTCTGGACTTCCGGATGGAGATAAGGCTTTCCGGATGCGACCGTCTCGATCGCTTTGGTCAGATCTTGGCGCAGCACGTCCTTAAGTAGGTATCCAAGCGCACCCGCCCGAAGTGCGTCGCGCACGCGGCTATCTTCCATGAAGTTCGTCAGCATCAGAACGTTGGTGGCAGGAATTTGCTCGCGGACTCGCCGAGTGACTTCAACCCCGTCGAATCCCGGGAGTACGAGGTCCACCACTAACACATCGGGTCGGTGCTCAACTGCCATCGCAACTGCTTCCGGACCATCGCCCGCTTCGGCAACTACTTCGATTCCTTCGGTTGTTGACAGAAGGGCGCGCAAACCCTCGCGAACCAGCTCGTGATCGTCCGCAATGACGATTCGAATCATGCCGTCCTCGAAAGGCAGGCATGAATGCGGGTGCCATTTCCGGGAGAGGAGACCACCTCGAGCGTTCCGCCGCAGGCGGCAGCGCGATCCCGCATCGAGGTTAGTCCAAAGCCGTCGGCACCCGGAATCGAGGGGTCGAATCCCCTGCCGTTGTCTTGAACGGTTAGCTCGACAAACCCTTCGACCACCCTAAGATCCACCTCGATTCGCTTGCCGCGTGAATGTCGGAAAGAGTTGCTGATCGCCTCTTGCCCTATTCGGAGGAGCGCGAACTCAAGGTCCCCATCTTGGTCCTCATAGTCGTCAGCCTGAAACGAGACTTCGACACCCGCGGCGGGCGCGGCCAGGCACGCCTGACGAAGGGCGCCAATGAGGCCCAGATTTCGGAGATCGATCAGCGAGCTGCGATCGATGGGATGCTCTTCGGAGGAATCCGTCTCGGGCCGAAGTTCGCGAACGATCTCTCTCATATCGCCGAGCGCCCTCTGGCTCACCTCGATGAGCCGGTTCAGCTTGCCACGTGTGGATCCCGAGGCGTCTTCCGCCGCCGACTGGGCAAGGAGCAAAACGCCGAAAAGGGTTTGGCTCACCGAGTCGTGCAGTTCTCTGGCGATTCGCTGTCGCTCCTCAATGACTAGCAATCGGCGTCCCCGGGCTACCGCGGTCCAATGCTCTCGCCGGCTCTCCACCGCAGAGGCCAAAAGATTGGCGGTTACTCGGAAGGGTTCCAATTCGCACCGTTCCCACTCCCGTGCTTCGTGATGGGCCAACACCACGGTCCCAACTCGCCGGTTGCGGACCATGATTGGAATCATCGCGAGGGCCGGGCGTCCGCTCTCCCGCTGAATGGATCTCAGCTCTTCGCTCGTCCTAGGGTCGGCGAAAACGTCCGAGATCATCACTTCATTGCCCGAGTCCAGCACCGCGTCCAATGGATCAACGGAGTGCCGCAAACGCCATGGGGTGAGCGAAAGACCGTTTTCTGACGACCACTGCCCACGAACCACGATCCATTCCTTGTTTCCCGCCTCATCGAATTCGTAAAGGACCAGGCTGCAGGAGAACCTGCCCCAGGCGGCGACTTGGTCCAGATACGCAGCTACTACCTCGTCGATCTCCATCGCGCTGCTGATCGAGCGGCTGGTTCGGTAGAGCACCTGGAGTTCGCGAAGGGCGTTCTTGGTCTGACGGTCGAGCTGAGCATGTCGAATGACGATCGCCGCGTACCCGGCGAACATCAGTAGGCGTCGGGCATCGGTTTCCGTGAACCGCCCGGGAGGCGCCTTTCCCAAGCCGAATACCCCGATGGTTCTTCCTTCCCAAACGATGGGCACGCCCAGAACTGCGTTCTGGTCGAGGTCAGTTCGCGTCCTCGTCTCGATGTCTCCGTAACGATCGACAATGACCGGCGAGCTCTTTTGAAGAACTTGACCGGTGATCCCCACCCCGAAAGGGGTGACCGTTCCAATTTCATCTTCAGGCATCCGGTAACCGGCCTCGATGCGCACGCCCTTCACGGAGGCATCCACGAGCCCAATGGTTCCGTCATCTGCCTCAAGGAGTTCACAGGCACCTCTTACAATTCGGGCGAGGGTGCCACGCATGTCTTCTCCGCTCGCCAAGGTTGCGAGCATTTCGCGAATGCTCGACAACTCTCGCTCGGTTTCAAGGTCATGCTTGATTTGGTTGGACATTGAGTCGGCCACCTACCTTTAAAGTATTCACCACACCCAAGCTCCCTTGCCCCTATCGTCAGTTGGGCTGGACACCTCTCTCTGGTGGGGCCAGCTACCCAAGTTACAAGGTTAATTAAACCTATGAATTTGCGGCAGCCAAACGAGCTAACCCCACCTGGGTCAGGGCCTAGGACCAACCAATGCCGGTATCGCGGCGGGAAAGCGCCACCGCAAACTCTCTTACGTCGCAGGGCCACTTTAAAGCTCTCACGGACATTTGGTCCGGCGGCATGAAAGGAGAACCAATTGAAACACAGCACGTCACGATTTGCAACTATTGCTTTCGCTGCCGCAGTCGCGGTCTCGGCGAATGCACAAACCGTCTTCTCTGGTTCCGGCGTTGCCGGAACCCTCAACGCACTCAACGACTTTCGAACCGCCATTGGTGGAGCGAACAACGGCGGTGCCGCTGGGTCGCAACCCGGTGGTCGCCGGGAAATCAACTGGGACGCAGTCAAACTGGACGGCACTGATGCTAATGCGGCAACTCAAGTGCTCATTCCAGGAACTCTGGTGAACATCCCGACGAATCGCTTTGCCGCACGAGGTTTGCTCACGGCAGACCCCTATTCGGTGAGCGGCGACGGCTTCGTCACCGCCAATGGTAGCCTCGCCGGTCAAATCAACGCGTTCAGCCCAAAGAACACCTTTGCAATGGCCGACGATCATGTCCTCGAAATGTCGTTCAGCATTCCTGGTTCGACCACGGCAGCTGGCACCCGGGGTTTCGGTGCCATCTTCAATGACGTCGAGTTGGAAGGCATGACAACGATGGAGATGTTCAACGGCGAGGTCTCGCTCGGTTCATTCAACGTCACCCCATGCTTCAGCAGCGGCACATCGTTTCTAGGCGTGCTGTTCAACGATCCGCAGGTAACGAACGTGGTTCTCACGCTCGGAACGGCGAACATCTTCAACCTAACTGGTAACTTGCCGGTTAGTGGCCCCGCCGAAGATATCGCCAATGGGATTGACCTGGTGGCCACCGATGACTTCGTCTTCGCAGAGCCAACTCAGGCAGTTCCGGAGCCCGCAACCATGGCCGTCCTCGGCCTAGGTGTGCTCGGCGTGATCCGACGTCGCGCCAGAAAGTAGCGACTAATGTAGCGTCGGCGTCTCGCCGATGATCCGGACGTCTCGGTTCATCGTCGAGACGCCGACGCTACGCCGGAGGGAAGTCAGGCTCGTTCGGCCTGGGCAACCGCTGCTCCACGGGCAGCAAAGCGGGGAAGGGTCGATGCGGCTCGTGCTGGTACCAATAGGCAGTGCTGCTGTAGTCGTTGGTCAGTTTGTTCGAGTGCCCATGCTCAATGCTTACTCGAATGGATTTGCGGAACCTGATGGGGTCTTCAACGTGATACCGGTACATCGAGTTCTTGCCCTTCCAGCGCCAATCCTTTGTCCCTGAGTTGAGGGTGATTCCGTGGTAGGGGGCGCTGTACTCTTGAGTTGGCCCAAACGCCGTGCAGATGTAGTCCTCGGTGCCCGTGCCGTGGAGGCGAGGCGGCCAGGGCTCGCCGTCGATGACGATCATGTCGTCCCCCTCTCCATACCAATCGTTGCCTTGCCGATGGTAGCAGTCGATGTTCAGGTTGCAACCGACAAATACGCCCGAGCCGTCGGCCTCGAGAATCAAATAGTTGTCCTTGTCGGACAGATTTGGCTTACGAGCCCAGATTTCCATGACGTTGTCGTTGTTCAGCTTTTCGGTGAGCCACCCTTCGGTGGCCGCTTCGCGTCGCCACTGGGCGTGGAACCGGGCAGGATTGCCCTCCAGGCTCTCGTACTCCTCGTAGTCGACATAGAAGTAGACGTTGACCGGCTTATCCCCTTCGTTCGTGACTTCGATGCGCGCGCTTCCGAACGGCATCGGCCACCAGCAGTTCATGCCTCGCCCGTCCTCGGGAGACATTTGCAGGGGAAGAGAAATGAAGTTTTTCATCAATCCGTGACCGACTCCGAAGAAGTCGCCCATCGGAACCTCGACCGACGGATTCTCCTCGCCATCCCAAAACATCCTAAGCACAATCTTGCGAGGGAAGGTGTCATCTCCGCCCACCGTCATCCAGATGTGCTTAATGCAGCCGGGCCGAGCTTCCTCCAAAATCGCGCGGGTTTGCCCAGCCTCGAACACCCACCAGTCGGCGTTGCCGCCGGAAACATCGTAAGAGCTGGCCCGCCGAGATTCGTAGTCGCGGAGGAAGGGGAGGTTGGATAGGGAAGTACCGCCGAGCATCCCTAAAGCATAATTCGATTTGTGGAGCCCACGTTCATTTCTCTGCCAATGAGTGCGCTCTCCCACGCCGAAGCGTACAATTTGCTCGTCGCGACGGTGACTCCGAGACCGATCGCCTTCGTGAGCACGATCAGCGCAAGCGGGGTTCGGAACCTTGCCCCCTTCAGTTTCTTTATGACGGGAGGGTCGAATCCACCGAGCCTCGTCTATTCCCCAACCCTTGATCCGAACGGGCAGCCCAAAGACAGTTTGCGAAATGTTGTGGAAACCGGGGAATTCGTTGTAAATCTCGTGCATCGAGAGATGGCCGAGGGAATGAATCGCACCAGCGCCAGGTACGGACCTGAAGAGTCCGAATGGGAGCCGTCCGGTTTTGTCGCCCTTAAGAGTGTTTTGGTCGCCCCCCCGAGAGTAGGCGAAAGCCTCGTTCAATACGAGTGCCGCCTCTTCAAGGTGGTGGAGCACGGGGATGGCCCGAGCGCGGCTCGCTATGTTATCGGCGAGGTAGTGCAAGCGCACTTGCACGAATCCATTTGGAAGGAAGGAAGGGTCGACCCAGGCGCAGTGCGCCTGATTTCGAGGCTGGGTGGACGCGACTACTTGGACGTGGACGCTCTTGAAACGTTTTCGCTAAATCGACCTGGATAGCACCGGTTAACCTAGCAAAATTGCCTGGTCACTGCAATCCCTGCAATCTGTTCGCACCTTTGGGCGTAGTTGTCCCGTCGTGGATTTGACCGCACGGCGTACGTGGTTAAAGAGATTGATCTATAATGCGTACGCATTGGCCCGAGCGGTAGGTTTGCGGGGTAGCTGAAAGACCTAGTGTCAACCAGCCTCACCCGCTTGCGTAGTCTGGGGTTCTAGCCGTTTTAAGAGGTGTCGTACTTGTGCTCTCGATAAGGAATTGCGTCCGAAGCGTTGTAATGCTTGGAGCGTTGGGATTAGCCGTAGGGGCGGCCATTGCGGGGACTGTCAGTCCGGGCAAGGCTGGTCGCACGGTGACCGCTTCGCCTCAGGTGAAGCAAAAGCTCGCTAAGCTCGCGAATCGATTTATTCAAAATGGCGGTCAGTGGGATTCACGCGCCAAATTTATGGCCCGCGCCAAGAACCTCAATGTGTGGTTCGAGGACGACGGAGTCATTTATGACTACTACCGCGACGTGACCAGCAAGGGTGGTTCGACGCGCGAAGGACAGGCGATGAAGATGTCCTTTGTCGGGGCTAACCCCGCGGCAAAGACGATCGGCGTCGACAAACTGGGGATCAAAACCGACTTCTTAACTCAGGGCAAGCGAAAGATGCCCCCGGTTGAGAGCTATAGCGAGGTTCTTTCAAAGAACGTGTATGCGGGCATTGACGTGCGCGGATACATGGATCAGAACATGCCCCGGTACGACCTCGTCGTTGCTCCGGGCGCCAACCCAGCTCAGATAAAGCTGGCCTTCAAGGGCGCGGAGTCAGTTAGAGTCAAAGGTAGTGAGATCGTTCTTGGTACTCGGGTCGGTGACCTGCACCAGGGCAAGCTAGTTGCCTTCCAGGTTATCAACGGTGCTCGTAAGGACGTTGAGGCTAACTTTAAGTTGTCGGGCAAGCAAGTTTGCTTCCAAATCGGCAAGTACGATCACAGCAAAGCTCTCGTGATCGACCCTCTGGTGTACGGTAGCTATTACGGTGGAGACTCCCCAGCAGGCTGGGACGAAGTCCGCGCGGTGGTTGCCGACAACAACGGTGGCACCTATCTCACCGGTTCGACTTGGAGCAGCCGATTCCCCGCAATCTTCGGTCCCTATGGTTTCAATCTTCAGGGATCGCGCGATGCTTTCATCACCAAGTTTCAGGGTGATGCGTACAGCCACGACTATGCTGCGTACCTAGGTGGGTCGCTAGACGATTTCGGCCAGTACATTCAAGTCGACCCGTTTGGAGATGTGTGGATTGCAGGTCGCACCCAGTCATCCGACTTTCCTGGCAACTCCAGGCGGAACGTGCAGTTCATCACCACTTCGGCTCCTTTCCCAACAAACGGAACGTTCCGCCTTCAGTACAACGCTCCGGGCGGTCCGTCAACCGTAAGAATCCCGTTTAACGCTACGGCGGCAGATATTCAGACCGCGCTTGAGGGCATTTTTGGCGTTGGAAACTCGGATGTTACGCTTGTTTCGGGTGGCCCAACGGCTAATACGCCCTCGAGGTTCCGCGTTTCCCTTGCCAATCAGTTTCCCTTGTTGCTTTCGTTGGGTGAGAATCGCCTTACACCGCGATATCAGGCCGATAAACGCCCGGTGAATCAAAGCCAGGTGCTTCAAGTGGATCCAAGTGGAAACGCACCAACCGCAGGAACTTACACCCTGACGATGAACGCACTTACGACGGTCCCGCTCGCGTTCAATGCAAACGCGGCGGCCATCCAAGCTGCCCTTGCTGCGATCACCACGGGCGGAGCGACGAACGTCCAGGTTGTAAACACCGCGCGACCGACAAACAATGCGGCCTACCCGTATTTGATCTCTTTCGCAGACGGAATTGCTCTTAGCCCTATCAGCGTCAATAATGGCGGCCTCACGGGCGGCCTATTGCAAATTGCCCAATCAGATAGCTACACCGTATCGTGGGATCAAACGTCGACCAAGCCTACTGGCGGTTCGTTCTTCATGTGGGTCACCACTCAGTTTGGCTTCGGTCCGACTGGCACGATGACTTGGAACACAAATGCGGTGAACATGGAGCCCGCAATTAACGGTGCCGGTTCAGTAGGTGCAGGAAACGCTTATTGTTTCCCGGTGTTCCCGCCAGCGCCTGCGACGCCTCCAACCACACTGCCAAACCGCAATATGGTTGTCAACTTTATTGGAGCCCTGTTGGATACGAATACCGCCGTGGCGTTCAGCCCCCCTGGTTTTCCCAGCGGAAATAATGGGTTGACCCCGCGTCCCGGCATGACATTCACTAAGTTTTCCGACATCTTCGTAACTCGATTCAGGCAGAGTGCGACAACCGTTCTCGATCCATTCCCAACAAAGGGCGTGTTCTTTGGCGGTGATCTCGACGAAACTCTCGCAGGCTTTGCAGTGCGTCCAAACGACAATCCAAATCCGAATGATCCGATCGAGATGGTATTGGCCGGAAATACGGACAATGGCAATCCCATCCCGGATATCCCTCAACCTTTCTCGAGCAATGCATGGATCGCTCGGTATCACGTCATCGGCGGTGTGATAGTCCGAATGGACAACACGACCCGGTACGTGACATCGCAGACGACTATCGATATGCGTGGAGTAGCGATTGACGCATCAGGTGCCGTCTATGTCGCCGGAACCGTGCATTCGGCAGGCAACTTCGACACTGCGGTCAATCCGGTATTCGACACAACTCTGGGAGTGTTTGACGGTGGGCGTTTGCTCCGCCGCAATGACATCTTCGCTCGTAAGTACTCCCCGACGGGTGCTCTGGTTTACTCTTGCCTTATCGGCGGAAACCAGGACGATGTTGCGGGCGGATGGGATTTCGATCTCGCCCACAACGTCATCAACACGGGATCTGCAATCGCAGTTGACAATCTCGGAAATGCTTACATCACGGGCATTAGCGGTTCGTTCAACTTCCCGCGTACTCGCGGAGTGTTTGGTGAAGTTTTCGATAACTCGGCAAATGTGACGGTGACGAAGCTCAACACCGACGCTTCTCAAATCGTTTACTCGACGAACTTGAAGACACAGTTCACTTCGATTCCTGCAGGTATCGCCGTAGACGCTCAGGGCAACGCGTTCATCACGGGAAATATTGACCCGAACATCTGGTTCCCCGAGAACCACGGTGTGACGCCGGGCGACCCGGACCAGCCGGACACCAACTTTGTTGGCGTCATTCAAACCACGCCCGATGCGCTCGACCCGATCTATGACTTCCCGGCACTTCCTGCGCTCATCACCTGTGAGCCCTGGATTAACGTGCTCAACACGACGGGAACTCAGTTGTTGTACGGCTCCTACCTCGGTGGGCAGCTGGACGATAAGGTCTTTGCTCCCTACGTTGACAAGTTTGGCGACGTGTGGTCCGCTGGATGGACAGACAGTGCTCGTGCATATGTCCTGTTCTCATCCACCGGAACTGCGGTGCCTCACGTCGTGACCAACATCGCCCTTCCGCCGGCTCTCATCAGCCCGCTCGCCTTCAAGGCCCATGGAGACCAAGGCGGTTCGATCTCGTTCAACAGCTCTTTCGGTGATTGGGCACCGTTCCCGAACTTTGCCCTTTCAAAGGTCAGCATGTCGTACAACCGAGACGGCTTCCTGATCAAGTATCGAGTTGGCTTGGCTTCTGTACAGAACGTCACGCTGAACCCAACGACCATCCCTGGCGGTTTGGGCGCATCGACAGTCGGCACCGTGACCCTCACGAGCCCGGCACCTCTCGGCGGGGCGGACATCACGGTCCAACTCGACAACCCTGGAGCCGCTTCGTTCGATAGCGCTTCCCAGGTGACTGAGACGACGATCAACATCGCATCCGGCGGTACGACGGGAACATTCACCGTCTTCTCGCACGCGGTGCCGTCAAACAGTCAGGTTCAGGTCAAGGCTATCTATCTGGGTAGCTTCAAGATCGCGCAGCTCACGGTTATCCCATGGCTGCAGAACTTGGCGATCACGCCAACCACGGTTATTGGCGGAACTCAGGCGAACGTCCGTGTCACTCTCGCAGCGCCGGCTCCCGCTGGTGGTGCCGATGTCACGATGTCATCCGATAACACGGGTCTAATCGGATTCACTCCGATCGTGATCAATGTTCCCGCTGGCCAGACATCGGTGGTTTCGCCGGTCAACACGGGTGGCGTCTCGGTAACGACGGTGACTCACATCACGGCCACGTTGCTTGGCGTTAGCAAGACTCAGTCTCTGACGCTCACCCCTTGCACCCTGAAGAACCTCACGTTCAATCCGATCAGCGTTGCTGGTGGAACGTCCACAACGGGCACTCTCAACCTGAACGGAAAAGCTGGATCGGACTTCACCGTCGATATGACGGTGTCGCCCAACTCAAGCACTCCGGGATACACGGTAACTACTCCGGTGACCTTCCACGTGGGAGATTCAAGCGCAACCTTCACCGTGAACACGGTGTTTGAGGCTCAGCACACCACGGTGACGGTTACCGCGACGAGACAGCCGCAAGGGAACTACGTGTTCAGCTCGGTTACGGGCACGTTCTCGGTAGAGTCCAGCGACCTCGTTGACTTCACGATTGCACCGAATCCGGTCAATGGTGGAACGGGGGCGGTCGGAACGGTAACGATCTCGGCAGCGGCTCAGACCGGTGGCGTAATCGTCAACCTTTCGAGCAGCGACCCGACGGTGGCTACCGTGCCTGCGACGGTGGTAGTGGCGGAAGGAGCCAACACGGCTAACTTCGACATCACCACGATCTCGAGGGCCCTGGATCACTCGGTGGTCATCACCGCAACTCGAGGATCGGTTGTCCTCTCCAAGACCCTCGTGGTCAACGGAGTGGCATTCACCCTTGACGTGCAGCCATCGACCCTAGTCGGCGGTATCACTAACGGCGTGGGAACGATCACTCTGGATCGAGAAGCTCCGGCGGAAGGAGTCACGATTAACCTCGTAAGCTCCGACCCGGCGGCAGCCTCGGTACCTGCGTCGATCACGATCACGTCGGGCACCACGGGAACCTTCGCGGTTACCAGCCACACGGTCAATTCGTTCCACAACGTGACGATCACGGGAACGGTAAACGGTGGTACGGCGACCTCGAATACGGTCATCCAGGTGGAGCCGATTACGGTTGCGAGCATCGTGTTCAACCCGAGCACGGTCCGCGGAACCCGAACGACGGTCTGCACCATCACCCTCTCCGGCGACGTTCCTCCGAACACGCTGGTGACCCTCTCGGCATCGAACCCGAACCTTCTGAACCTCCCGGCAGGAGTCCGATTCGATGCGCAGCACCCGCGACAGGTGTCCTTCACCGTCCTGGCCAATCGTGTAACGAGAAACCTGACGACGATCGTGACGGCAAATATCAACGGAAGCACTGCTTCCACTGCGGTCACGGTTACGCGATAGCGTAGCCGGCACCCGAAGGCCCCTCCGATCTTTGATCGGAGGGGCTTTCTACATTTTGGATTGCTTGATTTTCGGAAGAGCGCCGCATTTCGCTCCGGAAATCCAAAATCCAAAATCCAAAATCAAAAATCGCCACCGCCGCGCGGGTAAAACGAACGCGTGGGACGATCGGCTACGGCACTCATGTTGGGAATCGCGCTCGGCGCAATTGGCGTCGTGGCGTTCTCGCGCTACCGAAAGCGTTCGATCGAGGAAGACGCAGAGGCGCTCATCGACAACCTTTCAAAGCAGCTTGAGAGCCTCGAAGAGGGCACAAAAGCCACAATTCGCCGTGTCCGCCCACAAAGAGTTCGATAAACGAACCTAGGGTGCGCAACCTTCGTCTGCGAATTTAGCGTTCACAATTTACCGGGTGGACGTTTCGCAAAATGTTAACGGGAGCGTACAATCAATGTTCGATAAGCGGAGGTTTAACTTGAGCCATAACAACGACGACAGCAATGCCTTGATCTACATGCTCGCAGGCGTGGGCCTCGGAGCCATTATCGGAGCGGCCGCGGGCCTGCTCTTTGCACCGAAAGCCGGTTCCGAGCTTCGCGATGACTTGGGAGACAAGTTCTCCGAGCTCAAAGGCAAAACGGAAGAGTGGATCACCGAGCAGCGTGCGAAGCGAGCCGTGGATTCTGCAGCACAAGAACTAGGCGTCTAAAACCTCCTATGCAAGGTTGGAGAATCCTCCTCTGGAGCGCCCTCGTAATGGGGGTGCTCGTGTTCCTTTTTCTGGTCAGAGGGATTCTGCTTCCGTTTATCGTCTCGTTCATTATCGCCGCTCTCCTAGAGCCGAGCGTGCGCAAACTTCGACTCCGCGGCGTCTCGCGGAAGCTGGCCGTCATGACCGTCATGGCGGCTTTCTTTGTTGTCGTGATCGGCATCGGCGTGGTCGCCGCGCCAAGCATCGCGCGCCAGGTCACCGCCCTTACGACAAAGGTGGAAGACCTTACCGCAGATATGTCGCGCACCAGCGAGAACGACAACTTCTTTCTGCGGTGGAACCCCGTCGTCCAGGTCCAGCAGGACCAAAACAGCTCTCAGATCGATCGGCTACTCAGTCAGTACAGCCCCACCCTGGAGCGATTCGGTCTGCCCACCACGCGGCGGGCGATCATGGAGCAGTACGTCGACCCGCGACGACCGCAAATCGTGAAGGCCGTACAGAGCGCGTTCAACTCGTTCTTCGGCATCCTCGGCAACCTTTTTTCGCAGATCCTGTTCGTGGTGATCGTTCCGATTCTGGTCCCCATGATTCTCATGGATATGGACGACCTGAAGCGTCGCGGTCCAAAGTGGATCCCTCCCGCATTCCGGGCGACGGTGATGGCGGTGATCAACGATATCGGCCAAGTCTTCGTCAAGTATCTGCGGGGTATCAGCTTGGTGGTGCTTCTATTCGCTACCGTCCAAACCCTTATCATGGTGTTCATGGGGGTGCCGTATGCGTTCCTCTTTGGCATTCTGTTCGGGGCACTCTATCTCATCCCCTACATCGGCAACATCATCTCGTGTGTGGTGCTGTTCTTCACCATTGGGCTGAGCAACGCGACTGGAAACTTCCTCTTCAATACGAGCAGCCCGTGGGTGTACGCCAGCTTGGTCACCGTAATGTTCTTGGCGGTCGGTTTCATCTTCGACCACCTCATCTACCCCCAGATGGTCGGAAACTCGGTCGGCTTGAACCCGGTCGTGAGCATGTTCGTCATCTTCTGCGGCGGTGCGCTATTTGGCCTGCCCGGCATGCTCATCGCCTTCCCGCTCGCCGGATCGGTAAAAATCATCCTTGATCGGCTGCTTAAGATCACCTCGGTGACCGGAGACAACCTGGCCCTTCCCAGCGTGCCCCTCAGGCACCGCTCGGCGTCAACTTAACCAACCTCTTGGCAAGGTTTCGTGCATCCAGCGTGACCGACCGAAGACCCGATTCGAATCGGATCTCCAAATCCATTGGCTCGATGTCGAATTCGAGTGGCTCCCGCTCGCCACTCACATGCAGGGTCAGCACCGAGTCCGACGCTGATGCCCCCCGAACCGTGTCGGTGGGGAAGCGTTGCTTGCGCAGCATCGAACCGAAGGAGATCTCGTCGGACGTGATCGTAAGGTTGCTTGAGGAGTCATCGTCCAAGTTCGTTGCTGGCCCTTTCCAGATGACCACGTTATCGGGATCGAACCCGATCCGGCCCGACTCATAGGCGTCAAGGACCAGCCCATCAAACGAGCGAACGAAGGCGTCCTCCTCAGAGATGGTGGGTAGCCCTCGAACGATGCGGTGCCAGTCTTCCAACGTGAACGGCTCTCCCACCCGCCGAATCAGATGAGAGTTGTTGGAACGTACGAGGCGCAGGTAAGTGCCGTCTCGGTCGAACTCGGTATGGCATTGGTCGCACACAAAGCCCGGGTTCGGGCTCTCCTTGCCCGCGCCAAGCCACCGCACGTCCTCCGCGTTCAGTAGGCGTCCCTCATAGGCATCCGCGAATCCGTGGGGGTCTTCGTCCACCCCCAGCAGGGTGAGCCTGTCTCCATCGACGAAGTAGTCCGCCCCGCAGGCGTCACACGCCGCGTTGCCGGCCCCCGGATCAAGTCCTGCCGCCACTCTCGCCCACTCGTCGGGGATCAGGGAGGAGTACTTCGTGGGTTTCGGTCGCATCTGCTGCCACCTGCCGTCGGTGAGAACGTCGAACTGGCCACCGCACCCATCGCAAGCCCAAACCTCGTTCGATCTCCCCGTATCGAGGACCCATGTCTCAAGACTCTTCGGTGCCTCGCCATCGAGAGAGGCGCCTTCGGCCGTCAGCTCAACTCGCGCCAAGCACTCCGGGCAAACCGCCCGCCGATCCGGCGAGAGCAGGGACTTCTTCTTGTAGTCAAGCAAGCCAACCGAACAGCGAGGGCACACAACCGGGGCTCGGTCGCTTTGCTTCAAGTGCAAAACCCCCGCCCGGCAGGAAGCGCAGAGGCGCGCATCGATCTGCCGATTCCGGATAAGTCCTTGGTGGCATGCCGGACACTGCCCTTTTCGAAGCGGTTTGGGCTCCACGAGGAGGCCATTGCAAGCCGGGCAGCCTCGCTTGTCATACCGGAAGTTCTGAAGTTGGACGAGCTTCGCGTCAGCTTCCGCAAGAGAGTGCGGAAGTTCTCCCTCCACATCTCGAACCAAGAGCTTCTTCAAATCCTCCACCGATTGGGGTCGATCTCCATACTTCAGCGCCAAGGTCTGGTCGATCGCGTCCGATACCGCGGTGTCGACCTCGGGTCGAAGCG
This sequence comes from Fimbriimonadales bacterium, assembly GCA_038321975.1. Classification (GTDB taxonomy): domain Bacteria; phylum Armatimonadota; class Fimbriimonadia; order Fimbriimonadales; family Fimbriimonadaceae; genus Fimbriimonas. The sequence continues at coordinate 3,034 of JBBQFM010000016.1, read as the reverse complement.
AAGCAAGAGTGGCCAAGTGGGTGCCCGACATACGCTCGGGCGCGCTCGCCGGCGGACGTCCCACGATCATCTCGTAAAACGTTGCTGCGACCGCATACAGGTCGGTCGCCGGTCCGCGGCGTGCCTTCTCCGACATCTGCTCCGGAGGCGCGTAGCCGGGGGTGTATTGCACGGTGTGGGTGATGGTGGAATCGAGATGCCACTCGCGCGCCGCGCCAAAATCAATAAGGGTCACATCGCCGTTCCGATGGAGAAGAATGTTCGAAGGTTTTACATCGCGATGAAGGATCCCCCGATGGTGGACCTGCTCCAAGATTTCCAACACCTGATACAGAATCGCCAGCGCTTCGCGAATGGGAATGCGGCTCTGCTTTGCCAACCGGGACTCAAGAGTGACCGTGCCAGGCAAATAATCGCTGACAAAATACGCGGTGCCGTTCTCGGCAAAACTGGAACGGACCGCAGGAATCCCGCGCAGGTTCAGCTTGCCCATCACCTTGGCTTCTTCAATGAATCTTTGTCGTAGCCGCTGGGCCGTCGCCTGCCCCAGCGAGTCGAGGTTGAGGTTAACGCCCTCTCGGCTCACGCCCTGGGGAGCAAGTTCCTTCACCACCACCATATCCCCGCGAACCCCATCGTGCGCCCGGTATGCGATCCCAAACCCACCCTGACCGAGAACGTCTTCGATCACAAACCGCTCGGCGAGAACGATTCCGGGTGGCAAAGGCGAGGTCATGGGCGTATGGAAATGATGAACCAGAAAGTCCCGGACTCATCATTCATCACTCATCATTCATCATTACAAAGTCAACCCAAATGCTCTCCCTCCTCGCCACCCTCGCCCTCACCCCAATCACCTATGGCTTTCTAGAGGGCCAGAAGAACACGTTTGACGTAGACCTCAAGTTCGAAGGCTTCGTGCCGGTGCTGGGCGGCCAAGACGGCGTCTTCGACGTGCACCTGGGCATCCAAGAGAATCGGGTCAAGCCGGACAAAGACGGCAACCTCCAGACGACAAGCGAACTGGTCGGATTCAAGCTAAAAGTGAACGGGGGAGCCTTTCCGATCGGGTTGGACGAAGCCCAGAATTACTTCCCCAAGACTACCGTCAGCAATACTCCCGAAGGCAAGGTGCTCAAGACGGATGCCCCGGAAATTAAGTTGCCCGTGCGACTGCCCGGCCTGGACATAAAGCGTTTCCCCGACATCAGCTACCTCCCCATCGAATTCCCAGTCGGGGGAATCGAGGAAGGGAAGACGTTCACGTACACGAAGAAGTTTGGCGAGAGCGATGTGAGCTACGAAGTGAAGCCGACCAAGGTAGACGACAAGGTGGTCGAGTTCGAGATCAAGCTAAAACAACACTACGACCTTCTCGAGGACGACAAGAAGGCAGTTGTGGAGAAGGAAGCCGACGCGACTGCAAAAGTGTCCACCGACCTTGAAGGCGCCGGAAAAGCCACCTTCGATCGGCTGAAAGGCGTGGTTACCGACCTCATGCTTGAGGCAACCGCGACAAGCAAGGTCGAGGACATCACCACCCACGCCAAAAGCGACCGCAAGTTGAAGACGACCCAGACCATCAAAGTGAAAAGCGAGAAGGCGGTACCCTAACGGTCTATGCGACCCGATGGCCGTCAGCCAGATCAGCTTCGTCCCTTTTCTTTCACCCGTGGCTTCTCAAAGTTCGCCGAAGGCTCCTGCCTCATCAAAATCGGCGAGACCCACATGTTGGTCACCGCAACCGTCGAAGACCGCGTTCCTCCGTTCATGAAGGGCAAAGGCAGTGGATGGCTCACCGCCGAATACTCGATGCTCCCGCGCTCGGGAAGGCAGCGAAACCAGCGCGACCTGATGAAGCCGAACGGCCGAAGCATGGAAATCCAGCGCCTCATTGGCCGAGCGATGCGAACCGTGGTCGATATGGAGTCGATGGGCGAGCGAACGATCACCCTCGACTGTGATGCCATCCAGGCAGACGGCGGCACTCGATGCGCCGCGATCACCGCCGCCTATGTTGCGACCTACGACGCGATGGAGTGGATGATGAAGAATCGGATGCTCAAGAAGAATCTTCTCAACGATTCAATCGCCGCTGTCTCGGTGGGCATCTACCGCGGCCAAGAGATCCTCGACCTCAACTACGACGAGGACAGCCAAGCCAACACCGACATGAACGTCGTGATGACCGGCTCCGGAAAGTTCGTCGAAATCCAAGGCACCGCCGAGAAGGAGCCATTTGGAGCCGACGTCTTGGGTCGTTTGCTGAAGTTGGGCAAGAAGGGAATTGACGAGCTCATCGCCGAGCAGAAGGTCGTTCTCGGCCTCGAAGGGTGAGAAAGCTCGTCATCGCCACCCATAACCGGAAGAAGGCAGGGGAGATGATCACCATCCTCTCCCACCGATTCCCGTCCCTAGAGATCCTCACCCTCGCCGACTACGAGGGCGCGCCCGAGCCGGACGAGACCGGCGACACTTACGCCGCGAACGCGATGATCAAGGCGGAGTCGGCGGTTTCATTCACTCACGAATGGTGTCTGGCCGACGACGCCGGCCTGGAGATTGACGCCCTGGACGGCGCGCCGGGCCTGTACTCGAAGCGGTTCGGTGGGCAAGATCTCCCGTTCCCTGAGAAGATGGCCCGAATCCTCGACCTGATGTCGGACACCCCGGTGGAAGGGCGAGAAGCCCGATTCCGCTGCTGCATCGCCCTCGCCGCGCCTGACAGCACCTCTACCACCGTCATCCAGGCAACCTGCGAGGGCCGTATCGGCATCGAGCCCAGCGGCGGTGGAGGCTTCGGCTACGACCCCATCTTCTATCTCCCCGAGACGGGCTGCACGATGGCCGACCTGACCGCCGACCAAAAGCACGCCATCAGCCACCGAGGCAAGGTGCTCGGGAAGCTAGCCGAGTATTTGGAATCGAGCGGCTTGGTCGACCTTCCCATGTAGCGTAGGGGGGCCCGGGGGGGCGGGCGGGGGGAGACCGCCACAAGAGGGGAGGCGACGGCCACAGCGGGGGGCCAAGCCAC
>JBBQFM010000015.1:0-98403 GCA_038321975.1 Fimbriimonadales bacterium | reverse complement strand
TGACCACCATGGTCCTCGAACCGCGCGAGTTCCGTCTTCTCGACGGCTTGCGGCTGAACCCACGTAAGTCGTTCTCCGGACGGGTGCGGGGCGAGCGGCTGACTAAGAAGAAGGGCATCAGCATCGAATTCGCGGATTACCGCGACTATGCGGAAGGCGACGACCTGCGCCATTTGGACTGGAACGTCCTCGCGAGGCTCGACACGCCGATCATGAAAACTTACCGCGACGAGGAAGACCTTGCGGTGCATCTGCTCGTCGACGGATCTGCGTCGATGGAGTTCGGAGAGCCGACCAAGTTGGAAGGCGCAAAGCGCATTGCGGCGGCACTGGCCTACTTGGGCCTGAATGGGGGCGACGCGGTATATCCCCGAGTCCTCGGGAGGCGGGAACCGCCTCAAGCGGCCCTGCGGGGACGTGCGAGCTACCCAAGGTTGGCGTCTTGGCTGGGTGGTATACCATCGGACGGCCAGAGCGGGCTTGCGAAGACGCTTCGAGAATTTGTCGCATCGAGCGTACGGGCGGGAATCGTGGTGCTGCTAAGCGACGGCCTCGACCCCGACGTGATTGGGGCGATCAAGTCGGTCGGCGGACGCGGGCACGAGTTGCTTTTTCTCCAAATCTTGAGTGACATCGAATTGGATCCCGACCTCGAGGGCGACCTTCGGCTACTGGACGCCGAAGCGGGGTCGCCCGTCGAAATCACAGTCAACAGCTATGCGCTTAAGGAATATCGTCGCCGATTGCAGGAACACAACGGGGCGATTGTGGATGCGGTGCGCCGCATCGGTGGACGCCACGCCCTCGTGCGGCCCGACCAATCGCTCGATAGCCTTCTGAAGACGGTCTTGAAGAAAGGGGGATGGGTGGCATGACCTTCCAAAACCCCGGTGCCCTGCTCTACTTCTTGCCCCTCGGCGGAGTCGTCATCCTGCTCTACCTGCTGCGGATGCGACGGCGCGACGTCCGAGTCCCCGCAACCTTCTTGTGGCCCGAGAGAACGGACGAAGTCCGGGCCAATGCGCTATTCCAAAAGCTCAGGTTCTCCTGGCTCCTCATCCTTCAGCTCCTGGCACTCTCGCTCGCGGTGGTGGCATTCGCCAAGCCGCAAACTAAACAACGCGGCTTGGCTGGCGAGGTCACCGTTCTCGTGATAGACACCTCGGCCAGCATGAGCGCGACCGACGTGAAGCCTTCCCGCTTCGCCAACGCGAAGAAGCAAGCCGAGGAAGCGATTCGCTCGGCGGGTGCTTCGGACCGAATCGCTCTCATCGAAGCAGGGCCGACGCCTCGAGTCCTCTTCCCGCTTAGCAGCGATCCGTCGAAGCAGCTACGCGCGTTGGATGGCCTGAAGCCAACCGACGCGGAAGCGGACGTTGGCGATGCCCTTCGATTGGCAGCGGCCCTCGTCGGCAGTATCGACGGCGCTCGCATCGTCCTGCTCTCCGATGGGGTTTTCGATAAGGTCACCAATTTCTCGCGAGGAAAAGCGGCCCTTGTATATCGATCCATCGGTGACAGCGACGAGAACCTCGCGATCTCCGCTCTCGGCACCGCCGAGACGCCAACCGGTCGGCAGCTCTACTGCGCGATCAAGAACGAAAGTCTAAAACCCATCGACGGGACCCTCTCGCTGTATGCCGACGGCAAGGTGATCGACTCGGTCAAGGTTCCCGCCGTCACCCCCCGCGGACAGTGGGGCAGAACGATCTCCGCACCAGCTAGCGCCAAAGTTTTTGAAGCCAAGCTAGACGCTCCCGATATTCTCAAGTCAGACAACTACGCGGTGAGCCTCACCTCCGCGGGAGCTTCCCAACACGTTCTGATCGTGGGTAAGGGCGACATTTTCCTGGAGCGCGCGCTGGCCCTCGAGCCGCGCGTTGTCTTGGACCGCTCAGCCAACCTCCCCGCGGATACCAGTCCATACGACATCGTCGTCTTCGATGGCGTCGAGGAGCAACCGGTCGCCTCTCGTGGGGTGTTGACCCTCGGTACCGCTGGACCGGCTACGCCGGTCACCACCGACGGCTCGGTAAAGTCACCCCAGTTCGTGAGCGCAGAAAACCAGGCACTCATGAAGGGCGTTGACTTGAAAGGCGTGTTTATCGACCACGCCGAGAAGGTGAAGCCAAGGGCCAATGGAGTCGTGCAAGCCCTTGGAGACAATGGCCCGCTGATCGTCACCTCGAGCAGCCCGACCAAGCGGCAGGTTTACCTTTCGTTCGAACCGCTGCAATCAGATTTTCCCCTTCAGATCGCGTTCCCGATCTTCGTATCCAACGTCTTAGACTTCCTCGCCGGCGAAGCCGACAGCTCGCTCCTTTCGGTGAAGACGGGTGTCCCCTTCTCTCAGCCAACCACTGCTCCCGCGACCCTCAAGACTCCGGCCGGTGACACCCTCAGCATCAAACCGGTCGCCAACACCCTGATCGTGAGGGAAACCAGACAGATAGGCAAGTACGAGTTGACGGTCGGCGGCAAAACCAAGAGCGTTTACTCGACCCTTCGCAGCGATACCGAATCCGACCTCAAGCCTCAGAAGGACTTAAGCCTCGGCGGCGGCGAGGTTCGCGCTTCCACATCGCCCTCGCGGTTCGCCGACTTCTGGCGGCCGCTCTGCATGCTGTGCCTCTTCGTCCTCGGTGGCGAGTGGTGGCTCTTTGCGAGGAGAAGCTGATGCGGTTTACCGAGCCGTTCTATCTCCTCCTCTTCATCCCAATCTTGGCCGGGCTCTACTGGAGCTTTAGCCAAGTCCACGGAATGGCGAGGAGCCGCAAGCGGTTCGCATTCTTCGTGCGATTCGTCCTCGCCGGACTCCTTGTATTTGCCCTCTCCGGGCCTGAGGCTCGCCGGCCGAATAAGGGCGTCTGCACCGTCTTTCTCCTCGACCGATCTGACTCGATCGGCGAAACCGACCGTCATCGCCAAGAGACCTTTGTGGATCAGGCCCTCCAGAAGCTGGGCGCCGACGATGCGGCCGGTGTGATCGCTTTCGGTAAGGGCGCGACGATCGATTCGGCGCCCGGTGGCAGGCGTAGCCTGGGCAGAGTCCTGAGCACCACCGATGGCTCATCGAGCGACCTCGCGGGTGCGGTGCGACTGGCGAGCGCTACCTTCCCCGAGGGGAAGGGGCGGCGCATCGTCATCCTCTCCGACGGAAACGAGACGAGCGGCGATGCCGCCGAGGCGGCCCAAGTTGCCGCCACCGATGGAATTGTCATCGACCACGTGCCTCTCGGCCTTGGCGACCGCCAGGGTGAGGCATCCGTGGTGTCGGTTGAGGGTCCCGACGAGACCCGCATCGATCAGCCGTTCGACCTCCGGGTGATCGTCGATTCCACAACCGAGCAGAACGCCACGGTTGACGTCGACCGAGACGGAATCCTCCTCAAGCGCATCACTTCGCACCTCAATCCCGGCCGGAACTCGGTGGTGGTGGGTGAGAAGATCAAAGACGTCGGCTTCCACCGATACCGTGCCACCCTGCACGCCTCCCAGGACCTCGACAATCGCAACAATGTCGGCATGTCCTTCGTCGCGGTTCGCGGCAAGCCCCGGATTCTCGTGTTGCAGCAGAATCGGGCCAAGAGCGAACTCGCCGAGGCGCTCCGAAAGAATGGCCTCGTAGTCGATTTAGGTGACCGCGGTTCGATGCCGACCCACCCCGAGGATTTGCAGCCGTACGACGGCATCATCTTCAACGACGTCAACGCCGACGCCTTCACCCAGTCCCAGATGAAGATGGTGCAGAGCACCGTCCGGGACAGCGGTGTGGGCTTCGCGATGATTGGCGGCGAGAACTCCTATCTCCCGGGCGGCTACTACGGAACCCCAATCGCTGAGCTTCTCCCGGTTGACTTGAATATTCGCCAGAGAAAGACCTTCCCTTCCACATCGGTTTGCATCATGGCCGACACATCCGGATCGATGGGCATGCCGGAAGACGGCATCCCGAAGGTTCGGCTGGCTGCGAAAGCGGCGGAAGAGACGGTCAAGATGATGTCGCCAATGGACCGAGTTGGCGTGGCGGGCAGCACCGACGGCATCGAGTTCGTCGCGCCCATGCAGAAGCTTGTCGACAAAACAGCGGTGATCAACCAGATTGAAAAGCTGAACGTCGGCGGAGGTGGAATTTACATTAGGCCGTCGATGGAGAAAGGTGAGGAAGTCCTGATGAAGGAGAGCACCCAGGTGCGCCACTTCATCCTTCTCGCCGACGGAAGCGATGCGGACGAACAGGGCGGCGCACTCGAGATCGCTTTGCGCATGCGCGCCAACAAGATCACTACCTCGGTGGTTGCCATCGGCGATGGCAAGGACGTCGCGTTTCTAAAGCAGCTTGGAATGGCCGGCGGTGGGCGCTTCTACCTGGCGAAAAAGGCGAGCCAGTTGCCCGCGATCTTCACCCAGGACGCCTCCATCATGTCTCGGTCGGCAATTGAAGAGGGCGCGTTCATCCCCAAGATGACGATCGGCGAGCCCGTGCTACGCGGCATCGACGCGACTCCACCCCTTCTCGCGTACGACCTCACCGACACTCGACCACTGGCTCGGGTCGGCATGCGGACGAAGAAGGACGATCCGCTCCTCGCCACCTGGCAATACGGCCTCGGAACATCGATGGCATTCACGTCGGACGCCCAGTCGCGATGGGCATCCAACTGGGTGGGTTGGCAGGGTTTTGGAGCCTTCTGGTCTCAGGCCGCCCGCCAAATCTCCCGCCGCGCGACCCTCAATAACTACCAAGTCTCGGTTCGGCAAGACGGCGGCAAGGGCATCGTCGATGTAAAGGCGTTCGATCGTCGCGGCGAGCCGATGAATGCGACCAATGCCTCCGTCCGCGTCGCCACGCCTAACGGAGGAAGCCGAGATGTAAGCCTCGCCCAAGAGGGCCCCGGCAGTTACTCGGGAAAGTTCGACGCATCCGAGCTCGGCACCTACATCGTCACCGTCAACGAGCCCGACCCAGCTGGCGGAACGCGCGCCTCCTCAAGCGGATTCTCCATCCCCTATCCGCCCGAGTACCGAAGCTTCCGGGCCAACCGCCCTCTCTTAGAGAGGGTGAGCGCGATGACGGGCGGAATGCTTCTGCAAAAGCCGCTTGATGCCCTCAGAGCGATCAAGAATCCTGGCGAGTCGATCACCGAACTCTGGCCGCTCCTGCTACTTTGCGCCGCCGTGCTTCTCCCCTTCGATGTCGGAGTGCGACGCATCGCGTTGCCGCTGGGCGAGATTCTCGCCAAGATCTTTGCCAAGTTCAAGGATTCTCGAGTGCCGAAGGTTTCGGCTCAACCCGTCGTGGTGGGCCGGCTTCAGCAGGCGAAGCAACGCGCCCAGCGCGAGGTCTCGACCGACGCGCCCAGCGAACCGGTGATCGTCTCCAGACCGTCTGAGCCACGAGAGCCCGTCGCACCCGCTGCTTCCAGCACGCCTAGTGGATCGACCAATCGACTCCTGGATGCAAAGCGCAAGCGAAAGGAATAGGCGGCTCGGAGGTAAAACGAATCGCCATGGACCAGGAACCTCGTATTCGTATCGCACTCGTCGGAGCGGCCGGCCGCATGGGCCGCGAGGTCCTCAAGTCGCTCACTCCTTCCTCGGGATTTGAGATTGTCTGCGCCGTCGACCGCACCTGTGTCGGCCAGAACGCCCAAGAACTCGCCGGGCCCGATGCCCCGGACCTAGTGGTCGAAGAAAAGCTCGGCATCGCCCTCGACCGACAGCCGGTCGACGTCCTCGTCGACCTCTCCCACCACTCCGCTGCCGCTGCCCACGCAATGTCCTCAATCAAGCGAGGCGTGAGCCCGGTCATCGGCTGCACCGGCCTTGCCGACACCGATATGAAGGAGATTCGCTTCCAATGCGAGGAAGCCAAGGTGCCCGGCATGTACGTGCCGAACTTCGCGATCGGCGCCGTGCTTGCGATGCGTTTTGCCAAGATGGCCGCCAGGTGGCTACCCGATGCCGAAATCATCGAGATGCACCACGACCGCAAAGAAGACGCGCCAAGCGGGACGGCCCTGTTGACCGCCGAGTACATCAACAACGGCCGCACCGAAGAACCAACCCGAAAGCCCCGTGCGACGATCAAGGTGGAAGGCGTGCGCGGCGGCAAAGTGAACGAAGTTCACATCCACTCCATCCGCCTGCCTGGGCTGTTGGCCCACCAGGAAGTGTTGTTTGGCGGACCTGGCGAGGTGCTGACGATTCGCCACGACTCACTCGACCGGTCGTCGTTCATGCAAGGCGTCAAGCTCTCCGCGCGGACGGTGCGGACTCTGTCGGGCTTCGTGGTCGGTCTGGATAAGATCCTGTTTCCCGCTTAAAACTCCGGAGATGGTTCCCCTTTCCGAAGGGGGAGGGGGTTCGGCCCACCGGCAGCCCGATCCGCTCAATCGAGAAGCGACTGGAGCGGCTGATCTTCGGTTTGCAGTGCTCGGAGTGGGGCAGCCAGATTTGACTTCAAACTCTTGCTAGCCTGCTCCATCAAATCGTATGCGAATTGAAGCTGCGCTTGTCGTGCTTTGACGATGGCCTTGTGCACAAATAAGTGTACAAGAGCGACGAGCGGCACCAAGACTATGCCGTATTGGATTGTTGATGGATGATGTTTACCGTAAGGAATGTTTAGACCATAAAAGCCTTCACCCAACAGAAGGAGACCGAGCGCAACTTCCATGGCCAAAAAGTAAATTGCACGGAGGTTCGAGTTCCGAATGCTAAGTCGAAATCGGGATTGACCATCTTTGGAAGTAATTGATACGTACGAAACGAACCAAAGCCCCAATCCGGTCCACTCATAGCGTGATCCAGCCACGCTGGTTTCTCCGCCCACTCCAAACTTCGCGCGCAGCTCGCCAACTAAGTCAGCCCAAGCGTCTTCTTCTAGAGTTCCACTTAGGGTCCGGTCGACTTCATCCTTTGATGGCGCGCCAGATAAATAATACTTTTGACGTTCTGACGTGTCGCCAAGTTGGGAGGCAGCCCTCGTAACGTATTTAGGGTCCACCCCGACTTCGGTGGCCAATCGCTCAACGTCCTCAAGCGAAAAGTCGAACGTACTCTTCGAAGAAGATGAATCGCTTGCCTGTAAAGCGGCAGCATCCTGCAATATCCGCGTTAGTTCTTTCTCGTCATAGCGGCGCGGGGACGTCGACACAAGCACATTGTAGTTGAATAAGGCCCCTTGTAGTCATGAAGCGATGCGAGGCGGAGGTCTCTCGGTGGGCGAAACCCCCTCCCCCACGGTTCCCCCTTCGGAAAGGGGAACCATCTCCGGACCGAATTGCTCAGAAACTTTGTCATTTAAGTAAATTCTAAAATATAATAGATCCATGGCAGGACAGACGCCTCAGGCAGATGTGTTCTCCGCGATCTCGGCTGCGCCGAGACGGGCGATGATGCAGATGCTGTCGGCGGGCGAGATGCCCGTGATGGAGTTGGCGTCTTCGTTTGACATGACCCTTTCCGCCGTCTCCCAGCACCTTTCGGTGCTCCGGGACGCGGGGCTCGTCGCCATACGTAGAGATGGGAAAAGGCGGTTGTATCGCCTGAATGCCGAACCGCTTCAGCAGATCGCCGAGTGGCTTGAATTCTACGAACCGTTTTGGAAGACCCGGCTCACCGATTTGGGCCAATACTTGGAGGACAACCCTTGAACGAACGATTGAACTTCGAAGCCTTCTATCACCACTCGCCAGAGCGCGTTTGGAAGGCTCTGACCGAAGAAGCCGCGCTTGCGAAGTGGCTCCTGCCTACCAACTTCAAGCCCCAAATCGGGCTTCGCTTCCGATTCGAAGGGCTAGATCGCGGTGGCAAAACGGCGGTCGAATGCTTGGTGCTGGAAGTCGAAGAGGGCAAAAAGCTCAGCTTCACTTGGGACGATGGTGAGGCGGGATCGCCGAGCCTCATCACCTGGAAGCTCTCGCCCAAAGACGGCGGCACTCTGCTCACCCTTGAGCACGAGTCGGCTCTCGAAGTCCGACCGCATGTCCTCATCGAGGCGAGCATGAACTGGGGCTACGCCCTTGAGCATGGCCTTCCAGGCTATCTCGGCTACCCACCAGTGCCCATCGTCTACATGCCGGAAGAGCCCGAAGTGGAGACGGATCGGCGGGCGGGATTCCGACAGGAGGAAATCCTATGCAAATGATCAGCGGCGGAGTCGTCCCCATGGTCGTGGAGAAGAGCAGCCATGGCGAGCGGGCCTACGACATCTATTCGCGCCTGCTCAAGGACCGCATCATCTTCATCGGCGAAGAGGTCACTGACCAACTTGCCAACATCGTCATCGCCCAAATCCTATTCCTCGAGAAGGAAGATCCGGATAAGGACATCGACATCTACATCAACAGCCCCGGCGGCAGCGTCTCGGCGGGCCTCGCGATGTTCGATGTGATGGCCCATGTGAAGTGCCCGGTGGCAACAACCTGCGTCGGGATGGCGGCGAGCATCGCTACCCTCCTCCTTGTGGGCGGTACGAAGGGCAAGCGGTTCACGATGCCGAACTCGAGAATGATGATTCATCAGACCAGCGGCGGCCTCCGCGGCACTCTTTCGGATGCTCGGATCTACTACGAAGAGATGAATCGAATGTTCGAGAAGTACGTGGATCTGATGGCGCAACGCACCGGCAGGTCTCACGACCAGATCCGCAAGGATTGCGACCGCGACTTCTGGATGTCCGGCGAAGAAGCGGTGGCGTACGGATTGGTCGACGAAATCATCGATCCAAAGAAGTAGTCGTCCGTAGATGGTTCCCCTTGAAAAGGGGGAACCGTGGGGAAGGGGTCTGGCCCACCGACCAAATTCGCAACGAACCAACCCCCTAAACCGTCCTCTTTTCGATGTCGGAACGTCGCTACGACGAGAAAGAACTGGCCCAGATTCTCCAGACTGCGGCGGCGGAGCAGGCAAAGCTGGCATCTGAGTCGGGTGAGTTCACCCTCACGGAGATCGAGCGCATGGCGTCCGAGGCGGGGATCGAGCCGCGGCTCATCGCGAATGCCGCGGCGAAACTCGACGAACAGCCGACCCGGCTGCCGAAGTCGTTTATTGGAGCGCCCGTGAGGCACATCATCGAACGCAACTTTGATGGCACCTTCGACGACCAGGCATGAGAGGAGGGAGTGCAGGAAATGCGCGCTACTTTTGGGACGGCAGGAAAAACCGAGTTAGTGGGAACGAGCCGTGAGTGGGCGGGTGGTGTGGATACCTTCTCTGCTCACCTTTCAGCCACGCCTCGAGGTGGGCGAACAAGGGTGCGTCTGCAAGTGCGCCTGGATGGCAGCCTCGCGGTCACGTGGATCCTCACTTTCCTCGTCTCTTTCCTCTCGACAATGTTCCTTGCCGTCTCGAAAATACCAGTCGACTTCAAACTGGCGAGCATCTTCGTCGTTCTCTCGGCGATCTACCTCCTGGCTCGGACAATCTCACGAAACATCCACCGAAACGGAGTAGCCCGTGCGAACGAGTTCTTGGGAAGGTTGGAGAAGTTGGTGCCCGCTGCGGAAGCAACGACAGCATCCTCGGTGCAGCCCGTGGAGCAGCCGATGTATGAGCATTTGTAGGTTGGAGCCGAAGAGGTAAGGCACAGTCCCCCTCGCTAGTGGATGTCGGTTTGTAGTTAGACACGGCCCAAACGTAGCGTCGGCGCCCCCGCCGATGAGCGCCGCACGACCCAGCACGTACCTACGAAGAGCTCTATTCCCCAAAGTGAGGGCGCCTGCGCAGCTACATGCTCGAATTTACAGCACTCATCGGCCGGGGGCGCCGACGCTACGGGGAGACACTCCCCTCGGCGAACAGAACCATCTCCGGAGCGGGCTCTAGCCTTTCAGGCAGTCCGCCTCGAACTTCTTCACGTCTTCGTGAAGCTTCTCTCGCGAGCTCTTCTCGATGTACATCATGTGGCCGGCTGGGTAGTACTCGAAAGTGACGCGAGAGCGGCTTTCGGGGTCTAGGCCCATGTGGTTCACGGTGTAGATCGTGCCCTGGAAGGGGCAGGCGAGGTCGTAGTAGCCGCAGCAGTACAGCACGTGGAAGTGCAGGTTTCGGGCGAGGACGCCGCGGAGTTGCGAGGCGGTCTCCGAGTAGCTTCCTTCCGGTTCGGTCCACGGTCGGGTGGGGCCGAAGTTCAAGTACTGAAGGTTGGTGTGGACGCCGAGATCGCGATCAAGATAGTCGTTCAGCGAGGTCGTGAAGGGCACGGTGGTTGCGTCGTCGCTAGGATCGCCGCTTCCGCGGTCGCCTGTCTTGAGTTCATCCTTGCCGGTCAAACGACCGTCGTAGCGACCGATACTCAGGCCATCGTCTCGAAGGAGCTCGCGGAAGAAGGTGAACTCGGGAATGCGTAAGTTGGCGCCGAGGATGTACTTCTTGGAGATTCCGAGATACTCGCTGAGCTTGTCGGCGATGTGCTCCTTCTCTTTCGGGCTGAGGCTGTCGCCTCGAACGAGGGCAGCCGAATACTCCTTGTCGATCCAGTCCTGGGTCTCCTTGACCACCCCTTCCACTGACTTGAATCGTGGGGCAAGCTTGTGGTGGTAGAAGGCGCATGCGGCCATCGAGGGGAGGAAGCTGATGTAGGTGTAGTCGTTGCCTCGCATCCCGTCGAGCGTCATGAAATTACTCGTGCCCGAGATGCTGACGAACCCGCTGACCCCGATGCCAGCACGGTAGAGGCTCGCGCTGAGGCCGGAGCCCCGGATGCCGCCATAGCTCTCACCCGCGATGAACAGGGGCGACGCCCATCGGTGGTGCTCGGTGATCCAGTTGCGCACGAAGCTGGTGAAGGCGGCGATATCGTTCTGCACACCGAAGTAACGCGGACCGAGGTCGGCACGAGCCAACCGGCTGAAGCCCGTCGCGGGGGCATCGACGCAGACCACGTCGGTGAAGTCGAGCCAAGTGTCCGAGTTATCGACGGCCACATATGGCGCGGCGGGCATCGTGCCGTCGTCGTTCAGCGGTGCGCGCTTCGGTCCAAGGGCGCCCATGTGGAGCCAAATCGTAGCGCTGCCCGGTCCACCGTTGAATGCGAACGTGACCGGTCGCTTGGAGACGTCAACGTCATCCTTCAGGTAAGAGACCGAAAACATTCGGCACTCAACCTCACCCTGGTCGTTCCTCAGCGAGGTCTGCGCTGCCTGCGCAGTGTAGGCCAGTGGCCCCGAAGGTAGGTTAATCGTGTGGTGGGTGATCGACGGCGCGATCTCGGTGTCGGCGACGACCGAAGCCGGGGCAGGGGTGCCTGGGGTAGTCGTGGGAGTCGGCGGCTGCTGGCGTTGCGGATTCCGCTGGCCAGTCCTCTGACCCTGCTGACCTTGGCCCGGACCTTGGCCTTGGGCCTGTAGCGATAGAAGAATTGCGGCAATAGTTAAGACTGGAGCCATGCCGCGAAGCATACATTAGACGCGGCTGTTCAGCATCAGCTCGAAGAGGTCTCGGTCGACGTTGTAGCCGTCCATCTTTTCGAACCTCGCCCCTTCCCTTCCGTGATCGATGATCCCGAATGACCCCTCGAATTCCCACAGCGAGTAGCCCCAGCCGTACTCTTTGAACAGGCCGAATACATCGCCAAGCCACCGCAGGGCCACGTCATTCGGAGTTTTGATGTAGCAGCCGAACTCGCCGCAGTGTACGGGAATGCCCGCTGCCTGTACGTCTTTCCAGGGTTGGTAGAACTCGTCGATCACCGAGCGATCCCAAGCCTTGTCCCACCAGATAGTGCCCGGATATATCGGTTCAGGAAGTCCTTCCGCAAGCGCCCACCAGCTCGCCCCGTAGTGGCTGATTGTCATCGGCTGGTAGCCACGACAGCTTTGGACGACCTCAAGGTCGACCAACTCCGGCATCGCGGTATGTCCCTCTTCGAGACCGTCGATCACGATCGCCCTTTCCGGATCGACCGAGCGGATAGCTGCGGCAGTGCGGCGCACCACCCTCTGATTCGCGTCGCGCGAGAAGCCGTAGGCGCCGAACTTCGGAGGCTCGTTCACGAGGTCGAAGCTCAGCTTCTCACTCGATATCCCTTTGTATCGCTCGGCGAGCATCGACCACTGGTAAGCGAATCCCTCTTGAGCGATCTCATCAACCCACAGATTGTCCCGCTCCAAGTCATTTCCGTTGATGCAGTAGCCGGGGGCACGGTGCATGTTGAAGGAGAGGTGAATCCCGCGCTGGTTGGCCGCCTCGATGTACCTATCAAGAACCTCGAAGAAGGGCTCATTCGGGTGGAGGTAGTCAAAATCGCTGGTCCACCAGCGGTAGTCGCTCGGGACACGGATGAAGTTGAAGCCGTGCTTCGCGAGAAAATCCAGCGCCCGCTCGTCCGCCTCACGAGGCTTCTCACCCTCGCGCCACCATCCCATCCACTGGAAGTTGAATCCATAACGGGGAGTGCCGAAGGCGAGGTCGATGGGTCGCATAGAGCTATGTTGGCGCATTTTGCGCACCGTAGCGTCGGCGCCCCCGCCGATATTTCTTCGGAGGTTCCCCCCAAGGACTGGGCTACTTCGTAGAAAACTGCTCGGTCGTCCAGCGCTCATCGGCGGGGGCGCCGACGCTACGGTTGCAGGGTAAAACCCCTGCACTATGCGACCGTGGCAATTTGGAAAACCTAAGACGCCCGGCTTCGGCATTAGCGGTTCCTACTACCTATCCGTTCTCTCCTCCAAGCCCGTCTTCCCGAGCATCCTTGAAGTGATAAACCCCGGAGGAGCGGGGGGGGCGGCGGAGGGGTTTGGAGCGCCTCTTAAGGACGTCGACAAGGAAGCGCTCGCCAAGCCCATCGAGCACGGCGAGTACGTGATAAGCACCAAAGACAAGAAGACAGTGCTCAAGATGCTGGTGGCCGACAAATCCGACGTCGGCTACGACCCCGAGGTCTATGCCCAGAGCCCGCTCGCCCTACAAGCGGACCCCGAGCTGCTCGCCCGGATGCGCGGAACGTGGACGATCGCCCAGCTCGCCTTCGTCATCCACGATCCGATGGTCTATCCGGCTCTCGATTTCTTACTGGGAGTTTGCACTCGCATGGCGTATCTCACCGACGGGGTCGTTGCGGATGCAATCTGTGAGAGGTACCTCTTGCCGGAAGACGTCATCCATCGAGACCGAGTCGATCCCCTCCTCGACGTGCGTGATCACGTCTCGGTGGGCTTTCGCCTCCGGCCGGATGGATTGCACGCCTTCACCCTGGGGATGCAGAAGTTTGTATTGCCGGAGTTCGAGATGACGAACCTCTTCGACGAGGATCAGGAGCTGGCACAGCGATTCCTGCTGGTCCTTTGCCAAAGCGTTCTGCTGGGTGACCTGCTCAAATCAGGAGAGCGCATCGGATCCAACCGGGCGCCATTCGAAGTGCGTGAAGGCGGCTTCGACCGGGACTTTTGGAGAGACGCACCCGTCTTCGAACTGCTGCCGCCCACGAGTGGCAGCGCATCAGATTCTTTGCAGGCTTGGATGGAAGAGTCGCGCTAGAAACCGGTGTTGTTTCTCGTGCGATTCATCGACAACCAATACAATCCCAACTGGCGAACCGCATCGATGAATTCGTCGAAATCGACTGGCTTGCGGATGTAGGAGTTGGCTCCGAGGTTATAGCTTTCTACAATATCCCGCTCTTCGTCTGAAGACGTTAGAACGACGATCGGAAGGGACCGCGTGCGCTGATCGGCACGGATCTTCTGGAGCACTTCCAGGCCGCTCACCTTGGGCAATTTGAGGTCAAGCAGAACCAAGTCGGGAAGTCGCGGGCTTGCACTTGCGCCGAACAGATGGTCAAGCGCTTCCGCACCATCGCGAGCAACGCGGATGATGTTGGGAACTTCACTTTGGCGCATGGCGCGCAGCGTCAACTGCTCGTCGTCTGCGTTATCCTCCACCAACAATATCGTCTTCGGTTCGGCTGCCATGTTCTTTGATCTGGGGAAAGCTTAACCTAACCTCAGCCTTGCTGCACTACGCCTTGCCTTAATTGACTCAAAGGTCGCAATTGAGGCTGTGCATGCGTACGTTATCCCCTGGTCCCTCCTTATTACCCTAATTCTTTCAAGAGTGCTCTTGAGGCACTTGGGAACCACGGAACTACACAACGTCCGACGCCGTTCTACCGTAGCAAGAGACAGTAGCCATGGACAACACGTTCCAGTTCCTCCAGTCGATAGTTCAGCCCACCGACCTCCACAAGCTTTCCGACCGAGAGCTCAAGGAGGTGGCGAAGGAAGTTCGCCAGGCGATCCTCGAGAAGGTTAGCAAGACCGGCGGGCACTTCAGCTCAAATCTTGGAACCGTCGAATTGACGGTTGCCATGTATGCCGCCTACTCCATTCCTCCCGACAAAGTGATTTGGGATACCGGCCATCAGGCTTATCCGCATAAGATGCTGACGGGTCGACTGGACCGTTTTGATACACTGCGAAAACATAAGGGCCTGAGTGGATTCTTAAAGCGAGACGAGCACGAGCTCGATTCGTTCGGCGCTGGCCATGCCGGAACCGCAATTTCCGCCGCACTTGGCTTTGCAGTAGCACGCGATCGGCTCGGAACCTCGGAGAAGGTCATCGCGGTCACCGGCGACGCGGCGATCGCGTCGGGCATGAGTTGGGAAGCCCTCAATCACGCCGGCGAGCTGAACACGAATATCACCGTGGTGCTGAACGACAATCGCATGTCGATCGCCCCACCCGTCGGCGCGCTCACGAACTATCTCGCAAAGCTGCGGTCGCGACCGTGGTTGCAAGACATGGCGACCCGTGCGAAGCACGTTGTTCAGAAGATGCCCGAGCCGATCACCAAGGTCGCCGCTGGCCTTCGCCACGGTATCACCCACTATCTGGCTCCTGAGAACACGGGAACAATCTTTGAGGAAATTGGCTGGGAGTACATCGGCCCAGTGGATGGCCACGATTTTCAGCTTCTTCTCGATCTGTTTAGAAACGTGCGCGAGTTGGATGGCCCCATCTTCGTCCATGCCCTCACCGTGAAGGGCAAGGGGTACGACGTCGCCGAAGAGGACGCCCGCAAGTGGCACGGCGTTGTGCCTTTCGATCTCGAGACATCAGTGATGGCCAAGGCGGCTGGCCCCGTCACCTACACTCAGGCGTTCGGCGACGCCGCGCTCGAGTGCGCGGCGACCGACGAGAAAGTCGTTGCAATTACCGCCGCGATGCCGGACGGAACCGGGCTCGCCGCGTTCAGCAAGCAGTTTCCCGAGCGCTACTACGACACAGGAATCGCCGAGCAGCACGCGGTGACGTTCGCCGCCGGATTGGCGGCAGGCGGTTTGAAGCCGTTCGTGGCGATCTATTCGACCTTCCTTCAGCGCGGCTTCGACCAGGTGCTACACGACGTTTGCATCCAAAACCTGCCGGTTCGCTTCTTCATGGATCGCGCGGGACTGGTCGGCGACGACGGGCCGACCCACCACGGCGCATTCGACATCTCGATGCTGTCGTTCATCCCGAACATCGTGCTCCTTGCCCCTCGCGACACCACCGAGCTCCGCGAGATGACGAAGTGGATGTCCGAATTCGACGAGCACCCAACCGCCATGCGCTATCCGCGTGGCTCGAGCGACGATCGGCTACCGGAAGCTCGAACAGGAATTGCTCTCGGCAAAGCCGAGGTTCTCGGTGAAGTAGAGCCTGGTCCTTCGGATGTCGTACTGTGTGCGATTGGAAGCATGGTCAGCGTGGCTTGGGAGGCTGCGGTTCAATTGAGGAAGGACGGTTTGCGGGTGGTCGTCATCAATGCCCGCTTCGCGAAGCCCATCGACGCGGAGACCGTCTTGGAGTTCGCCCGGCGGACTTCTAAGTTCGTAACTCTTGAGGAGAACTCGCGGGCGGGCGGCTTTGGCGAGCAAGTGCGGGAAATCTTGCACTCGGCTGGCCTGGGCGGGCTCGACCACACGATCGTGGCGTTGCCGGACAAGTTCGTCGAGCACGGAACGCAGACGGTTATTCGCGAGCAGTGTGGGTTGGATGCGGCCTCGGTCATTGCCCAAATTCGAGCCAAATCCACGCGTACCTTGTAACCGTCGCCTACGTGCGACGCATGCCCCGCCAAGTGGCATCCATCGGGCGTAGCCGACGCCTACACGCTACGCGTGGACCTCAAGTGAAACAGGTAAAATGAGAGCATGCCCAATTGGAAAAAAGGGGATCGCGTAAGGGTTATAACCCGAGATGTGACCGAGGAAGACCGCAAGAAGAATCGATACTTCGAGCACATGGCGGGGCTTGTGGGCACCGTGCAGAGCTTCTACTCGGACGCCGAAGTTTCCGTCCTCATGGACCTTGATGCGCTTGGTACGGTGCCGACCGCCGTGCACAAGACGGCCACCCAGCGCATGCGAGATAAGTTCGTCGCGAACATCTCGGAAGAGCAGAAGAAGAGCCTAACGAAGGAAGAGCTGGAGTTCACTCCCCACTACATGCTCCTCGTGCAGGCGGATGATTTGGAGAAGGCGAGCTAAGTGGCAACCCCCGATTTCAGCTTCGATATCGTGTCCCGGGCGGACAAGATGGAGATTAAAAACGCGCTCGATCAGGCGGAGAAAGAACTTTCCAACCGCTACGATCTGAAGGGCACCAAATGTGAGCTGGTCACCGACAAAGACGACACGACGTTGGTGGCCGACGACGAGTTCCGGATGGAGCAGCTAAAAGATATCGTCTTCAGCAAGCTGCTGAAACGCGGCATCGACGCTCGCCAGATCGAGTGGGGCAGCATCGAGCCGGGTGCGGGCATCAGCGTTCGCATGAAGCTTAAATTCAAGCAGGGCATCGAGCAGGACAAGGCGAAGCCGCTAATGAAGCAGATTCGAGACAACAAGAACCTAAAGGTCCAGTCCCAGATTCAGGGCGACGAGGTTCGGGTTTCCTCGAAGAGCAAAGACGATCTGCAGAAAGCGATCACCTTCATAAAGAGCCTCACCCTCGAGTTTCCCGTCGACTTCGTCAACTTCCACTAACTTCGACGTATCTTGTCGGTATGGAACTCGCCGAGATATCCAAGCGGCTGGAGCGCGTCGAGCGCTCCAACCGTCAGTTGAAGTTTGCTTGCGGCCTCTGCCTCGCCTTCCCCTTGCTTGCCGTCGCGGGGTGGCAAACCGCGAAACCGATTCCCGAAGTGCTGCAGGCCCATCGGTTCGAGGTGCTCGACCCTCAAGGCGTGCCGGTAGTGGCGATCAGCTCAAATCGAACCAGCGACGGCGGCTCGATCGTGCTTCGAGACAAGACGGGCGAGCGGCGCGGTTGGTTTGAGGCCGTTCCCTCAGGTGGCTCGATGGGACTGATCGGCGCTGCACCGGAGGACACCGGCGGCACTTCCATCGGACTCAGCGCTTCAAGCGAACAAGCGACGATCGGCCTGTCCGGCAGAAACAGCTCTGGCCTCAACGTTGACGTCTCCAAGGACCAACCGAAAATCGATCTTTGGAATGCCAAAGGCAGCCTCTTCACCGCTCCCTGGAAGAAATAAACCTTGGGACTGCGCGAAGCTCTTCGCGCCCTTCTTCTGGCCAAGCTCTTGACCCTCGGCATACCGAGGGGCAGCACCAACAGGCTAGTGCAGACAAAGCACTAAAGGCTTAGCGCACTCCCACAAAGGAGCTCTCTTGCGTTCGCCATCGCACTCTCGGTGACGCTCTCTCCCGCGAGCATCCGGGCGATCTCCTCGATTCTCTCGTCGGGATTGAGGTAGCGAACCTGAGTGTTGACCCGACCGCTGGACTCAACCTTCTCGATTCGGTAGTGGGTCGTGGCTCGGCTAGCGATCTGGGGCAGGTGGCTGATAACGACCACCTGATAGAACTGGCTCAGCTCCTCCAACTTGCGGGCGACTGTGGCAGCCGCTCGTCCTCCGAGGCCCGCATCGACCTCGTCGAAGATGAGGGTCGGAACTCCGGCCTTGCCGGCAAGCGCAGTTTTAATCGCGAGCATCACTCGCGAGACCTCGCCGCCACTTGCAATTTTGCCGAGCGGCTTGGGCGCCTCTCCCGCATTTGCGGAGAAAATGAACTCGACGTCATCGGCTCCACTTGCATCGGGGGTTCTGGCCGAGAAGCCCACGCTGAAGAGTGCCCGATCCATTGCGAGGTCTCTCAACTGAGACTGAACCAGCTCTCCGAACTCTTCTGACCGCTTTTGTCGGAGCTTGGTGAGCTGCCCGCATGCGGCAACTAGCTCCAGTTGAGCGGCGGCGTAAGTCGTAAGTAGATTCTCCTCACTCGCCTCTGCGTCTTCGAGAATCGCAAGCTGGGCACGAGTTTCTTCGAGATAGGCCAAAACCGCCACCTCGTCCTCTCCATACTTGCGCCGAAGCCGCTTGAGTGCATCGATCCGCTCAGCGACCGTGTCGAGCGAAGTTGGGTCCGCGTCCAAACCCTCTGAGTAAGCACGGAGGCCATGTGCCCCTTCCTCAATTTGATAGAGGGCTTCTCGCAGCGGAGCGACGACCGCTTCCAGCGACGGATCGAACTTCATCGCATCCTCGAGCGCCTTCACGGCAAGGCTGAGGCCATCGACCACGCAGTTTTCGTCATCCGAAACCGCGCTCAAGGCGGCATACGATGCGGACGCAAGCTTCTCGGCGTGCTTCAGCCGAGTGAGCTGGGCCTCCAGCTCATCAAACTCGCCCACATACGGACTCACTGCCTCGATATCACTGACCTGAAACCGCAGCAAATCCAGCTTCTGCTCGCGCTCACGAATCCCCGTTCGCAATTCGGCGAGTCGCCGTCTTGCCGTCTCTGCCGCGGTGAATGCTTCAGCGACTAACGCCAACAAATCTTTTGCCGGCTGCCCGATCCAGGCGTCTAGATACGAAACGTGCTGCTCTCGATCGAGAAGACTCTGGTGGTCGTGCTGTCCGTGCAGGTCGACGAGACATGCGCCGAGTTGTTTAAGAGTCGAGACGGGAGTGAGCTTTCCACCGATGCGGCACTGAGAGCGCCCCTCGACGGCGACCTCTCGCTGAATGAAGAGCTTCCCGTCCTCAAGCTCAATCCCAAGATCGGCGCACTTCTGCTGAGCCGTAATCTCGGCTGAGAGATCGAGCACAACGTTTACCGAAGCCCGTGTCGCGCCTGCCCGAACCAGCTCGCTATCCGCCCGCTCCCCAAGCGCCAATTCGATCGCATCAATCAGCAAGGACTTTCCCGCCCCTGTCTCACCGGTCAAAACCGTAAAGCCGGGGCCAAGTTCGAGTCGGGAGCGCTCGATGATGGCTAGGTTTTCGACATTCAGTTCGACGATCATTGATGGATAGTTTACATCGACATTCGTCTAGCTATATGTTAATTTTATGTAGAAGCCATTGACATCTGGATGTCGGATGCGCGCCATGCAGGAAATCACCCGCACAGCGACGAAAAAAAGGGCATGCCCAGCAAAGTCTCCAGGAGATCCATCCTCCAGGCCGGTGCCGCGGTGCCGCTTGCATTCGGGGTGCCGACCGTTTGGATTCCTAACGAATTCAAGCCGGTCGTCATCTCGTCCGGCAACGGAAACAGCTTCACGAATGGGGGAACCGAGACTTGCGTTGTCCGGGCGTTCCGGCTCATGACTGCGGGCACCGATGTATTGGATGCGCTCATTGAGGGCGTCAACATCGTCGAGCTTGACCCGAAGGAGAGTTCGGTCGGTTACGGTGGAGTTCCGAATGCCGACGGAATCGTTCAGCTAGATTCCTGCTGCATGCACGGACCCAAGCGATGGGCAGGCGGGGTGGCCGCGCTTGAGGGAGTTCGAACGCCGAGCCGAGTGGCGAAGGCAGTAATGGAGGGCACTGATCATCACCTCCTGGTCGGCAAGGGTGCCCAAGAGTTCGCGCGCGGGCAGGGCTTCACGATCGAGGATGACCTCAACACCGAAACCTCCCGGAGAATTTGGATCGAGTGGAAGCGACGGATGGACCCCGCTCACTATCTCGATCCCTCCAAGAGGGGTGGGCAAGGGCTTGAAGTTGCGATGCAGATGGCCGAAGAAGGCTGGTTCGACCCGGCTCACTTGGGGGGCACGATCAACTGCAATGGGCTCAACGCGAAAGGCGAGTTGGCGGGCGTAACCACAACCAGCGGGCTCGCATTCAAGATTCCCGGAAGGGTGGGCGACTCTCCGATTCTCGGAGCCGGACTCTATGTTGATGGGGATGTCGGCGCCGCGGGGTCGACAGGGCGCGGAGAAGCGAACCTTTACAGCCTTTGTTCGTTCCTAATAGTAGAGGAGCTTCGTCGGGGCGCATCGCCTAAAGATGCCGGCCTCGCGGCGATGAAGAGGATTCGCGCCAAAACGGAAAGTCGGCTGCTCACGAAGGGAGGGAAACTGGGATTCGGAATGCAATATTACGTTCTCGACGTGAAGGGTCGACATGCAGGAATCAGCTCCACGCCAAACGCTACCTATGCGGTTTGCGATGAGTCGGGGCCAAAGCTCGTTGCATGTGAGTATTACGAGGGCTGAGTCATTGGACATTAGAGGAAATAGCCAAATTAATGCCGATAAACCTCAACTCCGTCCCCATTTGTTGCGTCTATCTTGTAGCTCTCAAGGTTCACTGGTAATGTTACGGTGTGTGGCTTCACTTGGGCCGCCATCGTTTAATCCAAAGTTTCAATAAGGACATCTCATGAAGAGATTCGCGCTCTCCACCACATTTCTCATTTCCGCTTGCTTAGCTCAAGCTGACACTTCGTACACTCTTACCGACCTAGGCACCCTGGGCGGCGAGTTTTCTTATGGTTTTGGCATTAGCCCCACTGGCGCAGTTGTGGGCGGCTCCGTCCTCACCGGCGGTCTAGTCACCCATCCGTTCCTGTATACCGGTGCGTCAATGATCGACCTCGGCTCATTGGGTGGCAGCTTTGCCATCGCCCAATCGGTCAACTCGACCAACTACGTAGCTGGCACAAGTTGGCTCGCAGGCGACAGTTCGTTCCACGCCTTTCTCTATGACCAGCAGGGCATGGAAGATCTCGGCACCCTGGGCGGACCTTTCAGTCAGGGCCGATCCATTAACGCTAGTGGCGAAGTCGTGGGAGATGCCTCCCTCGCCTCCGGCTACTCGCACGCCTTCGTCTGGCGAAACGGCCAGATGGTAGACCTCGGAACCTTGGGAGGATCTTCTAGCTCGGCTAGCGGAATCAATAACCACGGCACTATCGTTGGAAATGCCCAGGCTAGAGACGGCTCCACTCACGCGTTTCTGTATGACGGCACGTCACTCACCGACATCAGCGTCAATGGCTTGTTCGCCTCCGCGAACGACGTTAGCGACTCGGGAATAGTGGTCGGCGTCGGCGGTCAAGGCCAGCCCCATTCGGCGTACTGGCACAACGGCTTGGTCACGAACATTGCCGGGCTCGGCGGACGAACCTCCGAAGCGCTCGCGGTTAACTCTCTCGGTCAAATCGTCGGTCGGTCCGATACAGGCGACGGCCAGAGCCATGCCTACATCTTCGACGGCACTCAGGTGATCGACCTGAACACGTTGGTCCAGCCGAACAGTGGCTGGGTTCTTCAGTCTGCGGTCGATATCAACGATGGCGGCGCCATCGTTGGATATGGAAGTCTAGGTGACCAGGTCCACGCTTTCATCGCCCATCCGAATGCCAACGCGCTCCCTGAGCCGTCTAGCGTTCTCGGCCTCGCGGCTGGCCTCGGCGTCCTTTGTATTCGACGACGACGACGCGCCTAAGCAAACTTAAGATCGCGCCCCACCCGGAGCGCGATCTTTTTACGTCGGCCGAAGCTGCCTAAGCGCGCCGAGGTGATAACCCAAGTGCACGACAATTCCGATCGCCCCCGTGAGTGACTCTTGTTTGCTGAGATCGAGGGCACCTAGCGTTTTCTTGAACTCCTCGTACTCGGTCGCCAACTCGCGGCAAAGCTGTTCCCACTCGTTTGGCGAGACGGTTTGGACGCTCCAGCTGCTCTCCCAATCTCCATGGGGCTTCTCTCCCCGACCAAAGGCATTTGCCCCTTTGAGGATGAAGAGGATGTGATAGGCGTGGCCGGCCATGCGCTGCTTGTCCGGCCCCTTGGAATCGGAAGCTGACTCGGCCGAGACAGCGGCAAGCGTTCCGAGAATGCCCTTCCCCTTTCCGTTGTCGGCAAACCAAGTTCCGGGACCCGTTTCCCCCTGAAAGGCCTCTCTGGCGAGTTCCAGCAACGACGTTTTGACTAGCGCTTCATCCATCTTCAATCTCCGACCCAAATGTGGGTGACTTGCTATATAGTAGACTAATGACGGCTAATTTGCAAGGGCTAAAGTGAAGCTAGTCCGCGAAGGTATAGGTGACTGTCCGCGACCGCGTCCATCATATCGCCGGCAAACTCGTCGAGCTCCACGATCGCCCAATCGAGCTTCGCGGGATCCGCCGCTTGGAGACAGGCGCGAACATCCACCTTGCCACCTCCCGCCGCGGTCATCGGCTCATCCCGCACGAGGGGGCCGTCCTTAATGTGGAGCAAGTGAATGCGATCGCGATACTTGGCCACCATCTCTTCAGATCTGTTGGCCGCAAAGTTGGACGCCCAATAGATATCCAGTTCGAGTTGCAGCTTCGGGCACCGCTCGATAAGGTAGTCGATCTTGAGCTTGCCGTCGATCGTCTCGAACTCGAACCAATGATTGTGAAGACTGAACGTGACCCCCGCCTTCTCGAACGCGGGAAGGACTTCGTTCAGCTTGTCCGCCGTCTCGGCGATCGCGTCGACCGTTTCAAAGCTGGGAATCCAGAATCCGGAGACGTTGTGCTTCGTGCCCAACCTCAGGGTTGTATCGATCAACTCGTTCACGTTGTCAGGCTCGGGCAGCGGCCCGAAGTAAGAAGACACCACCATTCCAAGGTCATTCACCACCCCCTTAAACTCCTCGGGAGTCATCCCAAATCCAAACCCTTCCACCGCGTCATAGCCGATGTCCGCGATCTGTTTGAGAATGGCGAGGTGGTTCCCGTCCTTGGTCTGCTCACGGACGGTGTAAAGCTGGATGGAGATGGGAGGCATGTCCCATTATGGAGTGATGAATGATGGGTGATGAATGATGAATTCAGACCGATCATCACTCATCATTCATCACTCATCATTCCCTTATAATTAGCCTATGTCCGTTCTCCTATCCGTGTTGATCGTTCTCAACTCGGGTGCGACGCTCCCCCAAGCGAGCGCGCTGACACCCGTGAAGTCTAGCTATCGAGTGATGAAGCAAGTCGAGATGCAGTACCTCGTGTACTTGCCGGAAGACTATGCGACCACCGGCCGCAAACGGTATCCCCTGATCCTCTTCCTGCATGGCTCAGGCGAGCGAGGGCACGATGTGGATAAGGTGAAAACTCACGGACCTCCGAAGCTGATCAGCGCGGGCCAGAAATTCCCTTTCATCGTCGTCTCCCCCCAATGCCCGGATGGGCAGTTCTGGGACCCGGATATTCTCACCGCACTTCTCAACGACCTTGAGAAGCACTATCGCGTGGACAAAGATCGCGAGTACCTCACCGGGCTCAGCATGGGTGGACGCGGCACCTGGGAACTGGCGAGCGCCACTCCAAGCCGCTTCGCGGCGATCGCACCGATCTGTGGTTGGTTCGACGCCACCGCCGCCCCCAAGCTCAAGAACGTCCCCATCTGGGCGACTCATGGCGACGCCGATCCCGCAGTCAACATCGCCTGGGAAACGCCGCTGATCGACGCGCTGAAGACCGAGGGCGCAGACGTCAAATACACAATCGTGCCGGGTGGCTTGCACGACGTCTGGACCGACGTCTACGCGAGCCCCGCGATCTACGACTGGTTCCTGGCTCACAAGCGGAAGCGATAGGGCTCTAGCCCGAAACTCTCGCAACCAGGGTAGGGTCCTTCAGTCGCCAGGGCTCCATCGGGATGACATTCCTCTTCCATTTGCCACTGTCATTCTGATGGAGCCCTGGCGACTGAAGAACCCCTACCCACGCCGAGAAACTTCCTTAGCCTGCGTCAATCCACCAACGCCTGGTGCTTCGTCTCCACAACCCAAGGCATCACAAGCAACCCAAGGAACGGGACGACCCCAACCCAGAACAGGACCGACATCGCCGCCTTCGAAGCCTCCGCACCCCGAGCCGCGATACTGCCAACCAAGAAAGGGCCAAGAGCCGCAATAAAACGCCCCGAGTTGTAGCAGAAGCCCGCACCCGTGCCGCGTAGTCGCGTCGGGAAGAGTTCG
Organism: Fimbriimonadales bacterium; assembly: GCA_038321975.1. Classification (GTDB taxonomy): domain Bacteria; phylum Armatimonadota; class Fimbriimonadia; order Fimbriimonadales; family Fimbriimonadaceae; genus Fimbriimonas. The sequence goes on along the minus strand of JBBQFM010000015.1, from coordinate 74,196 downwards.
GGCAGATAATAGGTGAAGCTGCCAAAGACGCCGAAGACGGTAAGGCCGATCGGGAGATACATGTACAGCCGAGTGTGCGGGTCGAGGTCCAGTCCGAAGGCGGCCATGATCGCCAGGCCCGAAAGGAAGAAGTAGATCATAAACATCGTCTTCCTCCCCAGATACTTCGCGGCGGGCACGGTGAGGAGGGTGCCGATAAGGCCTCCGATGTTGAAGCAGTTGGTGGCGAGCTTCTTCCACTCCTCGACGAGCGCGCTGGTGGCCGACTTATCGAGATGCTTGGCCACTGCCGCAGTCTGAGCGAGACCGGTAGACACAACCGGAATGAAGGCGTTGCAGCTCCACCACATGATGAGTGCCACCAGCGCCATAGAAAAGCCACTCAGCGTGATCTTGATCCACTGAGGAGTGAAGAGCTCGGAGATCTTTGCGGGGGACGCTTTCTCAACCGCCGACTTCCATCGCTCCGGCTCTTTCACGAACAACCGAACGAGGAACGCGACGGCGGCCGGGATGAGACCGCACAGGAACACGTATCGCCAGGCGGTCTCAGGGGTGCCTTTGAAGGCGACCCCTTGAATGATGAAGACCAGGTAGGTGGCAAAGAAAAGGCCAACTGGCGCTGACGTGTAGAGAAGCGCCCCTGCTTCCACTCGTCGCTTCTCGGGCACAACCTCGGCGACCATCGCCGCGCCTGCCGCCCATTCGCCGCCGATGCCAAGGCTTGCAATAATGCGAAAGAAGACCAACCAGCCCAGGTTGGGAGCGATCGAGCACAGCGCGGTGCCGATGGCGTACATCGTCATCGTGAGGAGCAACGTCTTCGTCCGACCCAAATGGTCGGCTACCCGGCCGAAGATGATGCCCCCCACTGCCCAACCGATGAGTAGCAATGACGTAAGAATTCCCGTCCAATGGAGGGTCGCCGACTTCGCCTCTGGCGAACCGATGGTCAGGCCGAGCAAGGTCGGCACGCAGTTCGGCGCTACGTAATTGAAGAGCAAACCGTCGAACACGTCGAACCCCCAGCCAAGCCATGCCGCAAACAGCACGGTCCACTGGTAGAGGTTCATGTCCAGGAAGATTGGAGGCTGCGATGCCTGACCTTCTTTAATCGCCACGGATGAGAGATTCGCGGCGACAACCGGCGATTCCTGCTCGTCTTCTATTTAGGCGACCGGGCCAATACAGGCCGTCAAATGTATACTAGGATTGTTCCATGACCATCGCTCACCTCAGCGACACCCACCTCGGCTTTCGTGCCTACGCACGAACGACCGCGGCTGGCTTTAACCAGCGAGAGGCGGACGTCATGAGAACATTCTGCGAGTGCTTGGACGCGATCGCAAAGCGCGACCCCGACCTCGTCGTCCATGCCGGAGATGTCTTTCATGTGGTGCGGCCGAGCAATGCCACGATCGTAGGCGCCTATCGCGCTCTCTCGGATTTCCAGCGAAAGCGAAGAGAGAAGCCGCTCGTCATCGTTGGGGGAAATCACGACACTCCCCGGACTGCAGACAGCGGCAACATCCTCCAACTCTTCTCCTCCATCCCCGGCATTCGTCTCGTGCCCCAAAATCTGGAGACGCTCGACTTTCCCGAGCTGGACCTCGAGGTCATGTGCGTCCCAAGCCACAGCCTCTCACGTGACCATCGACGCGAGTATCTTCCGAGCGTAGGCCGCACCCACCGCGTGCTGAGCCTGCACGGCATGGCCCGGCAAGTCTTCCCCGACCATGCGGACTTCGATGTCGACGAAACGCGCCACGAAGAGTGGTCCTATGTGGCGCTTGGCGACTACCACGTCTACCAACCCTACGGCGCGAACATTTGCTATGCGGGCTCGACCGACTACGCGAGCACGAACATTTGGGATGAGCTGCGTAAGCCGAAGGGCTGGGTGTGGTTCGACACTTCGGTGGGCCGTCTGGAATTCGTCACGCTATCTCCCAGGCTGGTCATCGATTTGCCCGCAATCGACGCGTCGAACCTCGAACCGAGAGACATCGAGGCGCAGATGGAAGCCAACGCAATGTGGCCCGAAAGCAGCGATCCGATCGTGCGACAGAAAATCGTGAACGTCCACTCCGCGGTCCGAGGAAAGCTCGGTCAGAAGTCCATCCGCGCACTCAACGCTCGGTGCCTCAACTACCAAATCCAAACCGTGCCCGCCCAGATGCGCGATGCCCACGGGACAGTGACCGAAAACTTCCAGGCCTCCAGCCTTGAACAGAATTGGGAAGACTACACCGCATTCTCTTCCCTGCCCGCGACCGTGGATCGAGCCGCGTTGAACGCCCTTGGGTTGAAACTCTTGCAGGAGGTGGCCGAGCGTGAAATTGCTCCGATTGAGGCTTGAGAATTTTCGACAGCACGCGCTGACCGACCTGCGATTCTCGGACGGCATGACCGCCATCGTCGGTGCCAACGGTGCCGGAAAAACCACCCTCCTCGAGGCGATCACCTACGCCCTTTATGGCGAGCAGCGAGATAAGAAGGATACGATCCGATTCCACTGGGCAGGCGGTGCCCGGTTCGCGGTGATCCTCGACTTTGAGCTGGACGGAAAGAATTACGAAGTCGAAAGGACGAACAACTGGGCGCGACTGGCGGAGGATGACTCCCTCGAACTGGCGACCGGACTTTCGGAAGTCACGAAAGCCTGCCAGAAGCTGCTCTCCCTCAGTTACGACCAGTTCATCAACTCCTTCTGCGCGGAGCAAAAAGGTCTCGCCTTCCTCAACTTCCGTTCAAACACGGTGCGGCAAGACGAAGTCGCACGCATGCTGGGCTACGACCGGCTCAAGGTCGCCGAAGAACTTGCCCTTCAGCGCAAGAAGGAGTTCGGCTTCCGACGAGCAACCCTCGGAGGACTACTCGAGAGCCCCGAAACCCTGGAAGCGGAGAGGAAGGTTGCCGCGGAGCGCCTCAAGGAAGTGAAGGCAGCTTCCTCAACCGCCCTCGAAAGGCAGGGCACCCTCGCGAAGGAGCTTGAGACCGCGCTCAGGCGCCGCAACGAGGCGAAGCGTTGGCTCGAGATCACGGGTCAGCTCGACGCCCTACGGGCGACCAGTGTCGCCCTGAAAAACACGGTCACCATGACCCAAACTGCACTAGACGAGTGCAAGACCCAATTCGCCACCCTCGCGCCGCTGAAGGCCGACGCCCGGGAATACGAAGGAACGGAAAAGGAGATCGCCTCGCTGGCCGAAAAGCGAACCCAAATCGAGCAACGGCAGGCGAAAGAGAAGCACGCGAAGGACCTGGAGCAGAAGGTCCAAGAGCAGCGAGAACTTCTCGCCCAGGTCAAGATCCCCGACCTTGAGGCACTTGCCCAAGCGGATGCCAAAGCCGCGGCCGAGCTCGCGAAAATCGAATCCAAGATCGCCAAGCTAAGCGGTGACTGGAACGAACAATTGCGAGCTGCGGGCGACGCATTCAGCCGGGCTCAAACTCTCTGGGACATAGAGCAAGACAACTTGAAGCTATTCGCCGACGGCATGTGCCCCACCTGCGGTCAGCCGATTAAGCGCGCGAAGGGCCAGGTCTCCCTCTTCGAGTCTTCTGAACAGCCCACTCTAGGCCCGGACCTCGAGACCGATCTGGACTCGGCCACTAAGAAGGTGAAACAGCTCCAAGCGAAACCGCTTCCCCTAAGCGAAGCGGAGGAGTGTTTCGAAACCATCTCCAAGAAAAAGGCGGAGGATGCCAAAGCGCTCGTGGAAGCGAGAATTCTCGATGGCCAAGCCTCAACCCTTCGCCAGGTGCTCAAGAAAGAAGAAGAGGACCTCGCCGCACTTCGGAAGGCGCTGACCGACACTCCCGTCGAATTCGACCCGACCGTCCTCGTGCGGCTCGAGGCTCGCCGAAACGAGCTCAAGCCGAAATACCACGAGTTCCTCAAGATCCGCGACTGCGAAGACCAACTCACCCAGCGCCAGGTCCAGCACGAGAAAGCGGTACATGAAGTGGAGCTCGCAAAGACGGAGTATCGAGCCGCGGAAGCGGACCGACAGAAGCTTCCCTTTTCAGCCCGGGAGGAAGCGGAGGCGGCCGTCGCCAACCACGAGAAACTCAACAACGAGTCCCTCACCCTTCAGGGCGAGATGAAGCACGCCAACCAGGCGATCGAATTCGCAGAACGAGAGGTCGAGCGGGCCACCGCCAAACTCAAGGAACTTGAGGGCCGACGATCCGAGATGATCGAGGTGGAACGGCAAGAGACGATGCATGAGCTCGTGGCCCGCGAACTCAAGAACCTTCGCCTCGAGCTCAACGCCACCCTCGGCCCCGACCTCGCCGCCCGCGCCTCCGAGAGTCTCTCGCTGCTGACCAACGGTCGGTACGTACAACTCGAGCTGGACCGCAACTTCGCGCCGTCGCTGGTCGACGATGGTGTATCCAAGTCAGTCATCTCAGGCGGAGAAGAAGACGTCGTCGCCCTCGCCCTGCGGCTAGCGCTGAGCGAACTAATCCAAGAACGCCAAGGCCGCCCGATGTCCTTGCTGATCCTGGATGAGGTCTTCGGCTCGCTCGACACCGACCGAAGGCAGAGCGTGCTTGATCGACTCACCGCCCTCAAGGGTCGGTTCAGCCAAATCCTTGTCATCAGCCACATCGAGGAAATCAACCAGGTCGCGGACCAGGCGATCTACCTCCGCCGCAACCCGGATACCCGCGCGGTTATGGCGAGCGATGCACCTCCCGAGGTCGTAGGCTCGCTCTTCTAGGTAGCCTTTAGGCAATGGTTTCAGTGACTTGGACCGGCGACATGGTCTTCGAATCGATTGGCCCAAGTGGGCTCGGCATCACATTCGATACGTACAACGAGACACCCGGCGCGGCAAAAGGGCCGACTCCGGTAGAGGCGCTCATGGGATCCATTGCAGCTTGCAGCGCGATGGACGTCATTTCGATCCTAGAAAAGAAGCGCCAAGTGGTCACCGGCTATCGCATCGAGGTCGAAGGAGTTCGGGCTCCCGAGGGAGAATGGCCACGGCCATTTCTGTCTCTGGTGATCCGGCACATCGTAACTGGCAAAGACCTGGACGCTGCGGCAGTCGAGCGATCGGTAGAGCTAAGCGACGCAAAGTATTGCTCCGTGATCGCCACGTTGAGGAGTTCGCCCGCGATCTGCTCAGAGTGGCGCATCGAGGAAGCGAAAGACTAGAAGAGGATCGGTCGCTCGCGCCTTCGCACGTTCAATAGCAGCCCCACCGAGGCCATACATAGCCACATCGCAGTGCCCCCGTAACTCAAGAACGGCAGCCATAGGCCCACCACGGGCACAAGCTGCAGCACCATCGCGATGTTCACAATCGTGTGGAATCCGAGCACCGCGAAGATGCCCGCCGCGATCATCTTGTAGTAGAGCTCTTGGGCATTTAACATCACCAGGAAGACTCGGTAGAAAAAGAAAGCGTAAGTAAGCAGAAGGATTGAGCACCCGATCAGGCCGCCTTCTTCTCCGACCACCGAGACGATGAAGTCGGTTTGCTGTTCGGGAATGAACCCGCCCGCCTTCTGCTCGCCCTTCATAAAGCCAGATCCGAGGACGCCGCCCACTCCGAATGCGATTTCCGCGCGGTCGGTTTGGTAGTTCTTGCCTTTGTGATCCTTCGTGCCAGCGAAGCCATCCGTTCGTTGAAGCTGATAAGCGGGGAAAACTTTGGCTTTGAGCGCAGGCACATTCCATGCGATCGTTAATAGGGCCAGGCCGATTCCGACGCACGCGCCCAAGTACTTGGCTGGCACACCAGCGACGATCGAGATGCCAAACCAAATAATGAGAAGGGCCACCGCGGCGCCCAAGTGAGGCTGGAGCCGGATCAGAATCACCGGAACAATCACGTGCGCCAAGCCCAGTAGGAAAGTTGAAAGCTTCTGGATCGACTCCTGCCTTGCCGCATAGAAGGAAGCAACCGTCAGGACGGTGAGAAGCTTCGCAAGCTCACTCGGCTGAAACTGCACACCGGGTAATTGAATCCAACGTTCTGCTCCTTTCGTGTGCTTCCCAATAAAGAAGACCGCAACGAGAAGCAAGACGTTTAGGACGTACAACGTATTGACGCCCTTGCTCCAAAACTTCGGGTGAACGAAGGCAAAGATCGCAAAAGGGGCGACCCCGATGCCGGCGAAGCCCAACTGTTTTTTGAAATCGTGCCCAGAGAGGCCCCCGCCAACGCTGAGCAGCGACATTAGCCCGAACGCCATCAGCATCAGCGATGCCAGCACCAACCACCAATCCGTCCGATGCGCGAGGGTGCGCGTCTCGGAGTTCGATGATGAGCCCATGACGGGACGGGCGATGCTTGCCATTTGCTTAAGGCTTGACGGGTTCGCGGCTCGTGGAAATCTCTTTGCCGAATTCTCGCTTGATAACGCCCTTGCCCTCGGCAAACCAGAAGGTGAGCCGGCGCAGCACGGGCGGCATCCCGGGGTCGGCGTTCAGTGACAAATCTACGACCGCATTGACGGTACGGATATTATCCTGGCCGATCACCAGGTTAGCGGTATCGATGGTGATCTTGGCTTTGGCCGGCTTGCCTTTGCCGGCATTCGAAATCTCTCCCGTCCAGGTCCAGGTATCGCCTTGGTGAAGCTCTTCGTGGAGCAAGTCGATGCCCGGCTTGAATTCTTCCTCGCCGGCCCGCAGCACGCGGAAAGCTTCCTTGACGTCTTGATACACCTCGGTCTCGATGGTCGCCCCGTGAGCAACGAAGTCGAGAGTTTCGACTCCGTCCTTATTGGACTGAATCACCTTCACTGGCACCTTCACTCCGGCCATGATCAGATTCGCGTTCTCTCCGGGAAGAGCCGCGGGCTGAAGAGTCGACTTGCCAACCAACGGCTTGCCAAGGGCAGCCGAACCATGCCCAGTGCATCCGATCAGAGCCAGACAGAGCAACCCAAGAAGCGCAAAGTGGCGGATTAACCGCCTCCCTTAAGCTCTTCTATAGCGGTTAAGACGGCCTTGGCTTCGGCCGTTTGCTTACCAAGGCGAGTCTTCGAAGTCGTTTCGATGAGTCCGATCCCTTTTCCGTAAACCGCGGTCGTTTGGGTTCGCTCTCCAAGCTTGGGTGAACCAACGAGGACGTCGAGTTTAATCTCGATGGTGTCGACCTTTTTGCCAAGCACGTCGCGCGGCTTTCCAACTCTCGTCTCACCGGCAATCGTCACAACTTCACCGATCTTGCTCGGATCGTGAAAGAGGGCATTGATCGGCTCCATCGAGCCTCTGAAATCCCATTGAGGCTTGTCGCCGGAGGGTACGAGGAATACCGGGATCGGAGACGGCATCGGGGCGATCGGATCTTTCTCCCTGGCCGGGATGCTGGCGATCATGTACACGCCGCCTTGATCGGCACTATAGAAAGTGCCGGAGACCTTTTTTCCATAGACCATGGTCGAGACGGGAAAGGCTTCTTTCCCGTTGATCATAATCGGCTTCCCTACTACGTCCTCGGTAACCCCTCCGTTTGCGCCAGTCTCGGTGTAAGTCCGCTTCATTCCCGGCACTAGAGGAAAGTAGTCGGCGGCGTTGATGCCCGCGAAACTGTAGGAGGCGAGGAGGAGCGTGACAATCATGGGATTACTTCACCTGCTGGAAGACGATCTTGCCGTTCACTTTTTGGCCGGGAACGATGGTGGTCATCTCCATCTTTACGACTCCGCGTCCCTTCGCGTACCACATCTTAGTGTTGATGGTTACCTTCTGAGATCCGACCGTTCCCTTGCCGCTCGAAGTGACCAGCAGCGCATCGAAGTCGCCGAGCTTTGTCGTCACTTTCTGGGGGCCGACAACCTTTAGATTGTTGTCAAGATTCAGTTTTTGGCTGTCCTTCTCCGCCTCCGTGTGTTCGGACCAAGTCTTTCCAGGTGCAAGATCGGCGGGGAGTTGAAGGTCGTGGGTTCCGATCTTGGCCACGTCGGACTTGAGCATGTACACGCCGTCCTTCTCCAGCGACACTTCCTCGGCGGCTCCTAGGTCGGCAGCAACATCGCCGGTCCGCTCGACTGCGTAGACCGCCTTGCCGTCCTTCATCTCTTTGAAGCGGGTGACCTGGGTTCCGGTTGCCAGGCCCGGTCGACCGGCAATCTCGATTTCGAGATTGATCGAGCTCGTAGTGGCGAGGCCGTAGTAGTCGTAGGCCGCGTTCTTCAGTTCGGTGGGCAGTTCAGGAGCCGGGGCGGGCGGAGTCTCTACCGTTGGCGACCCCGTCGTGCCGGGCTTCTCTCCTACCGCGGTGGTGGAGGGCGACCCTGATGGGGTGGTCGTTGTGTCCGGGCCTTTCGGAGCGCCACAGCCTGCGAGAACGACGAAGAGAGGGAGAAGAGTTCGAAGTTTCATTTGCTCTTGAGGCTGTAATTCTTCAGCCGGAGAATGCTGATGGTCTTGATCTTGTCGCCGAGCGTTTCTTGCTTAAATCTTACAATACCAACCCCGGGCTTGAACCAGGTGGTGCTGATCGCCGATCCTGCCTTTCCGCTGACCGTGAAGGTCACGTTAGTTTCCACCGCGATCGCGGATATGCGTCCTACGTCGGTATCGACATCCTGTGATCCGAGAACTTTCGATTTCGCGACAATTTGGCCCCAATTGCCGTCGGGGCAGATACCGGTCCCTCGCCACTCAAAGGTTTGGTGGTCCTTTACGGGAAACATCATTACGGGCTGCGGCGTGGAGAAGGCAGTTTCCTTGGGTCCCACTGAGACCTGATAGACGCCCGTTGTATCTTCAATCCAACGTTGACGCTCAATCACCGTCTTCTCTTGGAGCAGTTCGAAGGTCGCGTGCGTGGAGTTGTTGGCGGTCTCCGACTCCGTCACCTGATAGGTGAGGATCGCGCCCTGACCCTGACCGACCTTCCCGTTCGATTCTTGCTCTGACTCGAATGAGTAATTCCAGATGCTGCCCTTGTCTAGCGGGATCAGGTTTGCATCCTGACCGGTAGACAGCTTCACGGGCTCGATCTCAGCGACCGGTTGGCGCTCATAGCCGGTCGCGCCTCCGTGGAGGCAGCCGCCAAGCACGAGCGATAAGGGGAGCGCGATCCAAAGCGACTTTCTCGTCACTTCTCGGCGGTCCTCCCATGGCGTTCATTCAACAGATTCACGGCGTCGCGAACTAGTCCTTCGTTTTGCATCTGAGTAATCGTCAACTCTCCTTGAGATAACTCGGTCGATATTCGTGGTGCGGCGATCGCAACTCCGTTTGCACAAAGGAGCAACTGGGATCCCTTGCGATTGCGCGAGTACTGCCACAAGCGCAGCCGGCCCTCGTTGGTGAGATCGACGGTGATGTCAAACATTTTTCCTCGCGTCGATTCGTACCCTCGGTAGCTCGCCTTTGTGATGTAGCTCTCGTTTACGACGGTTCGTGCACTGCCAAGAATTCGCTCCGGTGCAACTGCCCGCTCTTTTGCGGGGCCTGGCGAGATGAGACCCTCAAGCGACTTGCGCACGTTTTCACGCAGTTTCGGATCGGCGGCCACTCTTTCCGCTTCGAGCTTGTAGTAGCCCGACTGGGCGTTTTGATCGACGTTCGCCGACTTGCCCGCGTAGCTCTGCTCGACCGACTTAAGCAGTCGCGGCTTGTAAGGCTCGAGCACTCGCGCGGTGAGCACCTTGGGCACTCCGCCCACGCTCACCTTCACCTGTACCGGAGTTTCAACCATGATGCCGTTCTCGAGGGACTCGAACCGGAGGGTCTTTAGGGGCGAGCCATCAAGCTTGACATTGAGATCCTTAATGAGCTTTGCCTCGCTGACCTTGTCGCCATCGAGAGCCCTTCGAAGCTCTTCTGCCTTCCAAATAACCCGAACGGCGGGCCAATCATCGTTCTCCGCCATGTTGTTCATGATCATCACGAACTGGCTGAGCGCCTTTTCGTCGCCCTTGAGCGAGTCGAGCATCTCTCGAACTGGGATGCGCTTTTTAATCGCCCCCGAGGTTGCGCCTGAATTCTGATCTTCTCGAGCGCCAAATTGGTCCGATGCTTCCACCAGCTGGGCCATCTGGTTCGCGACGATCACGCGGTAACCCGCGCCCGCATCGACTCCAACGATATTGACGTCGCCAGGCGTCACCTCAGCGAACTTCAAGCTGCCGACGGACCACTGGGTGTAGAGATAATTTCCACCAAATAAAATTGCGACTGCTAACACGAAACCGATCGCTATCTTCACGGATCCCTGTTTTTTCATACTTTCACCTGAATGAGCTAACAAGATCGGCCCAAATTAGGTTCGCTTGGTGGCCTATGCGTTGCCCTCGGGAACGCTTCTCTAGGCATAAAGTGTACCGCCCGACACTACTCAGAGGGGTTATAGGCGGCGTAAAGCATTCCCGCAACCAAGGAGACGCCGAAAGTCACTCCGAGATTGATCAAAACCACGGGTAATGCAGAGAGCACCGGATCCACTTTCAGCACCCCAATCAGGACCATCGCGGCCGCCACTCCGGGGGACGCCGAGATGGCGATTCCGATCAGCATCATGAGGCCACGGAAACCTCGCTGAGTGGCATCATCCACGTCGGGAAACAAGAGCGTCACAAGCAGCACAATCGAAACAAGCAAGCATGCCAAAGTGGGCATCATCAGGACTGCCGCCCCCGCATACTCGGCGAGCCCGGGCCGAAGCAGAATCACCCCGATGGACGATGCCGAGATCACGACGATGGACGGCACCGCCTTCGCAGCCACTTCCCAAAAGACCACCGCAGTTGGCGTGAACGGCAGCGGTTTTTGGACATCCACCCGCCGCAAGAATTCGATAAACCCACCCTGAGCCGTTCCAAGTGACATGATCCAAACTCCGAACGCACTCATGAATAGCACCGCATAGCCGTCCAGGTCGCCACCGTGGCCGATGTAGAGCGGCATGAGCACCATGAACAGCACGAGCGGTCCGAAGATGACGTACTGACTGATCGAACCACGAGCTTGGAGCAACGCCTCCTTCCACACGAGCGCCCCTGCGCCTTGCACTCGCCAGGAGGCGATCCAAGTCGAGAGACGGCCACGTCGCATCTTGCCCTGTCTCGCACGCTCGGCGACCATCCCGTAGGTATCACCCTTCCGCTGAAGCGAGCGAAGGTTGAGGGAATCGAACCCTCGGGCGGCCGCCTGATCGTAAAGGTATTCCACCTGGGTCATCGCGACTTGGATCGCCACTACGCTTATCAGTACAAGGCTGCCAAGGCCGAGGGAAAACCGCAGGTAGTCCATGCCCGCCGGATTGAGCGGTGCCGAAACCGCGATCGTCGCCGCCGTTGCCGTGAAGAATACGGCATGTAGAAAGCCCGAGTTTGAGAGGGCGAGCGCAGTCTCGACCCTTGGATCTTCTCTAACCGCGACTGTGATGTAAACGGCGACAAGGGTAATGACAGTTGTCAAGGTAGCGCCGATGATGAGGCGGTTCCGATCGCTCTTAAGATCGCTGCGGCTCACGAAAAGGCTCATCGCGTAACCGATACTCACCCACGCAAGAGACATGAGAACCCAGGCGAGCATGAACGCCCGAAACACAAGGGCCCCATCTTTTGGGAAGTTGGTCAGGATCGACTGAACCCCCACCGAAGTGCCTCGCCAACCCAAAACCGCCAACACCAAGGGCAGCAAGAGGGTGATGAGGTAGTCCCTCGCAAGCCGAAAGGCCAACACCGTTTTTGGGCTGACCGGGGTCGGAAAGAGAACGTCGACATCCGCCGGACGGAACGAGCCCCGGTAGCTCATCACACCGGCTGCCAGAAACAGCGATGCCACCGAAAAGAGCCCGAATACGATCGCGTTTAGCACCTGAACCGGAGGCATCGTCCAGTGCATTCCACCAGCGGGCATCGCCGGAGCGGTCGCCGAGCTTCTACCCAACCGACCCATGAAAATCCACCAATAGTAACCGACGAACATCAAAAGGCTGATCAGCCTCTTGGGGGAGCTGAACGCTCGCCGAATGCTATTGATGAAGGTGCGGCTAGCGAGAAACAGCAGGGGCTTCATGCTCGTCCTCCGACGTCAGCTTCAGGAATACGTCCTCTAAACTTTGGCCTGCCATGCCGTGCCTATCCTGGAGCTCCTGGACCGTCCCCTCTTCGATCTTCTTTCCCTTGCGCAGAATGATGAGCCGGTCGCAAAGCTTCTCCGCAGTGTCCAGCAGGTGGGTGGAGATGAGAACGGCCGCCCCGTTGTCTCGGGCACGAATGATTTCTTGCTTCAGCTCCCTGGCTCCCTCGGGGTCAATTCCGATGAGCGGCTCGTCCAGCAGCATCACGTTGGCGTTATGAACGAGGGCGCACGCCACCGAAAGTTTCTGCTTCATGCCCTTGCTGAGGGTCGCGACGAGCTCGTCTTTCTTGTCGGTGAGGCTGTACCGGTCGAGCAGCTCTTCGCGCAAGCGTTCGTACACATCGAGAGTCCCAAAGCACATTGCAACGAACTTGAGATGCTCATCTACCGTCAAAAGCTCATACAAGGAGGGAACCTCGGGTACGAAGGCAAGTCCCGCCTTTGCTTTTGCCTGTTCGCTCACCACATCGAAGCCGTTGATGAGAATTTGACCGTTGGTGGGACGGAGGATGCCGGCGATGCAACGCAGGGCGGTTGTCTTTCCGGCACCGTTAGGTCCAAGCAGACCCACGATTTCGCCGCGTCTGAGTTCGAAGCTTAGATCAGCAACCGCCGTTTGCTTTTTGTACTGCTTCACGAGACGAACGACTTGGAGCATTGAGGAACTAGGTTTTACCCAAACCTGTAGATATGCGGGCCGACGACCCTTTAAGAGAGGTATATCGTATAAGCAAATGGGGAGCACATCTGGCACACAGGGTCTCGTTCTACTTGTAGAGAACTGCGAGGAGGATGAGAGGTTGGCCGTGAGGGCCATCCAAAAATCTGGGACGACGGCAGTGGTAGTGGTTGCCCGAAATTCTGAAGAGGCACTCAACTACGTCTTTAGCCGTGGAGAATTCGAAGGCCGAATTTCTCCCGATCCAGACTTCATCCTCGTGGACGTAAAGCTCGGCGCGATTAGCGGCTTGGACCTCCTACGTATCCTCCGCGGCGACACCCGTTCCCGTGTAATTCCAGTGGTCATGCTCAGCGGATCGCTTGACGAAACGGTGATCCACGACTGTTTTGTGGCCGGTGCGAACAGCTATCTGGTCAAGCCGGTGGACATGGATGAGTACATGGATATGTTTCGGACCGCGACCCACTACTGGCTGAATCTGAACCGCACACTCGAGGCGCCGACCCAGCAGATCCAGCGCTACTTGAGCTGACGATGTCTCGGGTACGCTCCGCGCGTCGTTATGAGCGTTGAAGTAGTCGCCCAGAGAATCCGCACCGAGCTCGCAAAAGCCATTTCCGGCCAGGAAAAGACCATCGAGCAATCGCTCATCGCGATCCTCGCGAATGGTCACGTCCTTCTTGAGGGCGTCCCCGGTGTCGCCAAAACCTTGCTCGTCCGCGCAATGGCCAAAGCCCTGAACCTCGACTACGGAAGAATTCAGTTCACACCCGACCTCATGCCGAGTGACGTGGTCGGTACCACCATCTTCAACGCAAAGACCAACGAATTCGAACTCCGCAAGGGACCGGTCTTCGTCAACATCCTTCTTGCCGACGAAATCAACCGAACTCCCCCAAAGACCCAGGCTGCCCTCCTGGAAGCGATGGAAGAGCGACGCGTCACGATCGACGGCGAGCCCCACACCCTTCCGCCCCCCTTCCTCGTCTTCGCGACCCAAAACCCAATTGACTTCGAGGGCACCTATCCCTTGCCGGAAGCCCAGCAAGACCGCTTCCTGATGAAGGTCATCGTCGGCTACCCGTCGCAGGAAGCCGAGATCGCGGTGCTGCAGCGTCACCACGCCGGATTCAAGCCGCAGGATTTGGAAGCCGCCGGGATTCAGCCCGTGGTAACCGCCGCCGAGCTCGCGGAAATTCAACTGGAAGTCCAGCAGACCACGGTTGAGGACAAGGTCTTCAACTACATCTATGAAGTCGTCCAGTCGACGCGTAAGTCGAACGACATGTTGGTCGGCGCATCCCCCCGAGCGGGAATCGCCCTCCTGAACTGCAGCAAAGCGATCGCCCGCTTGCGGGGACGAGACTTCGTCATCCCGGACGACGTCAAAGAATTGTCGCTGCCCGTCCTGCGCCACCGAGTCCTTCTCCGCCCCGAAGCGGAAGTCGAGGGACTCACGGTGGACCAGGTCCTAAGCAGCATTCTCGACGCCCAAATCGTCCCCAGGTAGCGCGGAGGTGTTCACCTCTCCCTCCCCCGTCTAAAAGAATATGAACCCCTACCCTCTCATCCTTCCTCTCCTCGTCTGGCAAGGCGTCGCTGCCGGGCAGAAGCCGGTCGTCAAGAGACCGCCGCTCACCAAGGTGATGGCCACCGTTGACGGGGTGTCGATTACTGCGGGGGAAGTTGAGGGATTCCTCTGGGACTGGCGGGCGAATGACGTCGTCACCGACCTGATCTCACATCAACAGATCCTCGCGTACGCCAAAAAACATAACGTCTCGGTGACCGAGGCGGACGTCCAGAAGTCGTTCGATGTCGAACTGGCGAAGATCAGGAAGAGCATGCCGCCCGACCAAGATCCGGACACCGCGATGCGAAACGCCGGCGTCACGAAATCGCGCCTCTACCTCCTCGTTCGGCGAAACCTACTCCTCGACAAGCTCGTCGCCCAAGACTTCAAGCAGGAGAACTTCGTGAGCGTCTCCACCCTGATCGTGAAGCCAAGAACCGATTCCGCAACCGACGTGGCCGAGGCGATCAGAAAGGCGGGAGTCGCCTACGATCGCGCGAAGAAAGGCGACAAGTGGGCGGACATCGTGAACTCCGCGACCGACGACCCCAACCTCCAACGCAACGGTGGCCTCCTCGGTTGGCGCCAGCTATCCGCATTCCCGGTAACCGTTCAGCAGGAGATCGTGACATTGAAGATGAACGAGGTCACCAAGCCAGTGCAAACGTCGTTCGGAATCCAGATGTTCTTGGTCCAAGGCCTCGGAAAAGACCTCACGGGTCAGGCCCTGGCCGACCTGAAGAAACAGTATTCCGACGCGAGCAAATCGCTGTTATTGCAGCAGATTCGGACGTCGTCCAAGGTCACGCGTAACCCCTGAGTCACTGGGGCCAACGGCCCTTTAAAAATCTCAACCGGGTATATTGGAAGAGCGGAGACACCACGGAGTTAGGTGGAAACGGAGGTCGGAGCATGATGCTCCCTCCGCGCTAGCCCCTCTTGGGGCTGCGCCAAACCACCCATTTCCCGCGTCTTTTTCTTGTGGCCGGCACGCTTCTCATCGGTAATCCCAATACTTCTTGGCGTGAGTGGCTCAAAGAGCACCGCGGTAATCGCGACCTCATTTGCCTCGACCCCTCCGACCCTGTCCACGGCACCCCGACCCGGTTCAGCGTCTTCAAAAAAAGCCGCCCCGTCTTCGTCCGCTTTTACGGCAGTCTCGATCCGTCGCGGTTCCCCCATGTCTTGCTCGCGACCCTCGCCCAAGCCCTCCAAATCGCCGAGCCCGACGCCCTCGTCCAGCTCTTCCCCTATCGTGCCACTCCCCTGCTGCGGCACACTCTCATGCTAGTGGCGCAGGTGATGCAGCCCGACCAGATCCTCATCGCCGAGGGCACCGAAATCGACCAATCCGGCTTCCCCATCGGACCTGAATCAGTAGAGCTAGAGAAGGCGTTCCTCCCGATGGTGCAGGATGCGCAACGCAAAGCCCAGTGGCTAAAACTCGTCGAGGATTGCGACGATCACGATATCGACCTCGCCACCCTCTCCATCGAGGGCACCCGCCTTGGGTCGGGGGTTCGGCTGAATGAGGAAGAGAAGAAGAAGGTCGGACTGGAAGACGCCCTCCACGTGGAAAAAATCGGCGGCTCCCTCTTCATCGTCTCCGAAGACGACCCCGAGGACCGAGCCGTAGCGCACGCCCAAGACATGACGGGCACCCACCGGGCCAACTTCGTTTCGCCCCATCTGTTTGAAGGCCTGCTATGCAGTTTCGCGCGCCAGAGCGGCGAAGACTTCGGCATGGGCCTCATCGACCGGATCGATTGGCTAAATCGTCGCGCGTCCATCCTCTGCACCGCCGTCGCCCCCGCACCCGTGCGCATCCTACGCCTAGGGTCGTTGCGGATCGACACTGCGGGAAGGGAACTGGGCGAGGTGAGGCCCTGGCAGGTCTAATCAACAGGGGTACCCTCTAACCAATGCGGCTTTACCTGGTCCGGCACGCGCAGACGGCGTGGAACTTCGATGGAAAGGCGCAGGGGCACACGGATATTTCACTTGATCCCATCGGCCTCGATCAGGCGGCCAAGATCGGAGACGTCTTCCAGGACTACCCCGTCGACCTCGTTCTCTCCAGCGACCTGAGCCGGGCCAAGCAAACCGCCGAACCCATCGCAATTGTCAGCGGTGCTTCCCTCGAACTGCGCACCGACCTCAGGGAACGAACATTCGGCGCGTGGGAAGGATTGCCCTTCGCCGAAGTCTCCGCCAACCTCGCCGAGCGCGCGAGCGCCAAAGGTATTTCTCCCCAAGAAGTGCGACCACCCAACGGAGAGTCGTACCTAGATGTGTGGACGCGACTGGACGACGTGATTGAAACGATCCGCAACTTTGATGGCGACTTGGTGGTCGTAAGTCACGGCGGGACCCTTTCCCTCCTCCTCGCCAAACTCGTCCTTGGAACCCTCGACACCTCGCGATCTTTCCGATTCGGCAACACTGGCGTGACCGAACTCGAACTCGCCCGAGACGGACTCTTCCGAATCATTCGATACAACGACACCAACCATTTGGTAGCGGCTCGCCCGCTGAGCGGGAGCCTCGATGGCACGCATCGCTAAAGCCTGGCCCCAAGTGGCCAGCGCGTTGCTGGCCCTACTCGCGTTCCCCCCTTTCAACCTCGGGCTACTCGTCTTCGCCGCGCTCGTACCCTGGTTCATCAGCGTGCGCAAGGACACCCCCAAAGGCGCGTGGAAATCGGGATATGGATTCGGGTTCATCTACGGCCTCGGCCAAGTCTTCTGGCTAGAACAGCTAACCGCTACGTGGACGGGCAGTCAACTCCTCGCCTTCTTCCCATATCTCGTGGTTGCCCTGCTGTATGCCATCTACTTTGGACTCTTTGCCGTCCTAGCGAACCGTTGCTTTGCCCGCGGTTGGATATGGATGATCCCCATCGCATGGGCGGGCATCGAGGCATTTCGCTCCTACATCCCGGTCATCTCCTTCCCTTGGGGCCTCCTCGCGAATCCCCTGTGGCCCTACGCGCCGCTGATTCAGGGTGCCCACTTCGGGGCTATTTATTTCGTTTCAGCTTGGGTGGTGACGATGAACCTCATCGTCGCAATGCTCATGTCGGGCGACGGCGCAAAGGTGCGCCCCCTAGTCACCGCTTGGATCACCGTGCTTGCCATATCGTTCTACCAACTGGGCAACCACCCCGACTCCGACAAGTTGGTCGTGACGATTGGTCAGCCGGGCGTGGACATGGCGTTCGGCACTGAAGAAGCCCAGCAGGCCGGCCTGAAGGCAAATGTCACCGACATCCTCACCGGCGCGATGCTCAACGGAACCCAACTCGCGATCTTGCCCGAAGGAGTGTCTCGCCAGCCCGGATTGGCGCCCCCCACCGCCCCATTCGCTCTCCCGCCCCCGGTGCCCCTCATCTTCGGCGGACAGAGAGGCGAAGGTCCGATTTATCAATCCGCATTTGCCTACGACGGCAAGTGGCAGCACGAGGACAAGACGCGCCTCGTTATCTTCGGTGAGTTCGTCCCTGGCCGCTCATGGCTGCCGCTCGAAGCGTTCAAGCTTCCGGAGGGAGACCTATCTGCGGGCACCAATGGCGTCCAGTCACTCACCGTTGCGGGAATCAAGATTGGCCCGATTCTCTGCTTCGAGGGGCTCTTCCCCGATATCGCCTACCGACACGCCATGCAAGGTTCGAGGCTCCTAGCCGTGATGAGCATCGACGACTGGTACATGACCAGCAACGCCCCCGAGCAGCTGAGAGCGGCTGCGGTTTGGCGGGCCGTGGAGACCGGTCTCCCCGTCGCACGATCCGCATCGCTCGGATACACGATGGCCATCGACGGCAAGGGGAACGTGCTGGATCAAGCTCCCCTCAGAAAGCCGACCGGCCTTCGCGTCGAGTTCGAGATTCCGAAAACCCGTCAGGTAGTCCCTTGGCTCCCCGCCTTCCCCCTCGGCGCCGTGTTCGTCGGAATCTTCCTCATCATTTCCCCGTGGATCAAGCCACGAAACTCGGCCGCGCCCGAGCCGCTAGAAGAGAAGTGAGCACCTTTCGCGCTTTCGTCATCCCTTCCTTCGGAACGCCAGGTTCCTTTGTCGACCTTCACACGGATGACCTGCCCGCAGGCGAGGTGCTGGTCCGCCTCACGTACTCGTCCCTCAACTACAAAGACGCCCTCGGCGTGACGAGCAAAGGCAAAGTACTTCGCACCTACCCCATGGTGCCCGGCATCGACCTCGCCGGAGTCGTGGAGGCCTCGTCCTCTCCCGACCTATCACCCGGAGACGTGGTGCTCGGAACCGGCACCGGCCTCGGCGAGACTCGGTGGGGTGGCTATGCCGAATTCGCCCGATGCGATGCCGCCAACCTCCTCCGCATTCCCGCCCCCCTGGACGATTGGTCGGCGATGGCGCTTGGAACGGCTGGTTTCACCGCGATGCTCGGCGTGCTCGCCTTCGAGGACCACGAAGTCTCCGGCAAGGTTCTCGTAACCGGCGCCGCCGGAGGCGTTGGCAGCGTCGCCGTCCTGCTCCTCTCCCGCCTCGGCTATGAGGTAACCGCTTCCACCGGCCGCCCCGAGGAACGCGACTATCTCAAATCCCTCGGCGCTAGCGAGATCATTCATCGGTCCGAACTCTCCGATCCGCCCGCAAAGCCACTGCTCTCGGAGCGCTGGGGCGGCGTGATCGACACGGTCGGCGGTTCCACCCTAGCCCACGTCCTCGCCGAAATGACCTATAGCGGCTGCATCGCCGCGTGCGGCATGGCGGCGGGAGGAGACCTGTCCACGACCGTGATGCCCTTCATCCTGCGCGGAGTGACCTTGACCGGACTGAACTCAAGCGCCTGTCCTCGACCCCGCCGTGAGAGGGCATGGGAAAGGCTAGCCTCGCTGGTGACCCGGGCAGACTTGGAGCCAATCACCGTAACCCGCGAGCTGGCCAATGTGGTCGATCTGAGTGAGGAAATCCTGGCCGGGCGGATTCGCGGTCGGACGGTCTTGAAAGTTAGTTAATCAACCCGCAACAAAGAAGTGCTAACACAGAAGCGTGATGAAACGCACGCTCGCCGTCGGCGTCGCCGCTGGCATAGGCCTTACCGCGGTTTTCGGCCCCCGCCTCAATGACGCCAAGGTCGGCCCCGCAGATGGGATCTGGGTCCAGGCCGACGGCTCCACAACTTCCGCAACCGGTCGATTCCTCCAAACCAACACCCGCCCCGTCGATCTTGCCGTGTCACCGTCCGGCGCTATCGCCGCGATCAAAGACAACACGGGCATTCGAATCCTGGATCTGGCGTCCATGAAGGAAATCGGGGCTTGGAAGTCGACTGACGGGATGTCGGCCATCGGGATTGCCTTCAGCGGCGACAAAGACGTGTGGGCGACAACCGCGGGCAAGCTACTGGTCCACCTGTCGCTGGACGACGGCGGCAAGCCAACTGCAAAGGGCCAGATCGACCTGGGTACCGCAAGTTATCCCAATGGGCTCGTCATCAACGGAGATCACGCGTTCGTGGCTCTTTCGATGAAGAATCAACTCGCCGAAGTCGACCTGGGCACAATGAGCGTCGTACGGACCCTCGATGTCGGCATCGCCCCCTTCGCCCTAACCCTGGACAAGAACAAAGGGCGAATCTTCTTAAGCGAGCAGGGCGGCATGCGCCCATCCCCAGGCACCCTGACTGCCTCGTCGGCGGGGACTCGGGTCGGAGTCGACAAGAGGGGTATTGCGCTTGCCGGCGCGGTTGCCGAGGTTAGCCTGCAGAACTGGAAGTTGGTGCGAGAGATTCCTACCCCTACCCTTCCCTCTTCCGTGGCTTACGACGCAGAGCACGACCAGGTCCTCGTCGCGTGTGCAAACGGCGACCAAGTACTGTCGATTGACCCTGCTTCGGGAAGCAAGAAGGTCATCGACATCTCCGCGGGGCCGTACAAGGGCTCCCTTCCAACTGGGTTGGCCCTGATCGACCACAAGCTCTACGTCGCGGTGGCCGGGACAAACGAGGTGGGCCGCTTTCAATGGAACGGAAGCAGTTGGTCGCCCGAGGCTTGGGCAAAGACAGACTGGTATCCCGTTGCCGTCGCAGGCACCGCGAGGGGCATCCTGGCCGCCAACGTGAAGGGTTTGGGGACGCGCTCTCCAAAGAAGCCGGACACGTACAACTCGGGTGACTTCACGGGCACGATTCGAGAGCTGACCCCGGCCCAGTTTGGCAGGCGGTCGCTGGCCGAGAATCCAAAGTCAGATTCAAGTTTGCCGCCCATGAGACACGTAGTCTATGTGATCAAAGAAAACCGAACCTACGACCAAGTGTTCGGGGACGTTCCTTCGGCCGACGGCGACCCGAAGTTGTGCCAGTTTGGCCAGGCCATCACCCCCAACCAGCACGCTATCGCGCGTCAATTCGTCTCGCTCGACAACTACTATTGCAGTGGTGTCCTCTCCGCCGATGGCCACAGTTGGGCAACTGAAGGCAGCACCACTCCCTATCTCGAGAGAGCCTTTGGCGGATTCCAGCGCAGCTACACGTTTGGCGACGACCCGCTGACCTACTCCTCCACCGGCTTCATCTGGGACGCCCTCCTTGCAAAGGGCCTCACCTTCAAGAACTACGGCGAGTTCGACTATGCAGAGTCCGGAGAGAAGATGTCAGGGGTCGAACTCTACAAGAAGACCTTGTCCGGAGCGAAGATTGCGTTCAAGCAGAACATCGGCATCGCCAATGTACGCACCCACTCAGTCCGAAACTATCCCGGATGGAACATGGCGATCTCGGATCAATACCGAATGGATCGATTCGAAGAAGACTTCAAGCAGACTCAAGCGTCTGGGAAGATGGCCGATTTCACCATCGTCTACCTCCCCCAAGACCATACCGGCGGACCAGTTTCGCCCCAGGCCCACGTCGCCGACAACGATTTGGCGGTGGGTCGATTGCTGAGCCTTCTAAGTCATAGCCGCTTCTGGAAAGACATGGTCGTCTTCGTTAACGAGGACGACCCCTCGGGAGGCACGGATCACGTCGACGGGCACCGGTCGACCTGCCTAGTAGCTGGGCCCTACGTGAAACGAGGCCAGACGATCAGCCACTTCTACGACCAGTCGTCCGTGCTTCGAACCATCTGCGAAATCTTCGGACTCCCGCCTCTAAACGCCAAAACCGCGCTTGCTCCCCCGATGGGTGACCTATTTACGTCTCGTGCAAACATGACGCCCTTCATGGTCAAGGGTGAAACAACCCCCCTTGACCGCTCCGCTTCCGCGAAGAGCCTTTACGCCAATTTCGTCGCTGACGTCGACATTACGCGACACGAGGTGGAGAGTCGAGACATGGACCGGCTCAACCGAGCGATCTGGGAAGCAACGCGACCGGGAGAGCGCTATCCGTCTGCCTTCGCTGGCGCTCACGGAAAGGGGCTGGCAAAGAAGGGTCTGAAGTTGGATCGGGGTGCGGTCGACGGTCATGACTAGTTGGCTACAGAGCCCCCCATCGGTTACCCTGTCGAAACGGGAACCATCTCCAGAACCCTAAAAATATTGGCGGAGAGAGAGGGATTCGAACCCCCGGATGCTTTCACATCAACTGTTTTCAAGACAGTCGCGATCGACCACTCCGCCATCTCTCCGCGGCAAGCGCTATTGTACTTTCTCAGACACCAAGCTTTTTGGCGAGATACCCAAAGCTCGACTCGAGACAGTCGAACGGATCTCGGCGATAGGTGTCTTGCTCGACCACATACCACTCGACTCCCGCCGCCTTACAAGCGGCCAGAATCCCATCCCAGGGCAGGTTCCCCTCGCCAACTGGCGCCATCACGGGACCGTCACCGGGCACGACTTCTTTATCCTTCACATGGATCACCGGCACACGACCGTGGCACCGCTCGAACAGCTCAGCGACCCCCACCCCTGCGTGGTTGACCCAGTAGGTGTCGATCTCCAAATAGAAATCCGGCCCGCCTTCCGCGATGAATAAATCGTAGTGGGTGGGGCCACCGCGGTTCTCCCGAATGAACTCGTGAGCGTGATTGTGATATCCGAATCGGATGCCATCTGCTTTCAATCGAGTGATCACCGGAGCCGAGTCGCGAAGGAAGCGACGAAATCCCTCGATGCCGTCGCCATAGTCCGAGCTGAGCCCGCCAATGGCGGTGTAGTCACAGCCGAGGGTGTGGTGAAACTCAATTTCCTCGTGGGTCTTGCGAGCGAGATCTTGCCAGTTCCGGTGGGTGGCCACGCACTTCAGGCGATATTCGTCGAGCCACTCACGCGCCAGAGCGGCGCTCACCTCGGGGTCGTCTCCGTTCATGCAGCCGACGGCCGATAGCTGAACGCCCGTGTAACCCATCTCCGAGACCTTGCGAAGACAATCGCGGAAACCAGGTCCCGTCTTGGTGAATTCTCGAAGGGTGTAGAACTGGGCGGCGATCATTGTTTCACTCGCTCCTTCACGGGAGCGGGCTCGGTCACCGCAATCGGCTCAATCGAATTCGTGAGCAGCTTCCTCCACAACCCGGGGATCCAGCCAAAGGTCCACGCGCCCAAACTGTGCGTCCAAGAGACGCGCATCGGATCGCCACCTGACTCAGTTCCCCACTCAGAAGTGTCACCAGGTAGGTAAGTCACGACCTTGAACGGGTCAACCGCATCCAAAATCGCGAGAGATTGGGGCTTGAGTCGGGTGTCGTGGGGAAGGCGAATCGTGGCATGCCACTTCGTAAACCGTCTTCCCAGCCTCTCGAACCAACCCGACACCTCTTCGCCCTCGTAAAAGCAAATGTACATCGCCGCCATCAGGTACGAGAACAGCGGAATGTTCATGCTGTACTCGATGAAAGCGTGCATCATGATGCCGCCGAGGAGCGCGTACTTGCGGAACGGCTTGAAGAACACCAGGGTGGCGAGGGAGAGTTCCGTCACCAACGTTCCGTAGGTCGTCACATAAACCATCGGAATGTTGTTCATGAAATCCGGAACCGGGAAGCGGTGGAACTCGTTGAGACGAGCCGGATACCAAGTTGCGGTCCCGTTCTTCCAAAGGCCGCCGAAGCTCTTGAGCCAAACCGTGGTGAAGTAGATGAGGGCGACGTTATAACAGATCAGCCGTTGCGGCCACAAGGACACCAAGACAGGCCCGCTCGGTTCCTTGCCCTTCCAAAGCCGAATAAGGCGATCTACCGAGCAAGCTCGCCCAAACGGGCCAATCGCCATGTACAGGATGCAGACCCGAAGAACGGTGTCGCCACCGTGGAGGAGCGCCGCATCTCGATGGTGCAAGGAGACCATTCCGATCGCGAGTAGCAGGGAGGAGGCGCGGGTCCACAGGCCGATCGTGGTGAAAATGGAGCACACGATGAGGAACAGATAGAACGCCAGCTCGACGCGCGGGTCGGAGATCCCGCTCAACACGTTCAACCTGGAGATCGGTACGCCATGAGGCCAGAACGGCACGTTCACGACATGAATCGTGGGAGGCAGAAACATCGCACCGATCCACGAGGGGAGGAATCCTTTTTCGCTGAACCAGGCGTCCCAATCAAATAGCATCAGCAGGAGGTTGATGAAGGACAGCGTTCCCATGAAGATCCGAAACACACCCATCGTGGTGGCCGAACCCTTGTCGAACCAATATCGATCCAAGGCACGAAGAACGCTCTCCTCAGGCTGCGGCTTGCTCAAAGAGGCTCCGCCTTTTCCGCCTTCAGGCGCTTCTGATCGACGGTGTAGTTGAAATAGTTTTCATCCCCGTAGTCCTTCGCCTGCAGCTTTCCGGGTGCGGCGACCCACTGGTAGTGCCGGTGCATTCGGATCTCGACGGGCGGATTATTGGGATCGTCGTAGTTCAGTAAGGCAATATTTTGAGCTGAGCGAGCCCACAGGAAGGCATAGTTGCTGTCCTGAGCTCGCTCGTAGAACTTGCGATACCGCTCTTTGATGTACTTCGTGGGGATCGGCAAGTCGAATATCCGGGGATATTGATACTTCTTCGTCTGGCCGTTCTTGTAAACCACGTCGGCGTCACACCACTGGTCACGCTGAACCGGGTTCGGCGCGAACATATCCCAGTACTGCCAGAACCCAGTGACCAAAACGTAGTCGGAGATCAGCGGGAAGTTGTGCAGATGCTCCTGGTTAAAAACGAGCAGTCGCTGAGTGTTGTACCAAGGTAGACGATCTGTCTTCTTGGTGTCCGGTGGCTGAGGCAGCGCCCACACCGTGATGGCGATCACGTGGAAGAGGACAAAGAACTTAACCCAGATCGGCGCGTTTCGCTCGGGTTTGGCCATCTCAGTCAAATACGATTGTAAGCCCGGGCGCGTTATGGTGCACCCGGAATTGCATTAGCTCAGTCTTTCTCCATCTCGGTCAGCACCGGATCCAACTCCTCGTTCGGGCCGATCGCCTCTCGAATCTGTTTGGCCAACGCCTTCGCCTCATCGATGTGGCCGGCGCGGTGGGCGGCGAGTCCGAGATTGATGTGAATGGGCAGCGAAGAGCTGTTGTTCGCGGCGGCGAACCGCAGGAACTGATACGCCTCTTCGTGGCGGCCCTGTCCGCTGAGGGCGGATGCTAGCTCGCCGTAGCCCGGCTCATAGCCCGGGAAAAGTTCAAGCAGCCTTCGCGCCGCCTCTTCACCCTCTGCGTACTGCTCAAGGCGATTGTAAGCCGAGCTCAGGAGAGCCCAAAGCTTCCAGTAGTCGGCCAGCCAGTTTCGCATCGGTTTGAGGATCTGAACGGCACCAGCGAAGTCCTCGGCTTCCATCTTCTGGCGGGCGCCTTCCACGTTCTCCGCGCGCTTCGGCTGCTCAAGCTCGATAAGGCGAGCCAGTGCGTTTGCCCGAGTGTTCGGATCAGGGTTGCTCGCCAGGAGGTTCTTGAGAACCTGCGGAACCTCGAACTCTCGGCCAGCCGCCTCCAGGGTCTGGGCATACTCGCCCAGAAGCTGCACGTCGTTCGGAGCAAAGTCGATGCAGTCCTCATAGAAATCCATGGCGCGATCGAACTCGCCTTTCTGAGCGAGCATCGGCGCGTAGTATCGCTTGACGATCGCATTGTCTTCGAGGGTCTCGAGCGCGTTCTCGAACGCTTTCTCGCCTTCTGCTTCCTTCCCCGCCTGGACCAGCGATATCGCGTACTTGGCGTGAGCCTGGGCGTTCTGCGGATTCTGGTCGATCAGGCCCTTCCAAAGAGCAGGAACCTCGTGCGGTCGGTTCGTCTGGAGCAGGACGGTGGCCAAGTAGTCGGCCGAGGGCTTGTCGTCTCCCTCCAGCGACATCGCCTTTCGGTAGTTTCGCTCTGCGTTGACCGGCATGCCGCTCGACATCTGAGCGATCCCCAACCGAGTGTAGAGAGCGGGATCCTCGGGCTCAAGCGCAACCGCCTTCTCGAAGTACTCGGCTGCCTTTCCAAAATCGTTGACCGACTGATAGACCTCGCCCAAGCCGAAGTAGCCGGGATACTCGTCGGGAACCAACTGAACCGCTTTCTGGAGCGCCGACTCCAGCATCTCGAAGTTGCCAATTCGGTAGTGCGCACACGCTCGGGCAAGCTGGACGAGCACCTGATAGGGTCCGTCGAATTCGGTGTCCTCTTCAATCGCCGAGAGAAGCGCGTTGATCGAGCCTTCGGGCGAGAACTGAAGCGAAACCGCGCCGTTGGCCTGCTGAATATAGTTCAGCGCATCGTAGCCTTCCAAGAAGTTGAGGAACGCCGTAGGGCTGTCCGTACCAAACTCCATCGTGTCGCCGGCGAGGAGTTCGGGAAGATCGATTTTTGCCTGAGCGGCGAGAGTCTTGATCACCTTCTGGAGCTGGACGAAAAGCTCGCTCTTTGCGAAGGTGTCGGTCTCGAGGAGGACCGGCTCTTCGCTGCCCTTGACATGAAACCTCTTGGTGAGTTCGAAGCCGGTTTCCGTCTCCTTAAGGAGGCCATCCATTACCAGCTCGACATCGGCCTGCTCAAACAAGTCCTTGAGCTGATCGTATGGCAGGAGGTCATCCGCAATGTTCACGAACGCCATCCGCGTCCCGCCTTCCTCCTGGGTCTGGGTGAGGAAGCTAACGGAGTTGATCTCAGCGCCCGCATGGGCTCTTAATTGCTCAGCAGCAAAAGCAGAGAACTGACGTCCGTAGGCAGGTTTCGTCCCTTCGGCAGCGTTGAAGGGAAGCGCGGCGACTTTCATGCGGCAGAGTGTACCGGGCATCGCATCGCGAAGTTTGGGGGGTGCCTTTCCGAGGGCTAGCTAGTCGATCAAACGGTCGTAATCGGCATGTGTCCAAATCCAGTTTTCTCCTTCTCTGATCGCCAACGCTCGGTAGTGCAGGCCGACTCTGGCCGACCAAAAACGCCCGGTGCTTTTAAAGTGGAGGGAAGGGTGCTGGGAGTCCGACTTGAGCGTCGAATAGCATCAATCTGCGAGCTCTCGTACCTCTGCAGGTAGAGCATCGTAATGTTGCCAAAACCTGCGCGAAGAGTGATGCGTCACAGAGCCCGGGACTGGCCTGATCTGAAGTCGCCGATGGCCTCTTCAGCAAGCGCTTCAAGCTTTCCTGCCGCTGCATCGCGGGCAATTTGACTGTCCCACTGACCCGCGTCGTATTCGGCAAACCAAGCACGAAATTCCGCTAAGCGATCTGGCGTAAGTGATTGGACCGCTTGTTCGATCTCCCGGACGGTGCTCATACCAATTATTATACGGCCACGATTTCAGCTTCATTCGAGTTCAATTACTCGAACGTAAACACAACCTTGCCGGCCTGACCCGCCTTCATCAATTCCATCGCCTTCTGGAATTCGGTGTAGTGCATCTTATGGGTAATCACCGGAGCCAGATTCAGCTTGCCCGAACCCAAAAGCTCCGCCATCTGATCCCAAGTCTGCCAAAGCCGCCGACCCACGATGCCCTGCATGTCGATCCCCTTGAAAATCACGCTGTTGATATCGATCGCCTGGCGAGACTCCGCGTAGACGCCCAGCAACGAAATCCGCCCGCCAGGCCGCGTGCTCGTCACCGCGAGCTCAAGCTGCGAAGGATGCCCTGACATCTCGAGTGTGCCATCGACTCCCCCCGGACATGCCGCTTCGATGAGCGAGGCGAGATCGCCATCTTTGGGCGACAAGATGACATCCGCGCCGACCTGCTTGGCGAGGTCGATCCGATACGGGCTGACTTCGGTGACGATCACTTTCGCCGCGCCAAGCGCCTTGCAGATCGAAACCGCGAAGAGACCAATTGGCCCCATGCCGGTGATCAAAATCGTCTGGTCCTTCACAGGACCGGCCATCACGGTATGCACCGCGTTGCCCAACGCATCCTGAAAGGCCGCAATTTCCTTCGGAATCGACCGGTCGGTCAGCCTGGCATTCGCTTCCGGAATCACCGCGAACTCTGCAAAGCCGCCATCCACGTCCACGCCCAAGATTCGCGTGTTCACGCAGACGTGTCCCTGGCCGCTGACACACTGCCGGCAATGCCCGCAGACGATATGCGATTCGCTGGAAACAAAGTCGCCGACCTTGCGATCGTTAACGCCCTCACCAACTTCGACGATCGTCCCGCAGAACTCATGGCCGATAATGCGAGGAGGGAGAATTCGAGAGGAAGACCAACCATCCCAGTTGTAAATGTGGAGGTCGGTGCCGCAGACCGAAGCGGCCTCAAGGCGAATCTTAACTTGTCCAGGACCAACCTGGGGCTCAGGCGCGTCAATGATCTCGACGCCAGGCTCGGGCCGCGTCTTGGCAATGGCTTTCACGGTCTTAAAGTGTACTCATCAGGGAGCAGGGAACGGGGTGCAGGGCACAGGGTCGATTTGTCGACTCACAAGAACCTCCGAGAATCACTTTGAATTTAGCCCGCCGAGAAACCGATCCTGTGCCCTGTGCCCGGTGCCCTGCGCCCCGATAGGAAACGCTCCCCCCCTCCCAATCGTAAAATAACTGACCCCAGTAAACTGGCGGGACTGCGCGTTATGAACAAAAAGCTCTCAATTGCCGGCCTTTCCGTGTTGATCGTTGCCGCCGCCACTGCGGCATCTCTCGAGGGGTTCACGGTTCGATACGTTCCCAAGGAAGGCCAGACGATCAAATATCGGACCGCCATTCAGATCGATTTCGGGGGTGGGCAGAAATTTAACGCCAAGATCCTCACCGAAGAAAAGACCTCGAAGATCGCCGCCAACGGGGACTACACGATCACCCAAACCGAACTCGAGAAAGAAATAAACGGCAAGAAGGATCCCACCGCAAATGCCCCTTCTCCCAAAGAGATCACCTATCACGCGAACGGAGAAGTATCCAACATCGGCCCCACCGCCTCCCCCTACGCTTATCGTATGAGCAACCTGAGCGCGGTGATCGACCCGGGCAAACCGGTCAACGTCGGCGACGGATGGACGCGCGACTTCAAAGCCAACACCCAAACCGGCGCCGTCCCGTACAAAGCGGAGTACAAGGTGCTCGGCGAGGAGAAAGTGGACGGCTACGACACGATCAAGCTCCACTCGCTGATCAAAGAGAACGACGGTGCCGACTCCGCAACCAACGACCGAACGCTCTGGCTCGATAAGACCGACGGCACAACCGTCAAATCCGAATACAAGTGGACCCACGTGACGGTTCCGGGCAGCATCAACCCGATCGACGCCGTGCTAACCCTAACCCGAGAGAAATGAAGGCGCTCCGCTCTTTACTGCTACTCACGGTAGCCGCCACCGCCCTCGCGGGCCAAGGCGACAAGACGTATGACCTGATCTGGAAGCCCGTCAAGGGCACCGAGTATCGGTACCACGTCACCGTCGACATCAATACTCCCGGCACGCCCGCCAAGCTCGCCTCGGACCTGAATGTGAAGGTGATGGAAGTGGCAGCGAACGGTGACTACAATCTCGAGGTCTCGACCACCAACGTCACGATCAAAATCGGCGACACCGAGACGAAGAGCCCCTCCGACAAGCCCGAGATCGAGAAGTACAACGCTCACGGAGACCGAATCGGCGCGCCCGTCGATCAGCCGGAGGACAAGGTAAGTGAAGTCCTCTCCGCCATCACCGACCTCGCGACTCCGCCGAAACCGGTGAAGGTCGGCGATACGTGGACCAAGGAGATCAAGCCGAACGAGAAGATCAAGCGAAACGGCGCCACTCTCGTCTATCGCCTGATGGGCTCCGACAAGGACCACACCCACATCAGCTTCTCGTACAAAGAGACGGCGCCCGGCAAGGTGAAAGGCGGCGGCAACTTCTGGCTAGACCCCACCGACTTCGCCCTCTTCAAGCTCGACGCCAACGTAACCGGCGTGAAAATCGACGAGGACGCGCCAGAGGCAAAGGCGGAGTTCAAGCTGACGAAATTCTAGGGCTTCCCTAGCTTCGGTGGCCCCGTTCCTTCTCGCCGAAACCAAATCTGAAATCCGCCCTTCTCCGCGTAG
Organism: Fimbriimonadales bacterium; assembly: GCA_038321975.1. Classification (GTDB taxonomy): domain Bacteria; phylum Armatimonadota; class Fimbriimonadia; order Fimbriimonadales; family Fimbriimonadaceae; genus Fimbriimonas. The sequence continues at coordinate 44,468 of JBBQFM010000015.1, read as the reverse complement.
AGCCCCGCGTCGGTGACCTTGTATTCGAAGACAACGATCCCGCCCGGATGATCCTTGGTCGCTGCGGACTCGCCACTCATATTGATTCGGCCGTCTTTCTCGGTCCACTTCCCCTTCACCACCTGGTCAACCGAGATCTTCCCTTTCGCATGAGTTTCATAGATGAAGGTGCTGTCTCGACGCAGCATAAAGGTGCGGGCTGTCTGCTTCCCCCATTCCCGTAGATTGATAAGACTTCGCTTTTGGCATCCATCCGACGTAGTTGCCCACGTAGGGCGACTTAGGCCCAAGAGCAGGCGTCGCCGGAGGGCTGGAGCAAGCGGTCAAGTTGACAATGAGAAGTGCGAAGGCGGATTTAGCCCTCATTTCCCTTAACCTTAGAGCTCCGAAGTTTGTAACACCGCCGACACCGAGCCTCGTAAGATTCAGTCGCCCCGATCAAGATAATCGGGTCGTCCCGGTGCGCCGGCTTGCCGTCGATCTGTCGATACGTGTGGCTCGCTGGCCGCCCGCACTTCATACAGATCGCACGCAACTTGACCACTTCGTCCGCTACTGACATCAGTGACGGCATCGGCCCAAACGGTTCACGCCGAAAATCCTGATCCAGCCCCGCACAGATCACTTCCACCCCGCTGTCCGCCAGACTCACTACGAATTCGACGATCGAGTCGTCGAAAAACTGAGCTTCCTCAATGAGGATTACGTCGGCGTCCTTGCGCACCTTCGCCTTCAGATCTCGAACATTCTTGACCGGCAACGCCTCGTGCTTCACCCCCATATGGGTCACCACCATCGTCTGGTCGTACCGAACGTCGATCTCCGGCTTGAACACCTGCACGATCTTCTTCGCGTACAGCGACCGCCTCGCCAACCGAATGAGCTCCTCACTCTTCCCCGCGAACATGCTTCCGCACACCACCGTGAGCTTCCCGAGTTTGTCTTTGCTGGAAGAGGTCTTGGCCATTGTTAAGAGGAGTTGATTTTACAGGAAGCGCAGACTTAGAGACAGCCCAACCGTAGGGTCGGCGCCCCCGCCGATGAGCGCTGCACGATCGAGCATCTATCTACGGAGATATCCCCAGCCACAGGTATAGGACCTTCGAAGGCAAAGGTTTGATCGTGCAACGCCCATCGGCGAGGGCGCCGACGCTACGTTGAGCCGTCAAGCTTCTTCTGCGTCATCCGCCACATCCGCTTCGAACATCGCCTCCATCTCATCGGAAACGTCCTCGTCCATCGCCTTCCCCATCTCCCGCATTGCCGCCCGCATCTCCGACGTGCTCTCCGGCTCCCCCATCGCCTCCAGACGATCCGCCACCTCGTCCATCCGGTCGTCCTCGCTTCGGTACCGAGCGAACCGACTGACCAATTTCTCCGTTCTCAGCGAGCCACAGTTCGGACACTTGCTATCATCCGGCTCCGCCGTCATTCCGACGAGGGCGGAGAACTTCTTCCTACAGTCCGCGCAGCGGTATTCAAAGACGGGCATCGAGTCTTGGAGGATACCGGTCGAGTACGGTGAAGCGAGAACATGTCCCTATATCCAGAAGTGGAGCCTCACGCGAGCGGAATGGCCGAAGTCGGAAACGGCAATTCCATCTATTGGGAAGTCTGCGGCGACCCCGAAGGCAAGCCTGCGGTGGTGCTCCACGGAGGTCCGGGTAGTGGGTGCGTTCCCTGGCACCGACAATTGTTCGACCCCAAGAAGTATCGAGTCGTGCTTTTTGATCAGAGAAACTGCGGTCGGAGCCTGCCACATGCGGGCTCACTTGAAACCGATCTCGGCCACACCACCACATGGACCCTGGTCGAAGACATCGAATACCCCATGTCGAGGCTGTTGTACAAAGCCTTCCTGCGGATTGTGGATATCTAGATTGTCGAATGTAGTACGAGCGAGTCAGTCCTGGGGCGGCGCAAGTTCATCTTCTGTTGTAAGTTCATCCTCATCATCATCTAGGTGTCTGCTGGTCAATAATGCCGTGCACCCCGTACAAACTGCTATCGGACGGACTCCGATGTGGAGCGCTACAGTTTCTTGAAGTTCGAGCACCTTCTCCTCCCGCTCCTTTGTTGAGGCAAACTCACGTGCTTTGGAATGCGTCCACGACTTCACAATCTCTTCGGCTTTATGGTTGTCCACGAATTCAACGACGTTTGAGACTGGATGCGATTCGCCTTCCCTCACGGCGGCATAAGCAATCTGAACGCTTCCATAAGGAAGATAGAGTGCGGCAAATGTTTGAATGTCAAAGCCCAAGAACACAGGCACGCCTACAAGCGTGCCCAATTCGCCCTTCTGTCTCTTGTCGTCTACATACTTGAAGTCGGGGTGCCTCTCAATGTTTAGCCTTGCGTCAACTCCTTGGACGACGATACAGCCTTGCCTCTGCGATCGGCAAATCTCTACTAGTTCTAACAGGAGCTTATCTCGGTCCACGAGTCTTCGATCCTCGGACTCAGCCGCAAAACCCTCTAATACGGACTTCTGCACACCCCTGGACAACATCTCCACTGCGTTGTTTGCCAATTGAAATACGCCAAATCCATTCGTCGTAAAAAACCTCTTGTCGTGCAATTCGTTGATTCCCACGAACGTTTGGCCCTTTACGTACGGCTTGAGGTTCTGGTCTATTTTGGCAACTTCGGGAATTGAACCAAAAAAATTGGTGGATGTATAGCCTGTTCGAACATCTTCGATAAAAGTATTAACGACAGCCTGATCCAAACTACTGTCGCGGACGACTGCTCGAAGTTGTTCCTTCACCTCTTCACGGACGCGCTCAAAGCCTTGTTGCAAGTCGTCAAGAGGCTTCTTCGATACCTTCGAGAGAAGTCCCGAGTCGACTATGAGATTGGCAAGCGTGCTGGGTCCGCGAAGAGACTCGACAACTTTCAAGGCGTCTTCGGCAATCTCGGCAGCGCTTGATGACTCCCGAGTTGGCACAAAACGCTTGCGACTGAGTGGTGCCGATGCCCTCAGTAGCAGGACAATTACGCACGCTTGGGCGATCGGTGTGCGTTCGTCGATGCCATGTACCTGTCCTTCTGCCAAAACTGAAAATAGCCATCCAGACAGGTCAGCACGGTCATCATCTCCCATTCTGCTTGCATGTGCAGCAGCGGCTAAAACGTCATTCAATTCAGTGAACTTCGCTGCAAGTTTTGAGAAAATGAAAGAGAATTTTCGTGGTTCCAATTGGCCTGAAATCCCTAAATAGACTGTCCAGGCAAGTAAGGAGATCCAATGCGATTTAAGGGCAAGATCCTCTGCGGAAGAACTCAAACGGCGGGTCCGCAAGGCGCTCCTAGTGTCATCCTCGCCGAAAGCCAAGCGCCAGCCATTTAGGAGGTTGTCAAGGTCCTCTCCACCTTCCAAAATGGAGTCCTTCAACATCACCAAAAAGGCCTCTGAGATGGCAACTAGCGCGGTCTCAGCAAACTCTTGTGAGTTTACGTCTAGCCCGTACGAGGTCCAGGAGGCGAGTTCCTTCAATGGGCGCCAATAGAACTCGCGGTAACTCTGATCCGATTTCCATTCAGACGCGAGGACTACTTTGCGTAAGAACGGGTACATCAGAAGCAACTGTCGAACCGCCTCGCGGTTCCCGAACTTTATTCCCAGTTCGGCTAAATGCGCCAGTTCGTGGACCGCGGTCTGCCCGAAAACGGGTCGCCCAGACTTTAGAGCCTCCTCAAGGGCGAATCGCAGCATTCGATGTACAGCATAAAAACTGGACATCTGACCGACGCCCTCATCTCGTGCTAATCCGAACTGGTCGAGTTTGCCGAGAGTGGCTTCTAGAACATCAGAACAAATCTTGAGGCCATCCTTGAAGGCAGTGATGTCACCAGTGGTTACGGACATCTGGACTTGATCAAGGACTCCTGCCAGCAGTTCCTCGCCATCGCCTTCGTCTTTCCTCGACCAGGTTAAGCAACCCCTGATTTCGCGTTCGAGGTTTTTGTCGTGAGAGCCTAAAATCTCCGCAATCGTTACGTTATCATCTCTCGAAGACCATTCCAATCGCGCGAAGAGTTTGATTACAGGTTCGTCCGTGGAAAGCCGTCTTTGTAAATCTTCTCCGATCTGAATGAGCTTTTCAACGTTTATGTCGGAAACCATCTGACTCTTGTGGCTCTCCACCGACCATCGTGGTAAACCCTCAGGCAATTCAAAGTAGAAGTTTGTGACGCTTGTTTTATCAAAGTGCTCGATCAACCATTTGAGGGAGATTTGCTCTCGGATCTCAGACTCCGCGAGCCTTTCAACCTGTTTGATCAGGTTTTCTCGCTCAATCCTTGCGAGTCGCGACTTCGCTAGGAAAGTTATGCTCTGGGTAAGCACGAAAAGAACGAAGCCAACGTTCGAGAGAAACGCGGAAATTACGATTGCGACCACTGCCCAAGTGAGTGCGCCCCACTGCTGATCGATCAAGAGCACGAGACCGATCGCGCATGTCGTCGAAAACCCATAGGCTGACGCCGATAGGATCCGTGCTTCAAGCGCTAGTTTGAGGACCGTTGAGGTTGTTCTTTTCGAGAAGTTGGCGGTTTGAAGCAAGATCACAAAGACGACTGTCGAAACAACGGCGATCGACCCGTGAACCTGCCAAAGGGTTATCAGGAAACTTGCAAGCGCGTTTGGATCCCGCGGGACGGGAGATTTGAAGTGCGGCCAAGCCAAAAGCACAATCAAAAAAAGGGGAGCAAAAAACCATCCTTGAACTTGGCTCCACGCTACCGACTCGGGGGACCGATGCTGTCTTCGAGCCTGAAAGAGTCCTGCCAGCCTTGATAGCCGCCAGAATGGGCGTGAGAAAGGAGATATTTTCTGTTCTGGAGGGAAGCAGGCGTCTCTTAGCGATCGAGGAAAATCCACGTACGAATGACATACGTAGATTGCATCCCCAAGGATTCAGGAACCATTCATGGGCATGGGTCGACAACTCCTCCTGCTGAGAACACAGCAGGAGATTGTAATTAAGGCCTAGCCACTATCTCTGGCGGTCGGCACCTTTTGTTCGGCGTTTCTGAGTCAGCAAGTTCTAACCTGAAAGGAGGACATACCCATGATTCATCATTCATCGTTCATCATTTCCCACATGGATCTCGGCCTACAAGGGAAAGTGGCGATGGTGGCGGCGGCGAGCAAGGGGATTGGGTTGGCTACGGCCAAGTTGCTCGCCGCGGAAGGATGCAAAGTCTCAATCTGTGGACGAACCGAGGAGACCCTCGAGTTGGCAGCGGCGGAAATAGGGGAGGAAACCCGATCGTACGTCGTCGACGTCTCGATCAGCGAGGATCTCCTGTGGTGGGTCGATCAGACCCGGCAAGACCTTGGTCCGGTCGACATTATTGTCACCAATACGGGCGGACCTCCCGCCGGGACCCTAGACCAGATGACCGATGAGCAGTGGCAGTCGGGGTTCGACAGCACGCTCATGAACATCATTCGGCTCACCCGCCTCGTTCAACCCGATATGATCGCCTCCGGCTGGGGACGGATCGTTCACATCACTTCGCTCGTGGCCAAACAGCCTTCTTCGGTTCTCCCCATCTCGTCCACGCTTCGCTCCGGGATCATGGCCCTTACGAAGTTGCAGTCGAAAGAGCTTGCGCCCAAAGGAATCACCGTAAACGGAGTCCTCCCCGGCCACACTCTCACCGATAGACAGCGCCACCTCGCCGACATAAGGGCCGACCGAGAGGGGATCACCGCCGAAGAGGCACTCACAAAACAGGGCAGCGAGGTTCCGGTGGGCCGACTCGCGACCCCCGAGGAGATCGCCGCCGCGGTGGCATTCTTGTGCTCAACTCAGGCGTCGTACGTAACCGGAACGAGCATGCTCGTGGATGGCGGGATCACTGCCGGTTTCGGCTAGCTACTGCATCTCGCTGAGGAGATCTGCGATCTGTTGGCGCACACCGGAGTTGTTGGGTGCCATCGATTTCGCGGTGTAAAGGGTGTCCCGCACCGTCTGAGAAGAAGTTTGTGTCTCTCTCATTGCGAGGGCCGACATGTACAGGCATCGGGCACCGTTCTCGGCGTAGGTGTCACGAAGCTGTGCGCTGGTTACTCCGTCGGACGCCGCCTTCCAATCCTCGCCCGCGTGCTCCCAAAGCGCATAACTCAAACTCGGATTTTCTTTTTGCTGCTTCGCGTTGCTCTCAAGCAACGAAGCCCGACCGATTCGCGGCTCCACCAAATCGGGGGCCTTTGATACCGCGTCGCTATAGGCGCTTTCCGCTTGCTCGTAGTTGCCGTTCTGAACGTAGTTGTTCGCCTGAGACGTGAGCCGAATCGCATCCTGCTTACTTATCGAGGTTTCTTTAGCCTTCGCATCTCGATTCATCGACGTCGCGATCGCATTGACGCCCACGACGATGAGGAAGAACAGAGTCCCGAGCACGATGACCGCTACCAACGTGCGCTTGAGGAAGATCACCGTATCCGGCTTCATCAGCGGCTGCCGAGGAGGGGGCGGATAGAAAACCGGCTGCTGCATCGGGTACCCACCCTGCATTGGCGGCGGCATGAAGCCCATCTGCGGGTTTGCCATTTGGGGCGCGCCCTGCTGATACGGGTTGTACGGATAAACGATGGGAGGCGCCGCTTGAGGCTGAGCTTGAATGTACGGGTTCTGCTGGACGTAGGGTGGCGCCGGCATGCCGTAAGGGCTGTATTGCGTTTGCCCAGGATCAGGAATCGACATCGCGCCGGAGCTTTGGGCCTGGATCACATCCTTCAGGGCCAGAATCATTTCAGTGGCGTTGCCATACCGCATCGCCGGGCTCTTATCCAGAGCCCGACTGACCACCTGCCACAGCGGATAGCTCATTTGAGTGGGCTGATCCGGCTCCTTGTTCATGATCGCGTACGTGATGCTCACGACGCTGTCACCCGCAAACGGCTTCTGGCCGGAGATCATCTCGTAAAGCACGACTCCGACGCTGAACAGGTCGCTACGCGCGTCGATATCCTTGCCAACTACCTGCTCCGGAGACATGTAGCTCGGGGTTCCGAAAACCTGACCGTCCATCGTCAGGTTCGGCTGGAAGGTCAATCGGGCGATGCCGAAGTCAGTGATCTTGATCTGACCCTCGGACAGGATCTGGATGTTGTCCGGCTTGATGTCTCGGTGAATGACGCCCTTGCTGTGGGCGTGCTCCAGGCCGTTCAGAAGCTCAAATGCGATATCGATAGCCCGGTCCACAGGGACGAAGCCCTTGGTATCGATCTCGTTGCGCAGGGTGCCGCCATCGAGATACTCCATCGCCATGAACGTCCGGCCCGCGTCCTCGGCGAACGAGTACACCGTCATGATGTTCGGATGGTTCAGGGTGCCCGCGGCTTGGGCCTCGCGCTTGAATCGGCTGATGCGCTCGGTTTGCTGTTGGGACGTAGCACCTTGGGGCATCGCAAGTTCTTTCACTGCGACGCGACGATTCATCAGCGGGTCATACGCCTCGTAAACGATGTCGTTCGAGCGCGCGATCTCGCGGATGATTTGATATTGGCCTAACGTGGTCGGTGGACTACTACTCAACGGATTTGCCGACTATAAGTACGTATTTAAAACGGAACTGTGACTCCCTAATTGTAGGAGACGTTCTAGAGTCTCTAGACGTGCGACCCAAGACTAACTGTTCCTAGGACAAGATCCTGGTAATTATACTAGTTCTACGACTGAATCTCCACATTATTGCCTTCGCTTGGAGTGAAGGGTTCCAACATTTTATTGAGGAATGCAAATGCGCGGCATAGCACTGGGGATGCTAACCGCGGCGAGCTTGTTGGTGCTCGCTGACGGACAACGGTCGTACGAGGCGAAAACTGGGTTCTACGGACCCAAAATTCCCCTGCTCGTTCGACGCCCGTGTCTACGCTGGGAGATCTGGACAAACGACGCTCCGGTGACAAGCATTGAAATGCGGATCAATGGAGAAACGGTTGCCGCCTCTTATGATATGGCGACCCGGTCGGTCAGTTATGTTCCCGACAAGCCTCTAAATCCCGGCACTTATAAGGTGGATTGCAAGATCACAGTGGACGGCAAAGTCCAGTTCGCGAAATCTTGGGACACTGTCGTGTCCGCGGACGCGGTCTCTTCCCTCCCCGAACCCGAAAAAGCCCAGCTCGATACTCTGGACAAGGTTAACTCGATTCGCAAGAAACTCGGCCTGACCGAATTGAAGATCGATCCACGGTTCGCCGCCGCTGCGGTCCGTCACTGCAGCTACCTAATTCAGAACAAGCTCACCGGCCACGGCGAGGTAACGGGGACCAGCGGATTCTTCGGCGCTTCCCCAATGGAACGGCTCGAAGCCTTCGGTTACGGCGGACCATCTTGGGAGGGCGCCACCTTTGGGTCGTTCACCGTTTCGAATGCGGTTGTGGGTTTGTTCGATGCGCCGTATCACCGGCTTCCCTTCCTCCAGCCCGGTTCGCTGATGTTCGGCTCCAGCTTTGCCGGCAACCGAATGATCATGGAATTCGAGGGAACCACCGAGACGGCGACCGTCATGTCTCCGGCCAACGGGGAGAAAGGCGTGCCCATCGATTGGAAATGCGCCGAAACGCCGAACCCGCTGCGAATGCACACCGGCATCGGCCCGATCGTGGGATATCCGATCGTGCTCGCGAGGTTCGATCAGAAGTCGCCCAAGATCCACCTGAACTCGGCATCGCTCACTCAAGCGGATGGAACCGCGGTTCCATTCGTTACCAACGACACCGGCACCGATAGCGACCTGACGAACGCGATCATTCTTTTCCCTAACGATTCGCTGAAAGCTTCCACCAAGTACAAGGTGTCCGTCGAGTACATCGACGACAGCGGCGATACCAAGGCCGAATCCTGGTTCTTCACGACGAAAGAAGCCACCGGAATCTCCACAAGCCCTCCTGGTGTGAAGCCGCAAGGACTCCCCAAGAAGACCGGCAAGAAGGGCTAAACTCCCCTTCATGATGCAAGGCTGGTTTCCCGACGCCAAGCTCGGGATCTTCATTCACTACGGAATTTACGCGGTGAATGGCATTCCCGAATCTTGGGCTTTTTACAACGGGGAGATCTCCTATCCGGATTACATGAAGCAGCTCGACGGCTTCACCGCATCGAAGTACGATCCCGAGGCTTGGGCTGAACTGTTCGAGCGCTCTGGCGCCCAGTATGCCGTTTTGACTACAAAGCATCATGACGGGGTTGCCCTGTGGGACACCAAAGTCAGCGATCTCAGCACGGTCAACAAGACCCCAGCGGCACGCGACCTCATCACCCCGTATGTGGAGGCGATGCGCCGACACGGCATCAAGGTTGGCTTCTACTTTTCGCACCTCGACTGGTCACACCCCGACTACGCATCCATCCTGCCGAACCGAGATGAGGCGTTCGCTAACCGCTTCGCCTACCCGGAGGCGGATAAGCAAGATCCGGCGCGATGGCAATCTTTCCTGAAATTCCATCGAGCCCAGCTTCAGGAACTTTGCACCCAGTTCGGACAAGTCGACGTGCTGTGGTTCGACGGCGAGTGGGAACGGGACGCCGAGCAGTGGGACATGAAGGGCCTAAGCGAACAACTCCACACTTGGCAACCGAACTGCATCTTCAATGCCCGGCTGACGAATTACGGGGACTACGCGACCCCCGAACAGGGCATACCCACCGCCGCACCCGAAGGAAATTGGGAGTTTTGCGTGACCGTCAACGACTCGTGGGGCTATCAGGGCCAGGATCACAACCACAAATCGGTGCGGCAGATCATCCGAATGTTCGCCGAAGTCATCGGAATGGGCGGCAACCTGCTCCTCGATGTCGGTCCGAAGGAAGACGGAACGATCCTTCCCGAACAGGCCGAGCGGCTACTTGGGTTGGGCAATTGGATACGAAAGCACGAAGAGGCGGTTTATGGCACGGTAGCCCGACTTCCGCTGGGATTGTTTTATGGCGCCTCTACGCTCTCCAAAGATCGCAAAACTCTCTATCTTTTTTGCTTTGATCGACCGTGGGATCAAATCGCAGTAAAGGGCCTACTTAACCGTGTTGCTTCGGTATCTGTAGTAGGAAGTGGCGACACGCTAACCCACAAAATGGTCGGCGGGCTTGGCGACACCCCTGGCGTGCTTTGGATCGACGTTCCTGAATCTGTATTGGACGAAAACGCCACTGTCATAAAAATTGAACTCGACAGGCCCCTCGATGTTTACGTCGGGGCCGGTCGAGCGTAGTTCCATTTGTTGTAAATCTCACATCCTTGTTACCATTCTCACCGTCCTGGTAGATACACTAGGATGGCCTTCCGGTATTTAGCCGGTCAGGGGCGATAACTTTTTTAGGGAATGGGGAAAGAGAGATGGCTGTCACATTGCGGGATATTGCAAGGTCTTTGGGCCTTTCACACGCGACGGTGTCGTTTGTTCTAAACGAGAGACACGATGTCGCAATACCGGAGTCCACTCGGCAACGAGTGGTAGCCGCCGCTAAGGAGATGGGCTATCGCCCAAATCGCGCGGCGCGAGCCTTGGTCATGGGTCGCACCCAAATGGTTGCTTTGTGGGTTCCACCACTTCGCAACGTTTATTACGGGAAGGTCTTCGACACGTTTCACAAGATGTTCCGCTCGGCGGGATACGAGACTATCTACTGCGAAGCGGTATTCACTCTGGGGGCAGAGACCCCTTACGATTGGCCGGTTGATGGGGTCATCGCCGTCGACGCTGCGGAGTTGATCGCGGGAGCAAAATTGCCGCTCAACATGCCGATTGTTTCGGTCGGTGCGTACGTCGACGATCGTGGCGATCATGTCGGGGTGGACCTCTATCAGGGAGCCGTCCAGGCGGTCGAACACCTTGCCGAGATCGGTTGTAAGCGAATCGCCCACGTGTCATTCCCGTTTCACCTCGACGACCCGGTAGGTCGGTATGCCGCCTACAAGTCGGTTCTGCAGAAGAAGGGCCTCACTCCGGAACTGATTCTCTCGCCCAACGGACATCTGGATTCCGTTAGAGAGGCGGTTCGCGCCCACATCGACCTGCACGGCAAGCCGGATGGGTTCTTTTGCTACAACGACTCGGCCGCGATCTCCCTCATTCGGTCCCTCGCGGATCTTGGGCTTAGCGTGCCCAAAGACTGCGCGGTCGTCGGCTTCGACGGCCTGGACATTCTCAGCCGTTACGTGCCCACAATTACCAGCGTGGAGCAGCCGGTGGATGAGATGTGCAAGATGAGCTTCGAGTTTCTGCAGACTCGAATACGGGACTACACGGTGCCGCAGCAAACTGCCACGATCGCCCCGAACCTCGTGATTCGGGAGTCAACTACTCGGTAACCCCCGAATCGCCGGCTGACCTAACTAGGCGAAGCCGGCGGTCGGGTGGGGGTGGTACGGGGCCTCGAGCCGGTCTAGTTCTTCCTTTGTGAGCTCTAAAGAAATGGCGGCGACTGCGTCTTCCAGGTGATTCGGCTTCGAAGCGCCAATGATTGGCGCGGTGATCACCGGCTTGGACAGCATCCAGGCCAGCGCCACTTGAGCCCTGGAGACACCCTTGTCGTTGGCGATCGACGCGACTGCTTCCACGATCTTCTTGTCCGCCTCGATCATCGAGATGTACAGGGTCTTACCGAATTCGTCGGTGCGCGTCCGCTCCGTCTGCTCGTCCCAAGCCCGGGTAAGCCGCCCTCGGGCGAGGGGGCTCCAGGGGATGACTCCGATATGCTGATCGGCGCACAGCCGCATCATCTCCCGCTCCTCCTCTCGATAAAGCAGGTTGTAGTGGTCCTGCATCGAGATGAACCGCGTCCAGCCGTGCTTGTCGGCCAAGTACAAGGCTTTGCTGAACTGCCACGCGTACATGGAGGAGGCTCCAATGTATCGTGCCTTCCCCGCCTTGACCACATCGTGTAGCGCCTCAAGCGTTTCCTCAATCGGGGTCTCGTTGTCCCACCGATGGGTTTGGTAGAGGTCGACGTAGTCCATGCCAAGCCGCGTAAGACTCGCATCGATCTCGTTCATGATCGCCTTCCGCGAGAGCCCCGCCCCGTTCACATCTTTCCGCATCCGGCCGTGGACCTTGGTGGCGATCACCACCTCTTCCCTCTTCGCAAAGTCCTTTATCGCCCGCCCCAAGAACTCCTCGCTAGTGCCGTCTGAGTACACGTTGGCGGTATCAAAGAAGTTGATTCCGAGTTCGAGAGCTTGCTTGATCAGCGGTCGGCTTTCAACTTCGGGGAGGGTCCAGGAATGGGCGCCGCGGGTTGGTTCACCGTAAGTCATGCAGCCGAGGCAGATGCGAGAGACTTTGAGTCCGGTGGCGCCAAGTCGCAAGTAGTCCATTCCCCTGTTCTACCTAGTCTGCGAATCGGGCGGTTGGTTGGCGCGTCTATCGGTTGACGCTATGAAATCGGCCCTCTTGCTCGCGCTTCTTCTTGTTGGTTCGTTGGCTCACGCCGGGTTCGACAATTACTTTGTCGTCCAAACCCTCCACGGCAGCGCCGCAGTACGAGCCTTAAAAGGGGGCCCGTGGAAGCCCCTCAAAGTTGGCGCCGTAGTAGGTCCGGGGCAAGAGTTTCGAACCTATTCGCATACTCAATTGGTGCTTCAAAAATGGGGGTCAGTTGCGGGGGGTGAAGCACCTTCATTCGGATGAAGTGCTGTTCATCAAGACAGTTGGGCCCTCAGCGCTCGTTCGGTTGCACCACCGGAGTCGGAGCGCGGTGAAGCAGTTCGAAGTTGTGCGGGGGAAGGTTTCGACAGTTAAGTTGCGCGGGTTGCTGAAGAGGAAATCATAAGCGCACTTACAATAAACGAGGGTTTCGGCAAGCGACACCGGGCACGAACATCCCGCAAGGGGGAGGCTTACGGAAAACTTAATACGGCGACTTGATACGGCTCTTGAATTCGGGGACGCCGTGAACGCCGACGTCGAGGCGTAGCAGCTCGCCGGCCACGGGCCCTTCTTCGGGCTTTTTGTCTCCGCCGGCGGTGGTTAGGAAAAGAGTTGCGTAGTTGGGGCCGCCGAAGGTGGCGCAGCTGACTTTGCGGGCTTCGACTTCGATGCGTTCCAGTTCCTTGCCCTCAGCGGAGATGTGGAGGAGGCAGCCGCCGTCCCAGATTCCAGACCAGATTTCGCCGTTGACGTCGACGGTCATTCCGTCGGGAACGCCGATGGGGTCGGGGAGGACGAAGAAGTCTTGGCGGTTTGAGATTTCGCCGGTGGCCTCCTGATAGTCGAACGAGTAGATCGTTCGGTGGCTGCTATCGGTGTGATACATCGTCTTGCGGTCGGGCGAAAAGCCGATGCCATTTGAGCATCCGACTCCCTCGAGGACGGGGTGGATGGACATGTCGAGATCGAGCCGATAGAGCCTGCCGTCTCGCTTCTTGGTCCCCATCGTTCCACAGAAAACGCGGCCCATCGGGTCGGCGGCGACGTCGTTGAATCGGGTGTCGAGTTCGTCGGGGAGACAGTGATAGAAGTTGGTCTCGACCCCCTTCTTCCACGACATGATCGCGCCCTTATCCATGAAGAGGAGGAGGGCGCCATCTTCTTGGACGGTAAACCCGCCAATCATTGGGCCACTCCACACAACCTCGTGGGCGCCTGAACCGAGGTCATAGCGGTGGAGCTCGCCGGCCATGATGTCCACGAAATAGACGGCGTTCTCGGCCTCTACGAAGATTGGGCCCTCTGCCAATCGGCAAGCAGCGTTGGTAAGGGTCTCAATAGTGGGCATGGGCGTCTCGTGATATTACACGCGACGCCCCTAAGCGGGCTTGAGCCTAACCACGACGATCGAGTAGGGAGGCAGATCAATCCGGTCGCCCGACTTGAACATGCGCGCGGGCAGTTCCCTCGGGATCACCTTGGTCGGCTCTTGGAGATTGTTCTGGTCTCCCAAAGCCCCGCTCATCACCCAACCGGTACTGCGGAAGCTTCCCGCGGAAGAGCCGACGATGCGGGCGGGCAACTGGGTTGGCTTGTCGGAGAAGTTGACCAGCTTGAGAATGATCTCGCCGGTTGACTTCACGAGGGTTGCCGACGAATAGACGGCATCGATTGGGTCCGGATCTAAGTGAATCTCGTGGACGAGTGAGCCATCAAGGAAGCAGCGGATTGATTCACCCTTCAGCTCGACTTTGATGTCGTACCAGCGGTCGTCCTCGAGCTTTAGCTTGGTCGAAGGAGCCACTGCTCGGAAATCCCAAACTTCTTGTCGCTGGACCACCGACTCGGTATTGCCAACGGCGCCGATATTCCACTGCCAGAAATTCCGCCCATCGATGCTGTGAAATACGACGACAAAGCCTTCCTTTCCGCTGACGCGTCTCGCCTTGGCTTGGAGGGTGTAGTCGGCCCAGGAAAGGTCTCCGGTGGTAGCTCGGTCGTTTCGGCCGAGGCCACTGGTGAGGTGGCTCCCATCGATCGTCCAGTCCCCCCTTTTCTGCCACTTCGAAACGTCGGCGAGCGGGATAAAGCGGATGCCGTCGGTGACGGTCACGTCCTTATATTCGACCTGGGTCTCGTTGGATCCGACTCCGATGCCGCCAGTGAACGGGACTGCAGTTTGGGTTGGCGTCAGGACGTCGGTGGTTAGGACGGTGTCCCCGGTGTTCTTCCCAAACATTGACTGCACCCAGTAGCTCGGCGACCCGAACGAGTTGAGGGCGTCGTAACCGATGAGGTTCGTATTCCACTGGGCGGCACCGCGATTCATGTTCGTGAAGAGGGGAGCGTAGCTCTCCATGACCACGTGGTCTGAGTTCCGCTCCAGTCCGGTCAGGAAGGCGGCATCGCCGAGAGCGGACTTGTGGTCGGGGGTTGGACCTCCTTCCAGAGATGCCCACTCGCCAACAAATATCTTGGGGCCGGAGCGGTCATAGGAGTCGTACTTCTTGGCGAGCTTCGCCATCTCGCGCGCCGGGCTGTAGTAGTGGTCGTCCAGCACATCGGGTCGCCGCGTTTTGACGGGAGCGGTGGCGATGATCTGCAGCTTTGGATATTTCGTTTTGATCGCGTCGTAAAACTGGGTATAGCGCCCGTCGTAGCTGCCCGACCTGTCGAACGCGTCCTCGTTTCCGACCTCGACGTAGGTCAGGCGGAAAGGTTTGGGATGTCCGTTCGCTGCGCGAATCGCGCCCCACTTGGTGTGAGTGTCGCCGGTGACGTACTCGATCTCGTCGAGGGCGTCCTGCACGTACGGCTGAAGGCCGGGACCGGCAGCGACGTGCTCGCCGTTCAGGGCGTAGCCGGCGAAGACGGCGAGTACGGGCTGGCACTTGAGGTCCTCACACCATTCGAGAAACTCGAGGAAGCCCAATCCATCGGAAGAGCGATAGCCCCAGGTTCCGGGGTGGCCCTTTCGGCCACTTAGCGGGCCAATCGTATCCTTGAAGTTGTAGCGGCTGGCGAGATTGTTGCCTTCGAGGTAGTTGCCCCCGGGGAGACGGAGGAAAGAAGGATTGAGATCGGCCATTTTGGCCATCAGGTCGCTGCGGTTTCCGTTCGCTCGATTCTTGTAGGTCGGCGGGAAGAGGGTTGCTCCAGCGATGAAGAAGCTTCCGCCTTTTTCGGTGGGGGTGATTGCGAACCGGTTGGCTTGGCTTGCCGCGATGTTGGCTGTCTTGAGGGTGAAATCGAATCGCTTCCAGCCGTTTTTGATTCCGCCGATCTGGGCGGTTGCCCACGTTTGGGTGCCGTCCGCAGAGGTCAGCGAGACGCTGAGCGAGCCCGAAAAACCGGGTCCTGCCATCGCGTAGAAGCTTCCGTGATAGGTGGTTTTGGGCAGCACTGCCATGCCCCAGTAGCCTTCATTTGCTACTCCCCCGTTTCTCACTTTTAGACACCGCGAGTAGGCGGTGTCGGGGACGGGGTGGGTGGTGTCCAGGTCTACCGAGCCGGAACCTTCGGGTCCGATGAAAGACCAGTGGGTCGGTTTGTCGTCGTCTTGGAGAGTTCGGTTTTGGAGGAGCTCTGCGTAGAGGCCGCCATCGTAGGCGTGGTTGATCTCCTCAGTCATCATGCCGAAGAATGTCGGGCTGATCGGGTGGAGGGGACGATCGACGTGGACGATGATCGTTTGGGCGAGGACGCTGGTTGCGAGGAGGCTGGTGAACGCAAGGAGAATCGCTTTCATGTTCATTTCCGATCTCGCGGCAACCCGCGACATAGCCATTGGCGAATATACCTTTGGGTTGGCGAAGCGGACCGGAAAGTCTTCGACCCGCTTCGGGACCGCTTCGGGGTCGGGGGTCTTGGGCACTACCCCGGGGCGTCCGGAGACGACCCGGGGCTAAGATTCTTTGAAACCTTCGGGTTCGGCTTGGCGGCTCTTCAAGATGTTTGGGCTCGACTAGAATTCGCTCGCCCTGTTTAAAAAGTACACTCCCCTCCCCTTCGTTCCTCAGGGCCTTGGGACATCTCCGGACCGGACCCCTCACCCCCTACCCCTCTCATAGCCATTTAGTTTAGGGTTTGTCTTGGGTCAAGACGAAGGTCTGTCGGCTCCCGGACCCCTCACCCCTGCCCCTCATAGCCATTTAGTTTAGGCTTCAGAACCCCTCGCCCCTCCTGGGGAGAGGGGTTCTGATATTCGGAGGGCGTTCGGTTGGCGCGACCCCCTCCCGCACCCCTTCGTTCCCCAGGGCCTTGGGGAAGGGGAACCATCTCCAGATTCCAGAGCCATAAGGACCTGCTAGGATTACCGACATGTTCGCGTCGCTCGTTCTTGTTTTGGCCCAAGCTCAAATTGCCCCTTTGATGGGCTTTACGACTGCACACTCGGTGGGGCAACGGGCGCTGGAGGCGGAGTTCGATCGGGGGCTTGAGAAGAGCGATTTGCCAATTTGGCTGAAGAAGCTGAGCGCGATTCCTCACCATGTGGGCTCGCCCTATGGGTTGCAGAACGCGGAGTATGTGCGCGGGCTGTTTGAGAGTTGGGGATTCGATGCGAAGATTGAGCGGTTCGAGGTTCTCTTTCCGGAGCCGAAGACTCGACTGCTTGAGATGGGAGACTTTAAGGCGAAGCTGGCTGAGCCTCAGCTCAGCGAAGACCCGACCTCGGCCGCACCGGGCGGGCTCCCCTCTTACAACGCCTACTCGTGCGATGGCGACGTGACCGGCAAGCTCGTGTACGTGAACTACGGCATCCCTAAGGACTACGAAACCCTGGAGCAGAACGGGGTGAGCGTGAAGGGCAGGATCGTGATTGCCCGGTACGGCGGCTCTTGGCGAGGTATCAAGCCGAAGGTTGCGGCGGAGCATGGCGCGATCGGGTGCTTGATTTATTCGGACCCGCGCGATGACGGGTATTTCCAGGGTGACGTGTATCCGAAGGGACCGTTCCGAAACGACAAGGGGGTTCAGCGCGGGTCGGTGGCGGACATGCCGCTTTACCCGGGCGATCCGTCGACTCCGGGCTATGGCTCGGTGCCCGGCGTGAAGCGGTTGGATCGAAAGGATGTCAAGACGATCACCAAGATCCCCACGCTTCCCATTTCCTACGGCGACGCGCTTCCTCTTTTGAAGAGCCTTCAAGGGCCGGTGGCTCCTTCGGAGTGGCGAGGGGGAATTCCGGTCACCTATAAGCTTGGGCCGGGCGATCAGGACGTACATCTCAAGGTCGAGTTCGATTGGAAGATCGTGGAGGCGCGCGACATCATCGCCAAGCTCCCTGGTTCTGAGCGGCCGGACGAGTGGGTGATTCGCGGCAACCACCACGACGCTTGGGTGATGGGGGCGCAGGACCCGTTAAGCGGGGCGATTGCTTTGCTGGAGGAGGCCAAGGGCGTGGGCAAGCTTGCGGCGGCGGGTTGGAAGCCGAAGCGGACCATTGTTTACTGTCTTTGGGATGGCGAAGAGCCCGGGCTGCTCGGTTCGACCGAATGGGTGGAGACGCATGCGGAAGAGCTTTCTCGCAAGGCAGTTGCGTACATCAACAGCGACACCAATGGCCGCGGTTTCTTCGGGGCGGGAGGCTCGCACGGGCTTGAGAAGTTTGTGAACGAAGTCTCTCGAGATGTGATCGATCCCGAGACGAAGATGACCCTGGCGCAGCGAAACAAGGCTCGCCAGCTAACCGGAACGCCCGCTTCTGGACATGCGGAAATCAGAGGCCAAGTTGACTCGCCCATCGGCGCACTTGGATCTGGCTCCGACTACAGTTCGTTCTTGCAGCACGCGGGCATCGCCTCCCTCGACCTCGGCTTCGGTGGCGAAGACCCGGGCGGAATCTATCACTCGACTTACGATTCGTTCGATTGGTACAGCAGGTTTGGCGACCCCAAATGGGAGTACGGCATCGCGCTGGCTCAGACCGCGGGGCGCATGATGTTGCGGCTCGCCAATGCCGATGTTCTGCCGTTTGAATTTACTCGGCTGGCCTCGACGATCGGAGGCTACACCGAGGAGCTTCCAAAGCTGCTCGACACGATGCGGGTGGAAACGGAGGAGACGAACAAGCTGATCGACGACGGGTCGCTGAAAGCGGCTTCCGATCCGACCAAACCATTTTTCGCTCCTAAGAAAAAGGATGCGGTGCCTTTCCTGAACTTCGCACCTTTGCAGAATGCGGTGGCGAAGCTGAAGTTGGCGGCGGCGAAGTACGAGGCCTCCAAGGCTTCGAGTTCCTCGTCGTTGGACCACATTCTTATGTCTGTTGAGCGATCGATGCTCGGCGAGGGTTTGCCTCGGCGTCCTTGGTATCGGCACGAGGTCTACGCCCCGGGCTTTTACACCGGATATGGGGTGAAGACGATTCCGGGAGTTCGGGAGGCGATCGAGCAGCGGGACTGGAAGGAGGCGCAGGAGCAGATTGCGCTTGCGGCGGAGGCGTTGGGTCGGCTTTCGAGCACGATTGAGGCGGCGGTTAACGCGGCGAAGTAGGCATTCTGGTCGCGTTCGGCGTCTGACCCCCACCCTGCCCTCCCCCTCCCAAGCACAAACCATCCTTGGCAAGGAGAGGCTTCCGGAAGGCATTCGGTGGGCGTGACCCCCTCCCCCACCCCTTCGTTCCTCAGGGCCTTCGGAAAGGGGAACCATCTCCGGAACGGAACGCTTCGCTCTCAAGAACGTTAGAGCAAATATGCTGCGGGGGATTGCGGTTTTTTTAGGGTGCCTTGTTCTTGGAGCGGTGGTGATGCAGGTGCGTGCGTCTCGGGCTCCGCAGAGGCAGCCGGGTGCGTTTGAGAACTATCGGAGTTGGGCGTTGCTTACGAAAGAGCCGGTCGACATGTCTCCTGCGTTATCGGCTTCGTGCATCGGGCCGCGGCCTCAACATAGTGCGCCCAGTCCACACGCCCCCCGAGTTTTTAACGTCTTCGCCAATCCGCTTGCCAAGAAGACTCTCTTAGGCAAGGTCGGGCGGGCGTATCCGGTAGGTTCGATGATCGTGAAGGAGAAGTATGCGCGGCCGGCGGGGCTTAAGCAGTGGGATCCGGTGACCTTGCCGAAGGGTGCGGTGCCTGAACTGCTGACGGCGATGGTCAAGCGCGAGAAAGGGTTTGCGCCCAAAGACGGTGACTGGCAGTACATGGTGCTATCGAGAGACGGGAAGACGCAGACGACCAAGGGGCTCGAGTACTGTGCGAAGTGCCATCAGACCGAGAAGTCGAATGACTACGTCTTCGCCGACTATCTCGCGTTCGAGCGCATGCACAAGAAGAGTTAGCGCGTTCCGGCTTCTAGCGCGTCTTGGATCGAGATCGCCTGGGTCGAGCCGTGCTCGACGATGGGGGCGCTGAGGTAGATGTGCTTGAAGGCGTTGCGCGTGGGATTTTCGAACCTTTCAAGTAACAGCTTCACGGCCATTTCTCCCATTCGCTCAAAGTCTTGATTCGCGGTGGTGACGTTGCCGCCACCGGGGATCCATCTCAGTAGGCCGTCGAAGCCGACGATCGATACGTCGGCGGGGACGGAGAGTTTGAGGGCAGAGAGGGATTCGAGGACGTCGAATGCGATGTAGTCGTTGATGCAGAAGACGGCGCTCGGCGCGTTTTCACCAGCGAGCAGTTCGCGAATGGTGCGTTCGGTCGCTTCGGCCCTGGTCTCAGTTTCGGAGACTTCGATGCGTGCGAGATTTTGGGACTCGGCGGGAACTCCGGCCTCTTCTAGGGCGCTTTGCCAACCGTCGATTCGCTGCATCACGCTGGATGCGTAGTCCATGTTCGCGATGCATGCGATGCGCCGATGACCTTGGCGCACGAGATGGCGGACGGCGTCTTTGGCGGCGCCGAAGTTGTCGGTTCCCACGTGGTCGGCTTCAATCCCCTCTGGAGCTTCGCGATCGATGAAGACCATGGGGACGCCGGTTTCCCGTACCAGATTCAGCAGATTGCGGTGGCTCTCGCCACCGAGATACCAGATGATCGCGCCTTTTGCGCCAGGGTCGCGAGCGAGTTCCTCGAGGAATTCTCCCTCCGAATGGAGCTGGGCCTCCCAGGTTCCGTCCGAGACGTTTCCGACCATCAGTCGGAGGTCTACACCGCGCAGACCTTTTTGAATGCCGCGAAAGATTTGTGAGGACGCGTACTCGGCCCGCGCGGGCCAGATCCATGCCGAGATGTGGTCTTTCACCACCCCATTTCTTCGTGCGGTCGGGCGGTTGTCGGATACGACGGGTCGACACCGGGCCTTGATGGTGAGGACGCCTTCGGCGGCGAGCATGGTGATCGCGTGGCGAACTTGAATTCGGCTCACGCTGAACTCCTCGGCCATTGCACGCTCGCTAGGCAGGGCTCGGCCCGCGGGATACTTGCCTGACTGAATGCCCTGACGTAGCGAGGTCGCTACGGCCGAAACTAGTGGAGAAGGCTCGTGGATCACCATATGTTTGAACGTTGAATGAGTTTCCAACGTCTCAGGGCCGCCGAAACTTCGGTGCATTTGCGGGGTTCGTTCCGGGGTAAACCGGAGCCATGCGCGTCTTGTTCATTGGTGGTACCGGCATCATCAGCTCGGCTTGTTCCCCACTCGCCCTTGAATCGGGAATTGACCTGTATCTTTTGAATCGAGGGCAGAGTCATCGAGGGGTTCCAGAAGGGGCGAAGGTTCTGCACGGGGACATTCGGGACCCGGCATCGGTAGCAGCGGCGATCGGGGATATGAAGTTCGATGCGGTGGTCAACTGGATTGCTTTCACCACTGATCATATTCAGCAGGATATCGATATTTTTAAGGGGCGCATCGGACAATACGTCTTTATCAGTTCGGCGAGTGCCTACCAAACCCCGCCTTCGACCCTTCCGGTGACGGAGTCAACGATCCTCGACAACCCGAACTGGGAGTATTCGCGCAACAAGATCGCCTGCGAAGAGGCTTTGGTTACGGCCTATCGCGATCACAAGTTTCCGATGACGATCGTGCGGCCTTCGCACACTTACGACAAGACGCTTTTGCCGTTCGACCACAATTGGACGGTGGTCGACCGCATGCGTCGCGGACTTCCGGTGGTGGTGCATGGGGATGGGACTTCGCTTTGGGTGCTGACCCATCATCGCGATTTCGCTCTCGGCTTTGTGCCTTTGTTGGGGAATAGCCACGCGATTGGGGAGGCGTATCACATCACTTCAGACGAGTGGCTGACCTGGAACCAGATCTACGACATCGTGGCGGAGGCAGCGGGTACGACGGCGAAGAAGGTGCACGTGCCGTCTGACTACATCGCGGCTCGGCACCCCCAATGGGGAGCGGGGCTGATTGGGGACAAAGGAAACAGCATGGTGTTCGACAACTCGAAGATCAAGCGCATTGCGCCGGCTTTTGCGGCGACGACGACTCCGTTCTGCCGTGGAGCAGAGGAGATTATCGCTTGGTATGAGGCTGATCCGAGCCGGCAGAAGGTCGATGAAAAACTAAATCAAATCGAAGACGATCTTATCGCCTCGATTTCCGTCTAGCTATCACGATGCTCTTACGACTACTCATTCTCCTCTGTGCGTTGGTGGCTCTCGTTGGGTGCGGAGGCGATGGCCTTGGTATCAACCCCAATACCGGCGCGTATCAAGGCACCGTCAATGGCAACAACCAGACGGTGGATGTTTCCGGCACGATCAGCCCTAACGGGGCGCTCGACTTCGAGGCTAGCGGCAACACGTTTATTGTCCACGGCTCGGCCACTTGGGATCCTTTGGGCAACTCGGCCGACGGCACCTTCTCAGGGACTTACAACGGGGTTGCAGTGACGAACGGAACGGTCACGTACAGCAACAACGGGCTGACGATGGGCTTCGACTCCGGCGGGAATCACTACTCGGTCTCGATGACGCGCATTAGTTAGTAGAGCGATCCCAATACGACCCGGTACGCCGGGTCGTATTGTTTCTCATAGGCCCTTGAGTGGTCGATGGCGGGGTAGTTTTGCTTCTTCGCGGCTTGGTCTAGGTGTTGCCAGGCATTGTAGGTTAGGGCTTGGACTTTGTTTTGCTGGAGCTTGGTGCCGAGGGCTTTCCACTCTTTGACGAAGAGGCTTTTCTTGGCGTAGAACTGCTGGGCGGAGGCTACGAAGATCGCGAGCATAAACTCTTGGTCGCCGCCTCGGGCTCGGTAGGGGCGGAGGTTGACTCTGATGAGTTTGCCGTCGGGGGTTAGTTTTTGTCTTTCTGGCTCGTTTGGTTTTGGCTCGGTTAGGGTGGGCCATTCGTTGTTCAGCCATTGTCTCGGGCCGCTGTCGTCGGTGACCGCGTGTTCGCCGCCGAGGGCGGCTTGGAACAGCCACTTGTAGGCGTCTTCGATTTGCATCTTCGGGGTCGACCGCCACTGCTCGATGCTGTAGTTGAGGAGATTGGGTTGGGCGGTTGCGAGGATGAGGAGCGGGAGGAGCACAGTTTTATTTTGCTTGACCGGGCGGCTGCTCCGGGGACACAGCCTTGGTCTAGATTCGAATAGGGATGGGACGAAACGACCCGAGAGGTCTTCGACCCGCTTCGGGGTCGGGGGTCTTGGGGGCACTACCCCGGGGCGTCCGGAGACGACCCGGGGCTAAGGTTCTGTGACCCCTTCGGGGTCGGTTTGGCGGTCGCGAATCTGTTCTAGCTCGATGCGAACTCGCTCGCCGAGTTCGGTGGCTCAGAATGACATTGTGAAAACCGGGGGAGGGTTGGTTCCCCCTTCGGAAAGGGGCACCATCTCCGGAGGTGCGTTGGTATACTCGGCCCAGGGTCGATTCTGAGTTCGCGCGAACCTGGAATCGTCGTCGGATCGCACTATGTCAAAGATGTCGGTGTTGAAGCAGCGAGGGTTAGGGAAGACTTCGCGACGGGACGCTTGGTGGGTGACTCCCCTGATTACGTTCCTTGTACTCTCTGGGTTCATTGTTTACGCCACTTGGGCGGCGTTGCAGAACGCTCATTACGAGTGGAAGGGATACCTTTCTCCGTTCTACTCGCCGGTGTTGTTCGGCGACTCTCCGGAGGCTTGGTTTGGGCCGAGGCCAGGATGGTGGCCGGGGTTTTTGCCGTTCTCTCCGGCGCTCATCATCCTTCCCTTTCCGGCGCTCTTCCGGTTCACCTGCTACTACTACCGTGGCGCTTACTATAAGGCGTTCTGGGCGGATCCGCCTGCTTGCGCGGTGGGCGAGCCTCGCATAGGCTATACGAGTGAGAACGGGTTTCCGCTGAAGCTGCAGAACGTGCACCGGTACTTCATGTATGCGGCGCTCATCTTCCTTCTCTTCTTGTGGCACGACGTTTACAAGGCGCTTTGGTTCGACGGGAAGTTCGGGATTGGGGTTGGGACGCTGGTTTTGCTGTTCAACACGTCGATGCTCAGCTGCTACACGTTCTCTTGCCACTCCTTGCGGCACCTGATCCGCGGCAATAAGAAGTGCATCTCGGGCAACAAGATGCAGAGCGCCTGTTACGGGTGCGTTTCAAACATGAACAAGAACCACATGAACTTCGCGTGGGTCAGCCTCTTCGGCGTCATCTTTGCCGACGTGTATGTGCGGCTGGTTTCGATGGGCATCTGGACGGATTTGAGAATCATATGAGCGAACTTCGGACCCACG
Source organism: Fimbriimonadales bacterium (assembly GCA_038321975.1). Taxonomy (GTDB): domain Bacteria; phylum Armatimonadota; class Fimbriimonadia; order Fimbriimonadales; family Fimbriimonadaceae; genus Fimbriimonas. The sequence continues at coordinate 20,466 of JBBQFM010000015.1, read as the reverse complement.
AATATGACGTTCTCGTCATCGGCGCCGGAGGCGCGGGACTTCGCGCGGCGATCGAGGCTTCAGCGGCGGGAGTTAAGGTTGGCGTTGTGTGCAAGTCACTGCTTGGCAAGGCGCACACAGTTATGGCGGAGGGCGGCGTGGCGGCGGCGATCGGCAATGTCGACGACCGCGACAGTTGGCGAGTGCACTTTGCGGACACAATGCGTGGCGGGCAGTACCTGAACAACCCTCGCATGGCTGAGTTGCACGCGAAGGAAGCTCCGGATTGCGTGAAGGAACTCGAAGCTTGGGGTGCTCTGTTCGACCGCACCAAGGATGGCAAGATCCTTCAGCGAAACTTTGGTGGGCACCGATATCCGCGGCTCGCCCACGTCGGCGACCGGACTGGGCTCGAGATGATCCGCACGTTGCAGGATCACGGGATTCACCAGGGCATCGACTTTCACATGGAGTTCACGGTCATCACTCTTTTGAAGGATGGCGACCGAGTTTGTGGTGCGTTTGGATATTTCCGAGAGCGTGGTCAGTTTGTGCTGCTGAAGGCCAAAGCGGTGATCATCGCGACGGGCGGCATCGGCAAGGCTTATGCGATCACCAGCAATAGCTGGGAGTACACGGGCGATGGTCAGACTTTGGCACTCAACGCTGGCGCAGATCTGCTGGACATGGAGTTCGTGCAATTCCACCCGACGGGAATGGTTTGGCCCCCGTCGGTTCGGGGACTGCTCGTTACGGAGGGTGTTCGCGGTGAGGGCGGGATTCTCAAGAACAGCGAGGGCAGGCGCTTCATGTTCGACGACATTCCCGACAACTATAAGAACCAGACCGCGAAGGACCCCGAGGAGGGTTGGCGGTACGTGACGGGCGACAAGAATGCGAACCGTCCGCCGGAGTTGCTCACTCGCGACCACGTGGCTCGCTGCATCGTGCGCGAGGTGAAGGAAGGTCGCGGCTCACCGCATGGTGGCGTCTATCTGGACATCGCTTGGATCAAGGAGAAGATCGCGAACGCACCGGAGCACATTCAGAAGAAGCTTCCGGGCATGTACCACCAGTTCAAGGAATTGGCGGGCATCGATATCACCACCGAGCCGATGGAAATTGGGCCGACCACTCACTACATGATGGGCGGCATTCGGGTGGATGCGGAGTCGCAGATGTCGACCATCGAAGGTCTCTACGCAGCGGGCGAGGCGGCGGCCGGATTGCACGGCGCCAACCGATTGGGTGGTAACTCTCTCTCCGACCTTTTGGTCTTTGGCAAGCGGGCAGGCCAGTATGCGGCGGAGTATTCAAAGTCGGCTCGGCCGGTCTCGACCGACCTCTCAGCCCAGATTGACGCGGCAACGAAGTTCACGGTTGCTCCGTTTGACCGGACTACTGGCGAGAACCCGTTTGCGATCCAGAAGGATTTGCAGACCATGATGCAGGACTTGGTGGGCATCGTTCGAACCGACGGCGAAATGCAGCAGGCGCTCGTGGCGCTTGACGCGCTGAAGAAGCGAAACGAAGGCGTCCAGGTTCTTGGCAACCGAGACTTCAACCCGGGCTGGCACACCGCGATGGACTTGTACAACCAGCTTGCGGTCTCGGAAGCGATCGCGCGGTCGGCGATCCTTCGAAAAGAGAGTCGAGGCGGTCACTTCCGGGACGACTATCCGGACAAGGATCCCGAGCAGGGGAAGGTGAACACGGTCGTTCGCAAGAATCCCGACGGTTCGCTCACCGTTGTCCAGGAGCCGGTGAAGCCGATGACGGATGAGCACCGGGCGATTATCGAGGAGATGGCGCTGTGAAGGCAACCTTTAAGATATGGCGCGGTCAGGGCAAAGAGGGGAACTTCGAGGACCACCAGACCGAGGTCTCCGAGGGCATGGTGGTGCTGGACGCTGTCTTGCAGATCCAAGCGGAGCAGGCCAACGACCTGGCGGTTCGATGGAACTGTAAGGCGGGCAAGTGCGGCTCGTGCTCGGCCGAGATCAACGGCAAGCCCCGGCTGATGTGCATGACGCGGTGCAGCGACATTGACCTCAACCAGTCGGTCACCGTCGAGCCGATGAAGGCGTTCCCGCTTATCAAGGACCTCGTGACCGACGTGAGTTGGAACTACGAGGCGAAGAAGCGGATCAAGCCGTTCAAGCCACGAAATCCAGACAATGCCGATGGCACCTGGACGGTGATGCAGGAGGATATCGATCGCGGGCAGGAGTTTCGAAAATGCATCGAGTGCTTCCTGTGCCAGAACGTGTGCCACGTGCTTCGAGAGCACGAGAAGTTTGACGAGTTCGTCGGGCCGCGGCTGATGATCCACAGCGCGTATCTGGAGATGCATCCGCTGGACATTGAGGACCGGACGTCCGATCTGAAGGAAGCGCACGGCATCGGCTACTGCAACATCACGAAGTGCTGCACGGTGGTTTGTCCGGAACACATTAAGATCACGGACAACGCGATTATTCCGCTGAAGGAGAAGGTTGCGGACTTTTATTACGACCCTCTGAAGAAGCTGTTGAGGCTGATTACGAAGAGGTAGGGGGACGGAAAGTGATGAATGATGAATGATGAACGGCGGAGCGGAGGAGACTCGGCCTTCTGAGCCAGTCGTTCTGCGGGAGGAACTTCGCGCTTACGGTGATCTGCGCGACCGAACTAAAGCATTCGCAGTCCAAATTGTAAAGTTCTATTGTGGCCTCTATGAGGATCCAGTTAAGCGGATTCTGGCAGGGCAGGTACTTCGATCAGGGACCTCAATTGGAGCTCACTATCGGGAGGCCTACCGAGCCAGATCGGTCCCGGAATTCATCAGTAAAGTTGAAACGCTGTTGCAAGAGTTGGACGAGACGATTTATTGGATTGAGCTTCTAGTTGAAGCTGAACTTGCAACAAAAGAGAGCAGTCACGAAGTAATGAACGAGGCAAATCAACTCATGTCCATTTTCGTAGCATCGGTCAAAACCGCCAAGCAACGCCCGAAGCGATAACCTCTGATCCGGCCCGTTCATCATTCATCACTCATCACTCATTACTCTAAACCATGGAACTGAAGAAGATTGCCGCTGACGCTATCCCCCATGCCCTTGGGCTTGGGGAGCGGTATCGGTTGCTGAACGAACCCGATCAGGCGGTTAGTATTTGTCGGGACATCATCGCGGTGGACCCGGGCAATCAGGATGCGGCTCGAGTGATGTTGCTGGCGCTGACGGATCAGTTTTCTACCAAGCGCGGGATCAACATCACCGAATGTGAGGCGATCGCTAAGACGCTGACGAGTGCGTACGACCGGGCTTACTACGGCGGGGTGGCTTATGAGCGGTGGGCTCGGGCTCGGTTGCAAGATGGGACACCGAAGCACGTTGTGGGCGAGTGGTTGCGGAAGGCGATGGGTTGTTATGAGGCGGCGGAGGGAGTTCGTGCGGCTGGGAATGATGACTCGATCTTGCGATGGAATACCTGTGCGCGGTTGATGCTTCGGTCGCCGGATTTACAGAAGGAAAGCCCGGACGATCATCACTTTGGGGACTAGTCTCCGGAAGGCGGTCGGTGGGCGCAACCCCCTCCCCCACCCCTTCGTTCCTCAGGGCCTTGGGAAAGGGGAACCATCTCTGGACCAGACACTTCTCCCCCGAAGCCAAGACATTCTGGACAAGGTGGGCGTCGAACCCCCACCCTGCCCTCCCCCTCCCGAGGCACGAACCATCCTCGGCAAGGGGAGGCAACCGGAGCGGACCCCTCACCCCTGCCCCTCTTCCCCGGAGGGGCGAGGGGTTCTGAATTTTTAGCGTCGCTTTTGCTTACTGAGTTTGTCTAACTCTTCGCGTAGCTCGGCGATTCGGGCGCTTAGTTGGGCTTGGGTTTGAACGCCTTGCTCGGCTGATTTTTTTTGCTCGCTGAGCCTCGTTTTGAGGGCTTCTTTGCCTTTGCGTCGTTCCTCGGCGTGTTTCTCGGCTTGATCTTTGGCCTGCTGTAACCCGGCAACCTTGGCGCGTAGGGACTGGTTGTCGCGACTTAGGACGTCGAGCTCGGTGAGGAGCTCGGCGCGGGGGCGGGTCCAGCGTTTTAGGAAATCGATCGGCGACAACTTAGATTTAGTATGCTATTTCGCGCCGTTGATCCTCTTGAGTTCGCCGACGAGGAAGTCGATGTTGGTGAACGGATCGCCCCCGGTTCGCTTCCATCGCACCTTTCCCTGCTTGTCGATAAGGATGGTTGAGTGGAGTTCGATGTCCTCGAAATCGTCGTAGGACGAGAATCGGCGGGCGTTTTCGTGGGCGGTGTCGGAGAGGAAGGTGACGTTGACTTTCTCCAGGGCAACCGACTCCTTGATCTTCGTGGGGGTCGAGCTGCAGACGGCGAGGACGACGGTGTCTTGGGCGGCGAAGTCGGTGCCTCGCTCGTTGATCGCCTTAAGCTGGCCCACGCAGTGAACGCAGGCGTCGCCGAGGAAGAAGATGAGGAGGACGTTTTTGCCTTTGTAGTCGGTGAGCGAGACCGGTTTGCCTTTGACGTTCAGCACTTGCAGCTTCGGGGCGGTGAACGGTTGCCAATTCATTGGGCCAATCGGGTCGAGGTTCTTGGGCTGGTACACCCTTTCCTTTGCCGGGGTCTCGCCAATGGGCACTGCCTGGGGCACGATCTTTCGCACGTCTTCGAGCCACTTGAGATGGGAGTCAGCTTGAGACCAGACGTACTCTAGGCGGCCCGCATAGTGGGTTGCTTGCTCTTGGTTGCCCAGGTCGTGATAGGCGAGGGACAGGCCGGAGAGGGTGAAGCCATCATTGGGCTCGTTCTTCAGCGCTCGCTCGTAGCACTCGATGGCAAGCTTGGTCTCGCCTCGTTTGCGATAGTGGTCGCCAAGGAGACGCATGATGGGCCAGGGCTGGCTGGGTGGGTCGTTTTGAAAATGACCCTCGTCTCGCTTCTTCTGCTCTTGATCGCATGCGTTGAGCAGGGATCGTTGGCCTTCTAGCAAGTGACCTTCGGAAAGTGAGATGAGGCCTTCGGCAACGGTGGCCATCACATCGGTGGAAATTGCCTCGCCGGTCTTTCCACCATTGATTTTGACGAGCAGCCCTTTGACGTCAGCGAGTCGCTCCTTTGCCTCGGTCATTCGGCCGAGCCCGTTGTAGGCGAGCGTCTCAGAGATAGCCCGATCAAGCTTGCCGTCATCGCCCTTTTCGTCCCATTCGACTACTCCCGGTTTGAGGATCTCGTCCCACTTTTCGAACTTGATGAGGGCGCGGAGCAGGGCGTCGTAGCCTTGGGAGGCGATTGCGTTAGGATTGAGGTCTGGATCGCGCGGGGTGGCGATCATGTCGCGGGCACCCTGAAGGGAGTTCTCGGCCATTCCGAGTTGCTCTTGGATGTAGCAGAGGTAGTTGCGGTTGTGGGGGTAGTTCCAGTTCTCGAACGGCAGGGCGAGCCGGTCGTTCATGTAGCCGAGCTCGATGCGGGTTGCCGAGTCCATCGCGATCGCCGCCTCGTGCCACATTCCCAACTTGCTGTAGATGTGACCGGGCATATGGAGGGCGTGCCCGATGTTTGGTGCGGACTTGCCGTACAGTTCGCAGCTCTTAATCGCCTGTTCTGACGAGACGCCGTCCCAATTGTGAATGCTGGCGTGATGCGCACCGGGATGAAGAGGGTTCTTGGCTAGGACCTGATCCACGATCAGTTGGTTGGCATAGGCGCTGCCCTCATGGATATTGAACAAGGCGAGCAACGCTTTGGCTTCGACATCGTCGGGGTACTTGACGACGATCCGTTGGAGTTCTCGATCGAGGGTCTTTACATGCTCTTTCTGGTCGGGAGCGGTCGCCTTCTCCCACGCCTCGATGTACATTCGCTCACGCTCGGTGACCTTGTCTTTGCGTCGGACCGCTTCTTTGAGGAACGCCTTGTAGCGATCGAACTCCTTGTCGTCGAAATTCGGCGAGCGCATGGTGAACCAGTTCAGGCCACAGCGAGACAGGCTCCAGTAGGCCATGGCGCAATCGGGGTCGAGCTTGAGGCACCAGCGAAAAGAACGCTCGGCTTCCTCGAACCAGAAGGAGTGAAGCAGGGCGTTGCCCTGGTCGAACCACTTCTGGACCTCGGGATTCTTCGCCGTGATCGGGAATGGCGTATCGCCGATTCCCTTCATCACCCAGGGGCGGGTGCGCATGCCGGAATCAAACGCGGATCCGTGACTAGAGTGTCCGGGATCTTCGTCGGCTGCGGAAATTAGAAAGCTGGCAAGAAAGAGAAATATGCAAAGTGGCCGCATCTTTGAACCTAGGCTGGATCATATCCGATGGCCGCCACTTCGAGAGCCTTCGAACAACCCTCTCAATTCTCATGGGGGATGCTAGAAGGGCGCATCGGCGCACCGATTCGGCCACGTTCTGGCTCGAGCGCATGGCCTCCCATGGGCAGTCAAAGCCTGCTTCGTCGGCGAAACTGATCACGAAACAAATTCGGCGAACTCACGATGGCCCAAGCGGCCGAGACGAAAAAAATCGAGGAAAGCCACCCTTCCCAATACGCCATCGTCTTGCACTCGAACAGCGAGATCGTATTCGTGGGTCCCGTCGGCTGTCTTGAGCTGAACCCGATCGGTCATCGTGCTCTGGTCCTGGCGATCCCACGGGAGAGAAGCGGCATCGAATGGGTCGCCGTTGGGGTCGAGCAGGGCCACAGGCTGTCCGTTTTGGCGAACGAGCGAATCTCCGGCCTGAACGCCTAAGACCTTGGTTGCTTCTGGAGTGCTGTGGAGGACCACCCGGTTCGACGAGACGACGATGCGAACGGCGTTGAGCTTCTTACTAGGTTCATCGAGATCGTACTCAGCATCGAAGATTGTGGTGAGGCGGGTTACGGCGGCGACCATGACGGAGATCGCGGAAATGCGTGATGTGATGCCCAGTTTCGCCCGCATTCGGGACCAGATTGTGATCACGGTTCCAGGGCTGATCCGAAGCTCTCGGGCGATCTCTTTGTCAGTCAGTCCTTCGGAGGAGAGCACCACGAGCTGCGCTTCACGAGCGGTGAGCAAACGGAAGCCATCTAGGTTGACGTAGGCGTTGCGACTGATCATGAGTACCTCACGTCCGTGCCGCTCAAGGCGCTCTTCTCGGCGAACAAAATTTCGTCGGTCAGTTGCATGATTGCGGTCGCGTGATCTCGAATGAATCCTAGATTCATCTCCGAACATTCGCACCGGTGTCGCCAGAGAATTTCGATCTGGTCTTCCAGCGCTTTCCTATAGTGGTCCGTGAGTTCCATAAAACAATCCGTTTCGTTGGAGCACCCCCTCGTCTCCAGGGCTAATTATCATGAAACTGCAAAGTGTTTTCTGCCGCAACTGTGTGCGACAGAGGTACGCCCACCACGAAATAGGTAGCTCTTGCCGCCTGACGGTAGCGAATCATTCACGGTCAGGGTGCTTCTTAGGATCTACGCGATGCTAAACGGTGGCAGGAACGCCGCCTCCTTTGAGTGCGACGATTCGGGTGTGAATCGGACAGATTTGATGGACGAAGCTTCGGCAAAAAGGGCGGCCGATTGCGAACGCCCATGTCAAAGCCTTTGCCGCGGCCAGCTCGCTGTTCTGGATCCGCTCGAAACCCGAAGGAGATCTTATCGCCTTCGGAGCGGTCGCTGCGTTTCACTGGTGCCCTTAACGGAGCTTCATGGTTTGGACCATGTGCTGCTTGAACTTCGTGGTGCCTATGTTCGAAGTGGAGTCCATCACGTTCTGTTCGCTGCGGACCACTCCGCTCCCGAGTTCGACGACCATCGAGCCCTTTGAGTCGAGGTCGGTGGTGAATTTCTGGGCGCCCATGTCCATGTTCATGGCCCCCTTCATGGTCATGCTGATGGTGGCAAGATTGCCTTGAACGGAAACGAGACGACACACGATGGGGACGTTGGAGGTGACCTTCATTCCTTTCGCGACCGAAGCCATCATCTTGCCCATGTCCATCTTGCTCGTCCAGGTCTGCCCCACTTTGACGGGCCGCGAGGGGAAGGTGAAACTGTGCATTGCGTCTGCCATGCCTTGGCCCGACATGCCGGCCACTTCGGAGCCACCAATTGTGAGAGGCTTGAAGTGAGAGTCGATGGAGGACGTATAGCTCTTGCCCTTCATGCTCTTTTCCATCTGGCTCGACATCCCAGCCATCGGACTGCCGGGAGGGGTGGTTACCTTTGCGTCGGTGATCTTTGTGAGGAGGGTCGTAACATCGCCTTTGCGGCTCGTCGCGGTTAACTCCATATCCATTTGAGTTTTGGATCCAAAATTCCCGCTTGCTCCCATGTCCTGCTTCATGTCCATGACCATTCGGTACTTGAGGGTCTTATGGAGGGGCGGCTTGTAGACGAGGTTGACTGAGGACTGACCGCTGAGAACGAGGGAAGCAACAAGACCGAGAACCATAGACAAAGTTTACGTTGGCCAAAGGCAAAGGGTTGAGCGAAGCTTCATCGACTGGACCCGGGGGTCGCCCGTACTTCGCGCTGCCGCTACGGTTTGCTTCAGGCGAGGCCTTCACTCCGGAACTCTATTTCAGGCGCCCCCGCCGATGATCTGCCGGCAGCGGTGATTCCGCGAGCTCTGAACCTGTGACAACCCTTCGGGATCGTCGGCGGGGACGCCAACGCTACATTTAGGCGCCTCCTTTTACAATCCGACACTCTCCCCATGGGGAGGGAATCCTGCGTAGAGAGCTTATGTTAACCGCTATGACCCGGTCACTCCGGGCACGACCATCCCGCAAAAGGGATGCACCGGAGTTGACAACATGACGTTTACATGAACTCGGCGGCAATGCCGCTTCATTGCGGTCTTTGCTGGGCGACAATTGTCGATGCGTAGCGAGGGTAGAGGATTACTTTGCCCCGTAGCAGTTCAAAGGGGAGTTGCCCCAATCAGGAGAATCTATTGATCCTAAATATTAAGAGGTTGACCTTTATCGGGTTAGTCGCACTTGCCGTGCCTATCATTCTCGTCGGCCGAAGTCATGCTTCGGACCATGCCGATACCCCCGACATCGCGGCGAATCCCGGCGCCGACATTACCGATGTCTATGTATTCCCGAGCCCGACCAATTCCGAGAACGTGGTGTTCGCAATGAACGTCCACCCGCTCGTCGGAGCTGGAAAGGGGAAGACCACTCGGTTCGACCCAAACATCATCTATCAGTTCAAGATCGACACCGACGGAGACGGGGTGGAGGACGAGGTCATGCAGGCCAAATTCTTCTATGCCGGTCTGGCCCAGAAGGTTCAGATCTCGGGCCCGGTTCATCCGAGCACGACGGGAACTGCCAACAACCTCGAGAAACCTTACAGCGTCACGGGAGAGATCAACAAGCCTTTCTCGCCGACTCCCGGTATGACGGTCTTTGCGGGCGGCCGAGAAGATCCTTTCTTCTTCGACCTCGAGCAGTTCTTCACGATCTTCCCAGATCGGGCGACCCCGCTCAACGGGATTCCGGTTGCCGATCCTAACACGCCCAAGGCGGGCGGTTGGCGAGCTCCGGGAGCGGCTAAGGACTTCCTCACCGTTAACAAACTGAACGTTCTATCGATCGTGATCGAAGTTCCGAAGAGGCTCCTCTAATGAAATCAAGTATCAAGAATCTTGGCGTCTTCGTACCTGTAGTGGGCGCTATCCTCGCCGGCTGCGGTGGCGGAAGCGCCCCGCTTGCAGGTGGCGGCAACCCTCGCGGCATCACCCAGGGCGTTATCGGAGTTTGGACGACCACGAACCACTTCAACGGAAGCAAGTATGTCCAGGTCGATCGACTCTCTCGACCCGTAATCAACGAGGTCTTTGCGACGGTTGCTAACAACCGACACAAGATCAACGATGAGGACGGACCTGCGAACGATCACAACGAGTTGGCTAACGACATTCAAGGGTTCATGACCTTCCCCGCCGGTCGGTCGCAAGCGACGACCGACGTGGTGAAGGCAGTGGTCATCCCTGACGTGATGAAGGTCGACCTTTCCCAGAGCGGTCCGGCTGCCTATCTGGGCGTTGAGACCGGCGGAGCAACCGGCGGCAAGTTCGGCGGGCGCAAGCTCACCGACGACGTCGTGGACATCTCGCTTGGCATCGTCTTCGGAAACACGATCTCGGCCTTGGGTCTTGCTCCCGACGACGGAAAGGAACTCGCTTCCTTTACAACCGACAACGTGGACGCGAGTGGTCACCACTACCTGAACACGTTCCCTTACCTCGGCAACCCTTACTAGGGACGCCCTCACGCTGCCCCGGAACCCTACCCCGGGGCATCTGACCTGAATGACGTTTACATGAACAGTGCCGATTTGGCTCCAAAGTGGGAACAAGTCTGCGCAACAATGGTCGAAGCAGAGCGGGGCTAAGAAGATTTACTTCTGCCTCGGCAATACAAAGGGCAGTTGCCCCTGAACAGGAGTTACCAAGTTGATATTAAACATTAAGAGACTCGCCCTAGTTGGGCTAGTCGCACTGGCGGTCCCAGTGGTACTGATTGGACGAAGCCATGCTTCCGACCACGCGGACACGCCGGATATCGCGGCCAACCCGGGCACCGACATCACCGACGTTTACGTTTTCCCCAGCCCAACCACCTCAGGCAATGTAGTGTTCGCGATGAACGTTCACCCGCTCATTGCCGCGGGACAAGGCACTGCCGTCTCATTCGACCCGAACGTGCTCTATCAGTTCAAGATCGACAGGGACGGTGACGGAGTTGAGGATGAAGTCATCCAAGCCAAATTCTCGGGCACGGGTGCGAACCAGACGGTGCAGATTGCGGGCCCCGTCCACCCTTCGTCGACGGGAACCACGACTCACTTCGAGAGCCCGCACACGACGATTGGCGCGATCAACTCGACGTTTTCGCCTCGCAGTGGCATGAAGGTGTTCTGCGGCGGCCGAGAGGATCCGTTCTTCTTCGACCTTGAGCAGTTCTTCACGATCTTCCCGGACCGAGCGACACCCATTACGGGAACGCCGATTGCCGATCCCAACACCCCCAAAGCGGGTGGCTGGCGCGCTCCGGGCGCTGCCCAGGACTTCCTCTCGACTCATAACTACAACGTGCTTTCGATCGTGATCGAACTGCCGAAGAAGCTGCTCTAATGAAGAACCTATCCAAAAATCTCTGGGTCGTCATCCCGTTCGTCGGAGTCCTTGCCGGATGCGCGGGTAGCGGTGGCGGCTCTAGCCGCAACCTCGGGGTCATCGGCGTCTGGACCACTACGAGCACCCTCAATGGCGGCGCGTACACCCAAGTTGACCGTCTTGCCCGACCAGTCGTCAATGAGGTCTTCGCAACGGTTGCAAACAACCGCCACAAGATCAACGACGAGGACGGCCCAAGCAACGACCACAACGAGCTGGCGAACGACATTCAGTCGTTCATGGTCGGCACGGCGGGTCGAGATCAGGCAACCACCGATGTGGTCAAGGCAGTTCTCGTCCCCGACATGATGAAAGTTGACCTTTCTAAGTCTGATTCGGCAGCCTATTTGGGCTCTGAAACGAACGGAGCCACGGGCGGCAAGTTCGGCGGGCGAAAGCTTGGCGATGACGTGGTCGACATCTCACTAGGTGTGGTGTTTGGAAACACGATCTCCGCTCTCGGCCTTGCACCGGACGACGGCCACGAGATCGCGGCTTTCACGTCGGATAACGTGGACGCGAGTGGCAAGCATTTCCTCGGCGCCTTCCCTTACCTCGGCAATCCTCGATAGGGTTTGCTACGCCCCGGCGCCTTCGGGCGCCGAGGCAACCTCTTACAGAACTGAAATGAGAACCGTGTCCTTCCTCTTTCTCAGTGCGGCATTCATCGCTACCGGATGGGTGACGTATGCGAATTTGCTTCGCACCGATTCGCACCGTGCAGTGGCCCAACCGATCGTTCATTTCCCGTACGATTCGGCCTACATCGATACGGCGATCGCGAATAGCGAACAGGCCGTTAAGATTGATCCGGGTGGGGCGATGGGTTGGTCGACGCTGGGTGGCGACTACCTTGCCCGCAGCCGTGAATCGGACGACCTTGCTACTGCAGTGAGAGCAGAGAAGGCGGCAAGAAAGAGCCTATCTATTCGCGTACTGGGCAATATTGGTGCGCGCAACAAGCTGGTTTCCGCACTGCTTCAGCAGCACCGATTTAAGGATGCCCTTGCAGTTTGCCTGGAGGCTCGAAAGGCCAATGTCTACGACGATCAGACAGTGCGCCAGCAGGCGGAATGCCTGGTCGAGATCGGTCAATACGATCAAGCGCTTGGGGTGATCAAATCCAGCACGCGGGCGTTTGCCGGTGCATCAGGTGAGGCAATCGTTTCTCGAGCTGAGGACATCAACGGCAACTCGGATAGGGCGCTGTCCCTCCTTAAGGACGCGGCCTTTCAGGCCGACCAGGCTCCGGCGATGCCGAGCGACGCGATCGCTTGGTTCCACACTCGGGTTGGCATCCAACTCGCGAAGATGGGTCGCCACGATGAGGCTCGGGTTGAGTATTTCACCGCCCTTCGACTGTATCCTCGCGACTATAAGTCGATGGCGGGACTTGCCAAGGTTGCATTTCAGGATGGGCGTTGGCAAGACGCGATCGAGTGGGGTTTGAAGTCGGACGACATCGCCCAGATGGCGGATGTTCGCGCTTTGGTCGGCGATGCCTACGCGATGCTGAACGACCCGACGAAGGCGGAGGAGCAGTACGCGAAGGTCGCGACGCTCGTCGGTCGGCCCAGCGGGATCAACTCAGGACTCCACGAAGTTGCGCCGGCGGCGGGCACTCATGGTCACCGACTTGATCGCCAGTACGCGATTTTCTGTGCCGATCACAATCGGGATACGGAGGGCGCTTACGCAGCGGCCATCCGAGACTTTGAGGGCCGCAAGGACATTTACTCTTACGACACACTCGCATGGGTCTGCCTCAAGGCAGGCAATGTCGACGAGGCCGTGAAATCGATCGGGATCGCCCTCGCACGGGGGACGCGCGATCCACTCCTGTACTCGCATGCGGGAGCGATCTATGCGGCCTCAGGCGACAATCAGCGGGCCGAAAAATACCTTGCTGCGGCGCTTGCGATCGATCCCCATTTCGATGGAGTCGCGGCGGCTCGAGCTCAGGAGCTCCTGGCCTCTGTTCAGGGCAAAGTACACTCGAAGTAAGCGGTCATGCATATCCCCGACGCGTATCTGAGCCCCGCCACCGAAGCCGTCATGGCGGGTGTGATGGTGCCGGTTTGGGTCATCGCCGCTCGCAAGACATCGGCCGAACTTACGTCGCGGCAGATGCCACTGCTCTCCATCGGCGCTGCGTTCTGCTTTGCAATCCAGATGTTCAACGTTCCCGCAGTCGGCGGGACGACGGCACACGCGCTTGGCGCGGTGCTTCTCGCGATTTTGGTGGGGCCTTGGGCGGCGCTGCTGGGAATGACCCTGACCTTGGCCATCCAAGCTTTGATGTTTGGCGATGGGGGCATTTTGTCTCTTGGGGCCAACTGCTTCGACATGGCGCTGGTGGCGACGTTTGTTGGCTACGGCGTGTTTCGGTTGATCTCCGGGCGAAGCGAGATCGGATCGGGTCGATGGCTGGTTGCTTCGGCGATCGCCGGTTACTCGGGCACCACGATGGCTTCGGTTTGTGCCGGGCTGCTCCTGGGTATCCAGCCTTTGGTTGCCCACGACGTGCTTGGGCACGCTTTGTATTGTCCTTTTGGTCTGAACGTGACGTTGCCCGCGATGGTGATGACTCACCTCTTGACCGCCTCGCCGGTTGAGGCGATCGTCACGGTGGCGGCGCTCAGCTATCTCTGGCGAACCTTCCCGGAGTTGCTTGGGGCGCGGGCTCGACCCAAGGTTGGGGTCACCAACCGGCTGGTTAAACGCCTGGCTTGGGTTCTAGTTCTCACTCCCCTTGGATTGCTCGCGACGGGCAGTGCGTTTGGCGAGTGGGATGTTGAGGACTTGAAGAAGTTGGTCGGCTATGTTCCTCAGGGTGCGGCGAACGCACACGAGATTATCAAGCCCCTTCTGCCCGACTACGGCTTTGCCGGCATGAGTGGCAGGCCGTGGGAGATCGCGGGTTATTTGTTCAGTGCCCTTGTCGGTTGTGGCGCGGTGGCACTCTTCACTCGGGGCATTCTTCGAAAGCCTCGCGTTGAGGCGGTCGACCAGCGACCGATTGAGAGGGCATCTTCGGATCTGCCAGCTTGGCTTCGCGAAGGTCCTGTCGCATTGGGTCGAGCGGCACCCCTAAAGACTTCTTGGTTCGAGGCGACCGTCTTGAAGATGCGCGGTGCGATCGCCAAGACAATCGCCTCCGAGACGGTTGCGCGATCAAAGGGATTTCTTCAATCCATTCATCCCACGGCCAAGGCGATTGGGTTCCTGAGCGCTTTGGTTGCTACTGGGCTGGCGCAGTCTCCGCTTACGCTCTCAGGTCTTCTTTTCGCGGGGCTTGTTGCGGCGGCGGCATCTCAGGTGCCAATGGGCGATTTCGTGACACGCGTCGGTGGGGCGGTGATCTTCTTCGGGATGATCATTGCGATTCCGCTTGCATTCCAGCCGGGGCCCACCCTTTTACTCGGGATGTCTTCGACCGGATTGACACTCGCGGCGACCATCTTGCTTCGGTTGGCGACGGGGATTTCGCTGGCAATTCTCTGGAACTTGACCACGCCTTGGCACCGGATGATTCGGTCTTTTGGTTCGCTCGGAGTGCCGCGACAGGTGCTCTCGACGGCGACCCTTACCTACCGCTACCTCTTCGTGATCATGGAGACGCTGGGCGACATGGTGGAGGCGCGGACGTCTCGCCAGGTTGGAGCGTGCGACAAGCGGCAGGCGCGGGCCTACGCAGGAGCGGGGAGCGCGGTGCTATTCGCAAAGAGCTTGTCGCTCACCGAGGAGACCCATCTGGCGATGCAGTCGCGCGGATTCGAGGGTGTGATCAAGCAACCGCAAGTGAAGGCTTGGAAGTTAGCCGACATCGCGACGGCCCTGGCGGGCCTCGCAGTCTTGCTCATGGTGACTCATGTTATTTGATCTAAATGACATCGGATACGCCTATCCCGATGGAACGTCCGCGCTGGAGGGCATCAGTTTCTCGATGGCCAGCGGCGAGAGTGCGGTGATCTTGGGGGCCAATGGAAGCGGGAAATCGACGCTGCTTCGGATGCTGAACGGTTTGCTCTTTCCGGCTTCGGGGCAGTTGGCTTTTCAGGGTAAGGAACTGAGCGAGGCGTCTTTGAAGGATGCTGACTTTCGCCAGTCGTTTCGCCAAGCAGTGGGCTTCGTTTTTCAGAACGCGGACGCGCAGCTCTTCAACGCAACGGTTGCGGAGGAGGTGGCTTTTGGGCCGCGACAACTGGGGCTTACGGAGGCTGAGGTCAATCAGCGGGTGGATCAGACGCTTTCTTTTCTTGGTATCTCGCATTTGTCGGATCGGGCTCCGTTCCGGTTGAGCGGTGGCGAGAAGCGGAAGGTCGCGATCGCCTCGGTGCTGAGTATGAACCCGCAGGTCTTGCTGTTCGACGAGCCCTTCCTCGGGCTCGACCCGCGAGGGCAGACCTGGCTGGTGAACACGATGCAGCAACTTCAGATGGCGGGCAAGACGACGATCGTGGCGACCCACACTCTGGACATGGTCCCCAAGATCGCGCGCGTCGCGATCGTGATCGGCGAGAACCACCGACTTCTTTCGGTCGCTTCGGTATCCGACACTTTCGACGATCTCAATCTGCTCGCCGAAGCCAATTTGATTGAGGCGATCGAAGAAGGAATGCTTTGCTAAGGGCTCTTTTGGCTTGTGGGTTTTGCGTTTCGGTCGCGTTCGCGTCGGTGAAGTCGGACATCGACAAGCAATACCATCGCTGGGCGAAGGCAACTTTGAATAACGACGTGGACACGATTCTGAGTGTGCTGGCCGCCGACTACACGTTGAAGACCTACACGGGCACCGTGATTACGCGGGAGAAGTACGAGGCTTCGCTGCGCAAGCGCAAGGCTTCCAAAGAGAAGGCAGCGGCGTACGAGACGAAGATCGCAAGCGTGGAAGTCGCGGGATCGAGGGCGAAAGTGATCTCGGACGAGACTTCATCCAAACTCACCATTGACCCGGTGACGAACAAGAAGCTGAACATGATCCACATCCACCGGTACTTGGACACGTGGGTGAGATCGGGCAAGACGTGGCGGCTGCAGTCGACGGTTACTCAAGTCGAATCGACAAAGATGGAGCCGGTCGCTGCAAAGAAGGGCTAACTTAGCCTAGTATTATTCTGAGTCTCCGCGTTGGAGTCTGGGAGTAAACATGCGCAACCTGTCTTTTATCGTTCTTGGCATTCTCGTCACCACCGGCGTCGCCCTCGGCCAGCACCACACGAAGGCGGTCAAGAAGGGACCGACGTTCAAGGATGTCAGCCCGACGATCAAGACTTCCTGTATCGGTTGCCACTCGGGCGCGAAGCCTGCTCACCAGCTTGATTTGTCTTCGTATGCGAAATTGATGAAGGGCGACAAGGAAGGCAAGGTTGTTATTGCCGGAAATCCGGCGAAGAGCAGGTTCGCGATGGTTTTGCACGGCAAGCCGATGATGATGCCACCGGGCGGGGCCTTGGATAAGGCGAAGGTCGCGGCGGTCGAGGCTTGGATAAAGGCGGGCGCGAAAGAGAAGTAGATTTGACCCTCACTGACCCTTCTTACAGGAGGGTCAGCTTCGGACCAACTCCAGCGTTTGCACAATCGTGTGTTCCCTTGACCGATTACCTTCAACCTCCTTGAGATTCATGGTTGTGTAACCCTTTACAAAGACTCCGGTTTTGAGGTCTACCAAGTAAGTCCCCTTCCAGCGAATGCGGACTTCCCGCCCGTCCACGTCGCCGACGAGCGTGACATCACTAACTTGGGTGTTGATGCGGGCATATCCTCGAAAGATTCCTTCATACGCACAGGACATTGGAACGCTATAGGCATGACTGCGCATGGGCAGTAGGTCGAGTGAGATTCCACCAACGGGCATCAGGGTCGTCCAGCTTTGGCCCGGAGACAACGGGCCTTCCAGAATGGTAGGCGTGGAATTCGCAAAATACCCTCCCGGGCTGGCACCGTCGACCAGGGCAATTGTCCGATAGTGGGAATCCACTAGGCAGCGTAGTTGTGGATAGTTGTATGGCGGCGTGTGCGTTGATCGGATTCGCAACTCGATCCTCTGATTTTCGATCCGGTCCACTAAGAAAGAGAGGAGGGAGCCTTCATCGGTCCGACTAAAAACGAACATTCGCAATTCAACTTGGAACCTGTCTTCGAGCCCCTCTCTTAGTGACTGAAAGCTTTCATTTCGTGCGTTGGGAAACAACTTCTGTAACATTGGCTGGATGGCTCTCAGTTCGCTATCTGACCAACTTTTCAGTTCCACACGATAGTCGTAAATCCTTCCGATCTCGGGGAGGAACCGCAGGGTTACGGGCCGACGCAGCGAGGACAGAAATGTTGCAACAATCGCGATAGTAACCATTCCCTAGTGGAGGGCCGGATTATCTTCGGAATCGTTCGCGACACTCAATGTTAATCTTACAGCGATTGCAAACCCTTGGATTGCCTTACCTCGATGTAGGGGCCCCTGCAGGGTGCTACTCAGGTGCGAAGGCGGCTCACGAGTTGGATTTGACTTCGTATGCGAGGTTTGATGAAGGGCGACAACGAGGGCAAGGTCGTCATCGCCGGTGACCCGGCGAAGGGCCGATTCGCGATGGTTTTGCACGGCAAGCCGATGATGATGCCACCGGGCGGGGCGTTGGATAAGGCGAAGGTCGCGGCGGTTGAGGCTTGGATAAAGGCGGCCGCAAGGGGAAGTAGGGTTTCGAGGCGTCCGCTCCCCGGGGCGCGGCCCTCAAGGAACTAGGTTGAAGGTCGGTCCCCCAGTTGGACGCTTATGGACTAATGTTAGAGATCCTTCAGTCGCTAGGGCTCCTTCAGGATGACATTAGATTAGCTTTGCCTTGTCATTCTGATGGAGCCCTAGCGACTGTAAAATCTCCTCCCTCACCAAGAGCTGCTGGCTTCAAAGCCTTTTGCGACCAGAACTTCAATGTCATTTCATATCCTACGGACCTTGTAGTTCGCTGATGGCTTGACGGCGGTCTCGGCGTTCGGCGTCTTTGGCTAGTTCGGTTTTCAGGCGGGTGACCAACTCGATGGCGAGGTTCAAGGGGCGGTCGCCGTGAGGGGGGCGTTCTATTAGGTTGCATATGGGGTCGCCTCGGAAGAGGCAGGTGAGTTCGGCGGTGTAGTAGACCTCCGCGTAGCCGTTGCAGGTGACATCGCCTTCAATCACTAGTTCAGGGGGGCCGGTGAGGTTGGCGTCTTCCTTTTGGAGGAGTTCTTTGAGGAGGTTCTCGACGAGGGGGAGAGAGTAGTCCTGGCGGATCGAGACGGAGACTCGCAGTCCTTCGAGAGGAGATGGGGCGTCCAATACGGGCTCTGGCACCAGAGCTTGAAGTGCAGGGCCTTGGAGCGGGTTCGTTTGCTCCAAGGCTGACACCCTTTTTGCCAGTGAAAGGGAGACAATCAACGCTAGGAGGGCCAGGGCGAGGGCAAAAAAGATCATTGGGGCCCACCCAATAACGACGAGGACTCCCCTCCCTCTGGGGAGGGGCAGGGGTAGGGTGGCGTTTGGTTCAAAATTATCACTCCACTTGCCGGTCCCCTAAATGACGAAGTGAGGTACCGACTTTGACCTCGTCGACACCCCACCCCTGCCCCCATAACCATCTAGTATAACGACGCATCTCTGTCGGCTCCCGGACCCCTCACCCCTGCCCCTCTCCCCCGGAGGGGCGAGGGGTTCTGAAGCCTAAATTAATGCCCTCCCCGGAGGGAGGGGTTCTGAATCACGACGTTTCTTTGCTCGGTGGCACCGCGATCATTTTTCCATCGCTGGGCTCGGGAGCGGGCTCGCCACCCATCGTGCGCATGATCTTCTTGAGGAAGGCTTGCGCCTCCGGTCCCATCTCGTTTCCGGCATCTTCATCCTTGGCGATGTCGGTGAGGCCGAGCTTGTCGGTGAGGAGAAGGGTGAGCATGTTGGTTAGGACGTTGCCTCCGCCTCCATTTCCACCTTCCGAGCCGCCTCCGAACGAGACGACGCTGTGGGGGACGAGGGGGTGCTTGGTGTCTCGAAGAGCCTCGGCGAGCTGGCCGATCATCTTCTGCTTGACCATGAGGCCTGACGAACCGTACGCCTTTCGCACTTCGCGAATACCGAGTGCGTCGGCGATCTGGATTCGCGCCTTGCTCTCCGCTTCCGCGTTGGCCATGAGGGCGATCCTTTCCGAATCGGCCTTGGCTCGCATGACGGTTTGTTTGGCTTCGGCCTCCGCACGGAGGACGGTCTGTCTTGCGTCGGCCTCGGCGATTGTGATGCTTCGGTGGGCGTCCTTGGTCGCGCGCTGAGCGGCCGCGTCGGCTTGGTTGACTTCGATTTCGATCTGGACCTTGGAGTCGGTCAAGTCGGTCTGTCGGCTGGCCACTGCCTTCGCTTCGTTGAGGGTTCGAAGTCCGGCTTGGGCCTCTTCCTGTTTCTTATACGTCTCGCTCTGCTCAACGGCGACCTGTCGCTCTCGAAGCTGATTGAGGATCGTCTCGATCTGGGTATCGCCCTTGCCCGAATGGGGGGTGCCGATGAGCACCTCTTGCAGGCCGAGGTCGTACTCGGCGAACCGAGTCTTCATGTCCTTTGTCGCAATCGCCTGAATCTCGCTTCGCTCCTGGATCAGATCGATGAGCGTTCTCTGCTGGCCCTGATTCTTGAAGTAGCTCGAGACGAGCGGATCGAGGCTTTGCTCGATGAGGTTCTTCACGCTTCCAAATCTCTGGATGACGTGGGGGGCCTTGCGGTAGTCGATGTTGATGACCACCGAGAGCGGCAACTCGGGCTCGAATGCGTCCTTGGTGATCAGACCAATTTCGCGAAGGCTGGCATCTAGCTTGTGGTCGCCATTGTCGCTGGCGATCCACTTGAGGATGATGTTGATCGTAGGAACAACGATCACCTCACCGGCATACGGGTTGAACGCGTACTTGCCCGGCAAGAGCGCCTCGTCCCAAATACCTCGGCCACCCTTCTTGCACATCTCGCCGTGGTTGAAGGCCTCACCCGAGACGTCCACGCCTCGCTCTCCATAGTAGGAGACCACGACTCCGACCTCGCCGACACGCACGTGCGTCTTCGGCTTGAACTCGACGGTCGCGAACAGTCGGTTGATCCAGTAGGTTCCTTCGCTAAGAACCTGATACTGGCGACCGCGGAATCCGCCCGCACTCAGGAATGCCTGCGGGTCCTGGAAGTTGTTGTGAGAGTGCGCGTCGGTCTTGCTGTCGCCAACCGTCGGCGCAATAATGTCGCCCTGGCGTAGCGAAGGACCGTCGTGTACGGTGACGATACCGATCTGGTCGTTCGAACCATCGATGAGAACTGG
>JBBQFM010000014.1:0-101860 GCA_038321975.1 Fimbriimonadales bacterium | reverse complement strand
CACCTGCTTGGAAACAATCTTCCTGCACACATCTAACTTGAATTCCCGAGAGAACTCTCTAATCTTCTTCGACATGGTAGACCTCTGACGGCTTACCACAACAAGTGTCCAAAAACAGGGCTCGTCCACACGAACCATCCTTGGCAAGGGGAGGCTTACTGCGGCCTACTTCCCGTCCCCGTCCCCGTCGTCGCCCGACGATCGAGTGGTGCCGTCGTTCGCAAATCCGGTCACCGTCGCGCTGGTGGTATACGTCTTCCCGTCGACCGTCAGGGTGATCCGGTACTCCCCGGGCACGCTGCCCCGACCAATTACTCGTCCGTTCCACGGAACAACATTGAGGCCGACATGGGATGTAGCAGTCAGGTCGTCGGAATCGTTGCCGGAAGAGTCGCTCACCGTCAGCTTGATGTCCTTCGGCACCTTCTTCAGGTAGTACATGATCCGCGTCCCGGGTTGGCTGTTCGGCGCCAGGAAGGGTCCTTCTCCACTCCAGTTCCGGCGCTGCACATTGCCCATGAGCAAGACCTCTTGGGGCTTGCAGAGGTAGGCATCGCCAGCCAGACGACCCGCGGATAGCTGCTCCAAGCCACTGACGTCGAGCGTCCAGAGCGAGCGCCCGTGCGTTCCGATAACGAGGTCGAGGTCGCGCGGATGAACGAGGAAGTCATGGACCGACATCGTCGGGAATCCGGATCGGAAGCGGTCCCAGCTCTTGCCCTTATCGAAGGACATTCGAAGCGACATTTCCGAGCCAAGATAGAGCAGGTCTTCGTTTTGCATGCCCTCTGCGATCACGTAAACGCAATCGAAATCGGAGAGTCCGGTGTTCAGCTTCGCCCAGGTCTTTCCGTAGTCTTCCGAGACATAAACATACGGCTTGAAGTCGCCTCCGCGGTGGCCGTCGAAGGTAGCGTAGACCCGACTGTCTGACCACTTTGAGGCCAAAACTCGAGAGCACCAGGTGCTGGCAGGCAGGTCGGGGATGTTTTTGGTAACGTTCGACCAGGAGCCGCCATCGTCCTTGCTCACCTGAACCTGGCCGTCATCGGTGCCCACGTAGAGCAGGCCCTGTAGGCGGGGGGACTCGCTGATCGTGACGATCGTGCAGTGCATCTCGGCGCCCGTGGCCTCGGGAGTGACGCTGAGCTTGCCAGCTTCCAGCTTGGTCTTGTCATTCGTGCTCAGATCGGGCGAGATCGGCTTCCAGTGGTTCCCCTGGTCAATCGTTTTGAATAGCCGGTTGGCCCCGTAGTAGAGCGTGCGGGCATTGTTGGGACTGATGATGAACGGGGTGCTCCAGTTCCTTCGAATGGTCTCACCATCGATGGCAGGCACGATCCCTCGAGCATTGCCCATTCGCATATCGAACCGCGAAAGCGCACCTCCCTGACTCTCGGTGTAAACCGTCCACCACTCGTTTGGATCGACTGCGACGTGGAATCCATCGCCGCCTCCTGCATCCAGAGCGTCCCAGTAGGCGGGCCCGCCGTTGGATGTTTGCGTCGGAAAGCCCCAGCAGCCGTTGTCCTGCAGGCCGCCGTAGACCCAATACGGCTTTCGCATGTCCACCGCGACCGCGTAATACTGGCCGATCGGGAGGCTGTTCTCGTGCTCCCAAGTGGCACCCTTGTCGCGCGTCTGGTAGACGCCTCCATCGTTACCGATGATGATATGGTTGCTATCCGCCGGGTCGACCCACCATGCGTGGTCGTCGGGGTGGACGTTGCGGCCCATCACCTTGAAGGTCTTGCCACCATCTTCCGAGTAGCTAATCCGGTCGCTCGGCACGTACAAGCGCTTATCGTCGTTCGGGTCGATGTTGGGAATGCTGAAGTAGAACGGCCTAGGGTTGAAGTAACTGATCCGCTTCCATGACTGCCCGCCATCCTCGCTACGGAAAGTTCCTCCCGCGTAGTTCTTCGTTTGACCACCGTCTCTAAGTCGGTCCTTCTCGTCAGGCTGGGGTTTGTATTCGATGGTCGCGACAACGATTTTCGAATTCTTGCGATAGAAGGAAAAACCCATTCGTCCGTAGGGCGCGGGCGGCATACCTTTGGTGATCTTCTCCCACTTTGCCCCTCCGTCGGTAGAGCGGTACATCGCGCTGCCCGGGCCGCCACTGATGAAGTCGTACGGCTTGCGCAGCCGCTGATACATCGCGCAGAGCAAATTTCGATTGTTCGAAGGATCCATCTTGAGGTCGATGGGTCCCGTCTTGTCGTCCACGTACAATATCTTCGTGAAGGTCTTACCGGCATCGGTCGTCTTGTACACGCCTCGATCTTCACCCGCACTCCACAGAGGACCAACCGCGGCAACGTAAACCGTGTTTGGATCCTTCGGGTCGATGACGACTTTGCTGATCTGCTGCGTTTTCTCGAGTCCGACGTGGGTCCACGTCTTGCCGCCGTCCGTGGACTTGTACGCGCCGTCGCCCCACGCGACCGAATTCCGGTTGCTCGCCTCGCCCGTTCCAACCCAGACAAGATTCGGATCGCTTTGAGACACCGCGACCGCACCAAGGGAGATCGAGCCCTCGTTTTGGAAGACGCATTGGAAGGTGAGACCCGCGTTTTCGGTTTTGAAAAGTCCGCCTGCGGCGGTCGCCACGTAAAAGATCCGTGGTTCCTTCTCGTACACCGCAATATCCGCGATGCGACCTCCCATTACGGTAGGGCCGAGTTGGCGCGGGGTCAGATTCTGTAAGAGGTCGGCGTGCCCGGTCTGTGCCTGGGCGGAGTGAACGATTGTAGTTAGGAAAGCAAGGAGAATGAGCCTAGAATTCATACTTGGAGACCTGAGAAAGAGTTAGTTGGTCTTACCCTATCAGGCCTCCAGTTGATAATCCTAGATGTTACGGCTGGCGCGGACTGTGCATATTTACCGTCGCCGAGTATGTCTGCTCCCAATGCAGGCTCTTCACGTGGCCCTCGGCGAACACGTAGTTCGCGAGATTGGTGTGACGGTGGGTGGCGATCGCTCCGGTGAACGGATCCATCTCATTTTCGGGGGCAACCGGGTTGTTTAGGTTAAACCACGGGTGGTAGATATCGTCGCAGAACTGTTCTACCCCGTTCTCCATTTCGCTTCGGCGCTCCGCGAAATAGATCGAGGAGGCTGGCTGGTCGACACCCGACTCATTGAGTCCCCAGACGTAGAAGCCGTTGATCAAGTAGCTAGCGATGGGAGGCGCCTCTGGGTTGATTTCCTTGCACCCCTTGCCCCAGGGATTCGAATCGGAAGGACAGGCGAAGAGCTTTTGAGTACTCAGATCTTCATCCACGATTTTTCCCCCTCCCGTGTACGGGAAGATGATGGCAAACACGGAGCCATAGTCAGGATCTTCGATCGAACCGTCGGCGTCGTCGACGTCGGGCTGTGAGCTAGACCGCTTCACCTGAGGGTACGAGCCATCGTAGTCGGTGATGTACATGTACGAAGCAAGGCCAATCTGCTTCGTGTTGCTCAGGCACGCGGTCTTCTTGGCTGCCGCTTTTGCCTGTGCGAAGACTGGGAATAGGATTGCCGCAAGAATCGCGATGATCGCGATCACCACCAAGAGTTCTATGAGAGTAAAGCCACGTCGTGCCATTCAGAAATCATAACGCAGGAATATGCACTTTTTTTCGGACTTCCAGAAATAGTAGCGTCGACGAACCTATGCTATACTGTTGCGTGCGCCGGAAGGCGACATCAACCCAAGGAGTAATTGAACAAATGACACACAACGCCACTGCTTTCAATGCCGCTTGGGATCTTCTGAGCCTCTCAGCTTAATTCCGTTCACACGGGATTCGGGAGCTCTCTAGCTCCTCACGCGGCTTCTCTTCTCCACTGCGCGGCACAGTCGCGCCTGGACCCGGCGCCTTCGGCGCATTGAAAGAGGAAGATCCAAAAATTGAGTCCCGATCAAAAGATCGAATTGAAGTCTCGTCTCGCGACCCTATCGGAACGCGAGCGCAAAATCGTAGTCAAGCGTGCTGCCGAATCTCGGCACACCGCCCAGAAGGCGAAGGCCAAGAACGCGGCGTGGCCGGTGGAGCACTGGATGCTGCACCTTCTGCAGCAGGCCGAAGCCCCCGTGGGAGTGGAGGGTTTGGTCGTCGGGGTTTATCGAACCGTCTGCAACGTTCGCATCGATGGTGAGATCCATCGCTGTAGCTACAAAACCGAACTCACCGTGGGTGATCTCGTCATCGTCAATGACGACGCCGTCGTCGATCTGAAGCCGCGTAGCACTTACCTTGGGCGGCGCGATTCAGCGATGCCCGAGCATGAGCGGCTGATTGCCGCCAACATCGACATCGTCCTGATCGTGGTGTCGGTGGTCGGCCCGCCCTTGCATCCTCGCCTCATCGATCGGTGCATGGCGGCGGTTCGTAAGGGCGGAGCAGAACCGATCATCTGCGTCACTAAGCGAGACCTCGGGGTTTCGGACGAGGATCGCGCGAGCCTCGCGGTGTATGAAAGGATCGGCGTGCCCGTGGTGCTGCTTTCCAGCACAACCGGCGAAGGCATCCCCGAGTTGCGGGCGATGCTCGCGGGAAGGTTGGCCGCCGTGGTGGGTCACAGCGGTGTCGGCAAGTCCACGATGCTCAACGCCTTGCTGGAGGACGACGCGGCAAAGACGGGCGGAGTTTCGGACGCTAGCAATCGCGGTCGGCATACCACCACCTCATCGAAACTGTACGAAACGGCGGAGTTGCGCCTCATCGACACTCCGGGAATCCGTGAGTTCGGACTTGTCTTCTCGGAACCGTCCGAGGTGACCGAGGCGTTCGCGGAGATCGAGCTGCACGCCGCAGACTGTCGGCTCGCCGGCTGTCTCCACCTCGTCGAGCCAAACTGCTCGGTTCGCGAGGCGGTACGGCTGGGCAATATCCAGCGAGTTCGGTATCAGAGCTACCAAAAGCTGCTGGCCGAAGCATTCCCCGCGCTTATCCCGGATGAGTTGGAACCGGCCGAGAACGTGACTGACCAGGAGTTCGATTGTCGTAACTGCGGCCAGCCTGTATCTCTAGCCGGAGGTGGAACCAAGCATCGGAACCACTGCCCCTACTGTCTTCACAGCCTCCATGTCGATCATGTTCCGGGCGATCGGGCGGCGTGTTGTGGTGGGGTGATGGACCCAATCGCAGTCTGGGTGAGGAACGGTGGCGAGTGGGCGCTGGTCCACCGTTGTCGGCAATGCGGCATCCTCGGCTCGAACCGCATCGCGGCCGACGACAACGAGGCACTACTGCTTTCGCTTGCCGTGCGACCGCTCTCCAAGACGCCCTTCCCGCTCGAAAGAATCGGGAGGGCCTCTTGACTCTAGGCCATATACGGTCGACCGTCGGCCAATGCTTCCCGGGCGATGCGCTCATTCAGCGCGTCGCCTTGGGTATCCACCGAAACGACATATCGCTTCTCGAAATCCACGCCTTCCGTTTCAGACTCGTGCTGATCGAGAATCGCGTTGATCGCATCGGGGTAGATCCCAGAACCGAGATTCAGGCCGAGGGCAGTGGGGCTCGCAACCACGTCTGATTCTCCCTCGGAATCGATCTCGATGCAATTCGAGGCGATGCCTTGAGCGACCAGTCGCCCTGCTGCCGCTGTGGCCTCTGCGTGGGAGCGAAACGAGACCTGGAACAAGGTAGTCATGCACTTTTAGACGAGCGTTTCGGAAGATCAGCGCAGGAAACTGCAAAGCATCGATCCAAATCCCCACGCAATTGCGCTCGAATTGCTTTTGGGGGTACTAGATTTATCCAATTTTCCTGGGATTGGCGCGGTGAATGACTACATACTCTGTGAGCGCCGTTTTGGTGCCAAAGGACTCTATGAATCGAACAGCACTCATCCCCTTCGTCGCCGTGATGGCCGGCTTGTCGCAGGCCACGGTTATCAATATCGATACTTTTGGCGAGACCGACGCCAGCGCCTACACGGTTGCGACAACTCCGACCTCAAACGGCGCAGTTGATACTCGAGCCTCCGCTTTCACGATTGGTGGCAATCGGACGACGTTCGCCCTGGTTACAAACCGAACCGGACGAGGCTCATTTTCGGACGATATTGGCGACGGCATGTTCGTCTCCCAATTGCCCACGACGGCCACCGGCTTCTTTGAACTTGACTACGCCACGGGCGGCATGGACTTCGGTTCAAATCGAATCATCCGTTTGAACGACGTCGACAATGAGAAGACGGTTACTCTAACCGCCGGCCTGTTCGACCACGACGGACGTCAATCGATGGGCACTATTGTCGTCGGAGCGTATACGGGCATTCTCGACATCAACCTTGTTGATGATGCTGGCTTCGATTCGGCCCACGTTGACTATGCTTATGTGAGAGGCGAACTGTCCAAGGCTGGCGATATCCAGTTCGGCAGCATTCAGTCAGTACCCGAGCCCGCTTCGATGGCGAGTTTGGCGCTTGGTGTCGTGGCGGTTCTTCGACGCAGAAAGCGCGCGTAGACGGTTTGACATGAACAGAGAGGTCCGCGTTTAGCGCGAGACCTCTCTGTTTAGAACCTAGGTCCTGCGAATACCACCGATTTGTTCATTTTTGACCAGGTAATCTTGCCTGGTAAGAAAAGTCGTTGTAAGCTGTAGCTGTCCTTCCCTCGCAATTCATTCTGTGAGGACGCTTTTGGAGGCACCCCATGAGCGCAGCACCTGCACCACTTCCCTCTTCCACACGACCCCCATTTGGCGGGCCGCCAATTACGACGACTTTCGATCCTAGCTCGGACGGAAGCGGCGACTGGGTCTATCGGATTCTTGCCGACAGTGTGGCGGCGCTTTTGAGATCGATCAAGCACGCCGATCACTTCGAGATGCCGATCATGCTCAGGCTGCTTGGCCAGCGAAAAGCTTGGATCGAGAACGAGATGGCGATGGAAAGGCTTTTCTCAAGTTCGAGTATTCCTCCGTTCCCCGAGCTGATGACGGCTGGTGACTATGCGGAGGGCGAATCAGAAAATGTGAGCAAGTATCTGCAGCTTCTATCCGCGGTCGAGGATGAAATCGTCCGCATCAGGAAAAAGTTGGAAAATCAAACCTCCGAGTCTGATACGTCTGAACTTTGATGAGTTCGGAACCGGACGTCGACTCCCAACCAGATCCCAAGGAACAGGCCCACGCCGAACTTGGTCGCCTGCGCGAAAAGCGCTCGGCGACCAAGGACAAGGACATCCGGTCGGCCCTGGATATGAGGATCGGGCAGATTCTGGGCGAGTTTGGCGAGCCTTTGCCACTCGAAGAAGCCGCTGAGGAACCTCAGGCGGAGCCAGAAGTCGACGAAGCGGTTGAGCCTCCGACGCCTGAGCAGCTAGAGGCCGCCGAAGGCCACATCCGTCAAGCCCGCGTCGAGAAGATGCGGGGCAACAAGGTGGCCGCGACCGAACAACTCGAACTCGCCACTAAGGCAGCCCCCGGATCCGCAATCATTCTCGAGGCACTCGGAGACGACCTTATCGAGCGACGTCAGTACAGGGCCGCCAAAGAGACTTACGCGAAGGCAGTGAAGGTTGATCCGACAAACGTTGCCCTCGAGCGGAAGTACGCCGAGGTGGTCCTCCGCTCCGCAAACGCGGGCAGCATTGAGGATCAGCTTCGACGCGGCATGGGAGACTCTCTCCTGCCCACAATGGGCGACACGATGGCAGGCAACGCGGCCGCCCGCTGGCTCTCCGCGTTCTTCCCTGGTGCCGGCCAATTGGTGATCGGCCAGACCCAGAAGGGAGCCACCCTCCTCAGCATTTGGGTGATTTCGTTCATCGGAATCGTGGTTTTGCGCGAGGACTTTAAGGCCCTCCTGAAGTTTGCAGTCGGCGGTCGGGCACACCCCAACCTCTTCGTGATGGTTCCTCTGCTGGCGATGATGGTCACTTGGATCGTCTCCCTCGCTGGACTGGCCAACACGCGAGAGGTGTCGCGGACTTCGGTCCATCACCCGAAGCCACCCGTCGATTTGCCCTTCGAATGAGGCCTTCCCAAGTAGCGTCGGGGCCCCCGCCGATGTAGCCTCGTGACCGAGCAATTTGTAATCCTGACGGCCACTTTTCGGTCAGTCGGCGTTGTGAGGCATGACGATGCAAACGGAACCTGCTCGGTCACGCGGCTACATCGGCGGGGGCGCCGACGCTACTAGAGGAGTTATTTCAAACGTTCCCGGAGCGCCTGCAACTCGTTCACGAGATCTTGCTGCGACGAGGTCGCTGTGAGGTCGCTTCTCGTTCGCTCGATGACCGCGCGAAGCGCGTCGCAAGTCCGACGGAGGCCACCCGTCATCGAGTCGGCGAAATCGAAGGTGATGAGATCCTCGTAAATGGTCTCCATCTGACGAAGGATTCTCTCCGCCTCCACGATATGGCCGCGCCGCATCTCGTCGAGAGCGAACCGCCGCACCTCGCTGGCCGCCTCGCCCATGCCGTTCAGGTAACTCATCACCTGGGCACCGAGGTCATCTGCCGAGGGGTAGGGTCGGTCGTGGACGATCGCCAAGACGGCTGCCGCCTCGACCATTTCCTTCTCCGAATCGTGAAGATAGGCCGGGTTCAGCTCAGGGAACGGGGCCAAAATAGCCCGGGCTTCCGCAGCGACATCCTTTGCCTCCTGTAAGAGCACCTCTGCCTCATCGAATTGGTGGCGATGGACGTGACGGATGGATTTAGCCGAGAGCTGAACGAGCTTGCGACAATGGACAAGGGCGGCTTCGCGCGCGTCGTGCATGCCTTGGGCCCGCGCCTTCAGTTCTCCAACAATGTCGTCCCACGTCTCGTTCACATCAACCTCATTCGATTCAGGCTTACCGCCCTTCCGTCGCCGATGATGACATGGTCGAGAACTTTGATGTCCAGCAACTCACCGATCTCCACCAGCTTCTTGGTCACGTCGATGTCCTCCGGGCTCGGGGTGGGGTCGCCGCTAGGGTGGTTGTGGGCGACAACTACATTGCACGCGCCTTCCTTGATCGCCTCTCGAAAGATCTCGCGGGGGCCGACCAAACTCATGGTCAGCGTCCCGATATGAATTTCGGCGAGCCGGATGAGTTGGTTCTTTGCGTCGAGCAAGAAGGCGTAGAGGTGTTCGCGCTTCTCTCCGCGAAGGAAATCAAGGTGGGCCATCGCGTCCTCAGCGGTGTCGATCGTATCGGGTACGCCTTTCCCCGCCTTCTCGGCCCGGCGACCGAGCTCGAGAAGAGCCTTTGCCCTTAAAATCTCGAAGTCGTCTTGCGAGGTCTTTTCCTTGAGTTCGGGAAAGTCGGCGTCGCTTAGCCGTTGGATGCTTCCAAAGCGCACAAGGAGATCGCGGGCCATCGTTTCGTTCGCATCCGCATCCTCCTCTCGGCGAGCGAAGGCGACCATCAGCAGATCGATGGGCGATGCCGCCTTGACTCCAGAGGAGCGTATGCGGGAGACAACTGACTTGGCGGAGAGAGCCACGGGAAGACGATACCATCGGTAAACTGAAAGCCTCATGCCCAAGCTGATCCTCATTCGTCACGGCCAGTCGCTTTGGAATCTCGAAGACCGCTTTACCGGCTGGGTCGACGTTCCCCTCACCGACACCGGACGAGAAGAAGCGCGAGGAGCCGGGAAGAAACTCGGTGGCATTCAGCTCGACGTCGCGTACACCAGCGCCCTCACCCGCGCTCAAGACACCCTGAAGATCATCATGGAGACGATGGGCGTCAACCTACCCGTGATCCGTGATCAAGCGCTTAATGAGCGACATTACGGCGACCTTCAGGGTCTGAACAAGGCTCAAACCGCGGAGAAGTTTGGAAAGGAGCAAGTCCACATCTGGCGCCGCAGTTACGACGTCCCGCCGCCCAACGGCGAAGCTCTCAAGAACACCGCCGCACGGACCCTGCCCTTCTTCGAGCGATGTATCCTCGGCGACATCGCGCAGGGCAAGAACGTGCTGGTGGTCGCGCACGGCAACTCAAATCGCAGCATTGTGATGCAGCTCGACAAGCTCTCGGAGGCCGAGGTCCTGGAGCTGAATCTGGGCACCGCGGTGCCGTTGGTCTATGAGTTGACTAACAACGGGCAAGTTGTTTCGAAAGAGATTCTGTAGGAAGAGATGTTAGGTGTGAAGGGATGACACCTTCTCCGGTCCGGCCAGCCCCTAACACCGAACACCTCCCGCCGGCCCTATCCAACGATTCGTCCAAGAAGTACAACGCAAGTCCGGTAAAAGTGGGAACTTCCCCGTCTTTTCCTAGCAAAAGCATTGGCGTACTGCGAACTATGTTGGAGAATCGAAGCGTGAGGGCAAGGCCCTCAAATTTATTTGTTCGAGGTGCCTGCAATGAAACCTTCGAGAAATGCCTTCACGCTTATTGAACTATTAGTCGTCATCGCAATCATCGCCATCCTCGCGGCGATCCTCTTCCCCGTTTTCGCTCAAGCAAAAGCAGCCGCTAAAAAGTCGGCTTCGATATCAAACTCCAAACAGTTGAATCTGGCGAGCTTGATGTACTGCAACGATAGCGACGACACCTACCCGATCAGCCTTTACACCGGGACGTTCACGACTCCGGATGACAGCAATTTCCAGATGCTGCTTCGCCCGTACGAGAAGAACGAGCAGATCAACATCGATCCGATGGATCCGGCCACTCAGAAGCAGCGCGAGTATCCGGATAGCTCGGTGCCGCCCCCCGACACGGAGCTTCAGCGAGAGTTCAACTTCAGCTTCACCGCCGACTGGGGCGTGAACATGCAGTTCATTGCGCCGGTGTGGTTTCCGAACAGCACGATCACCCCTCGTTCGGTGATTCAAAGTGCAATTGCTCGGCCCGCAAACACCCTACTGGCGATCAGCTCGGTTTGGGGCAGGACTCCTAGCGGCGCGACCTACGGCGGCGGAAACTACGAAGTCGACGCACCCTGTTGGCACGATTCCACGGGAGCCGATATCCGACCGGGTTACGACCCGAACGGCTGGTGGTGGTTCGGAGGCTGGGCACCAAGTCAGCCCCTCGCATGGAACGTCTTCGGCGGCGTTTGGCCCTGGCACAACGGTGGCAAGCAAGTCATCGTCTCTTGGACGGACGGACACACCAAGGCCATCCCGATGGACGCGGTTGCCGCAGGATGCGACGTGAAGGATTACTCGGCCGGTTACGTAACCGACCCCGACAAGTTCATCTGGTCGACTCAATAAGCTGATGAAGGACAAGCGAACAGTCATGCTGTTGGTCGCCGTCGGCGCGTTGATTGTTTTGGCGGTCGTCGTGATCGCCAAAACTTCCACCGGCTCCGACGCGGTCTCTCAGTCAAACATCACCGACTTCGCAAAGAAGATCGACAACACCAAGTCGAATTCCCCTTCGGTCCCCGCTTCGGAGATCGCCAGGGGATTTGGCGGAAAACGCCACTGACGGTGGGCCGTTTTCGGTTGGCCGTTTTCCGTGGACCGTTCCAGACAGAGAAGGCGTAAACTTCAAAGGCTGGTGGTGAACGGAAAACGGCCAGCGGAGAACGGAAAATGTGGTCGAGCAAAGCGGTGGGGTCGGGACTAATCTTTGGGGTGGCCACCGCTGTGATGAGCGTAGCGGCCGCTAGCCAGAAGGCCAAGAAGATCGACGGTGCCCAGGTCTTCGCTGCGAAGTGCGCTTCCTGCCACGGATCAAAAGGGCAAGGCGGAGGGGGATATCCTCACCCGCTCACCGGATCCAAGTCCCTCGACGACCTCACTGCCTTTATCAAGAAGTCGATGCCGCCTGGCTCGACACGCCTCCCGACCGGTGAGGGCTCCGCTGTGGCGTCGTCTATTTACAATGCCTTCTACTCGCCGCTGGCCCAAGAGAAGAACCGACCTGCGCGGGTTACGCTGTCCCGCCTTACCGTCAAGCAGTTCCGAAATGCACTTGCCGACCTCGTGGGGCCAACCCACTACTCTGCCCCTTTTGAAGCGGGCACCGGCCTCACCGCCCAATATTTTAAGGGTCGCGACATCGACGCCAAGATGAAAGCATTGGATCGCTTGGATCCTCAGGTCGACTTTAACTTCGGCATGGGCACGCCGGCCCCGGATAAGTTTGAGCCGCACACCTTCTCCGCAACCTGGAACGGCAGCGTTCTCGCCCCCGAGTCGGGGGAGTACGAGTTCATTGTCCACACCGATCGGTCGGTGCAACTGTATCTGAACGGACCGAAGCCGATCATCGATGCATGGCTCAAATCTGGCACGGATACCGAATTCCGGGCCGCCGTTCACCTGCTCGGCGGGCGGTTATACCCGTTGTACATGCAGTTCTCTAAGGCGAACACCGGGGTGGACGACTCGAAGGAGATCGTCAAGAAGCCGATCGGAAACGCCTTCATCTCCCTGCACTGGAAGCGACCCCTCCACACTGAGGAAGTTATTCCCACCCGCTGCCTCTACACGACAGGAGCCGCCGCCACCTATATCCCCACCACCCCATTCCCGCCAGATGATCGAAGCACCGGTTATGAGCGGGGTAACGAGGTCAACAAAGGCTGGGACGATGCCACCACCGCGGCGGCGCTCGAGACCGCAGACTACTTGGTCAAACACCTCACCGAAGTCTCGGGCGTGCCCGAAAACGCCAAGGATCGAAAGGAGCGGCTGCTTGACTACTGCCGCAAGTTCGATGAGCGGGCGTTCAGACGTCCCTTGGACGCCGCGACCCAAGAGACCTACATCGAGAAACAATTTCGTGTGGCGCCAGATCTCGAGATGGCGGTCAAGCGAGTGGTCATCCTCGCCATCAAGTCACCGCGGTTTCTTTACCGCGAGATCGCCGGTGCAAACGACGATTACGGAATCGCGTCTCAACTCTCCTTCGGCCTCTGGGACACGCTGCCCGACGAGCAGCTGAATCGCGCAGCGATGAGCGGCGAGCTTAAAACCCGGGAGGGGATCGAGAGGCAGGCGAACCGGATGGTCTATGATTCGCGCGCCTGGAACAAGCTCAAGGAGTTCCTCCTCCTATGGCTCAAAGTCGACGAGGTGCCTGACATCGCCAAGAATAAGGAGCACTTCCCCGGCTTCGATGCGGCGACCGTCTCCGATCTCAGAACCTCGCTCGAGCTGTTTCTACAGAGCACGGCCTGGAGCAAATCCTCCGATTACCGCGACCTCATCCTTAGTCAGAACGTTTTCTTAAACGGCCGACTCGCAAAACTTTACGGTCAAAGCCTTCCCGCCGATGCTCCGTTTCAAGCGAGTCAGCCGGACCCGGCCACGCGGGCGGGGGTGCTCACGCAGCCCTATCTGCTCTCCCGGTTCGCCTACCAAGACGGCAGCTCGCCGATCCATCGAGGCGTTCTCATCGTGAGGAGCTTGCTAGGGAGAACCCTGAATCCGCCACCTGCGGCGTTCACCCCCCTCCCCGCCAGCCTCCACCCGGACATGACGACTCGCGAGCGGGTTGCGCTCCAGACGAAGCCTGAAATGTGCAACGCCTGTCACGGGATCATCAACCCACTCGGCTTCACCCTCGAGCGTTTCGACGCCATCGGCAGGCTCCGGGAGCAGGACAACCGCAAGCCGGTCGATTCGAGCGGGAACTACAAGACCCGCAAGGGAGATGTCGCCAAGTTCTCGAACGCGGTGGACCTAGCTCACTACATTGCGGATAGTGGCGAGGCGCACGCGGCATTCGTCGAGAAGTTGTTTCAGCACCTCACCAAACAGCCTGCTCTGGCCTACGGAGCGCAGACCGTGCCGGACCTGCAGTCGGCCTTCGAAAAGGGCAACTACAGCATCCGGAGTCTGATGGTGCAAATCATGCTGGCCACGACCAAACGCTAGTGCTTGCCACCGTTTGTGAAGTCGTCGTATGCGTCCTTAGATCGTTTCAGGTCTGGGTTGTCGGCCAGGCACTTGTCGAGGTCCGGCTGACCATTGCACTTATCCACCGCAGTCTTGTTCATCTCTTCGTAGCTATGCTTCAAATAGGCGCCCTTGACCGAATGATAGATGCCCGGCCCCACGATCAAAAGGATCACAAGGATCACAAGCCCGATCGCTCCGCGAACCATTTGACCGCTGCGAATCTGCTTCTCAGCCGCCATGGCGCGCAGTTGCTGCCCCATGGGAGCGTTGCAAAAAGTGCACCGAGTCACGCCGGGAGGATTATGCTTACCGCAAGAAGTGCAAAGTAACATTGGGCCTCCATTGTACGCCTCGGCCTTAACCACATCATCACAAAAGTGGACAACGGTTTGCCTAATTCGGGCGGGTGGGGAAATCTCGACTAAGATGTAGGTGAAGAGACATGACGCGGCGCGATTTTCTCCTTCATATGGGCTTGAGTGCGGCAGCATTGCCGTTCATTACAAACCTTCCGAGTCTGTCGCCTTTCAAAGGCCCGCGCAAGCAACGCCTCGTGATCCTCTTCAGCCCGGATGGTATCGTGCCGAGCACGTTTTGGCCGGATGAGGAAGGGGCGAAGTTCGCGTTCAAGGAGAGCCTTCAGCCACTCTTGCCCTACCAGGACAAGACTCTCGTCCTACACGGCGTCTCAGATCGGGTTCGGGGCGATGGTGACAACCACATGCGAGGCATCGGCTGCCTCCTCACCGGCGCCGAACTCTTCCCTGGCAACGTGCAGGGCGGCTCGGACACCCCCGCCGGTTGGTCGAGTGGCCTCTCCATCGATCAGGAGTTGAAGAACTATCTACAGCAGAATCCGGCGACGCGCACCCGGTTTGGCTCGCTAGAATTCGGTGTTATGGTCCCCGATCATGCGGACACCTGGACGCGCATGTGTTACGAGGGACCGAACAAACCTATTGCGCCCATTGATGATCCCTATCAGATGTTCGGCAAGCTCTACGGTCAGCTTAAAGATCAGGAGACGCTCAAGAGTGTGCTTGATGACCTGCAAGATGACCTCAAGAAGGTCCGAGGCCAGATCGCGGCGAGTGACCGGCACCTGCTCGACGAGCACACGTCGCTCGTCCGGGACATGGAGCAGGAGATCCTTCGCGCACGCACTCATGATGTCGGTCATGCGGTTCCCGTCATCGAGCCCGGAGTTCGCCGCGAGAACGACAACATCCCGAAGGTCAGCAAGCTCCAAATCGACCTTATGGTGAGCAGCTTCCTCGCTGACTCGGCCCGAGTGGCCACCCTGCAGTACACAAACTCGGTTGGTCAAGCCCGAATGACGTGGCTCGGCATCACCGAAGGCCAGCACGACCTGTCTCACGAGCCCGACTCCAATGCGAAGGCGCAGGAGAAGTTGACGAAGATCAACCAGTGGTACTGCTCTCAGGTCGCCTATCTGGCCAAGCGGCTCGCCGAGACAAAAGAACCGGACGGCAGCGGGTCGCTCCTGGATAACACCCTCATCCTGTGGACCAACGAGCTCGGACAAGGTAACTCCCACACCCTCGACAACATCCCATTCGTGCTGGTCGGTGGCGGAGCTGGATTCAAGATGGGGCGCTCGTTAAAGTACGCCCAAGTGCCTCACAACCGTCTCCTAATGGCAGTCAGCCACGCATTCGGGCATCGGGTGACGAAGTTCGGAAATCCGGATTTCTGCGCTGCCGGCGTGTTGGACCGATTGACTTAAGGTCGACTACTCCGACCCTTTCTTCTTAATCGGCAACCCGTCGTCGTTCTTGGCGACTGACTTCTGCGCGTCCGCCTTCACATCAGTGTCCGGGGTCTTGCTCGCGGCCACTTTGGGATCAAGCACGTGCTTATGTATCTTGAGCAGAAGCTGACGAAGCAACCGACCGCGACCGGTGTCGCTGGTCCAATAGGTCGTCTGACCAATAGATGCCGACGGCTTCAGGAAGACTCGTGAAGTGTTCGCTCCCGCCGCGTTGCTATCGACCCGATAGAGGCCGCTTAGGCTGACGTCCACCGAGCTGATGGCGATGTAGGAGATCTGGGTGCCGTCGGTGTTGTACGAGGCACCGAACTCGTCTAGGGTGTCCGTTGCGGTGACCTGCTGGAGCAAGGAACCGTTTGCAGCGATCGAATAGACGTCGAAGTGCGGGCTGCCTGACGAATCCGAGGAGAAGGTGATGCGTGTACCGGCTCGATTGAACTGGGGCTCAATCTCATTCAACCCCGGAGTGTTCGTGAGTTGGGTGGCCGTGCCCGTATTGTCGATGTTCTTGACGAACAGGTCCGAGGTCGATGGGTCTAACTTCGAGTAGACCACCTTGGTGCCGTCAGGACTGATCCCGAAATCGTAGGCCGAATCGATCTTGGTAACGGTGCCACCAGCGATGGGCACGGTGTAAAGAGCAGGGGAACTGTCGACAACCGCAGATGCCGCGATGAACAGGATATGGGTGCCGTCGGGCGTCACCTGAATCTGATCGATAGTGTGGTAGTTCGCACTCGGAGGAACCACCTGGTTGGCGCCGGTTGCGCTCACCGTAGTATTTTTATAGATTCCGAAGTTGCCACCAACCGTGGGTTGATAAGCGAAGTAGACCTCGGTCGTCTTCTGGGGATTGGGAGCGAAAGCGTTGAACGAGCTATCGAGGGTGGCGAAGAGCGTATCGTTCGCGCCAACCGGATCGATGTGTCTCACCTCGACCGTCGTCGGGTCAGCGGACGGCGTCTCGGTGTAGAAAATCACGTTCTGGGGCAGGGTCCCGTTGCCCGTCGATCCGCCTGCCGATGCAGAGGCACTGGCCGAAGCGGAGGCACTGGCGCTTGCCGAGGCTGAAGCAGACGCAGAAGCAGATGCCGAGGCGTTAGCTGAGGAATTCCCCGCCGACGCGGTAAAACCGGTTGAGCCCGTGCTTCCGCCGCCGCCGCAACCGATGATCAGCGCTGCCGTGAATGCGACCGTAAGGCCAGCGCACACTTCAGCGTTCCGCTTTGAAAAGTTGAAAAATTTCATTAAATCGTTTGGCGGCCAGCTTCGGACGCGCGGTTTCCCCAGGCACTTTACATACTGACGACCAATTGGGGTGGTCGGGTTCAAGCTTAGTGGGTTCTAATAATTGGATTATAGAGTTCGGGACGCCTCGACTCGATGACGTCTAGCTCATATTTTCCGGGAATGTTGACCGTTCGCTTCTGGCGAGCTACTTCCAGATTGATATCGGCAACGATCAATTCCTCTTCGGACCCGGCCTCGGCGAGCACTTTGCCACTCGGATGAATGATCTTTGATCTGCCGATGAAGTGGAAACCGTTCTCGTCACCAACTCGGTTGCAGGTCGCATAGAACACCCGGTTTTCCGAGGCCCGGGCGATGCAGATGTGCTCTGCGGATGTCTCGGCACCGACCGGCCAATTGGTTGGAAGTACCACTAAGTCGGCCCCCTCGAGAACCAAAACGCGGGTGGCCTCGGGCGGTCGCATGTCGTAGCAAATCAAGATCCCGATCTTCCCCACCGCGGTCTCGAACACATTCAGTTCCGAGCCAGGGGTGACGAAGTGGTCGAGTCCGAGCTCGGGTAAGTGGGTCTTGCTGTAATAGCGGGGTGCTATCCCCGGCTCGAATAGCACGGCGGTATTGAAGACCGAATTCCCATTCAGCTCGGCGAATCCGATGATCACGATGATCCCCAGTTCGTTCGCGGAGGATTCGAGCAAACGAAGAGATTCTTGATCGCGAGGGATCGCGATCTCGCGCGCCGCCTCAGCGGTTTCCACGCAGTAGCCGGTGAGATAGGCTTCGGGAAACACTGCCAATTCGACACCTTGTCTTTTCAGTAAATGCAGCTTCGCGATCGCCGCGTTTGCATTCTCAACCGGCTGACCGAAAACGACGCTGCTCTGGGCGCAGGCAACTCTCATGGTTTCAGTCTACTAGGCCCATTTGAACACCTGCGCCCAACGACGGTCTCAACAGGGAGGAGCAAATAATTGGACTTCACATCTTCTTCGATGGCCTTCATCCTCACCGCGATCTTTGTCTCGCTCGTAGTGCTGTTCGGCTTCTTTTGCCTCTTCGTCAACGCCGAGAATGTCGAGCGGAACATCCTCGTGGGAGGCTTGACACTTCTCACCGCGGTGATCGCTGCCGGCCTGCTAGTGGTTGACGCAAATCGACACCACCCTGAAGGAACTGCGGGACTCGTATCCATTTGCGCCCTCAGCCTCCTCGGCTACGGAGTGGGCAGGGTCATCGACCGCATCCTCGGGCCAACGGATCACACAGTGGACAGCAAAGAGGGAACCCTCGGTGCCGACCTAGCCGACTGAGTGAGCAAAGCCTAGGAGAAAAGGGATTGGGCGTGGGTAACCTCGCGAACAATCCTTTTCTCCTGACCATAGGCCTATGCTCACCTACAGAACTCGTACTCTCCTCATCGCCGCGGCTGTCGTGTTCGGCAGTTGCATTTCGTTTGCTCAAAAGAAACCCATCGACCATTCCGTCTATGACGGCTGGCAGTCGGTCCAGGGAAACACCCTATCCGCCAACGGCAAATGGCTTCTCTATCGGGTCGTCCCACAAGAAGGCGACGCCACCGTTGAGGTCAAGTCGGTCGCTGGCGACAAGAATTACTCCTTCGCTCGCGGTGCACTCCCCTCATTTTCCAAAGACGGAAACTTCGTCGCTTCGATCGTAGTGCCTCCGCTTGCCGACACAAAGAAGGCGCGTCGCGCCAAGGCGAAGCCGGAGGACATGCCGAAGAACTCGCTCCTGATCTTGAACCTGCAGAGCGGCGAGAAGACGGAGATTCCCCGCGTCACATCTTTCTCCATCGCGGCAGACGACAGCGGATGGATCCTCTACAAGCCGGAGCCCCCCAAGCCAGAAGCTCCCACCAAGCCAGCGGCCGATAAAAAGCCGGATACCTCCGAAAAGAAAGACGAGAAGAAGCCGGGCAAGAAAGCCGACCACAAGGCGGGCGATGTTTATGTTCTTCGCCAGTTGAGCACCGGCAAAGAAGTCAAGCTAGAAGACGTCTCGAACGCCTCGTTTTCGAAGGACGGATCCGTCCTCGTCTATGGCGTATCAACCAAGGACGGAGCCGGAGATGCTCTAGTCTGGTACGACGTGGCCAGCGGCAAGAAGACCCAAGTGGCTCACGGGATGGGCCACTACACCCGGTTCTCGCTCGCCGAGAAGGCGGACAAGCTCGCTTTCCTCACTGATCGAGACGACTACGCGGCGAAGAAGCCTTCCAATTCGCTCTTCTACTTCACACCCGCGAACGGAAAGGCCGTCCTCATGGCGAAAGAAGGTAGCAAAGGCGTTCCGAACGGGTGGTGGATTGCCGACCTTACACCGTCGTTTACTGATAAGGCCACTCGCATCGACTTCAAGACCCAGCCCAAGCCGGTGGAGGAAAAGAAGGACGAGACCCCCGACGACGAGAAAGCCAGCCTGGACGTTTGGAACTGGAAAGACCCGATCCTCCAGCCGCAGCAGCTCTTGCAAGCCAAGGCGGAAGCCAATCGATCCTATGACGCAGTGGTCAACCTCGGCTCCAAGTCAGTTGTCCAACTCGAACAGTTGGACATGCCCAACGTCACGATCTCCGAAAAGGGTGACGGCGACGTTGCGATTGGCTCCTCGAACCTTCCCTATCAGATCTCCGAGTCTTGGGGATTGACGGATGGCGACTATTGGACGGTGAACCCGAACACCGGAGAGAGAAAGCCGCTGCTCACCAAGAGTAGCTGGGGCGTCGGACTTTCGCCGACTGGCCACTACGCGATCGGATACCAAGAGGACACGAAGCACCTCTGGTCGATCGACATGAAGACCGGTAAGCAGGTCGAAATCGCCAAGGACGTCCAGGTGTCCCTTGCCAACGAGCTTAACGACATCCCCGCCGACGCCAACGCTTACGGTTTCGCTGGCTGGACGAAGGGCGATGGCCGCCTCCTCGTCTATGATCGATACGACATTTGGTCGGTGGACCCGGCTGGCAATGGGCCCTCCATCAACATCACCCATGGGATCGGTCGAGGAAGTGAGATTCGGTTCCGCTACCTCGCCTTCGATCCCAAACAGACCTTCATTCCCGCCGACAAGCCGATGGTGCTCGGCGCCTTCAACGAGCACACAAAGGCTTCCGGATTCTACAAGATGTCTTTGGCGAGTCAATCCGGCCCCGAGAAGATCGTGATGGAGGACAAGCTGTTCGGCACCCCCACCAAGGCTAAGGAAGCGGACACGATCGCGTTCACGAAGTCTGACTTCACTGAGTCGAACGATGTCTGGCTCGCCGACAGCCTTGGATTCAGCAACCAGCGAAAGGTCAGCTCAATTAACGCCCAACAGGCGAACTACAACTGGTGCAAAACAGAACTCGTCCAGTGGATCAGCAACGATGGCATTCCGCTTCAGGGCATCCTGGTCAAGCCAGAGGATTTCGATCCGACCAAGAAGTATCCGATGATCACCTACTTCTATGAGCGGGATTCGGACACTCTCCACCAATATCACTCCCCCGCGCCAAGCGCCTCGACCGTGAATATCCCGTACTTCGCGAGCAACGGATACGTGATGTTCATCCCCGACATCGCTTACAAGATAGGCTATCCCGGCGAGAGCGCGATTAGCTGCATCATGCCGGGCATCCAAAGCATCCTCGCTCGCGGCTTCGTCGATCCGAAGCGACTCGCGATCCAGGGTCAGAGCTGGGGCGGCTATGAGGTGGCGTATATGGTCACCGAGACCAACATGTTCGCCTGCGCTTCTGCGGGCGCCGCGGTGAGCGACATGTTCAGCGCTTACGGGGGCATCCGATGGGGTTCCGGCCTCGTTCGCCAGTTCCAGTACGAGAAGTCTCAGAGCCGAATCGGCGGGACGCCTTGGAACTCGACGCTGCGCTTCATCGAGAACTCACCAATTTTCTTCGCGGACAAGATCCAGACTCCGCTACTGATGATGAACAACGACAAGGACGGCTCGGTGCCGTGGTACCAGGGCATCGAACTCTTCACCGCCCTGCGGCGCATGAGCAAGCCGGCGTGGCTCTTGGTCTACAACGAAGAGGATCACAACCTCGTCGAGCGAAAGAACCGAAAGGACCTCAGCGTCCGGCTCGCCCAGTTTTTTGACCACTATCTCAAGGGTGCCCCCATGCCAGTCTGGATGGACAAGGGCGTGCCC
Organism: Fimbriimonadales bacterium; assembly: GCA_038321975.1. Taxonomy (GTDB): domain Bacteria; phylum Armatimonadota; class Fimbriimonadia; order Fimbriimonadales; family Fimbriimonadaceae; genus Fimbriimonas. Next base: position 80,833 of record JBBQFM010000014.1, on the reverse strand, counting down.
GCGACCATGAAGAGCAAGACGTATGGATTCGAGACTCCCGGCCGGGGCTAAGCCCCGCCGGAGTCTCAAATCCGGGTTCGGGGTCGGAATCGATTGAAGCCCAGTATTTGTGCCTAAACAGTGCGGTCCGACCCTGAACCCCGCACCCCGCACGCTGAACCTGGGGCGAAGCAGAGCGAAGCGAAGCATTTCGCCCCCCTCTGATGTTAAACTGTCAACCCGCGCATCGAATGATTCGGTGCGTCCGTCCTTCCCTATGCCGAATGACGCATTGCAAGACTCACTGGCTGAAAAGCGCTGGCTTATCGCCCTCTCCGAGGGTGATCCATCTGCGCTTGGAGCTATTTATGAGATCTATGGTGAGCGGATTTTCCGCTACACATTCAGAATGCTCGGCAACCGCACGGATGCGGAAGACGCGACGGCAGAAACGTTCCTCCGTGTACTTCGGCGAGCCGCTGAATTACGCGCAGACGGGGCGTTTAGAACATGGCTCTTTCGGATTGCCCGAAACCTATGTATCGACAAACTGCGGCAGCACAAGCTCCTTGAGCTGCCACAAGACGCCCAATATTCGGGGGGCGAGGACCGGACCACTTTGCGGGTCACGGTTCAGCAAGCGCTCAACGATCTGCCGATGGAATATAGGGAGCCGCTCATCTACTGCGATCTTGAAGAGATGAGCGCTAAAGAGGCTGCCACGATCCTTTGCATCAGCGTTCCGGCGCTGAAGTCGAGACTCTATCGTGGTCGGCGCGCCCTGCGAGACAAGCTAGGAAGCACAATAGAGAGGATGTCGTGAATAACGAACTGTATAAGAAATTGGTTGATCTGTACGCGGGCCGAGAATTGCCTGCCGAACTTGAAGAGCAGCTCGAAGTGGCCGCATTTACTGACACTGAGCTGAACCATGACATGACGACCTTGCGTCGAACGGTAGACGCCCTGCAAGGAAATCCGGGCGCCGAGTTCACCGAGGAATCCTATCAGCGAGTGCTGATGAAGATGTACGCCCGGGGAGCGGACATCCAAACCAAAGCCCCCACCCCGACCCACTTGCAATACCACCTGCCGATGCAGGGCTAGGGTCGTAGAAGAAGTAACGAGACGATATGAAGCTTGACTGTCCACGTAAGGAGTTTTTTGAAGCCGTAAGTTCCGCCACGGCGGCCGCCAGTGTGCGGACGTCCGTGAACATCCTTCAGAGCCTGAAAATCAAGGCGTATGAAGGCGGAGTGAGTGTCCTCGGATGCGACGGCGAAATGTGGGTGGAGCGCAATGTCCCCTGCATGGTGAGCGAGACGGGAGCGATCTGCCTCCAGGCTCGGACTCTGAACGACATCGTCAGTCAGCTGCCCGACGGCAGCCTTCAACTCAACACCCTCGAAGGAAGCGGTGCGATGCTGACCGAAGGTGCCTCCGAGTATCGTCTCCAGACTCTTGACGCCGAAGACTTCCCCGAGCCACCCGAATTCACCGATGAGGGCGTGCTCACCCTCAAGATGGGCCTTTTGCGCGAGGCCGTTGACTCCGTTCTCTACGCGGTGTCTTCTGATACCCATCGCCAGGTTCTCACTGGCGTCCTTTTTCTCTACAATGGTCAGACCCTGACCTTGGTCGCTACCGACACCCACCGCCTCGCCGTTCGCAAGATCGAGCAGGCGGGCATCGGCTCCAACCTGACCGCTGTCGTGCCTGAGAAGGCACTCAAGGCGATCAAGTCCCTCCCCATCCCTGACGACTCCGAAGTAACCATTCACTTCGGCGCTGGCCGACTTGGTGTGGAAGCAGGCGGAGCCAAGGTTGTTTCTCAACTTTTGGTCGGCACGTTCCCGAATTGGGAGCGCATCGTGCCTACCGAAAGCACGCGGCTGTGGAGCATGGAGAGCGATCAGCTTGAAGAGAAGATCAAGCGAACCCTCATCCTCGCCCGAGACAACGGCAACCGCGTTCGATTCAAGGGCGCCGAAGACCAGATTCTCATCTCGGCGCGTAGCGACGAGAAGGGCGAAGCCAAGGAAGAGGTTCCAATGGTGTCTTCGAACGGCGACGTCGAGATCGCCTTCAACGGCAAGTACGTCCTAGACGCCATCTCCCCAATCGCCGGCCCCGGCGTTCGGATCGAGATGACGGAGAGTTCGCGTCCGGCGGTGTTTCGAGCTGCCGATGATGAAGCAGGCTACTTCTGCATCATCATGCCGATGGCTTTGCAGTAGTTACTCCTCAGGATGAGGGGCCGCCCACCGACGGCTACTCGATTTACGCGTAAAACCTAAGGCTGCCAACCCCTCTCCCCGGAGGGGCGATGGGTTCTGAGGGCTTTTTTACTTAATTCGAAATCCGTCGGCCAGAGCCCAAGCACCAATTGGACCTGCGGTCGTCGCACCAACGGTCGCGGAGACCTTTACGTTCCCTAAAATCGCGACCAACTCTTCAGGCACAGGCCCCGGCGACCAATCGCAGAACTCTCGACCCAAGAAGCCGGTATCCATCTGACCTGCAACAAATTCCGGATGGTCGAGGACATCGAGGAGATAGGCAATGTTCGTCTTAACGCCTAACACATGGAAGTCCAAGAGCGCAGAGCGCAGGCGGTCGATCGCCTGCCCACGGTTCTCACCGTGTGCGATGACCTTCGCGATGAGCGAATCGTAGAATCGGGGGATTTCGCCTCCTGCCGAGTAGCCGGTGTCCACTCGAACGCCGGGAGCCTTCGGCTCTGCCCAGGCGAGAAGTTTGCCTACGCTGGGCAGGAAGTTTCGCGCGGGATCTTCGGCTACAACCCGCGCTTCGATCGCGTGGCCACAGATAACCGACCGATCGTCAAAATCTAAGGCCAGCGCCTCCCCATTCGCGATGCGGATCTGCCAGCGGACGAGGTCGAGGCCGGTGATCGCCTCCGTAACCGGATGCTCCACCTGAAGTCGAGCGTTCACCTCCAAAAAGTAGAAGGTGCCAGCGGCCTCATCGACGATGAACTCCACTGTCCCGGCCCCTACGTAGCCAGCGGCGAGGATGAGCTTTTTGGCGGCATCCCGCATCTTTGGCCACATGTCGGTGCCATAGCCAGCCAAGGGCGAGGGTGCCTCTTCGATGAGTTTCTGGTGCCGCCTTTGGATCGAGCACTCCCGTTCGAACAGGATGGCCACTGCGCCAAACTTGTCGGCGAGAACCTGAACCTCGATATGGCGGGGCTTTTCGACGAGCTTCTCCACCATCATCGCCCCATCTCCAAACGCCTTGAGCGCCTCGTCCGAAGCCACCGAAAGGGCATCGACGAATTTGTCCTCACCGCGAACGACCCGCATTCCCCGCCCGCCACCTCCGGCGGAAGCTTTTAGCATCACGGGGTAGCCAATGACGGCGGCGGCGCTTCGCAAATCTTCGGCCGTCAGAGCCGGATCAAAGGCGCCGGGAACGATGGGGACATTGGCCGAGACGGCGAGCGCCTTCGCATCCATCTTCGACCCCAACTTTCGCATCGCAGAGGGTGGCGGGCCGATGAAGGTGATCCCGGCATCCTCGCAAGCATCGGCGAAGTCGGCCCGCTCGCTCAAAAACCCGTAACCCGGGTGGATTGCATCTGCTCCAGTTTGAGCGGCTGCGGCCAAGACCTTCGAGACGTCGAGATAGCTGGCCGACGGCTCAGACGAGCCGATGTGCACCGCTTCGTCGGCGAGGCCGACGTGCATCGCGTCTTTATCGGCGTCGCTGTAGACGGCTACCGTCGCAACTCCCATCTCGCGGGCGGCGCGAATGACCCGGACCGCGATCTCGCCCCGATTCGCGATAAGGATTTTCTTGATCATCGCTTCACCGAAAAGCTGGGCCGTCGCTTCTCCAGAAACGCTCCGATCCCTTCCTTCGCCTCGTCGGAGGACCGCTGTTCGGCAAGCAGCCGAGCGACCGCCTCAAGAGCCTGGGGGGGCTTTTGGGCAAGCTTCTTGGACGCGGCTATCGCTCGAGGGCCGGCGCTCAAAACCGCTTTCAACTTCTGTTCCACTGCCTGGTCGAGCTCCGTAGCTGGGGCCACCGCATGCACGAGACCTATCCGCAAGGCATAGGCGGAATCAAACACTTCACCTGTCGTGAACAGGGCACGGGCCTGGCTATGCCCAATCTTTGCGATGACAAAGGGCGAGATCGTAGCCGGGATGAGCCCGAGCTTGACTTCGCTGAACGCAAACAAAGCGGTATCGAGAGCTACCGAGACATCGGAAGCCGAGACCAGTCCGCAGCCGCCGCCAAAGCAAGCCCCGTTGACCTTCGAGATCACCACGGCTGGACATTCGACGATGGCCTGAAAAAGATGCGCCACCTTCAAAGCGTCTTCGTAGTTCTGCTCTTGCGTGTAGCCGCCCGCCTTGCGCATCCACTCCAAGTCGCCGCCCGCGCAATAGGCGTCACCTTCCCCGCTCAATACGACTGCCCGAATGTAGGGAGACATCAAGGAGAAGCACGAAGTCAGAGCGGCGATCAACTCGTCGTTGATCGCATTTCGAACCTCGGGACGGTTCAGCGTGACGTGTAGAACAGGGCCATCTTCCTCGACTCTGAGCATGGGTTCGAGTATGGCAGTATCCTTACCCCCGGTGAAGATTTGGAATTGAGGACGGACGAGTATCGGATCACCCGCCTACAACTGGCGCGAGTCACCAGCGAGGAATACGTTCGAACGTTCTGGTGGATGTTCGTCTCGATCCCCATCTTTGGGGTTGTCGCGCTTGTGTTCGGGCACAGCCAGATCCTTGTGGCAATAGGCTTCTTCGCGATTTTGTGGCCATTCTCGATTCCCGCTCGAGCGATCCTGATCACTTCGAAGTCAGCCAGGCAGTTCATGAAAGGAACCTGGATGAGCTTGGAAGACGGCTTTTTTTACTTCCATGGAACCGACGGTACGGGATTTAAGTTGCCTCTAGAGAAGCTTCGAAAGGTTGTTAAGAGGCAAGGCTTTTACCTTCTGAAGCTGCAGGCAATGTCGTTTATCCCGATTCCTGAGTCGGCGATCCGCTCGCCGGAAGACCGTCAGAAGTTCGAGCAGGTGTTCCTCGGGGTCTAGGAAAGGGCGTCAGCCATAATCAAAGAGAAAGCATCACATGAAGAAGAAATCGCGCGGCCCGTCACTCGGGATCAGAATCTTGAAAAGCATCTTCTACGTGGTGTTCCTGCTCATCTTCTTGGTCGTGGGCACGGGAGCTGGATGGCTCGGCAAGACTCCCATGGGAAGGGCGATTTTGTCGAACGCCCTGCATCCGAAACCGCCCGAGGAAGTTTTTAAGGGCGAAGACTCGATCACCCTGCTCATCCTCGGGTGTGACGAGGACCGCTACTTCCGAGGAACAAAGCTTCACGGCAGTTCGGTCCGGCGCAAATATGCCCGCGCCGACATGATCTTGGTTGCCAAGCTCGATTTCAAGAACAACCGAATATCTGGTGTCTCCATTCCTCGAGACACTCGCTGCGACCTCGACGGCTATAAGCCGATGAAGATCAACGGCTACTACTCGAATGCCCCCAAGGGGCTGGAAGAGGAAACCACCAAGCAAGCAGTCGAACACCTCCTGCCCGGAGTCACCATCGACCGAGTAGTGACTTTGGATTTCGATGCGATGCAAGAGATGGTCAACGCAGTGGGCGGGGTCAAGGTCAATATCGACAAAAAGATGAAATACGACGACGTCGCAGGGGACGTCCACATCAATTTCGTTCCTGGACCAAAGCTCTTAAACGGCTACGACGCGATGATGTTCGTGCGATTTCGGCACGACGACAGCGATTTCGCCCGCCAAGCGCGGCAAAAGCAGTTCCTCGCGGCGTTTAAGAACGCGGTTGTAGGTCATCCCACCGTCTTTCCCCAAGTCGCCCAAACTGCGGTCGATGTTCTCAATCACAAGTTGAGCGAAGACGAGATTTGCGCCCTGGCTTTCTTTGCCCGCCGCGTACCTGAAAAGGAGATTCAACTGGGCCAAATCCAGGTGAAGGACGGAGTCGGGACTACCCTGCTGGTCGACGAAGACAAGCTCCCAGCGACGCTCCAAGAGTACGGCCTAGAGGACAACTACAGCCCGAGCGCGAGCACAAGAAGATGAGCGAATCTGAAGTTTACGATCCAACCGCACCTGAAGGGGCGGGTGGCGGAGGCGGCCACTACCTCTCCAAGAAGGACCTAAAGGTCTTGGCCGGCGGACTTGTCTGTCTCGCGATTATGCTCTGGCCGGTTTACTCGTACATGAAGCGAAACAGCGAGAAAGCTCGCTGCGTTCAGAACATGAAGGCGATTGGTGAAGCGCTCAACCTCTATGCGGGCGAGCACGACGAACGTTATCCGCCGGTCTATCGAACCGACGACCACGGAAACCCAAGCCTTGGCGAGACCGGACTTGCTTACACTTGGGCGGACGACATCTCGAAATACATGAGCACTCGTCGCGCCAGCTTCGTTTGTCCAAGCGCGCTGCCCGAGGAGATCGGGCATATCGAAGGTTGGGACAGCCCGACCCCCATCGCGATCTCTTATGGCATGTATGTGCCGTACAGCACGTTCCTTACCTCCCTCGTGGAGAACCCAGACCAACAGGTGATCGTCGCGGAGACGTCCAACGTGGGAAGCGCGGGAACCTACGACCCCCTTCCCTACAAGGATATGTCGGACAACGTCCAGCCCAACGACTGCTTTGCGATCGCCTGGGACAATGGAAACCTAGTTCCCTCTGCTGACACAAAAGCGGTCACGAGATTGGCTTTTGGCGGCTCGAAGAATGGAGCCTTCTCGAAGACGGGAGAAAGCCGCCATCCCAGCGGCATCAACTTCCTCACCGCCTCAGGCGCCAAGAAGTATTGGGGACCCGAGATTGCCAACGTGAGAATCAAGGCCCAGCTCCCTTCAGATCACTGGGCGGTCCCTGCGCTTAAGTCGTCGATACGACAGTAGGCCCATTGAGGATTGAGGATTCACGGAACAACTCCGGTTAGTCCTCAATCCTCAATCCTCAATCCCACATGTCAGCCTCCGATCTTGTCGATCGGGCAGGCCAGCGTTCCTGTCTTCTCGTGATACTGCTGGTGGTATTCCTCGGCCATGTAGAACTTGGTCGCGGCCGTGATCTCGGTTACGATCTTGTGCTTGGGTCCGATCGTCTTCTGATAGGCGTCGCGTGAGGCAATCGCCTCTTTCTGCTGCTCGGGGCTGAAGAAGAAGATCGCCGAGCGATAGTTGCTTCCCACGTCCGGGCCCTGACGATTCATTGTCGTCGGGTTGTGAAGCTCCCAGAACTTGTCGACGAGCTGTCGATAGGTGACCTTGGCCGGGTCGAACTCGACAAGAGTTCCTTCTGCATGGCCAGTCGTATGGCTGCAAACGTCTTCATATGTCGGGTTCTTGGTGTGTCCACCGGTATATCCAACGGCGGTTCCGACGACTCCGGGGAGCTCGCGGAAAGACGATTCGGTGCCCCAGAAGCAGCCACCGGCGAAGATCGCCAGTTGGTTCTTTCCGGTGGGTTTGAGAGTGTCGCTAATACCAATTCCTCCTGGATGCGTCCCGACCCCTTTCGTGCTTGTAACGACCGTCGAGGGCCGAATTGCCTGAAATCCGAACGCGGCGATGAGCGCGGCTACGGCTAAAGTGGCGGTGATTGCAGTTGTGCTCATTGTTCTGTTTTATCCTACGCCAAAGGGGAATGGGTAGATGCAAGGAAAGGTTCCAAGCTTCTGTAGGGGTTCAGGGTGCCGGGTGCCGGGTGCCGGGTTCAGGGTCGGAATCGGAGTAGCAAGATCGTACTGACATCACGCTCCCATCTGCAATCTGACCCCGGAGTCCGCACCCGGCACCCTGAGCTCAGAACCCCAAATCCTAGACCGCTGCTTTACCGTTTCAGGTTAAAAAACCTAAAGTTCCTTGTTAACTTGCCGATGATTCGACTATGTTTGCGGATCGACGCGTTTTAAAGGAGAATCTCAAAAAGGCGGAGCCCATCGTCCAGGAAGTTCTGGAACGGCTTGGGTTGCGACTCGACCAGTTTGTGGAGTGGTGCCAAGACACCTACTTCAACCAGACGACCGTGCGAGCGATGATTCACGGGACCCTCATCCTATTGCTTGTAATCGGCGTGGATCGTCTACTCAATTTCCCGGTCGCCCTCCGGGTCGCCTACCTGGCTCCCTTGTTCTATGCGACTCAGCACGGCGGCAAGCGCGCTGGAGCGATGATGATCGCAGTAATTAGCGTCGTCGGCACGTTTGTGGACGCAAAGGCTGGCATGATCGCCGAACAGTCGTTCACGCTCAACTTCTGTCTCCGAGCAGCCATCCTCACCGGCATGATGTTTCTTGTCGAGGCCAAGGAGCGAAAATTCCAGCAGACCCTAGAGTTGGCGACCACCGACGCCCTCACCGGCGCCAAGAACCGAATGGCGATCGAACAGACCGCGACTCGAGAAGTCGAGAAGTGCCTACTCGAGAACGGTCGCCTCGTCCTTGCGATGCTCGACTGCGACAAGTTCAAGACTTTGAACGACACCTACGGTCACGCCTTTGGCGATCAAGTGCTTAAGACGCTGGTTCGAACTCTCGGCAGGACCGTGAATTCATCGACCGTGATCGGCAGAAACGGCGGCGATGAGTTCCTGCTTCTCTTCCCCGACACCCGAGCTCACGAAGTTGCCCACCAGCTGGAGCGAGCGATGGCCAAGTTCAGCGACTCGACACTCGTGATGGGATGCGCTAGTGGATTCAGTTACGGACTGGCTTCATTTGAAAGCGACGGAGTGACGGTCGCCGCCCTGATGGAAGCTGCCGACAAGGACATGTATCTGCGCAAGATCGCAAAGACCCACGTCGCAGACGACGTCCTCCTTACTGCTTAGCCCGAGAGTTTGTCGTCGCCTGCTTGGAGAGGTAAACCCCCGCACCGAGCATCATGACGGCGACGATCACCGCCCCCAGGACCATGGCGTCCACCGCGAGAAGCACCAACCCATCGAGGAAGGTGAGGACGAGGATGGAAGCGAGCAATGCCGAGCCGCCAGAGGTCAGCAGAGTGCCGAGGGCGCTACGCACGTTCATGCCATGTTTGGACGATCCTTTCCCCGAAAAAGACCAAGCATGTCCGGAAAAAATCTATAAATCTTAAGTTGGTGGCAGGAATGGGTTCTGCCGTTCCCTCATCGATTCGACGTGAAGGCGTTCATACTCCTCGAGCAGCGGCGAGTTCAGACGAGCCAGTCCGTAGAAGCACTCGCCCTTCCCAAGGCGAACCGCCCAGCCCGCGTCGCCAAAACTGTAGTGCCACCATTCGTCTCGGCAGTTTGAAAACCCAACCGACAGCATCGCCTCGACCAGCATTTCGCGATTGGACTGGGCGGCCTCGCTGAGGCCGAGTGCATAGGTCGGCGCCGCGTGGAATCGGTCGTAGGGAGAGGTCACGTCGATGACCTCATTGCCATCGTCCACAAGCCATACGTCCACCGCGGCGCCCGTGCAGTGGCCGGGAGGCGCCTTCTGATCGGTAGGTGCGACCCAGCGACAGACCGTACGCCGAAGTGAGGCATGGCTCCGTTCTGGATACGCAGCCACTGCGGCCTCCCACATGAAGTCGTAAATGCGCTGCTGGCGTTCGATGGGCCGCCAACCTTCCACCAGGCCGAGATGAATGCCGCGAGGTAGCTGTTGAGCCGAGCGCTCGCACATCTCGGCCACTGACTTCCGAACATACGGGATCACTTGGGGCCGCAGGAGTCGCACAGATGGGGCCCACTCGCGGATGTCGACGAGAGGCTCGCCGTTCTCTACCTCACGAATCCGGTTCAGCGCCTCAATCGGCTCGGGCCGCCCTTTCGTTCGGTCCCACTTCACGTTCGCAAACCTACTTCGATGCTCTCGCCGGGCGAGATCACCGGGTCGGCCACCCTACCCGCTTTGATCGCATTCAAATCGTAAATCGCGGGCTTGCTTCGCGGCGAAGCGACTTCGCGGACAAACACGATGTCCCCTCTCCCTCGCGGGCTGACCCCTCCCGCCGCGGAGACGAGCTGACTCAGGGTCATTCCGTTGTGGTACTCGATGCTCCCCGGGCGCACCACGCCGCCCAGCACCGCGACAAACTTGCGGTCACTCGTCAGTCCCACCTTCACGGTATCGCCCCGCTTCATCGGGAAACTGGCGTCGGCCGGGACGGATAGATTGATTGGGGTTCGGCCGCGCATCACCACAATCGCGGTAGCGTCGCCGTGCCCACTCAATCCGCCCGCCAGCTTCATGGCGTCGCCAAGGGTCTGCCCCCTCGTGAAAGCCACCACTCCGGGGTTTGCCACTCCGCCCAGTACGATCACCTCGTTCGAGGAGGGGAGAGTAGGAACGGTCACTCGATCCCCGCTCCGAAGCTCGAAAGAGCCCTGCGTCGAATCGACAGTGAAGGAAGAACCGTCAGAGCCGAAGATCTCAATCGCCTCGATGTCGGCCCCCGGATTCGGCTTCGCCAAGGCGAGGACATCGGCAAGCATCAACCCTTTGCGAATCGGGAAATCGCCAGCTTCATCGACTTGGCCATTCACGGTGATCGACTGATTCGCGGTTCGAAGCGGAGCAACCGTCACCGATGGACGAAACGCGAGCCCGGCTGATCGAACTGCTTGGGCGATGAGTGCAGCCACCGCGTCTGGGGTCTTGGTTGCGATGCCGACGGCACCAAGGATCGGCAAGCCTATGCACCCATCCCTTCCCACCGTTCGATCGACGCAAATTGAGGGGACTTCATCGCACACGATTCGTAGTCGATCTCCGGGGAGAAACGGGCGTTGTGCGGAGGCCAGCGCACTCGCAAAAAGAAGCAGGGCAACGAGAACCGTTCTGATAAGACTTTCTACCTCAAGATTCTCGGAGTAAGTCGCACAGATCGGATGTTGACCGCGCTCCACTTGGTCGGATCTGCTGCCGTGACCTTAACCTCGTACCGGCCTGGTTCTAGCGTCACGTTGTCAAATACATACGGCTTGAACGTGTCCCAACTCCCGGTGCCATCCACGTGACGGGTTGACTTAGACACCAAAGTGTGATCGCTTTCCTTGAGGACCTCAATCAGCAGATCCGTGCCGGGGAACGTTGTGGCTGCCTCTAGGCTCGTTCCAAAGTAGCCGTTGTTGGTGACCGAAATTGTCCAGGTCACCGAGTCGGCCCCATTATCCCAGAATCCAAAGTTCGTTCCTCCACCCTTGTGTTCGACTTGAATCGCGCCCGAGATGTCGGCCATTTCCTCCTGAAGGAGGAAATCATGATTGGCACCTATCGCGATCGCTTCGCGGGGCGGAACGGGAACAAGATCGGGTCGGAAGCCATTGACGTCGCTGCACGTAATCTTGAGGACGTGGGCCAAGTCGCCAGACTTAGTTGCCGGCATCTTGACGGCTAGCCCTTCGGGTCCGTTCTGCCAGGTCAGTTTCTCTTTGCTTCCAAGAAGCTGGATGTTCTGGATCTTGGCAGTCACTCCCGGCATCTGCCCGAGAGACCGAATAGAGACGATGCCCTCGGGCCAGCCAAGGAATGTGGCGTAGAGGGTGTGCTTGCCCTTCGTCGTGAACCGAATATCCTTCGCGCCAAACGGAAAGTCTTCGTGGAAGTGGCCGCCCGCGACCTTCGTCGGCCCCTCGCCATAGGTTAGCCATGGGCGAGTGCCGTAGATCGCCTCCCCGTTGGTTGCGAACCAGGTGCTCATGCTGTCCAGCAGTTGCAGAACCTCGTCATCCAAACTGCCGTCTGGCCGCTGAACAACGTTCAGCAGCATGTTGCCGTTCTTGCTGACCACGTCCACCAGCGTGTCGATCACCCAATCGGGCGAACGGTACTTCCAGTGCTTGTTGTAGAACCAGTCCGCGATCGAAGTGTCGGTCTGCCACGGGAGGGCTTGGGTGGCGGCCATCTCGCCGCGCTCGCGGTCCAGGACGCAGGTTCCGAGTTGGAAATCGGTCGGGCTGCCATCCTTGCAGAGGTAGACCTTCCCTGGCGACTGGTTGTAGAAGTTCGCGACGAGTTGTCGACCGACCTCACCAAACGGGATCCCGCCGTCGCTGTAGAGGATGTCCGGGTGATAGTGATCTACGAGGTCGCTGATTCGATCGAACCAGGTCTTGTGCCACTCCGGATTCTTCGTGTACCAGCCGGTGTCCGTCGGATCGCCCTTGGTGTGGTAGAGATCTTCGTACCTGGGGTCGGCGCCATCGTAGGGCACACCCGCCATCGGACCGGTCTTGTCGGCTCCATGGGCGACCTGGAACCAGTTGTAGCTCGCCCCGAGGTGCTCGGAGACTCCGAATTTCAATCCGCTGTGGTGGGCCGCCTTCTGCCACTCTCCGACCATATCTCGGTGCGGCCCCATGTTCTTGGCGTTCCACTTGTTGAACTTCGAGTCCCAGAGGTCGAAGTTGTCGTGGTGCACGCCCATGCTCACGAAGTACCGCGCCCCCGCTTTCTTGTAAAGCTTCATCAGCTTCTCGGGGTCCCACTTCTCTGCCTTCCAGAGCGGGATCAAGTCCTTGTAGCCGAACTTCGATGGGTGTCCCGCCCACTTCAGGTGGTCGTCATAGTCCCCCGTCCCCTGCTGATACATCTGCCGCGCATACCAGTCCCCCTCCATCGGCACCGACTGAGGCCCCCAGTGCGCCCAGATGCCGAACTTGGCATCTCGATACCATTCGGGCGCCTTGAACTGCTTGAGGGAGTCCCATGTGTTGGTGAAGTGAGGGGCTTGGGCGGACAGGGCAAGCATGCAGGCAAGGAGCATGTTTGGAATGATGAACGATGGGTGCTGAATGATGGATGCCGAAAAGAGGATTCCGGTCATTCAGCATTCATCGGTATCTCTCGATGGCCGTTCAGCCTCAAATGGATGGTGCCACAACCCGGACTTAAACCGGGGCCTTACCATTCTCAGCGCGATGCTCTACCAAGGGAGATTTCGGATGCTTTGTCAACTTCGGGCGCGTGTAGATCTTAAACCGTGTCGACCAAATCACCGTTCCTCCGCCCCTCAGGGCGTCCTCGGTGAGAACCATAAACCTGTACAAGACACCCGTTCTGGGCTTGAACATTCTCGGCCGAGCGTTCGGCGTCCAGCCTATCAGTGCCGGCGGCTTGTGTTCGTCCAGTCCCCCGGGCGGACCCCCGCCCGCGGGGATGTCGAGGGCCATGCCCAGCTTGCGTCGGGCGGCATTGCGAACGTCCCGGTCTGGATCGTCAGCTAGTCGCCGCACGTAGGCCCTGGCTTCCGGAGTCTTGAAGTGCCCGAGGCTGTCCAGGCTCAGCGCTCGCAGGGAAGCCGTTAACGCGAAGCGGGCCTTCTCCTTGAGGACGGCCCGATCACGCGCCGCCGTGCCCTGCGTGCCCAAGAGATCCGAAAGGGCGCTTGCGAACCCCGGAACCGGTTCCCCCAAGAGGGCCCGAGCCAGTTCGGCGGGCTCGGGCGAAAGCTTGTTGTCCGCGAGGTAACTGACCCAGTCCTTGCGATGCGCGGAATCCCTGGACAGATAATCCTTCGCGGTGAACTTCGGATACGCCACCGCCGCGGGAGCGCTGGTTGGAGGAGCATGCGAACAGGACACGGTCAATACTGGGATCGTCAACATCGCAAGACATCGGAAAGCTCGCATGGCGATTTTTACATTTTAACCGGTGCTCCCCAGGGGGGATTTGTAGCCCGGAGGTGCCTGGCACGACGGGCCGATGCCCGGAAACCACACTACCAGCGTGGTCCCCCCTTTGGAGCCGGATAGTTCAAGGGCAGACCCAAGATGTTTCTCGCGACAAGGGAAACGTTTGGATCCGGATCCTTTGCCACTGTCCTTATGAACGCGATCGACTCCTTGGCCCTCGAGTGGCTGAGGCAGTCGACGCCAAGCCGCTTCAGATTTCCGGTGGACAAGAATCGGGCTTTCTGGCTTAGTACGGCTTGGTCACGGGCAACGCTGTCGCGCTTAGCGATAATCATTGCCAGCTCACTCTTAAATCCAGGAATCGGCTCTTCAAGGAGCGATCGAACCAATTCCGTGGGTTCGGCCGGCAGCTTGTCTTCCTTCAGTGCCTTGAGCCAGTCCATGCGATACCCGTAGTCGCGGGAAAGGTAGTCCTTCGCGGTGAACTTCGGGTAAGCGACAGCGGCAGGAGGGCTGGTGACTGGAGCACGCGAACATGCTCCAGTCACCAAGGTTAGACCCAACAGAAGCGCTTTGCTAAGCCTGATGACGGATCCGCTGGTCATGACTCAAGAGTGGTCCCTGAACCGGTCCCTTGGCAACTGCCACTGCTGCTCCCGCTACTGCTGCCTCCACTGCTGCTGCCGCCTCCGCCTTTCGGGGGCCTGGGTGAATCCCATGGGAACCTTGACCCTCCTCCCCAGGTGGCAGGGGGGCTCGTTATGCCCCCAATAGACTTGCCCCATTCGACGAGCTGGTGGGGAGTCTGAATATCCTTCCCGTCCTCGGCGGAACCCGGTTCCAAGATTGGAAAGAGAATGTCCCTCATGAACTCAGCGCAATTATTCCCCCGCAAACGGTAAGCCGAACCCCTCCTCTGCTCTTCGCTTAACTCTTGCAATATGGCCTTCCTAATCTTCAGTCGTTGGTCCTTACTAATTTCTTTCGCTACCGTTTGCTTCGAGCCTTTCGGAGCATCATTCTCATGTATACCATCCGAGTAGAAGCCATACCAAACGATCGGGTGTTTGGGGTTGCCGTCCCAAAGCCCGATTCTGGCGTGGCCACCGTTGCCCGCCCCGCCGTAGTCCTCGGATATGAAGACGTAGTCAAGGCCACTCGGGTCAGTCCACTTGAGGGGGTTGTTGTCGCAGCAGTCGTACCAGTTCCGCCCGGCGCCGATCGGGTCCCGCGTCAGGAAGCGTCCCGTCGCGGTGTCGTAGTACCGGTGGCCCATTTCCACGAGACCGGTTTCCGTGTCCTCGTCGTAGCCCGAGGTCCCGGCGAAGCCCTGCTGCGTGCCGCTCGGGTTCGTCCACGACTGGATGATGCCGAACGCGTCCGTCTTCAGGGAGGGCGTCAGGCTCCCCGAGGCTTAGGCCTCTTCTCACTCCAAACCATAGAAGGAGTGTGCGCGAGAAAAAGTGTGCCGGACAAAGCAAAACCGCTCACCGAGGTCTCTCGGTGAGCGGTTTAGGTTCAAAAGGGTGGTGCCGCAACCCGGACTTGAACCGGGGACCCTAGCATTTTCAGTGCTATGCTCTACCAACTGAGCTATCGCGGCATGCGGCGGTTTCGCCAAAATGTTGGCGCGGATGACGGGACTTGAACCCGCGGCCTCCGGCGTGACAGGCCGGCGCTCTAACCACTGAGCTACACCCGCGAACAGACATGGAGTATGGCATCCCGTGCTTCGAAAAGCAAGGGCCTAGGGCAGCATCCGTTCGGGAGTCATGCGGTTCAACAGAAGCCAGTACATTGCCACCTGCAGGACCATCTCGCTGAACTCCGAAGGGTCGGTCGGCTTTCGGATGAACGAGTTCGCGCCGTGGGCGTAAGTTTCCTCCACCTGGGTCTCATCGTCGGAGGAAGTCAGCACCACAACGGGGAGGCGCCTTGTGCGCTCATCCGCTCGGATCATCTTCAACACGTCGAGGCCGCTCAGCCGCGGGAGCTTGAGGTCGAGAATGATGACCGCCGGCATGACGGACATATCTCGTCCGGCGAACGACCCGGTGCCGAAAAGGTAGTCAACCGCCTCCTGGCCATCGCACGCGACGACCACCTCGTTCATGATGTTGTTCTTCCGAAGGGCTCGAAGAGTCAGCCGCTCGTCATCGATGTTGTCCTCGATTAGAAGGATCAGTTTGCTGTCTAGGCCGCCAGTTTGAGACATCTCTTCCCTAATTATCCTTTTACGTACCCGAGTATCAGAGCGTCGCTTTGGACGCACTCCGAGTGCCTGGCTTTCCCTGGCACATGTGCCAAGTTAGCAGGTTCATTATAACCACCGAGAAGAGAATCGAAAACAAGGTCTTCCAATGCTTCCCCTCCGAGAGGAAAGAATCGTCAAATGGACGCCGTGAACGTTGAATTAACCTCTCCAATCGCGCTACCTTTGGAACATGGCAGCCGCAACCGCAGGACACATCGAGCATACGAAGAAAGACGAGCGCATCGGGCTCACCGGAGAGATGCCTCGCAAGATCAACGTGACGATGATGGGAGCCGGAAGCGGGTTCACCAACAGCATTCTTCGCGACGTCATTTTGATCCCCGGATCTAAGGGTGGTGAGCTTCGCCTGGTCGACATTGACGCCGAACGGCTCGACCTCAGCGAGAAGCTGATCCGCAAGGTCCTTGAGGAGTCTGGCGAGGACGGCATCTGGACGGTTCGGTCGAGCACGAATCGAAAAGAGATGCTCCCCGGCACCGATTACATCGTGAACTCGATCGAGGTCAGCGGCCTCGCTTGCGTGCGATTCGACAACGATATTCCCCTCGAGTTCGGAGTCAGCCAGAACATTGGCGACACGATCGGACCGGGTGGGCTCATGAAGGGCCTTCGCACCCTTCCGGTGTGGATTGAGATCCTCCAAGATGCTGAAAAGCTTTGCCCGAAGGCAGTCGTGCTGAACTACACGAACCCAATGAACATGATGTGCCTCGCTGCTGGTCGCACCAGCTCGATGCACACGGTCGGCCTCTGTCACTCGGTCCAGGGCACCTCACACGAACTCGCGAAGCACGCCGAGACGCCTTATGAGCAGGTCCAGTGGAAGTGCGCGGGCATCAACCACCTCTCCTGGTTCACCGAGTTCAACGGCCCCGATGGCAGCCTTTATCCCATCCTGATGAAGAAGGCGGCTGACCGCGAGAGCGACTTCGCCAAGGCGGAGCCCGTTCGATCTGACATGATGCTCCACTTCGGCGCCTTCATCACCGAGTCGAGCGGCCACCTCAGCGAATACTTGCCCTACTACCGAACCAGCAAGAAGTTGCTCGAAAAGTACACGGACACCGGCTACCGCGGGCAGGAAAGCTTCTACGCCGACAACTGGCCGACCTGGCGCAACAACCAAGACGAATACCGTAAGAAGCTGTTCTCCGGCGAAGAGAAGGCCAAGCTCGAGCGATCTTGGGAGTACGGCGCTTGGATCATCGAGTCGATCGAAAAGAACCAGCCCTTCATGATTCACGGCAACGTGATGAACAACGGTTGCATCACCAACCTGCCCGACGACGGATGCGTCGAAGTCGCGTGTTTGGTGAACCAGAACGGCATCCAGCCCACCCGATTTGGTCGCCTGCCGAAGCAGATGGCTGCAGTTTGCGATTGGAACATGCGCATGTTCGACATCGCCGCCGATGCGGCGATCGAGAAGTCGAAGGCATTGGCGACTCAGGCGCTACTGCTGGATCCGCTCACCGCCGCCGTCTGTTCGCCAGCTGAGATCACGGAAATGGTGGATCGCCTCTTCAAGGCCGAAGCGGAGTTCCTACCCGGCTACAAGTAGGAAGTGAAAACGATGAATGATGGGTCAGGCTCATCATTCATCGCCCATCGTTCCCAAAAAACCTTTCGTGTCCCGCACCCTCCAACGCCCCAACCGCCCGCTCAAGCACGTGCTCCTGGACAAGGATGTAGTCCGTGTTGTAGGTCGAGAGCGCAAACACGCTGACCTTTGCATCGTTCAGCGGGTTCAAGAGGCTCACGAGGATGCCTTTCAAAGCAAACTCCAACGGACCTTCCACCATGAGCACGCGCCAGGTCCGCTCGATCTCGCCGATCGTCGGCGCGAACGCCTCATCGCAAATAATCGAAATCTCCTCGGGAGTTCGGGTGACTGAATAGATCCGGGCACCTGTCGGAAAGGCTGGGATGTCCGCACCTGCGGGCAGGCGGCAGACACAAAATCGGCCGTCAAAAACTGAGAACCGGACCCCGTTGCCCTCGCTCATATCACCCACTTTACAGAACCCAAACATCTATCCGTCATCCAAATCGGGATATGTTAACTAGCTACTCCGAAAGGAATTCCCTCAGCACGTTGCCCTGCAATTCTCCATCCAGCAGGAATGCATCGTGACCATATGGCAAATCGATCTCAACGTGCCGACTTACGAGGCCGGCCGCCTGAGCCATCACCTGAAGTTCAGCGCTCTGGTGTGACGGATAGAGCCAGTCGGTCGAGAAGCTCACGAACAGGTACTTGCTCTGGGATCCGCTCATGGATATTAGGTCGTAATAGTCGATCGCCTTAGTCAGCACCAGAAGGCTGTTGGCGTCGAATCGCTTCGTGAACCGATCTCCCTGATAGCCGAGGTAGCTCTCCACCTGAAACTCGACCCCAAGGTCATACGTGAAAGCTTCCTTCCCTTGTAGCCGCCTCCCAAACTTTGTCTGAAACGCCTGCTCGCTTAGAAACGACAAATGGCCGATCATTCGCGCAACTGAAAGGCCGCCGGCCGGCTGCGTCTCGTAGTCTCCTCCCATCCAATTCGGGTCGCGGATGATTGCCTGCCTTGCCGCTTCGTTGAAGCCGATCTGCATGGCGGAATGAGACGCGCAGCTTGCCGTCACGAACGCCTTCTCCACCCTCTCAGGAAACCGGACCGTCCACTCGAGTGCCTGCATCCCGCCCATACTTCCTCCCGCAACCCCGTGCAGCTTGGAAATGCCGAGCTTTTCGATGAGACGCCCCTGGACCTCGACCATGTCTCCGATCGTGATTGCTGGAAATCGGCTTCGATAGATTGAGCCATCTGGGGCCATCGAAACTGGGCCCGTGGTGCCCTGACAGCCGCCCAATGCGTTGGTGCCGATCACGAAGTACTTGTCCGTGTCGATCGCCTTTCCTGAACCGATTAAGCGGTCCCACCAGCCGATCGCGTGGGAATCACCGGAAAGGGCGTGGCAGACGAGAATGGCGTTGTCTGCGGCTTCATTCAGGGTTCCCCAGGTCTCGTAAGCGATGGTCACTGACTCTAGGTGGCCGCCCGGCTCGCAGTCGAGAGCCCCGACTTCCATGTAGAGCCGACTGTCACTGGTTGGGTTGGTCCGCTCGTTCTCCTGAAAGAGCGCGGGATCGATCTGCACTTCGAAATGTTAGCGCATCCCTGGGCCGAGCGGCCCAGCGACGTTGTCGTGTTCCACATATTCGTTCGGCATGAAAACATCAGTCGAAAACTTGGTCGCCGACGCCTTGGCTCAGCCTAAGGATGCGGCGATGTATTTCACCTCTCGAGAGTTGGCGAAAGCGTTCCCTGACCGGTTTGTTCTGGAATGCGATGCCTGGCTCGACGTTGACGAGTATGTGGAGGATGGCCTCTGCACTTGGACGCCGCTAGAGGACCTCCACAACGAGTTCACCGGGTCTCCCGGATATGAATTCGCGTCGGTGGACTACCGCGCCTACAACACGGGCTACTCGATTCAGTGGAAATCGGAAGAGCTCCTGCTGCTCTTCGTTGGGCTGAGCAGCGATCACGGAAGGGAAGTTCGTAAATTCTTGATCGGAAGAAATCAGGAGATCACCGAACAGTTCTTCCTCGAGGTCTGCAAGTGGAATAGCGAAGTTCGAGGCGAGATCCTCGTCTTCAACGGTTGCTGGAGCAAAGATGAGCACCTCTACGAATCGATCCAAGGTTCCACCTTGGACAACCTGATTCTCGAGGGCAACCTCAAGCAGCAGATCGCAGAGGACTTCGCATCATTCTTTGCCTCGAAGGAGACATACGACCGATACGGCATCCCCTGGAAGCGCGGTGTCTTGCTCTTGGGCCCTCCCGGAAACGGAAAGACCCACTGCATCAAGGCGTTGGTCAACATGCTCGGCCTTCCCTGCCTGTACGCAAGGACCTTTGAACGGGACTACGGAACGGATCAGGGATCGATCTCGCAAGTGTTTGGGCGGGCTAGGTCCACCGCTCCGTGCATCTTGGTGCTTGAGGATCTGGACACTCTCTTGACCGACAAGAATCGTTCGTTCTTCCTCAACGAGATGGACGGCTTTGCAGCCAATACGGGCGTTATGGTCGTAGCCACGACCAACCACCCGGAAAGGCTCGATCCCGCGATCTTGGAACGGCCAAGCCGGTTCGACCGGAAGTACACCTTCCACCTTCCGGACTTGGACTGCCGTGAGCAGTTCATTCGGCGCTTCACGGGCGGGCTCGAGGAAGCGTTGGTGCTGAGTGACGAGGATTGTCAGGAACTTGCGACGCTCACCGAAGGGTTTAGCTTCGCGTACCTGAAGGAGCTGTTCCTGTCCGGAATGATGGCGTGGATCGGCGACAAGGATCAGGGATTCCTGTCGATCCTGAAGGGCAACGTGGATACGCTACTATCGCAGATGCAAACGGCTCCTCCTGAGCCCACCGGCGAGGAGGAGGACGGAGACGATATGTTCTCTCCGTCCATGTACATGCGGCGTTGGCATCGGACGCGCTAGCGAAAGAGAACCTGGGCAAACTCGGCCAGGTTCCGCCGCCACACCATCCAGGCGTGGCGGCCCGGCTTCTCTTTCATCTCAACATTGACGCCCTTACCTTTCAGCCAAGTCACAATGTTTCGGTTCGGATTTAACAGGCCATCCTCGGTCCCGCAAGAGATGTAGAGGGACTTCAGGCTCTTATTCACCTTTTCCCCGCTCAAGTTTGGAAACTCGGTCTCAAGATTGTTTCCCAACCCACCGGAACTGAACGCGCCCACGTAGGCGAACTTTTCGAGGTTATTTAGGCCAATGCTGAGGGTCTCCGCGCCTCCCATCGACAATCCAGCGATCGCTCGATCGCTCTGGATCTTCGAAACTCGATACGATTTCTCGACCATCGGGATCACTTCGCCGAGGAGCCCCTTGGCGAACTCGACCGTGTTTTTGCCGAACGGCATGTTGCCGAGCGACCCTCGATTAGGCGATGCAAAGTTCGGAATTCCGTAGCCCAGCGGCATCACCACGATCATCGACTTGGCCCTCCCTTCAGCGATTAGGTTGTCGAGGATATGATTCGCCTTGCCCACTTCGGACCAGCCCACCGCGGTGTCGCTGTACCCGTGGAGGAGGTAAAGCACCGGATACTTCCCTTTGCCCGACTCATAGCCGGGAGGGGTGTAGATGAGCATATCGCGGTCATCCCCGATCAAGTTCGAGTGGTAGTAGTGGCGAGATAGCGTGCCGTGCGGCACGTTTCGGACTTCCCACAGCTCGTTTCCGGGCACGAGGACAGCGCTGCTCTGCCAGATGAGGTTCGGCTTAGCGAGCCAGTTGCTCGGGTCGAGGCGAGTGTTACCGTCGGAGACGAATGTGTAGCCGTAGTAGTCGGGCACGAGGGGTAGTGTGGTGATCGTCCAAACCCCGTCGCTGCCACGGGTCATCGGAAACGCGTTCGAGCCTTCGAGCGAGAGCATGACCGTCTTGGCGGTGGCATCCTTGAACCGAAAAGTCACCGTATGGTCCGCGTGGACTTCCGGGGAGACGAGCGGTACCTGTAAGGCGCTCAGAAGAAGGGCCAAGGCTGCGACGGCGTGCATGCTCGCAGTTTAGCCCGCTCCGGAGATGGTTCCCCCCTTTCTCAAGGGAGAACCGTGGGGGAGAGGGTTGTGACGCTTATCGGCAGCTTCATCTCAAGCACGCCCCAGCCTCCTAAATGGAAAGATTGGAGGTCAGCTATTTTGCAAAGCCTTCAACGACCGACACCCCACGCCTGCCCCTCCCCAGAGGGAGGGGTTCCCGGAACTGCGCCCTGAAAAGCCTACTCTCGTTTGAACTGAGCCCGATTCGGTTGACCGCGAACTCCCTGAGCAGGAGGAGGCGCTCCGGGCGTGTTTGGCACTTGTCCAGGCGCCGGCTCGTTTTCCCGGTGCAACTGCATGAGCCGCTCGAACTCGTACGGATCCTTCGCTCGATTTCGAGCGTCGTCCTCGTCGATAATCCCCTTCTCGGCAAGAGTTGCGAGGGATTGGTCGAGGGAGTGCATTTTCTGCCTCATGCCGGTTTGAATCAAGGAGCCCACCTGGTAGGTCTTGTTCTCCCGGATAAGGTTGCGGACCGCGGACGTGGCCACCAGGACCTCGTGAGCGGCAACGCGGCCACGGCCGTCTTTGCGCCGAACCAAGGTCTGCGAGATAACGCCGACGAGGTTCACGGAGAGCTGCATGCGAATCTGCTGCTGCTGGTGCTGGGGGAAGACGTCGATGATTCGGTCAACCGTCTGAACGGCGTCCACCGTGTGAAGGGTCGCGAACACCAAGTGTCCGGTTTCTGCGGCAGTGATCGCGAGGTGGATCGTCTCCAAGTCGCGCATTTCACCGACCAGGATGACGTCGGGGTCTTGGCGGAGGACGTATTTCAGCGCGTTCGCAAAGGACAGCGTGTCCACATCCAGTTCACGCTGGTTAAGGAGAGCCATATGGTCGTCATGGACGAACTCAACCGGGTCCTCGACGGTCATGATGTGAACACGCTCGTGTCGATTGATTCGGTCGATCATGGCGGCCAGCGTGGTCGATTTTCCGCTTCCTGCGGGTCCCGTAACCAAGACCAAGCCGCGAGGCCGGGCGATGAAGTCCCAAGCGGCACTGGGCAGCTGGAGATCCTCCATCGTGGAAATCTCATACGGGATCACGCGGAAGGCAGCCTGAGTGTGGTTTCGCTGCTGGTAGCAATTGCCACGGAAGCGAGAGACGCCCACGACTTCAAGCGCGAAGTCGAGCTCCAAGTCCTTTTTGTACTTCGTGACCTGAGGCTGAGTGAGCATCGCGAAAAGCGCCCGCTCAAACTCCTCATGGGTGAAGTGGGGCGCCTCGACCTCGTCGAGATCGCCGTTGACGCGGATATACGCCTTGCCGGTGTCGGACTTGAAGTGCAGGTCCGATCCGTCTCGCTCGACGGTATAGCGAAGGAAGAACTCAATTGATTGCATTAGCCGGCACCTCCGCGAGTCCTGCGTTCAGCGCCCGGCGCTGGAAGTCACTTGCGTTCGAGCATCTCGCCAACGCGTGTTCATAGTCAATGATCCCGTCTTTCAGGAGTTTGAGCAGGTGGCCGTCCAGGGTCTGCATGCCGTGCTCGCTACCCGTCTGAATGTCGAGGTAAAGCTGGTGGGTCTTCCCTTCTCGGACTAGGGTTCGAATGGCGGGAGTTGCGACCATCACCTCGAAGGCGGCGATTCTGCCCTTGCCGTCCTTGGTGGGAAGCAGCGTCTGAGAGATCACCGCGCGCAGGGTAACCGACAACTGAGTGCGAATCTGCGCCTGTTGGTCGGGTGGGAAAACGTCTACAATGCGGTCCATCGTCTGGGCCGCATCCACCGTGTGCAGAGTTGAGAGCACCAAGTGCCCGGTTTCTGCGGCGGTGATCGCCAACGCGATCGTCTCCAGGTCGCGCATCTCGCCGACGAGGATCACGTCGGGGTTTTGCCGCATGACGTGTCGCAGCGCGTCGGTAAACGTGTGGGTGTCCGTAGCCAACTCCCGTTGGTTGATAATCGATGTTTTGTCCAGGTGGACGTACTCGATCGGATCCTCGACGGTCATCACGTGCGAGCGCTTGTTGAGGTTGATATGGTCGATCATCGCAGCAAGCGAGGTTGACTTACCCGAACCGGTAGGACCGGTGACGAGAATCAACCCACGAGGCAAGAGCGCGATGTCCTTGCAGACGGGCGGCAATCCTAGCTGGTCGATTGAGCGGATCTTGAACGGAATGACACGGAAGACGGCTCCGATCTTTCCCCGCTGCCAAAACATATTCACCCGGAAACGGGCTACTCCGGGGACGTTGTACGAGAGGTCCACTTCCTTGAAGTTGTCGAGCCGCTCCCGGCGCTCATCATTCAGCATCCCGTACAGGAGCGCTTGGTGTTCGTCCGGCGTCATCCTGAACTGCTCCATTCGCTGCAGGTCGCCCCGTATGCGCATGATCGGCGGTTGGCCCGATTTCAGGTGAAGGTCGCTGGCATCCATCTGCACCAGCTCCGTCAGCAACGCGTCAATCTTCAGAGCCATCTTCGGCACCTCATGAATTCCTCCAGGGACACAGCCACCATTATTCGCCTACTTTTGCATTTTTCCTTCCTGGAAACGGGGGAAAGGAGGTGTTCGGTGTTAGGTGTTCGGTGTTCGGCTGGAAAGAAAGCGGTTTTGCGCATTTTTCAACGCGTAGCGTGTAGGCATCGGCTACGCCCGACGAGCGTCGCACGTAGGCGACGGTCACACGCTACGCGTGGAAAATAAAACGAAATTGGGTGCTAGACCATCCGGCCTAACACCCAACACCTAACACCTAACACCCGTCCTAGCGTCTCAGCATCTGCTTCAGCTCGGAAGGAATACCCGCGTAGTTCATCGCGGTCTGCTCGGTGATGACGCCTGCCTTCACGTAGCGGACGAGCGACTGGTTCATCGTCTGCATGCCCCAGAACCCGCCCTCATTCATCATGTGATAGAGGTCGCCGAAGTGACCGTCCTCAATTGACTTGCTGACGGTAGGCGTACAGATAAGAATCTCGTTGGCGACGACACGACCGTTTCCGTCGGCTCGAGGAACGAGCTTCTGGGCGACGATGGCTCGGAGTGAACCGGCCAGTCGCTGGCAGAGGTGGTTCTTCTCGTGCGGCGGGAACATGTTGATAATTCGGTCCATCGTCTCGTAGGCACTTGCCGTGTGAACGGTGGAGAAAACCAAGTGACCGGTTTCACCCGCCTGCATCGCGGTGGCCATCGTCTCTTGGTCTCGCATTTCACCGATGAGGATGACGTCGGGAGCTTCTCGGACGACCGCGCGAAGCGCGGGCTGGAAGTCAAGAGTATCGATTCCGACTTCTCGTTGGCTTACGTATGCGGTCTTATCTTGATGCACGAACTCGAGCGGGTCTTCGATGGTAACGATGTGGCAAGGTCGGTTGATATTGATCAAGTCGACCATTGCCGCCAGCGAAGTCGTCTTGCCCGAACCGGTAGGTCCGGTAACCAAGACCAGCCCGAGTCGGTGCTTTGTAAGCTCGGCAAGAACCGGTGGCAGGCCAAGTTGCTCAATCGTCAGAATCGTGAGAGGGATAATTCGGCAGACGATAGCCATCGTGCCGCGCTGCATGTAGATGTTCGCACGGACACGGCACTTGTCTCCAACCGCGAACGCGAGGTCCATCTCATGGGTGTCCTCAAACCTCTTAAGCTGCTTCTCGGACATCATCGCGGAAATCATCCGCTGCGCCTGAGCCGGGCTCACGATTCCGTATTCGTCTGAGATGGGTTTAAAGACGCTGTGCTGTCGGTAGGTGGGCGGGGCACCCGCTTTGATACAAACGTCGGATGCCCGGTCTTCGAATCCCATTTCGATGAACTCGGGAAGGGTGATGGTGTCCAGGATGGCCATAGAGATTCTTCGATCCTTTTCGAGGCTATTTTGCGCGGGGTTGAGGGGAACCCCTGACCAGAAGCGAGTATACCAACGCGCTGAGCGCGAGGGCGGCGACGACGATAAGAGTCCAGAGCAACCAATCGACACCCTGGGTGGGCGCGACAGGAGGCGGCTTCTTTGCCGTTTCCGTAGCAAGTTCCGGGATCGTTATTTTACTCGGATCCTGGGTAAGAAGCTTAATCCGATATTCGAGACCGATTTGGCTCTGGTCGGAAACTCCCTGCACCTGTACAGACGACGACGAAAAGTTTTGAAGCGTGTTTGCCCCTGGGCGGAGGCTTTCATAGACGACGCTGATTACGTGGACCTCGTTCTTTCCCTCGGCACCAGTTAGCATCCGCGCCAAGGGCTCCAGGCGAAAGGCGCCGGTTTGGGTGTCGATGAGCCCGGTGGCCGCGAACGTGGCTCGCGCAAACACCACTCCAGGCATCGACTTCGCATCTGGTGCGTACGGAGTTACGGCAAGCCCCCACGGGGCTTTGGGCAGATAGGCCGCGAGGCTGTTCACCTGCTTTTGCAAGGTTGCGATGGAATAGCCAGGGGCCTGCATCGAAACTTCCACCACATCAGACCCAGTTGTGTGACTCCTTATGACGATCCACGCGTCTGGCTTTTGGGTCGTGAAAAGGTTTTCACCAGGTGCCGACACAGGAGATTCCTGCGCAAAGGCACCAAGCCCAGCCAGAAAAATGATAGTGCCGCAAAGTACGCGCATCGCTGGAATCAATCTACCAGTGACGGACCGGGAAGACCTATCGTTCGAGACGATCTGTCGATACTTGTCGTTTACCTCTAAAGATTGTGTGCAAATTTGCAACATACAAAGTGTCCGGCCCGTCATACGTGTCTATTCGCTCACTCCGATGCCGGTATTGGAGTAGATGAAGATCGGAGCAAGAAATACAGTAATCGAGCAGGCGAAAACAGGATTTTAAGGCGAGCAAAGCGGCTATAATGCCTGCTCGCAGGAACAGGAGAAAGTAAAAACGGAATGAATGAAGCAGAGATGATTGCAGAGCCGCTGGGCGGAGTGTTACTCACCCCGGAAGGCTATAAGCAGCTTCAAACCGAGCTGGAATACCTCACCACGGTCAAGCGTCCGGAGATTGCGGACCGCATCCGTGAAAGCCAGCAGCACGGAGAGTTTAGCGAAGACAACAGCGAACTCGACGAAGTTAAATTTGAACAAGCCATGGTCGAAACCCGAATGGCCGAGCTCAAGGCGATGTTCGGGAACGCGCACATCCTCGAGCTCGACCAGATCCCGACCGACCGAGTAGGTATCGGATCGCTGGTCACCGTGCGCGACGAGCAGTTCGACGACGAGTTCGACGTGAGAGTCGTTTCGAGCATGGAAGCCGACCCGAACAAGGACCTCATCAGCAACGAATCGCCGATGGGCACCGCGCTATACGGTCACGCCAAAGGCGAAAAGGTGGTCTTCGAAGCACCCGAAGGCAAGAAGAAATACGTCGTCGTCGATATCAAGCGCTAAGCCTTGTCGGCCGCACCTACTGCGGCCGGCTGAGCCGAGTTTGTTGTCTTAACAACCGTGAGGAGCTTCTTAAGCCATTCGTGTCTCGCTTCGGCTAGAAACATTAGGTTGTAGTACGCCATGTTTCTTAGCGGATCCTTATACGAAGTGGCTTGAAGGTCGCGATCGAGGTCGGAGACGAACTGCTTGCTCTCTTGCACCCAAGTCTTCACAACTCGGGCTTGCTCGGCAGGCTTTAGCCGCGAGATAAAGTAGCTGCGGGTCCGAATCGGATCGACGAGAAACGCCAGCTCGGATCGGTCGGGTGGGAAGGTTAACCAACTGTGCAGAAGGGCTTCGCCCTGCGTTGAAAGATCGTATTCGGTTCGTTCTCGGTTCGGAACTCCTACTTTTCGTGCCTCAATGACTAAGTTATCGCGCTCCAGGCGCCGCAGGACACGGTAGACAGAACCGCTTTCAGCGCTCCATCTTCCTCCGCGCATCCGGTTCATTTCTTTCCTCATCGCATAGCCGGAATTGATTTCTTCGCCCACCATGGCAAGGATGAGGTACTCCAACTCGCTGTACGGACCAGATGTTCCCATGTTATAAGATTTGTTCC
Source organism: Fimbriimonadales bacterium (assembly GCA_038321975.1). Lineage (GTDB taxonomy): Bacteria > Armatimonadota > Fimbriimonadia > Fimbriimonadales > Fimbriimonadaceae > Fimbriimonas. The sequence continues at coordinate 53,356 of JBBQFM010000014.1, read as the reverse complement.
CCTCGACTTCCTGCCCAGCACCTTTACCGGTCAAAGGGGGGCAGATCGCAACTAACTGTAGCGCCAAACACACCGTCTTGCAAATAGGTTCGTCTCTATTGCGGTGCAAATAACACGTGGGCCCAACGTGCCTTAATATTGGGGATTCTGGTCACGGAGAGGTATCATGCTGGTATCCCCATTGCTTCCGGCAGGGGCAAGAACGTCGATGAGTACAACACCAACTGGAGCTACGAGTGGCGGCGAGCCTCGTAAACCGCAGGGATCTCTCCCTATTCCTAAGTCGCGAAGGGGTCTAAAAGGCTTCTTCAATGAGGTCGGCCGAGAGATGAAGAAAGTGAGCTGGCCCGCGCGAGCAGAAACCAACCGGCTTACCACGGTTGTGCTTGCCGTTTGCGGTCTCCTCGTCGCGGTTCTCACTACGCTGAGCCTCGTGTTCGACACCCTCGTTAAGATCATCACAAAGGGCACCTTCTAAACATGCCAAGAGCCTGGTACGCCGTTCACACGATTGCCGGTCACGAGAACAAGGTTAAGGACGTTCTCACCCGCCGATCTCAGGTTGAGGGTCTTTGGAACCTCGACATCTTCGAAATTCTGATCCCGACCGAGAAAGAGCTTCAGACGCGCAACAACAAGCGCTATGAAGTCGATCGCAAGGTCTTCCCTGGCTACATCCTCGTGCAGATGGCCCTCACCGACGACACGTTCAAACTCGTGAAGTCGACGAGCGGCGTGACCGGGTTTGTCCAGAGCGGCAATAAGCCGGTGCCTCTCGAAGACTACGAAGTGGCGAGGATCATGACCAACCTCGAAGCCAGCAAAGAAACCCCCAAGGTTTCCTGGACGAAGGGCGACGCGATTCGAGTTGTGGAAGGTCCGTTCAGCGACTTCAGCGGAAAAATTGAGGAAGTCAACGCAGACCGCGAGAAGCTCAAGGTCCTTATCAATATCTTTGGTCGTGACACTCCCGTCGAATTGGATTTCGCGCAAGTCGAGAAGCTATAACGCCGCGCTGCGGCGTCTTTAGTACATGACGATGACGCAGGTCGCAAGCCGTTGGGTAATCGGGGCTCGCGACCACGACGCCGAGCGGCGGCTCCAAGAAGAGCTGAAGATTCCCTCGCTCGTGGCCGCCGTGCTAGCACAGAGGGGATACACCGACCCCGAGCTCGCTCGCGAGTTCATTAACCCCACGCTGGACGGCTTGCACGATCCCAGCCTGCTACCTGACTACCAAAAGGCCGTAGACGCGATTCTAGGAGCCCGAGAGCGCAAGGAGCGCATCTTCGTCCACGGCGACTATGACGTGGACGGAGTGACCAGCGCGGCCATCTTCGGCCGCTTCCTTGAGAAGATTGGCTGCGACGTCCATGTACACGTCCCCCACCGCATGCGAGAAGGGTACGGGATCCACGCGAGCGCAGTCGAGGCCGCCAAGGCGCAAGGCGCGAAACTCTTCCTCACCTGCGACTGCGGCGTGGCTGCCCACGAGCAGGTCGATCAGGCGAATGCGGCGGGAATGACCGTCGTGGTCACCGACCACCACTCGATTGGCCGCGAACTCCCGAACGCGGCGGCGGTGGTCAATCCCCATCGCGAGGACTCCCAGTATCCGTTCACCGAGCTGTGTGGCGCGGGCGTGGTTCTCAAGCTTTGTGCCGGTATCACCCGAGACCTTGGGATGCCGGTCGACAAGTTTTACCGGGCCTTCCTCGATCTCGCCGCGCTTGGCACCATCGCCGACGTGATGCCGCTCATCGGCGAGAACCGCATCATCGCGAAGTTTGGCCTCGAGAGGCTCACCGAAACCAAGAAAGCCGGCCTTCGTGCGCTCATCAACGAGGCGAAGATCGTCCTCGACCCGGGTAAGTCCCTCCGCGCTTACCACGTCGGATTCGTGCTCGGACCACGATTGAACGCGGCCGGACGCATCGATGACGCGGCGATGTCGTTGCAGCTTCTGCTCGAGAACGATCCGATCAAGGCGGCTTCCCTTGCTGCCGAGATTGAGGCGGTCAACACGAGTCGGCGCGAGCAACAGCAGCAGATTATCGATGAAGCGGTCGAAATGGTCATCGCCAAGGGCGACCAAGAAAGAAACGTGATCATCGTCGGAAACCCCGGCTGGCACTCGGGAATCGTGGGAATCGTCGCGGGGCGGCTGGTCGAGCAGTTTAGAAGGCCAACCTTCGTGATGACCTTTGACACCGAGACCGGGGTCGCCAAGGGCTCCGCGAGGACCATTCCCAACTTCCACTTAGCCAACGCGATTCGTGCCTACCCAGACCTGTTCCTTAGCGGAGGCGGGCACGCGATGGCCGCGGGCTGTTCTTTCGAGTTAGATCGCTTCCAAGAAGTCTCGGACGCGCTCCACAACTATGCCGGCCTCCACCTCACACCCGAAGACTTTCTTCCCTCCCAGCGCGTCGATATGGAGGTCAGCTCCAACGAGATCAGCATGGCGTCGGTTGAAGCCCTCGCCCTTCTTGAGCCCTTCGGGTGCGAGAACCCGGAGCCGGTCTTCGTCGCGCGCAACGTTTCGTTGGCTCAGGTCCTTCCCACCAAGAGCCCGGCACACGTTCGCCTGGTGCTGCGGCAGGGAGAAGGACTGGCCGTTCAAGGCATCGCGTTCGGCATCGGCGAGCGGGTCACCGAATCGGGTGCCGGGTCGGTCGTTGACCTGCTGTTCCAGCCGAATGTAGACGAGTGGAGGGGCAATCGGACCCTGAAGTGGCAGGTAAAGGATTTCGCCAGCACGAGCGAAACCCTCTTTACTGCATGATCTGGCGATCGACGACGACGTCAATGTTCAGAATCTCGGTTCCGCGGTGCACTCGAACCGTGATCTTCTCGCCAATTTTCTGATCGAAGATCAACTTGGCAAAATCTAGATTCGTGCGAATGAGGGTGGAACCGATGTGCTCGATCACGTCGCCTTCCTTGATGCCCGCCCTATCTGCAGTAGATCCTTTGGTGATGGTTACAACCTGTGATCCACCACCCAGGGCGTCTTGGCAAAAGACACCAATGGAGGCGTGGTAGACCTGATGAGAGGGAGATTTGAATCCTTCGAAGACTTTCTTCAGCACCGAGGTGCCAGGGGCATAGGCGGTTGTGAGGCTGCCTGGACCGGAAGCTAGATTGTTGTTCCGAGTCGCACCCGCCGCCAGCGGCGCAAAGCCTCCTCCTCCAACTCCGCCCGCACCGGCACCTCCGCCTTTTTGATAGACAATCACCGGCTTCATGCTTGCAAAGGCGGTGGAAATATTCTGGTCGAAATTGGAATTCGCTCGATTGAGCGTTGCACTTAAAGCGCCAACGAGTTGTCCGTTTTCGGAGAAGATGAGCGCACCTCCGACTAGGGGCAAGGGACGCTCGAAGCGGATCTCGCTGAGCGGCAAAGCACGTCGATAGGGCTGCACCACTCCAAAGCGGTTGGAGGAGACAAGTTCGGCCTTGATGGGACCATCGGCGAGGACAGCCAACAGTGCAGATCCGGCAGCGGGTTCGGTAGTTGGCTCGGGAATCGGTTTGATTTCCCCTTCGACCCATGGGGAAGCCTGGAGAAGCATCATATGGCTCGGGCCATCTTGCGCGATGAGCCTAAACCGAAGAACTTTGCCCTTCGAGGTTCGGCCATCCATCAGTCGACCGGTGACCGAAGCCTGATGGGCGATAAATAGTCCGGTGTTGTCGATACAAGCGGCCACGCCGCGGGCCTGGTTGCCAGTCACGAGGGTGACTAGCGAAGGCTCCACGCGATTCCACATCGCCTGCTCCCGCGTATTGAGCTGATCCTCCTCGAACCAAGAGTTCGAAAGGGCCAAGACAAGACTAACCGCCGACAATAACATTACTTGCGCTTCCTACCTCGGTGGCTCTCTGAGCCCCCGTTTCAGCATCTTGCTGCTGGTCGATCAAAATGATTGGGCCATCTCCAGATGGCTTTGCGGTCGCCTTCTTCAACGCCGCCTGACTGTTATTCATGGAGTTCTGGGCGCTCGCAGGCGGCGCTGAATCCGAGACGGCGAGGGGCACGGTGACGCCACCAGCCAAAACGATGTTCGCCATCAGCTGCGGTTCGGGTTCGTGTCGCTTGTGGCGGCCTCCCGATCGTCCGGTGCCACTGCCTCCACGCCCGTGATAGCTTCGATCCACGGCTGGCTGAGCGGCCGAATCATTGATGCCCCAGTCGTCAACCAAGTCCTCTCCGGTCGACCTCAACTTCTCGTCGACAGACTTCGCCGTCGGCGGGTTCATCGCAACCAAATTAGGAAGTTTAGTGACATCGGTGTTGCCAAAAGCCTTTGCGGTGGCACTTGGTCCCATCACGACCATCGGCTCCGAAGTCTTACCGTGCTGTCGAACCATCAGGATTCCAAAGGTGAATGCGCACGCGGCCACGGGCATCCAAGCGTAACTCCAAAGAGCGAATCGTGGCACCGGCTTGGGCTTCAGACCCTGAGCCAAGATCGCATCTCGCAGACGCTCCTTGGACAACTGATCCTCGGGCACATCGGACATCAGGCTAAAACCGGATCGCATGTCCCGGTAGGAAGCGAGGGTTTGGGCGGCAATAGGATCGGTCTTCGCCTCCGCTTCCACACGAGCAGCTTCTTCGGCGGACATATCGCCAAAGGCCAACTGCACCAACTTATCTTCGAACTTGCGGTTCATTTGCTTTCCTCGCCGAGTAACGGCGCAATCCTATCCTTCAAGGCCCGTCGTGCACGGAGCACTCTCAGCTTCGCTCCCCCGACGGTACATCCCAAAATCGCAGCGATATCTGGATATTCCCTCTCTTCCAAATCTCGCAAAACTATCACGGAGCGGTGGTGGGCTGGTAGTGCGCCCAACGCTCTCTTCAACACTTGCTTCCTGCGGTCGTCTTCCAAATTCTGAACGGGGTCTTCGACTCCGCCGATTGTCATCCAATCGAGGGCTCCGGCCGCTTCCTGCTGTTCCAATGCCATGCGCCGCTGGCCCATTCTCGCCTGGTCGGTGCAGAGGTTGGTTACGATCCTCAAAAGCCAGGTTGTGAACTTTGCCTCGTCGCGGTAGCGATGTAAGTTTTGATACGCCCGAACGAACGCCTCTTGTACGATATCTTCGGCATCATCCCTTCGCGAGGACATCTGGTAAGCGAATCGGTATACCAATTTTCGATGCCGGTCGAAGAGAACTTCGAACGCACCATAGTCGCCATCACGCGCTCGTTTGACGAGTGCGCCATCGGTATCCAACTCCATACGTCCACTAATGGACGCCCCGAACCCCATAACTGTGCTTTCTACCACGCTTGCCCCTTCGATCGCAGTGCATTTTTCGGACGTTGCACTTGGCGCTGAGTTACTTCGAACTCAAAGGAACTTGTAGAAATACATGGCCGATAGGTCAATCGGCGGGAGGCGGTGCGTCGAGAATTACGGTCACGGGACCGTCGTTCACCAATTCAACCTGCATATCTGCCCCGAAAACTCCGGTCTCCACCGTCGCTCCGACGTCTCTTAGCGCTTCCACGAACGCTTCGAACAGCGTTTTACCCTCATCGTAAGGGGCCGACTCCATGAAGCTGGGCCGCCGGTTCTTCGCGGTATCTCCGTAGATCGTGAAGTTGGACACCGCGAGAATCCCCGAACGCTCGATATCCTTCATCGAGAGGTTCATCTTCCCGTCCGGATCGTTGAAGATCCGGAGGCCGACCGCTTTGTCGGCCAGCTTCTTCGCCTCGGCAACCGTATCGCGGCGATGAGCCGCGACCAAAAGTAGTAGCCCCACGCCGCAGCGCCCTACAACTTCCCCATCGATCGAAACCTGAGCCGACAAGACGCGCTGGACAACTGCCCTCATCTCAGGGTTCGATGTCCATTTCGAAGAGAACCCGCGAGAGGGTGTCATGATCGTATCGGTCCATCTTCGAAGCCCGATCCGACTCAAGATGCGCCTCCTCGACGAGCCCCATTTCCTCGAGCATGATTCCGAGAAGGCCGTGGTACACGTGCTTCGCGGGGTCGAGATCGCTTGCCAATCGCACCGCCTTGATCGCCTCGGGCTGTCGGTCGGCTCGCCAGAAGGCAACCGCGGCTCGGAGGTAGAGATAGTCGTCGCCCGGCGAAAGCTCGATCGCCGCCCTTAGCGAAGCCAGCGCCTCATCCCAGCGTTTGAGGCCGATGAGGAGGTCGCCGATCCAGTAGTGATAGTACGGCTCATCTGGCTTGATCACGACCGCCTCCGACGCCGAAGCAAGCGCCCGAGTCGGCTCACCGGCTTCGAGTAGCGTCTCAGCAAGCTTGATGAGATAGTGGTGATTGAATGGCTCCAGCGCGATCGCCTTCTCCATCCGCTCGATCGAATCCCGATATCGTCCGTATCGCTTGAACAGGTCGGACGAGCCAACCAGCGGCTCCACCGCATCTCCCTTGATTCGAAGCGCGGTTTCGTATTGCCTCAGGGCCTGGGGGTATTGGTCGCCGTAGTCGTAAGCGCCGGCAAGGTCGAGTCTCGACGAAATATCGGTCGGGTCGCGCTGGTCGACCGCGGTTCGAAAGTGCCTGATCGCGGTTTCGAAGTCGCCATCGCTAAGGCTCTGCCGCCCAAGATCGTCGCTTTCCTCGGGTGTACTCCCCTTTCGCTTGCGAACGTTGCCCTTGACCTCGCCCAAGTCGTCCGACTTGGGAACCTGGAACAGGTCCGCGATGATTTGAAAACTAGGATCCATATCTCCTTCTAGTGTGTCACGCCTCGAGGTGTTCCACGCGTAGCGTATAGCCGTCGCTTACGTGCCGAGGGTTGTCCGTCGGGCGTAGCCGACGCCTACACGCTACGCGTGGATAAAATCGCTCAGCCGCCGTAGGCGACGTTTTGGACCGGACGGATCGTGAGCGTGCACGGATAGCTGCCACCCGAGAGGGGCAACGTTACGATGTCAAACGACCGAGTCGCACCCGGGATGAGTCGGAACTTCTTGAGCTGAATTTCCCCCTTCGGTTGAAGGAGCGGGGTTTGGAGAAGCTGGCCATCGACCATGAACAGACCACCCGAGTATCCGGCACTCGCCTCGAACACGAGTTCACATTCGGTGGCGTCGGCGGTCTTATTCTCGACCTTCGCCTTGATGTTGTAGATCACGCCGAAGTTCCCATCGAGTGCGCCCTCATTGTCCTGCCTCGCGATGGGACGCTGGCCGATGCGAATGAAGCCGTACCGGCCTCCGACAGCGTAGGCAACGGTCTCCTCGCGGAACGGGTTGGGATAGATGTGCTGGGACAGCTCTGAGGGAGCACGGTCGAAGCTGCTAATGGGCTGGGTGCCGACCTCACGCCAGGGGGTGGATGTGCGGGTCGCACTCAACCATCGGGCGTCGAGGGGAAATGGAGGCCAAGCGTCGGAGCGGATGAGTATGTCGGGTGGGCCATCGACCATGCGAATCGTGCAGAGGCCGCTTACCGTTTCCTTGGGACTCAACCTACGGAGGGAGATCGGCAACGACGAGTGCGGAGGGATCACGACAATCTCCCCGCTCCCCGTCATCCAATTCCGAACGTATTCGTCGGCCGCGGCCATGCCGGCTCGCACCGGATTTCGATCCGGCTTGCTGTCACCGGGGATCAGCATGATTCGCGCTTCCTGGTCATTATCGTTGATCACCTGAAGCCGCAAAATCATCGCCTGCGATGATTCGTTGACGTGGTGATAGAGCAAGCGTGACGACGAACCGCGCTTTAGCGCGGCGGAGAACAGGGGCCCCGGTTGCCTTACGCTTTCCGGGTCGTTCGAATACCAGAGCTCGCCTTCATCTACTCGGCCAAGGGCGATGTTTCGCACCACGACATTGACCAAACCACTCGACGAGAAAGCGTTGGGTGCCCCTGTCCAAACCCGAACCGGAAACGTGGCGGCTTGACCAGGAAGCACCGGCTTTGCGTTCTTAACTTCGAAAGTCCACTTCGCGTTCGGCTGGGCGACGAACTTCATCTGCAGAGCGCTTTCGATGGACCCTCGAACGGTGTCCGAGTGGGCGGGTGCGCCGGTGACCTGGGCGGTCAAATTCTGGGGGTAGATTGCCGCATAGGGTTTGACCTCGACGTCGATCGTCTCGATGTTCGTCCCCGCATCAACTCGAATTTGGGTTCGGCCTGGAATCGTCCCTTGAATCTTAATCGTCGCCGGGGTCTGGGTCATCGAGACAACCCCGTCGCGGGGAGCAGATGCGGTTGCACTCCGGGCCATAGAGCCGACAATGGAAATTTCTTTTGAGCTTCCGAGCGGAAGGCGGATCGAGTTTTCCGAAAGCTTAATCGGAGGCAAAAGGGCAGCCGCCCGCATTTTCTTGGCCCATGACAGGGCCAGCCACGCGATCGAAGACTTCTGGGCGTGCGCCTCCTCGGCGGTGACTTCGAGCAGGGGCTGTCCGGGCGCGACCAGGATGAAGCTCAACCCTTCTTTGCGCGCAATCACCTTTCCGATCGAGGGGACTTGGCTCAGTGCCCTCACGAGTTTCTCTGCTCGCGCCACGGGACTGAGGCGTCCTGACGGGGTAGCCAAGCGTAGGACAGGCACCTCGTTCACGAACACCACCGCGGCTTCCGATCGAACGTTGGACGCCAGTGATCCACAGGTCAGGAAGAGAGCCGACGCAAGCCCAATCAAGCGGAAACTAACACGAGCCATAAGGGGGAGACCTTAGGGTACCAGGTGAGATTACGTGCCCGGGACCCACATCTGGTTATCGGCAGAAGAGGCCAGGGACTCCACCGCCCGTCCACGCGAAGCGTGGCTAGATCCGCTCAACCTCCCTTAAAGAACTGGTTGCCAAACCTCGGTAACCAAGCAATACTACAAGCACATCATGGCGTTACCTGTCGTTCTCATTCATGGATATAGCACTGAAGGCAAGACGGTCGATGACGGCGACTACAGCGCCCAATCCTTGAACGATCTCTATGGCCGACTGATCGGCAACCTCGCGGATATGGGCGTGTCAGTTGTTCCGGTGAACGTCAGCAGATATATTTCGCTCGACGACGGAATCGGCGTGGATGACATCTCTTTGGCCTTTCAGAGGGCACTGATCGAGAACGGATCGCTGCTCGACAGCGGCTTCGACGTCATCGTCCACAGCACCGGCGCGCTGGTTGCCCGCAACTGGATCCGCCGCTTCTGGGAGCCGGATGGCAACTGCCCGCTCAAGAGGCTGATCTACCTGGCAGGAGCGAACCTTGGAAGCGGCTGGGCGCATATCGGGTCAACTCAGTTTGCGCGTTTCGCTCGGTCGCTACAGGGCACCCAACCCGGAAAGGCGGTCCTCGAAGACCTGGAACTCGGCTCCGATTGGGCGATTGACCTTCACACCCACTTCCTCGCCGATGGCAACGACATGTTCCATAACTACGGGGTCATGGAGTTCAACATCGTGGGCAGTCAGACGCCGCCCGAATACGTACCATTGCCTATTCGATACGGCAAGGAGGATGGCTCCGATGGAGTCGTCCGAGTGTCCGCTTCGAACCTGAATATCAACTATCTCAAGCTGGTGCCCACTGCAACTGCACGGTCGATCGATTGGGATATGGCGGTCGCGTTTGCCGAGCGAGAGTCGCATCAGATCGATAACCAGCCAACCGATTCGCGGGGAGCCGAATACTACCGAGTGCTCCAGGCATCTAAGCCGAATCCGCCGGTCGACGGCAAGGTCGCAGACGAGCGCCCGCAGATTCCGTTCGCGATCCCGTACAACACCGATCACTCGGACATGCATGACCAGTTCAGCGTGGTGAGCGGGTCTGAGAATCGAGAGTTTGTGGTGCCCCTTATCAAGGCAGCGCTCTCTGCAACAAGGGACACCTACGCGAACGTGGTGCAGGTGTTTGACGACGCCACCAACGACACGTACGAGCGCGTAAAGCTGCCGGACCACGACACCGGCATCTTGGGCCGACTGGAGGGTGCTGTTCAACGCTGGCTCAACAATCCAAAAAGCCAATACGACGGACACGCTCAGGTCGTCGTTAGGGTCTGCGATCACCTCGGCAATCCCGTGAACGACACAAGCATCTTCTTCAACTCGTTCGGCGGTTCCGAGCCGGACCGATTGATCGATGGTCTATTCGAAGACCACCACCAGAACAACGTCACCGCGAACACGACCAACTTCTACTTGCGGCTTTCGAAATGGGATGGAAAAGATTGGGCGCTCCAATTGCCAAGGGTCAACGGTGCGACTCTCGAAATCGACGCGGTGGACCCATCGAGCCAGCGAATCCTCTATCTCCCCCTGCGCTACCACATCTCGCCGGAGGATCTCTTGAGTTGGTTCCAGCCACACCGAACGACAATCATCGACGTCACCCTGATGCGTCTTCCGCATAAGTTGACGTTCTTGCTTCGATAGCAACTGGGCCAGCTGGCCCAGTTGCCAGATGTCCACGCGTAGCGTGTAGCCGTGCCTACGTGCGACGCCCTAGTAGCACAGGCACTCAGCTCATCTGTTGTGCCGATGCGACCATATGGAACGGCTCAGAAGTAGATCGCCCGCGCGGTGCCAACTCAGGGCCCTAACGCTAACTCAACCAATCGTTTGGCCCTCGTCGGGCGTAGCCGACGGCTACACGCTCCGCGTTGACTCAGACCGGACACTCGACCGCGAACCCAGTAGGCGACAGGTAAACTGCTTCACAGAAAAGATGCAACAGACACACGCGAAGAACTATATCGACGGCTCTTGGCAGGACCCCCGCCAGACGTTCGAAAGCTTGAATCCTGCCAACCGAAAGGACACCGTCGGCACGGCCCCGTTGAGCAATGCGGATGACGTAAACGCGGCGGTTGCCGCCGCCAAGCACGCCTACGAATCATGGCGAGAACTGAGCTGGGTCAAGCGCGCGGAGTACATCGACAACTTCGCTCAGCTCATCAAGCGAGACCTCGACGAGATCTCCACCCTCGTCACCCGCGAATGCGGCAAGGCGATCAACGAAGGCCGAGCCGACGCCGTCGAAGCCCTCCACATGGCCCAGTACATGGCGGGCATGGGCCGCATGCCAAACGGCCTCACCATCAGTTCCGAAGTCGCCGCCAAGGACGCGTTTATCTTGAAGCGACCGAAGGGCGTTATCGCCTGCATCACCCCTTGGAACTTCCCCTCCGCGATTCCTCTCTGGGTCATCCTTCCGTCGGTTCTCGCCGGAAACACGGTGGTCTTCAAGCCTGCCGAGCAGACCCCAATCGTGGCCAACAAGCTCATGGAGCTGTTTGTAGAAGCCGGCTTCCCGGCCGGTGTCATAAACCTCATCCACGGTCTTGGTGAGGACGCAGGCGATCCCCTCGTCAAGCACAAGGACGTCGCCGCGATTCTCTTCACTGGCTCGCGTGCGGTTGGCAAGTACATCCAAACCGTCGCCGCTGGCGATGCTTACAAGTTCGCGGCAACCGAGATGGGCGGCAAGAACGCCACCATCGTCCTCGCCGACGCTGACATCGACCTCGCCGTCAATGCCTGTGTGCTGGGTGCCTTCAAGACGACCGGCCAGCGATGCGTGAGCACGAGCCGAATCATTGTCGACAAGAAGATCCAGGCCGAGTTCACTAAGCGATACGTCGAAAAGGTCAAGCGCATCAAGATCGGCGACGGCTTGATGGAAGAGACCTTCATGGGTCCGCTCATCGAAGAGGGCAGCATCGAGAAGTGGCAGCACCACAACGCGAAGGCAAAGGAAGAAGGCGCCGAGGTCCTCATCGAGGGCGAAGTTCTTACTGACGGCGACTACGCCTGCGGTAACTTCGTGAGCCCGTTCGTGTACCGCTTCGAGAGCTACAAGAAGAACACCTTCTGCCTCCGAGAAGAAGCCTTCAGCCCACACGTCGCGATTATCGGTGTCGACGGAATGGAAGAGGCAGTCGATGTCTACAACGACACCGACTACGGCCTCGCAATGGCCGTCATCACCGAGGACTACCGCAAGTGGCGCTTCGTCCGAGACCATGCCGAGTACGGCCTGGGTTACGTGAATCTACCGAGTATCGGCGCTGAAGTTCACCTCCCCTTCGGCGGCGTGAAAGCGAGTGGCAACGGCCACCCCGGTGCCGAGGGCATCCTCGACTCGGTCACCCACCGCGTCGCCTTCACCGTCAACCACGCCCACGAGATCGTCATGGCCCAGGGCCTGTCGACGGTCGTCTGAAAACGCTGAGTGATGAATGATGAATGGCGGAGGATCCCCTCCCTATTCATCACTCATCGTTCATCATTCATCGCTTCCTCCCATGCTCACTTTCCACTGCAAAGTTCTCCTCTTCGACCTCGACGGAACGCTCGTGCACTCTATCGAGTCGGTCGACCGAGCGTGGAGCAAGTGGTGCGTGATGAACGGGCTCGAGCCCGAGGACATCCTGCCCCAAATCCACGGCAAGCGTGGGATCGACTCGATTGCCTTCGTAGCCCCTCACCTCGATCCTCATGCCGAAAACCGCATCCTCGAAGACCTAGAGATCAACGACACCGATGGTGTTCACCCCGTCGCGGGTGCGCTAGAACTTTTGAATTCCCTGCCAAAAACGGCCTGGTCGCTCGTGACATCGGGCACTACTGACGTGGCGATGGCCCGAGTGATCGCGGGCGGAATTCCCCATCCGCACGTCGCCGTCTTTGGAAATGACGTTGCCAACGGGAAGCCGCACCCTGACCCCTATCTCTTAGGAGCGGAAAGAAGCGCAGTTCCCGCAGATCAGTGCCTCGTATTCGAAGACACCGTCGCAGGCGTTCACTCCGGCCACGGCGCCGGTATGAAGGTCATTGCGATCGGAAATACCAAGGTCGCGGAAGCAGATGCCACCGTGCCAGACTTCCGTTCGGTGAAAGTTTATCAGGATAGTGACGGTGGCCTGATCGTGGAAGTCAACCCGCTTGACTAAATCGACCTCCTCGTAGGTTCGACTAAATCCCTTTGCAAGGACCTATCAAGAAAAGAAGATCGCGTTATACTAAACGATCATCGGTACGGTTTCGCGCAACGAAAGCATCGCCTCGAGATCACTGGTTTCCCACATCACAGAGCAGCCTTAGAGATCGCGCAACACATCGGTAGCCCGTGGAGAGCTCGGGCAAGGAAACGGAAACTCGAATGGCAATCAAAACGCTCTATGTAGGGAACATTCCCTATTCAGCAACCGAGGAAGAGATGATCGCCGCCTTCGCGGCATTCGGCGGTCAGAACCCAAGAATCATTGAGGGACGGGGCTTCGCATTCGTTGATGTGAACGAAGAACAGATGGATGCGGCGATCGAAGAGAAGAATAACTCCGAGATGGGCGGCCGGCGACTGACCGTGAACGAGGCCCGGCCCAAGGCCGCCGGCGGTGGTGGCGGCGGAGGCCGCAGTTTCGGCGGCGGTGGTGGAGGCGGCTACAGCGGTGGTGGTGGCGGAGGCGGATTTGGCGGCGGCGGTGGCGGTGGTGACCGAGGCGGTGGCGGAGGCTACGGTGGTGGTGGCGGAGGCGGCTACGGCGGAGGCGGCGGTGGTCGTGATAAGGGCGGCCGAGAACGTGGCGGTCGAGGCGGCGGTGGCCGCGGCGGCGGTCGCTTCTAAATGAGAATGTAGCGTTGGCGTCTCGCCGATGATCCAAATCACCTAGAATTTCCGGATCATCGGCGAGACGCCGACGCTACTTATTCCGCGACGATCGCTTCCATCGGGAAGCCTGCCGGGGCGAGAATCTGGGGGGCGCAAACGCGCCCGTTCATCCACCGGCTCACCTGAGATCCGGCGCGCCAAGCGTCGTTCGTCAACTTGAACACCTGAACGAATTTCAAAACGTCGCTCAAGCGTGTGATCGCGAAGCTGCCGCTTTGCAATTCGGCCATCAATCTAATGAGTTGGGCGGGGCCACCAGCCTGCAGAAAGCGAACGAAATCTTCCAGCCCGCTCTGCTTGGCGAAGGTGCCGAGGCGCATGATGCGTTTGGGATCGCGGATGAGGTCATCCCCTTCCCCGTTGACCAGCAACCGGAAAACATCCTCGACCGCCTCCTGGTTTACGGGTGGCGCGAATCGCACTCCATTCTCATCTTCACGTAGCGACTTCACGTATGCACCGGTTTCGCCCCGAGTAAAGCGGTGAGCCCATTGACCTTCGTGCTTGGTCTCAAATCGAAGAGCGACCTCTTTGCCATCGACCGTCCAAACCTTTTCAATGGTCGTTGCAAGACGCGGCTGCATGCGCATTCCTCCGGCAACCTGAGAGTCGATAACTCGGCCCACCGCAGGCGTTCCCGCCTCGATGATCTTGCGACCGGTGTCGTCGTAAACGTCTTCGGCAACCTCGTAGACCACTGCGGTCTGCTCTCGAGAAATGGGTTTTACTCCGATGAGGCCAAGGACTCCGCCCTTCGGTTGGGTGGACAAAGTGCGCTGGAGGGTCAGTTTTATGCGTGTTCCCGCAGGCAACTCGGTTGCCCGAGACCACGATATGCAAGCAAGCAAAGCCAGTAGGACGAAGACGCTCCCTCTGCGCATGCCCCTATTTTAGCGGGGCTTTTCTGTTGCACCAACATTTCATGCCGCCATTCGTCTTAAAGGCAATGCCGGCGCTCTTTATTGTCTTGGGGCTACTGATCGTTTTCTTCGCCATGTGGGATGGCTTCGAGACAGTGGTTGTGCCTCGGACGGTGCGCCGCAACATCCGGGTCGCCCCCTATTTCTTTCGCATGACCTGGATTCTCGCGAGCTGGTTTACTCGCCACGTAAAGTCGGCGAAGGCGAAAGACGCCACTCTTTCGGCTTATGGTCCCTTTGTGCTGGTCCTTCTTGTCGGGGTCTGGGCGATGCTCCTCATGACCGGCTTTGCGCTTCTCCAGCACGGGATCGGACTTGCGGTCAACGTTCCCAGCAAACAACACTCGCTGGGTTCGGAATTCTATCTGAGCGGCACCACCTTTTTCACGCTCGGAATGGGCGACGAAAAGCCGGTGGGGGCGCTGGCTCGCGCGGTCACCGTTTTCGAAGCAGGAATAGGATTTGGATTTCTCGCCGTCATCGTTGGATATCTGCCCGTGTTCTATCAGGCATTTTCTAGACGCGAAACTTCGGCACTACTTGTCACCTCCCGAGCTGGTCGAGTGCCGAGTGCAACAGGAGTCCTTCAGAAGTATGCCAATGTGAGCTCCGAAGCGCTGCGGGAAATCCTGGAGAAGTGGGAAGACTGCACCGCCGAACTCCTCGAGAACTACATCTCGTATCCCATACTCGCTTTCTATCGATCTCACCAGGATCGCCAGTCGTGGCTAGCCGCCCTTTGCATCATGTTGGACACTTGCTCCATCCTCCAGGTCGCACTCGACGAAGATGAGGAGGGAGTGGATGTGCAGGCCGAGCTCACCTACAACATGGCAGTTAGGGTCCTTGTGGTGATCTCCACGATCTCACGGCTGGAAATCTCGACCGGAGAACACGGACGGCTTACCCACTCCCAGTTCAACCGATTGGCTGAGGAAGTAAGTGGGCCAAAGCTAAAGCTGTCCAGCAGCGACGAGGCATGGACAGAGCTAAAGGTTCTTCGCGCCTCATACGAGCCTTACCTCGTGGCCCTTTCGCAGGCGCTTTTCCTCGAACTTCCCGACTTCCTCGCCAAGGGCGACGAGCCGAGCTCGTCACCCGAGGAAACGGTTCGAGAAGCGGAGACCATCGCCTAGGGAACGGCGAACGTCAAGCTTCCCGACGTTTTCGGATCGGTGACTCCTCTCAAGAATCGACCGAGTCGATCAAACAGCACCACCCTAGCGCGTCCGAACTCGGGAAACATTTTCGCGGTACCGATCGCAATGACGCAGTGTTTCCCGCCTGGCAAGTTCGCCACCGCCATCGCCCCTTCGGTGCGGAGGTCAATGGTCGTTCCTTTCCAAGTTAGGCTGTTTCCACTCACCTTGAACCCGACGGAGTCGAAGAGCGGTTTCAATCTCAGCTCCGTTTCTGGCGAGCCGATCAGCATCGCACCGCTCAAGTCAGTTGGAAACTGAGTGTTGGAGTGGCTGAAGAACTTGATGTACTCCTCGTGCTTGGGATCGACAAACGTCTTTACCGAACGCAGGGAGGCGCCGATCTCGACCGGCGTCTCATCTCGCGAGACTTCGCGGACCAGGCGACGCCACGGGTCGATCGAGATGTGGGAAGGCTTGCCTTCTGGGCATGGAATTCGAACGACTGTCGACTTGTCGTCCGACAGATCGAATCGGACGATCCGTCTCGTTCCGCCCTTGCCTTCTACCAAGACTTCGAGGGGCAGCCAGAATCGGGGACCTTTAAAGTCAACCGAAAATGAGAGTTCGCCATTCGCGAAGCCAACCTTCGAAATACCGAACTCCGCATAGCCGGGCCGACGGACCCAATCATTGAAAAAGGATTTGAGCTCCGGACGGTGACGCAGGACCACCGCCTCAAACTGCTCCCACTCGCCCTCATGATTCACCGGATTCGAATTGGCCCACTCGTGCATACACCCGATCATCTGCTCGGATCCGAGGATCACCTCGAGCATCTGCAGGACCTTGGCCCCTTTTCCGTAGCCCAGCGAACCGGCGACTCCGCCCCATTCGAAACCGCTGTCGGCCAAGGATGTGCTCTTAAAGTCCGCGCTTACGTCGGGATCTTGGATGAAGGCCTTGCGCCTCTCCTCGGCATTCCCGATCGGGACCTCGCGGTGGTAGATACCATCACTGTAAACCGCAAAGCTCTCGTTCCAAAAGCTGTGGAAGTACGTGCTATTGAGGATGCCACCCCACCAAGTGTGGGAGGGCTCGTGGGCGTCGAGGCTTGGAAGTCCGCCTCCGTAAGTTGCAAAAGAGTAGGCCTCGAGGGCGCCGCCGCCGTACACCGCGCTATCCACGGCTCCGTATCCGGAGAAGGGGAACTTGGCGAAGCGCTCATAGAACTTCAGGATCGGGGCGTAAAGCTCAGTCTGAGTCCGCATCTGGTCCTCTGTCATGCGGGTGCTCCACACGTGGAACTTGCGGCCATCGATGGTTTGGCTGAAGTGCCTGTAAGGCGCTGCCGAAACGCTATAGAAGGTCACTGGCAAGTCCATTCGATACTTGGTGACTCGCTGATCACCCTCGTCGGTCTCCGAGACAAGTTCACCCTGGCCAACCCCCATCCAACTCTTCGGAGACCGAATCGTGATGTCGTAGGGCGCAGGGTGCCGCGCGATCATCGGATACCAGTAGTCGTTGGTAAGGGTCGCCTCTTGCTCGGAGATGCTGCCCGCGTAGTTGCGCAGGTCCACGGTCGCAGCGTAGTCGATCTTGTAGGTGAAGGTCGACTCCGCGGGTCGCGGCAAGACTACGACGCCGCCCGCCTGGGTGAACGGGACAGCCTCGCCGTTGCCCGCCTTGATCGCGGACACCTTGTAGCAGGGGGACATTCGGAAGAGGAACTCCGGGTTGCTTGACTTAGATGAGAACTGGACCTGATCCGAGAGCACCGCCTTCTTGGCAGGAACTTGGAAGGTGAGATCGAACGAGTGCCGAACGATTTTGACGCCCAAGTCATCGGGCTCGGGGACGAAGCGAAGCTTCCCGCCTTCAACCGCGAACAAGATTTCGCCCGTGTCCTCGCTCGTCAGGGGAGTCGAGAAAACGATGTACGGTTTTCCGGAAGGCGACTTTAGGGCAAGGGCATGCCATCCGAACCGGCCAACGTCGTAGGAGCCACCTGACTTGATGACCGAGAAGGGACTTCGGCTCTTCGGCTTGTCGACTAGGTAGGTGTCGAGTTCGGAGACGTTCCGGTCTTGAGCTAGGTGATCCAGGGTGGGAACGAGGGCGTCAATCTGGACGGGGGCGAGGATGCGGAGGACGATCATTCCGCAAAGGAGCGACATTCCATCAGGATAGACCGTCATTGCATGGGTCGGCACGCTTTTTGCCAGTTGTCCCGTTTAGGAATACATGATCATTTTTGGATTTGGGCGGCGGCGCGTTAAGGATTGTGGCGAGGGTGCCACGTATACGTGCCCAAACTGCCACAACACGTCTCGGTTTCGATTGCTCATTCGGCGAACCTGGTTTACCCTCTTCTTCATCCCGGTCATCCCGTACGAGACCGCATATCTGGAACTGTGTCCGGTGTGTCGCTACGGAGGCGAAATCAAGAAAGCGGATTTTGAGGCCAAAATGGCTGATGCGGCGGCGGACAAGAGCTACATCACCACTTCATAGGGGTGCAGGGCTTCTCGCCTGCTTCCTTATCTTCGTCATTGGCTGCTCGAAGGGCAACTACTCGAAGACCGCATACAGCCCAACTGCAAGCGAGTTCAGATGGGGCGTTCGCAGTCCCATCTCTACTCTTGACCCGGTCGCGGCAAGTGACGACGTGACTACGGGCGTCCTCCAACAGGTCTACCAGGGCCTGGTGCAAATCGACGAGAAAGGGTACGTCGAGCCTTTGCTCGCCAGCAGTTGGGGCTGGAACGCAAAGGATTGTTCATACAGGCTTCGCCTCGAAGAACGCGCCAAGTTTTCGGATGGGCATCCGGTCACCGCGGAGGACGTCCGATTCTCTCTCCTGCGCGCGCTCAATCCGGCGAATCGTGGCGGCCTTGTACAGACTTACCTTTCCGATATCGTCGGATTTGAGCCTGGGTCGAAGACGATCGGAATCGACGTCCTCGATCCGAACACGATCCGGATCCGGCTCAAGGAACCACAGTCTTCCTTTTTGTCTCGGCTCGCCTATCCCGCCATGGCGATCGTGGAGAAGGGAGTGGCACCAGCCGCCCGAAACATCGCTTCCGTCAAGGAGATGATCGGGAGCGGTCCGTTCGTGGCGTCGAGCTACGCCGAAGGGCAGCAGCTTGTCCTTCTGGCAAAATCCCACTATTGGTACGCGCCGGCATCGGTTGACAAGGTCACCGTGAAGGTGATTCAAGACGACAACACCCGCAGAGACCTCTTCAAGACCGGAGGGCTCGACTTGACGGTGATCAAACCTGCCGACTTGGCAGACGTCAGAAGCGACACAGAACTTCAGTCGCACCTCAAGATTACGCCTCGGGCTGGCTTCAACTATCTCCAACTAAACGACACTTCCCTCCCCGCCCTGCGGAACCCATTGGTGAGGCGGGCTCTCGCAATGGCGATCGATCGAGATCGATTGGTGAAGGACATCCTGCTTGATCTCTACCGACCCGCGAACGGCATCCTTCCTCCAGAGATTCGGGGTTCAATACCCACGCCTCCCGCGATTCCTTTCGATCCTCAGGGCGCTCGCCGCCTGCTTGCTCAGGCCGGTTACCCAAACGGGCGCGGCTTCCCGACCTTGGAGCTATGTTATAAGGACAACCGTCGAGGCGAGCCGATCGTGGACGCAATTGTCACCGACTGGCGCACGAATCTTGGGATCGATGCGACGGGCCGTGGAATGGACTCCAAAATGCTCACCGAGCGGAACCTGAAGGGTGAGTTACCTGCCTTCATCACGGGTTGGACGGGCGACTATGCCGACCCGGACAACTACCTCCCCAACCTCTTTTCGTCAACCAGCTCGGAGAATCGGAGCGGCTTCAAGGATCAGCAAGTTGACCAATGGCTAGCGGAAGCCGCCAGAACCCCGAAGCATAAGGGTCGAGAAGTGCTCTATGGCAAGATTGAAGCACGCGTCCTCGAACTCATGCCGGTTATCCCCCTCTACTTTCCAACTGAGGCGGAGTTGGTGAGCGACCGATTCGAAGGTCTCAAGTTCTCGCCCTATGGCCACCTTTCCCTGACTGGCCTTAAACTTCGCCGCTAGTCTCGACGCGGAAGAAGTTGCTCACTTCCTCGACGCTGTCGGCCTCGCGGAAGTCGGACAGCGCATCCTGAAAATCCTTCTCTCGACACGGGTGGGTGAGGAACACGATCTCGCCCCTGCCCTCGTCGAGCGTCTTCATCTCCATCGCCGCCAGCGAGACGTCGTGGTTGCCGAAGACGGTCGCAATCTTGCCTAATACCTTTGGCTTGTCCTGAACGATCATGCGCAGGTAGTAGCTGGTCACGAGGTTCTGGATCGACTCGGTCTCCATCCCCATGTCGTAGGGAATCGCACTGCCCGAACCGCCAGTCCCGATGTTCCGCCCGACATCGATGAGGTCGCCCACGACCGCAGATGCGGTCGGGTCTGATCCGGCACCACGGCCCGAAAACATGAGATCTCCGACGAAGTCGCCTTTCAGCCAGAGCGCGTTATAAACCCCGCTCACCGTCGAGATCGGGTGCGCCTTGGGGACGAGGGTTGGATGCACGCGGGCGAGCAAGCGGTCCGGCCCGACTGCATCCACAATTCCGAGCAGTTTAATCGTGTATCCGAGCATATCGGCATATTGCATGTCGAGCTTGGTGACGCTTCGAATGCCCTCTCGGTAGACGCCTTCCATGGGTACTTGCTTGCCGAACGCGATGCTCGCGAGGATCGCGATCTTGTAGGAAGCGTCGAATCCATCAACGTCATTCGTCGGGTCAG
Source organism: Fimbriimonadales bacterium (assembly GCA_038321975.1). GTDB lineage: Bacteria > Armatimonadota > Fimbriimonadia > Fimbriimonadales > Fimbriimonadaceae > Fimbriimonas. The sequence continues at coordinate 32,871 of JBBQFM010000014.1, read as the reverse complement.
CCTCGGCAAATCCTTTCGCTTGGGCCTCGGCAAGGGCCTCGCTAAAGTCAGCGCCCTCGTTCTTCATTTGGGTGAGGATGTAGTTGGTCGTCCCGTTCAATATCCCCATCATCTTTAGCACGTCGTTGCCTGCGAGCTGATGCTTGAGCGGCTGCACGAGGGGGATCCCACCGCCAACGGCAGCTTCGTAGTGGAGGTCCAAACCCTGACTCTTGGCGAAGTGGACGAGACGCGAGCCGTGCTTGGCGATCAGCTCTTTGTTGGCGGTCACCACATGTTTGCCGTTCTTCAGAGCACGCTCCACGAGGCGGCCAGCCGGCTCGATCCCGCCGATTAGCTCGAGCACCACATCGATGGAAGGGTCATCAACGATCGACTCAAGGTCGCTGGTAAACATCTCCTTCGGCAAGGAACGAGCCTTCGAGAGATCCTTGACTCCAATTCGCGCGACTTCGACCTCGAAGCCGATCTTCCGGTTGATCGCGCTGCGGTTGTTGTTCAACATCCGATAGGCGCCCGTTCCTACGGTGCCAAATCCGAGCATTCCCACGCGCAGAACGCGCGGAGCCTGATCGGAGGTTGAGGGAGTTGAAGCCACGCTTGCCACAAATTAGATTATGAACGAGCCCGTCCTCGGTAGAATTGCCCCTATGCCTAGTCCCATGGAGACCCTGAAGTCTCGACTCGCCGATGTAAACGCTTTGACCGCCGCCATTGCGATGATGGACTGGGATCAGCAAACCTACATGCCGCGAGGGGGTGCCGAAGCCCGCGCGGAGCATGCAAGCTGCCTCAATCGGCTCGCTCACGAGACGTTTATCGCCGACGAAACACGATCAGCTCTCGACAATGCGCAGGCGACCAGCGAGGATGACGCGGCGATGCTAAGAGTCGTCCGACGGGACCTCGACATGCGAACCAAGATTCCCACCGCTCTGGTAGCGGAGAAAAGCCGACTGGCGGCCATCGCTCACGAAGAGTGGGTCCTGGCTCGAAAGACTAACGATTTCAAAAGCTTCGCTCCAACGCTCGAACGAATGTTCGAAATTGCCCGACAAGAGGCGGAGCACCTTGGATACAAGGAGCACATCTACGACGCCCTGCTGGATATGTACGAAGAGGGCGCGACCGCCGCAGATGCGCGAAATATGTTCGAAGCCCTCAAGGGCCCCCAGGTCGAACTCGTCCGAAAGATCAGGGAACGCCCGGAGACCGACGACTCGGGTCTCTATGGCAAGTGGGACGAGGCGAAGCAATCGCAATACACCGAGATGCTGGCCAAGTCGGTCGGTTTCGACTTCGACCGGGGCCGCCAAGATACCGCCCCCCATCCGTTCTGTACGGGCTGGTCGATCGGCGACGTTCGCCTCACCACCCGGTACAAGGACTACATCGGCAGCGCCATCTTTGGCACCCTCCACGAGGCGGGCCATGGGATGTACGAGCAAGGATCTCCGATGGAGTGGGATCGAACTCCACTAGCAGGAGGCGTTTCGCTCGGGCTCCACGAGAGCCAGTCGCGGCTTTGGGAGAACATTGTGGGGCGCAGCAAGGCGTTCTGGTCTCACTTCCTCCCCTCGCTTCAGACGACGTTCCCCGAACTGGCGGGCTACAGTGTCGAGACGTTCTACAAGGCGATCAACAAGGTCGAATCGAGCTTCATTCGGGTAGAAGCCGACGAGTTGACCTATAACTTGCACGTTCTCGTTCGATTCGAAATCGAATGCGATGTGCTCACCGGAAAGTTGGCGGTTAAAGACATGCCAGAAGCCTGGAATGCAAAATACAAGCAATACCTAGGCATCACCCCTCCAACGGACAGCGTTGGGTGCCTTCAGGATGTCCACTGGTCGCAGGGATCGATCGGTTATTTCCCAACCTACTCGATGGGCAATCTGCTGAGCTATCAAATCTGGAACGCCCTGAAGATGGATGTGTCGGACGTGGACGGTCTGATCGCCAACGGCGAGTTTGCACCGATCTTAGGTTGGCTGAGAGAGAAGGTTTATTCGAAGGGTCGCAAGTTCACACCCAAGGATCTCGTGCTCCAAGTGACCGGCGAGCCAATGAATCCGCAAGCTTATTTGGCCGGTTTGGAACAAAAGTACGCCGATATATACTCAATAAGCTAACGTTTACAAAGCGGGTTTTATTTAGAGGGACCTTGTGCGTCAGCGTGGGCTACCTTATACTGTCGGTGCGTCACTCATGCAAGGCCTAATTGCCAGTGAACATACAGGAACTAACAAATTGTAGAATTCTAATCGTCGATGACGACGATAACATGCTTGCCCTCCTGGACCGGGAGCTGAAACGCGCCGGAGCGGTGGACGTGCATCTTGTGCAGCGGCCTCTAGAGGCAGCCGAAGCTTATCGTGCACTCAAGCCCGACTTAGTGCTGCTCGACCTGAAGCTTCCGCCGATCGACGGGTTCCACGTTTTTCAACAGTTCAAGGAAATTGATGCGGCGGGTGCCTTTGTGCCTGTGATCATGCTTACCGGCGACGCAAGCGAAGCCACCAAGCAAAAGGCGCTCAACGTCGGAGTCACCGACTTCCTAAGCAAGGATTTTGAGCTCGTCGAATTGCTCCTTCGAGCTAGGAACGCCCTTCGCACGAAGGTCCTCTACGACGAGCTTCGGCGAGACAAAGACGATCTTGAAGAGATGGTCCAAATCCGAACGCGCGAGCTTTCGGCTGCTCAGCGCGAGGTCTTGGAGCGCTTGGCGGTTGCCGCCGAATTTCGTGACGACCAAACCGCGGCGCACACTCGCCGGGTGGGTCACCTTGCGGGCGAGATATCCCGATGCCTGGGCCAACCAAAGGCATATTGTGCCGCCATCGAATCCGCGGCTCTTCTCCATGACCTCGGCAAGATCGGCATTTCGGACTCGATCCTGCTAAAGAAAGGGCCCCTCTCGCATGACGAGTTCGAGACAATGCGAGACCACACGAAAATCGGAGGTTCGATCCTTTCCGGATGCACCGAGCCGGTGATGCGCATGGCCCGAGACATCGCGATGACCCACCACGAGCGATGGGACGGAACCGGATATCCCGAAGGCTTGGCCGGCGAGAGAATTCCGCTGGAAGGTCGAATTGTGGCCGTCGCCGACTCTTTCGATGCCATGACGACCTCACGCCCCTACAAGGAGCCGATCGGATTCAAGGCGGCGCTCGATGAGCTTCAGCTGTTCGCGGGATCTCAATTCGATCCGAAGGTGGTGGGCGCATTTATCGAAGCGAAGTTAGGCGAGCCCGTGAATAGCCGCGCTATGTAGGATCCGGTTGCAGCCACAATCTGGCATGCTACGCCCGCCTATCGATGTGCAACCGGTTGTTTTGGAAGGTCGGTTTGTTCGGCTCGAACCCGCAAAGGCGAGCCATGCGGAATCGCTCGCCAAGTACGGCGACAAAGAAATCTTCCAGTTCTTCATGACCGGGGCCCCCTCCACCCCTGACGCGGCTGGCTTCGCGCAATACATCGAGACCTGCCGGGCAATGCCAAACGTCGTCCCTTTCACGATGGTCAAGCAGGACACCAGTGAGGCGATTGGGATGTCCAGCTACCTCGATATTCGCCCGACTCACCTCGGCGTCGAGATCGGCATGACTTGGATCGGCCGCCCGTTCCAGGGCACCGCTGTGAACCCGGAGGCGAAGCTTTTGATGCTAACCCATGCCTTCGAGGTCCTTGGATGCGAGCGGGTCCAACTCAAGACAGATGGCCGAAACTTCCAGAGTCAAGCCGCCATCGAGAAGCTCGGGGCTCAAAAGGAAGGCGTCCTAAGAAGCCATGCCCAAATGTTCGACGGTTACATCCGAGACACCGTGATGTATTCGATCCTCCCCGGCGAATGGGCCGCAGTCAAGGCCGGGCTAGAGAAAAGATTGGCGGCGTTCTGACCCTCGCGGGCTAGAATCGGAGCATGTCCGCTCTGGAAAAAGTCCGGTCGCTCTACGCCGACTACAACGCTATCGACTCGGGAATCCGGATCATGTCTTGGGATCAGCAAGTGCTGATGCCACCCGGCGGAGCGGCCGCGCGAAGCGCCCAAGTCGGTCAGCTTACGGCCATGGCCCACGCCATTATCACCGGCGACGCCTTGCGGACAGCCCTCGAGGGAGCTCACCGCGAAGTCGACCCCGACTCCGACGATGGCGCAATGCTCCGTAACCTCCAGCGCGAAGTCGACATCGAAACCAAGCTTCCCCCCGAGTTAGTCCTTCGCAAGGCCAAGATTGCCGCCGAGTCTTATCAGACTTGGCGCTCGGCCAAGCCCGCCAACGACTTTGCCCGAATGGCTCCCTACTACAAGGAACTCTTCGAGATCGCGAAGGAGACGGCCGACCTCCTCGGATACAAAGACCACCCCTACGACGCACTCATCGACCTCTACGAGCAAGGAGCGACCCACCAGCTGGCCCAATCGATGTTCGACCGGATCAAGGGACCCATCGTGGATCTCGTTCGTGAGATCCGAGAGAACGGTCGACCGGTGGACGATGCCCTGCTCTTCAACGAGTGGGATCAACCTAAGCTTCGCGATTTCGCTCAGGAGATGGCGACCCAAATTGGTTACGACTTCGGACGTGGCCGCCTCGACATCTCCGCCAGTGCCTTCTGCAGCAGCCTCTCATCCGGCGACGTCCGGATGACGACTCGCGCGAGCGAGCACATCAAAGGGATTCTGTCTTCCTCGCTTCACGAGATGGGGCATGGACTTTACGAGCAAGGCTCGCCAAAAAAGTGGGATCTCACGCCCCTCGCGGGCGGCGCCTCGCTGGCCGTTCACGAGAGCCAATCGCGACTATGGGAGAACATCATCGGGAGATCCAAGCCGTTCTGGACTCACTTCTTCCCAAGACTCACTGCTCGCTTTCCCAACCTATCTTCGATGGGCACTGAAGGCTTCTACCGCGCCTTCAGCAAGGTCAACCCCACGTTTGTCCGGGTGGGCTCGGATGAGCTCACTTACAACCTGCACATCCTCATCCGCTTCGAGATCGAGGTCTTGATGCTCACCGGGCAGATTGAAGCCAAAGACCTGCCTGAGGTTTGGAACTCAAAGTACACCGAATATATGGGAATCACGCCCCCAACCGACACCCTTGGCGTCTTACAGGACGTGCACTGGACACGTGGCTCCGCCGGCTACTTCCCCACCTACTCGATGGGCAACCTCATCGGTGGTCAGATATGGAGTTCCCTCCAAACAGACCTTGGAAACACGGACGACAAGATGGCTTCGGGCGACTTCTCTCCAGTTCTTGCCTGGCTTCAAGAGAAGGTTTACTCCAAGGCAAAGCGCTGCGAACCCGGTGATCTCGTGCAGCGAGTCACTGGACACGCGATGCGGGCCGATGAGTGGCTGGACTACGCATATGCGAAGTATCGAGAGATTTATGCCCTCTGAGTCCGGCTATTCGGGCACGCCGCTCCCCAAGAAGCTCGGAATCAAGACTGGACACCGGGTTTTTCTGGGTCGGGCCAACGAGAATCTGATCGCGCGAGTTTCCGAGGTTGTCGAACCCGTTCTCGGCGACGACGTGCCGCCGGGCAGCGAGTGGGACGTCCTGGTAATTTTGCTAGATAGTGTAGAGCGCCTCGAGGCCCTTTTACCGACCGCAGCGCGTGCTTTGGAAAAGACCGGAGGGCTTTGGCTCGGATGGCCAAAGAAGAGCTCGGGAGTACAAACCGATCTCACTGAAACGATCATCCGGGATACCGGACTGGCAACCGGTTTGGTCGACAACAAAATTTGTGCGATTGATGAGACGTGGTCAGGATTGCGGTTTGTTACACGAGTGAAAGATCGCTAGATCAAAAGTCCCAATTTCGTGATATGTTAAATCTGTGGTTCCGTTTTATGGAGCCCTTAATTAGCGGGGCAATGCTTGCTTGTTGTCATCGGATCTCCTTGCCCCGCCCGCCCCTTTAGATTGCAGATTATTCGATGGAATTTTAGATCGCTCCGGCGATCTGTAGCCGCGACCCGGGTGGCAAGCGACGGCCCTAAGGCCGCCGAGCAAAAGGACTCAGCCAAAGCTGCGATGGGCCTACAACCCATTTAGTAAGCCGCCCTGAACGCGCTTTGACCGGCGGAAAGGGCTCCGGGGAAGCCCATCATGCCGAACGAACGTCAGAATGGCCATACCACGCACGCTGCTCATTTTCCTATCCTCCGCCCGATAGAACCACGTCGGCCCCTTCCCGCAGCCTATGCTCCTCACAATAAGCGTCCTCCGCACGCATCCACTCCAGCCACTGGGCTTCCGCCTCGGCTCCGTCCCGTTCCAAGCCTCTCTGCAACCGAACCTCTCGCGGGCATTCAACCCAAACTCGATATGCCAAGAACGGCCGGAACTCTCGCCGGGTGGCGGTGACGCCCTCCAAGATCAAAATCGGAGCTTCGACCGAGTGCCACTCAGCCAACGTCCGCTCCACCCAATCGTATCGTTGATAGCGACCCGCCTCGCCCCGAGACAAGGGCCGTAGCACCTGTTCAAGTAGTCGAGGCCACCAATCCACCGGATTGTCCCAACTCGCAAAGTCGTCGGTATGGACAACAACCGACTCCGGTAACTGCAAAGCTAGGGACGCCGCAAGCGTCGACTTCCCAGCCCCGCCACAGCCGTCGATAGCTACCACAATCGTCGACCCGGCAGAAGGCGTCAACGACCGGATGAAGGAGCCGTTCACACCTTCTGGGCCGCGACTTTGTACTGCTCAATGTGTTTCAAACAGCACGCTCGCACGCGGGCGCGGATTCGATTGATATAGGCAGCTCTTTGGGTCACGCCAACCGCGCCACGAGCATCGAGAAGGTTGAAAGTGTGGGAGCACTTTAGCGCCAAATCTAGCGCCGGATAGACGAGGGCCATCGGACCAGTGACCGAAGCATCCAACTCGCTGGCAGGTTGCTCCGCCGTGGTCAAAATTCCCTGCTTCTCGTCCCAATGGACCGGCAATTCGATGACGCGCTTCGACTCCGACTCATACATGTCGAAGAGCTGGAAGAGCATCTCGGTCGAAGCGACCTCGAAGTTGTAGACGTTGTTCTGCATCTCGAGTTGCCACTCGGCCCGACGATAAGTCAGCGAATCGCTCCAATCCAGGCCGTCCCAGAAGGAGTCCTTGCCGTCGAGCATCAGGCAAAGGCGCTCGGGGCCGTAGGTAATCTCGGCGCAGACCGGATTGCATTCGATGCCACCCATCTGCTGGAAGAAGGTGAACTGAGTGATCTCGGCACCGTTGACCCAAACTTCCCAACCGACGCCACTGGCACCAGCTGCTTGGGACTCCCAATCGTCCTCCACGAGGCGTACGTCGTTCTTGCTCGTGTCGAATCCCAGCGCATCGAGCGAGCCCATATACAGGTCCACGATGTTCTCCGGCGAGGGCTTCATGATCACCTGATACTGGTAGTAGCGCTGGCTTCGTTGGGGGTTCAGGGTGTATCGGCCATCGGTGGGGCGGCGCGAGGGCTGGATGTAGGCAACGTTCCAATCTTCAGGCCCTAAGACGCGTAGGGTGGTGGCCGGGTGCATGGTGCCCGCACCGACCTCGGTATCGTAACCCTGAAGGATCGAACAGCCCTGGGCCGCCCAATAATCGTTCAGTCGCGAGATCATTTCCTGCATCGTCATGGCGAGTCGAAGTCTACCAGCGCAAGGTCTTCGGTCCCGAACCCCTTGCGTCCGCAACGAATTGACGCTAAGTTATGAGCATGTCGCGATTTGCTGCCGCCGGATCGGTTCTCCTTGCTTGCACGGGCTGTGGATTCATGAGGGCGATACCAATGTCCGGCCCCGGCGGAGGCACCGTCGTTGTAAGCGCCGCTCCTCCCGCCCGGGCAATGGTTGGCTCAACTAGCTTTTCATCGTCGAGCCACTCTGGCCCGACCATCATCGGATCTAAAACAATGACCACCGAAGTGCGCAAAGTCGCAGATTTCACCCGAGTATCCGCCGGCGAGAACTTCGCCATCACCTACAAGGTTGGCCCCACGTCCGTAAAAATCGACGGCGACGACAACATCGTGCCTCTCGTCCGAACCGATGTCGTGGGCGACGAATTGAAGATAGACACCGGCAAAAACTACAGCGTGGACCACGCAATCAAGATCACCCTGACCTCGCCCAAGCTAGAGGGCGTCACCCTTAGTGGCGCTGCCAGAATGAAGGCCCTCGGCGTTGAGGCCAAGGCGTTTCAGTTCAAGGGCTCGGGCGCTTCGTTACTGGAAATCGACGGTGTGTTCCATGGCCTTAGATCAGACCTAAGCGGGGCAACTCAACTAAGAATCAGCGGCCTTGAAGGCGGTCGTCTGACCGGCACTTGGAGCGGAGCCGCCCAGGTCACCGTGACGGGCAGAATCGACGAGATTACACTCGCCCTAAGCGGAGCGGCTCAGGCCAATCTACTCGGACTCACCGCCCAAGAGGCAAACGTGGACGCATCTGGCGGGTCAATGGCCGACCTCAACGTCAAGAAAAAGCTCCACGCCACCGCATCCGGAGGCTCGAACATCGCTTACATCGGCCATCCAGGAGACCTCAGCGTCGAATCAAGCGGAGGTTCCCACATCGGGGCAAAGCACTAATTCAAGTGAACTGGCTGGATTAGCGGTTGGACCCGAAGGAAAGCCTCGACTACCTTCGGGTCGAACTGGGTTCCCGCGCAGCTTTGGATCTCCGCGATCGCGGTCTCTTCTTCGAACGCTTCTCGCCAGGGAGATCCCGCGAGGAGCATATCGAATGCCTCGGCAACCGCAATCAGGCGTGCCCCAAGGGGAATCTCTTCTTCTTTGAGCCCCTCCGGATAGCCTCCGCCATTCCAGTGTTCGTGGTGCGACCGCACCATCGGCACCGTCTTCTGAAGGAAGTCGTAGTCATCCAGCACTGAAAGGGCCAGCTCGGCGTGTAGCCGCAAGGCACCGAGTTCGCCGGGCGTAAGCGTGCCAAGTTTGCCGAGGAGGTTTGCGTCCACGCGAACTTTGCCCACGTCGTGCAAGGTGGCGGCATAGCGCAGGCTGAGGAGCTCTTCGTCACTCAAGCCCATTTTCTCGCCGGTCGCGACCGCGTAAGTTGCGACTCGTTCGCCATGGGCTTTCTCGCCAGGACTGTGCTCGTCGAGGGTCTTCAAGAGACTGCGAACGGTCTCGTTTTGTCGTATTCTGTCGGTGCTCTCCATTGAGTTATCTATTTCCCAGGAAATTAGTCCTGCCCAGTCTATCAGAGTTTTGCTTGGCACGGTCACATTCACTTAAGCGTGGGTCTTAGTGACCTTTGGATCATCTCCCTTACGCTTAGCGCTGGCATCGCTGTACACTCTGTGCATGGAGACACCTCCTCCCTATATTCCCCCTCAAAAGAAAAGCAAGACCGGCCTGATCATTGGTCTCGTGGTGGGGGGCATCCTCCTCTGCTGCGTCCTCCCAATCGGGCTCGTCGCCGGCGGCGGTTACTTCATGTTCAAGAAAGCATCTGGCATGATCGAATGCTCGGTATCGATGACGACCCTGCGCGACGCGCTGATCGATTATTCAAAAGATCACGGTGGGAAACTTCCCAAAGCGGACAAGTGGCAGGACGACGTTCGATCCTATTACGCCAAGAAGATGGCAAGCAAGGGTTCAGAAGCAGGGCCTTTTACCCTCATTCCAGCGGCAGGAAATTGGGACTGTAAGGCGGACAGCGGACCCACCGGCATCGCATTCAATGAGAAGCTCTCGGGCAAGAAGTTGAGCGACATCGAAGACAAGAGCAGCACGATCCTGCTTTTCCAAGTGCCTCAGGCGACGACCCCGAACCTGCACATGCCGTACGCACCGCAAGAGATGGACAAATCGCCGAAGATGTTCAACGAGCATATTGGATGGATTGAGCAGCCCGTCGAAGGAGCAGGATACAACCGAGGCAGGAACGGAAAGCGATCGACCATGGATATCAAGACCGGAAAGACTTCTGGGGATTAGCTCGGTCGTATACTAAACACAATGCTCGACCTACTCGCTTTCGGCTTCGGCGGACCATCGGAATGGATGATCATCGCGGTCATCATCTTGGTTCTCTTTGGGGGAACAAAGATTCCTGAACTTATGCGCGGAGTTGGAAAGGGAGTAGGCGAGCTGCAAAAGGGCCTCGAAGAGGGCAAACGCCAGCTCCATCAGAGCATGCACGAGGAGCCTGCGGAAGCCGCAAAGACCCCTGACCCAACACCCAAATCGGCCGACACCACCACAGAGCCGTCGCAGCCGGCGAAGTAAACCACAACCCGTGGTCTTTGGCTGGCACGGATTTCAGTTGGAGCACCCTGAAGACTGGGCGCCCTCTTCACTGACTGGAACTCGGGACGAGGGGTATGTCAGGCTCACGTCGTCCGGCAAGCTCTCATGCCAGATTCGCTGGCGAGCCTCCCGCAAGCCCCAGCCTCCATCACGAAGCACCCTCGAGACCTATCTCAAAAAACTAGAAAAGGACTCTCGGCGCGGGAAAGCGCCCTTTCGCTTCGAGATCGACGAGGAAGAGTCCGGCTTTGCGTACCGATACTCTGGCGCAACCCAAGCCAGGGGCATGCTATTCCTCAGTCAGCCTCGTACGTTCTTTTTTGAAATCCTTTCCAGCGGCAAAGACGTGGCGAAGGCGACCTTTTTAGAAAGCTCTGGGAGCTTCCGGTCGGACGATTCGGAACTGGACAGGTGGTCACTCCTCGGCTTGGACGCGCGCGTTCCGTCTGGATTGACCGTCGCCAAGAAAGTCTTTCAAGCTGGTCGAACCCTACTTGAGCTGAAGGATCGCCGGATGGCGGTCACCCTCGACCGCTGGGGATTCGCCGAGCAGCTGGTTCGCAAGCACGATCTGGAGACTTGGGCGAGATCCCTTTTGCACATGCCGTTTGCCGAAGTCGAGGAGGCGTCGGGCGGGATTCGTCTGCGCTCCAAGCCGAGGCTCGGCCTTAAGGTGGACGAGGCGATTATCGTGATTCAACCCGACCTAAATCAGATTGCCCTCGTGCACGTACGAGCGAGGAATGAAAAATGGAGGCCCCAGTGGGACTGGCTGACCTAGTCCAGCGCGGCCTCGACCGCACTCCACGACTCACCCCGGAAGAGATTCAGCGCGCGAAGCCGGTACGCAATCCCGCAGTCACCGAGGAGACCCTGGAGGACGGAACGGTGCTTCTCAGGGCCCCCCTCGCCCAGCAGGGGCGCGGGATTATGGCGACAATCGCCCGCTGGGCAAAGGCCCCGGATACAAAGGGATTCGAACTTGAATCGGTGGGGGCGTTCGTTTGGGCGCTTTGTGACGGGCGAAATACGGTAGAAGCTATATCTAAGAAGTTACGAGCCGAGTACAAGATGAATCGCCTCGAGGCAGACGCCTCACTGAATTCGTTCTTGCAGATGCTCAGCCAACGGAGGCTGATTACGCTGATGGTGGGCAAAAGAAAGTGAAGCAGACCGAGTTCAAGGATGTCGATCCGCAATTCTGGGTTGCCTGGAATCAGGCCCTCGCCAGTCTGCGAGTCCGGTTTCTGCGGCAGCTCATCACCAGCATCGGCATCGCCCTAGGCATCGCCTTCTTCGCCAGCATCCAGACCATGCGCTATGGCGCCAGTGCAGACCCTGCCGGTGAGGCCCGCCTCAAATGGCTTGTGGGCACTTCCCTCGTGATGTGCCTAGTAGGAGTGACCAACTCGATGCTGATGTCGGTGACCGAGCGTTACCGCGAGATCGGCACATTCAAATGCCTAGGCGCGTCTGATGGCTTCATCGTCAAGGTGTTTTTCCTAGAGGCCCTGATGCTCGGGCTCTTTGGTTCGTTTGTTGGCGCGTCTTTGGGGACGGCCATCGTTTCGATCGTGCTGATGTTTAGCGGGTCACACGTCGCGACCGGGCAGATGCTTTCGGTGGTCGGCCAGGGCACGATTCTTGGAATGGTTCTCACCGTCTCGGCGGCCATCGCGCCGGCCATCCAGGCTGCCAAGATGCCCGCCGCGGCCGCCCTGAGGGTGGACCTATGACCGACGTGGTCGTTCGAACCGCGAATGTGGTCAAGCAGTACGGCGAAGGCGAGGCAGCCGTTCGGGCCCTCAACGGAGTCACGTGCGAGATCTACTCGGGCGAATACCTCTCGATCATGGGGCCCTCGGGGTCCGGCAAATCGACTCTGTTCAACATGATCGGGGGTCTAGATAAGCCGAACGAAGGCTCCGTTTTCGTCAACTCGGTGGACATCGCCCAGTTGACCCCGCGCGAATTGGCGTTCCTACGCTGCCACACCATCGGCTATATCTTCCAAACCTTCAACCTCATCACGGTCCGAACGGCCCTGGAGAACGTGACGCTGCCCATGCTCTTCGCTGGGGTATCTCCGGATGAGGCAGAGGAGAAGGCGATGGCGCTGCTCACCACCGTCGGACTGGGTCACCGCTACCACCACCGCCCCACCGAGCTCTCTGGTGGGCAGCAACAGCGCGTGGCCATCGCGCGGGCCCTGGCCAACAGCCCGGCCATCGTCCTGGCCGACGAGCCGACCGGCAACCTAGACTTGAAGACCGGTCAGGAGATCATTGATCTTCTGCGTCAGATGAATGCCGAGCACCAAGTGACGATCATCTCGGCCACTCACGATCACAAGATGCTCGACGTCAGCGATCGGATCTTCCACATCCGGGACGGCCAGTTGGCGGACGTCCAGGTGAAGGGCGGAGGGGGTGGTGGGTGTTAGGTGTTCGGTGTTCGGTCTCATCGGAGTTCTACCTCCGGACCTAACACCGAACACCTCCCCTCTGCCCTACTTCTGGAGCTTGATCGTAACCTTGGCGGTCGACGTGCCTTCGGGCGCCATTCCCGTGTCGCCGATGGTGATCGTCTGCTTCGACTTCATCGTGGCGTCGAGTTGGATCGTTCGACCCGTTGACTTCTCGATGAGCACATCTTCGGTGGTATCGACGGTGCCGTCGAGCAGCATCTTCATGCCTGCGAGGGGGCTGCCCTGGGCATCGGGATCGCTGGCTGCGGCTTCCGTCATATCGAACTTGATCTTGATCTTGCCTGTGATGTTCACGACCCAGACGTCAACGCCATCAACCGTCTTCTCGCCGGTTAGCTTGGCAACGAGCTTCTGGCCAGCTGGAGTCGCTGGAGTAGTGGGAACGACCACGTCCCACGAGTCGCCGATCTTAACTGCTTTGTCGGGGAATTCGATGAGAACGGTCGACTGCAATCCGGCACTGGAACTCATCACGTCCTCGAGCGAGCCTGCTTTGGCGGGCTTGTCAGCTTTATCCGCCTTAAAGGTGTTGTTCGCGAGAATCTGACCGTTCAAGGTGATCGGCTTAGGGGTGGGCGTCTTGCCCTGGCCCATCGACTTCATCATGTCGGCCAGTGCGCCCGTCATGTCCAACTTGTCAACCTTGGTGATCGTCTCCACGGTGGCCGCGTTCGCGGTGGGGTCGACCTTCTTGTACTTGATCGTGTAGGTCGCATCGACGTTGGTGTTCATCCCCATGTCGCCGCCCTGAGGCATCGTCATAACCATCTTCGTCACCGTCGTCTGCTTGTAAACGTCGGTCGAGCCTTCCTTAAAGGTGCGTTTCAAAACGGTGCCGTCTTGGGCGGCCATCGCGATTGCGGATGCGGCCATACCGGCCAAGAGGAGGGTTCTTGAAAGTCTCATATGATTTCTGTTTTCCGTTGAAGCGCCGGTGCGCGATTCCATAGATTGTACGTTTTGATTTGTACTCCAGTTACAAGTACGTCCCAACGCGTGAATTGGACCGCTAGATATAATCCGAGCATGGATGCGGATGCACTGTACGCTGAAGTCATTGGCAAATACTCGCGCCACCTCAACCCAAATCTCGCCAAGCTGATGGCCTTCGCGGGCTTCGGGGTCGAAATGCGCGCGGAGGGATGCTACATCTACGATCACGAGGGGCGGTCTTTTCTCGACTGCCTTGGGGGCTACGGCACGTTTAGCCTGGGTCACCGACACCCGAAAGTTGTGGAGGCGGTCAAGAACCAGCTCGACAACATGGGGCTCAGCGGCAAGGCGTTCTTCTCCAAGAATGGTGCCGACCTCGCCGAAAAGCTTGCCCAGATCACTCCCGACGGGCTTGAGTTTTCGTTCTTCAGCAACAGCGGCGCCGAGGCCGTAGAGTGCGCCCTCAAGTTTGCAAAGGGCTTCACGGGCCGCGTGGGAATCGTCTCCACCAACGATAGTTTTCATGGCAAGACACTCGGCGCTCTTTCGACGATGGGCCGAGAGAAGTATCGGACGAAGTATGAGCCCCTCATTCCCGGTGTCGTCTTCGCCCCTTTTGGAGATGGCGAGGCGGCCGCGAAGCTCATCACCGATCAGACGGCCTGTATGATCGTGGAGCCCATTCAAGGTGAAGCGGGCATTGTTGTCCCTCCCGATGGCTACCTTCGCACGCTAAGAGCCGCCTGTGACCGTGTTGGCGCCCTCCTCATCTTCGATGAAGTACAGACCGGTCTCGGCCGAACCGGCCTCATGTTCGGCTGCGAGCACGACGGCGTGAGTCCCGACATGATGACCCTCGCCAAGTCGCTCGGCGGCGGCATCATGCCCATCGGTGCCACCGTGGGCAGAAAGGAGATCTGGGACGAAATCTACAGAACGAACCCGATCAGCCACTCAAGCACCTTCGGCGGCAGTCCCATCGCCTGCGCGGCCGGCCTGGCCGCGATCGAGACGATCGAATCCGAAGGGCTTGTTGAGCGGTCTCGCACCATGGGTACACAGTTCAAGTCGGCCTTGCAGGCCGTCGCCGCTCGCCACTCGGACCATGTCGCCGAGGTTCGTGGCCGGGGACTGATGATCGGCGTTGAGTTCCGCATGGACGAAGTCGGCGAGTTGGTGGTCGCTCAGTTATTGAAGCGAGGCGTCTGCGTCGCCTACACCCTCAACAACCCCCGCGTCCTCCGCATAGAGCCACCGCTCATCATCAACGAGGAGCAAATCGAATTCGCGTGCAACGCGATGGACGAGGCTCTGGCGGAGACAGCAGAATTGTTGCTGAGTTTGGTGTAAGGGGTACCCTCGCTACGGAATGTCGCGACTAGGATTCGTCGGGCTCGGGGTGATGGGCGGACCGATGGCGGGGCACCTGATCACTGCGGGGCACAAGGTTTCGGTTTGGAATCGCACCCCGTCCAAGACCGACCCACTCAGGCAGATGGGAGCCCTCTGCGCGGCGTCGCTCCAGGATCTGGCCGCCGAGTGCGACGTGGTCTTTCTCTGCGTAGGCAGAAGCGAAGATGTCGCCGAGTGCCTCGCGCAACTGACCCAAACCGCCAAGCCGAATACGCTTTTCGTCGACCACTCCACCATCGCTCCGACTGCGGCCAAGGATCTCTACGAAACCCTGAAAGCCAAGGGCTTCCGGTTCGTAGACGCCCCGATCACGGGAGGCAGCGTCGGTGCGCAGAAGGGCCAGCTCACGATCTTTCTTGGGGGCGACGAAGCAGATGTCAAACAGGCGATGCCTCTCGTCACCGCCTACGCGAAGAAGGCGGAGCGTGTCGGTGGACCGGGGTCAGGTCAAATGGCCAAGATGGCCAACCAGATCGCGGTCGGAGGGGCCCTGCTCGGCCTTTGCGAATCGCTGAGCTTCGCCAAAAAGGCGGGCCTCGACCTCGCCCAGATCCGTGAACTCATCGGCGGTGGCGCAGGTGGAAGCTGGGCTTACGAAGTCTACGGCGCGAAGATACTTTCCGAAGATTGGTCGCCCGGATTCAGCATCAAAAACCAACGCAAGGACTTCGGCTACTGCCGCGAAGCGGCTGAGTCCATCGACGCAGCAATTCCCGGAACCAACCTCGTGGATCGCCTGCTGAAGATGCTCGACGACGAAGGCCACAGCGAGTGGACGACGGCGGCCCTTTACGATGCGATGCTGAGGATGGGCGCCGAGGCGTGAGCTTCGCTGTCCGCATGTCGGGCATCACCAAAAGGTTTGGCAACGTCACCGCCCTCGACTCGGTCGACCTCGAAGTCGCCCAGGGTGCGGTCCATGCGGTTGTCGGGGAGAACGGCGCAGGCAAGACGACCCTTATGCGCATCCTGTACGGCGTTCTCGCCCACGACGAAGGGACGATCGAGCTTGGGATCGACACATCGGGCATCAAAACCTCGGGTGGCATCAGGCCGGGAATCGGAATGGTGAGCCAGCACTACGGCATCATTCCCGAGCTCACCTGCCTCCAAAACCTTATCCTTGGCGCGGAAGGTGGGCCGATCCTTCAGCCTCGCCAAGCGGAGGCCAAGGCCCGGAGCTTGGCCGAGCGGATGGGTTTTCAGTTCGATTGGTCGCGCGACGCCCGCGAACTTAGCCCTACCGGTGCCCAGAAGCTCGAGATTCTCAAACTGCTCTGGCGCGAAGCCAAAGTGATGATCCTCGACGAACCCACCGCGATGCTCTCGCCCGCGGACAGCGATGCCCTCTTCCATAGCATGCAGCAGCTCGCCGGCGAAGGGGCGACGATCATTCTCGTCACCCATCGACTTCCCGAGGTCCTCGAATACTGCTCGAGGGTGACCGTGTTGCGGGGAGGCAAGCGAGTCGATGAAAAGTTGGTCTCCGAAACGAACGGCGGCGAGTTGGCCAAGCTCATCGTAGGCGGCGATCTGATCCAACGAGAACCGGCAACCGAACGACCGCCCGGTGCCTCTGTGCTGAAGGTATCGCAGCTCACCGTAAGAGGAGATCGCGGGAATGAGACGCTCAAGTCGGTGAACCTCGAAGCCCGGGAGGGCGAGGTCGTGGGAATCGCTGGCGTCGACGGAAGCGGACAGCGAGAGCTCATCCAGGCGATCTACGGCCTCATCGAGCCCTCCGCGGGGGCTATCGAGTTAAGCGGCCAACCCGCCCAAGCAGGAGTACCCTCGCGTATTGAAAGGGGCGTGAGGATCATTCCAGAAGACCGCCATGAAGAAGGGGTTGTCGAAGAGTGGTCGTTGGATGAAAATGCGGCCCTCGGCCTCCAGCGGTTGGCCCCCTTCGCAAAGGGCAGCGCCGTCGATCCCAGCGCGCGGCATACCGAAGCCGAGAGCATCGCTCAAAGGTTCAACACCAAGCACGGGGGGTTGAACATGCCGATGGCGAGTCTGTCGGGTGGAAACCAGCAACGATTCATCGCCGCCCGGGCTCTTTGCGTTAGACCCAAGCTGATTCTCGCCTTCCAGCCCGCGCGTGGGCTCGATCTGAACGCGACCCAGAACGTATACAAAGGCATTCGAGAGGCCTGCGATGCGGGAGCGGCGGCGATCATCGTGAGCTTCGATCTCGATGAGCTACTTGAGCATTGCGACCGAATCGTGGCCATGAACAACGGGAAGCTCAGTGTCCCGTCGCGGGGCGAAGAAAAAGATCGAAACGCCATCGGGCGTCTCATGGTGGGGGCGGAATGAATTGGCGGCTCGTCGCGTTGATCCTTGGTGCGGTGGGTCTGTTCGCAGTGGCGATCATGTTGGCGGGCGCGAGCCCGATCGGAACCGTCGTAGTCCTGCTCAAGGGCAGCTTCGGCAGCGCTCGCGCGCTCAGCGGGACCCTAAGGGAAACGACTCCGCTGCTCATGCTCGGTCTGGCTGTGTTTCTTGCTTTGCGAGCCGGACTCTTCAATATCGGTGCTGAAGGCCAGTTCCTCGTCGGTGCCCTCGCGTGCGCAGTGGTTGCTTTGCGATTTCCGGGCCTAGTGGGGATCATGCTGGGAAGTCTGTTCGGAGCAATCTGCGGTGCAGTGTGGGCTTTGCCCGCGGGGCTCATCAAGGCCTATCGAAACGGTCATGAAGTGATCACCACGATCATGCTCAACAATGTCGCCGCCTTCCTGACCAGCATGCTGGTTGCGGGCCCATTCAAGGGTCCCAACCAACAGTTTCGGAGCACAAGCTCGATTGCCCCCGAGACCCATATCCCTAATTTGTCCCTCGGTCCGGTGGACGTTAGCTATGCGCTCCTGATAGGAGTGGTCGGTGCGGTCATCCTCTCTCGGTGGCTCAAGCGCTCGGTGAGTGGCTATGAGCTTCAAGCGGTAGGTGCCAATCCCACTGCGGCAAAGGTCGCGGGCGTTTCGGTCGCCCAAGTGACGGTCCGTGCAATGGTCGTCTCGGGGGCAATCTCTGGCCTCGCAGGCGCATTCCACGTCCTTGCTTTCGAGGGGCGCTTCTACGAGAGCTTCTCGCCAGGGTTCGGCTTCAATGCCCTCGGGGTGGCCCTCCTCGCCGGTGGGAACGCGTACGGAGTGTTGCCCGCCAGCCTTCTGTTCGGCGCCCTCGAAAAGGGGGGCACTGTGTTGGCGACCAACGGGATCCCGAAAGGGATCACGTTCTACATCCTTGGGCTTCTCATTTTGGTGGCGGCAGCGATTCGATACCGGAGAGTGAAAGTCGTTGCTTAACGCCCTCCTCATCGCTACCTTCGCCCTCTCGGTACCTCTCGTGCTTGCTGCGATGGGCGGCTTTACGAGCGAGCGCTCGGGGGTTATCAACATCGGCCTCGAGGGCATGATGCTGATGTCGTGCTGCGTTTGTGCGCTCACCTCGGTTCATTTCGGTCCGGGCATCGGGCTGCTCTGCGGCATCGGTGCCTCTATCTGCTTAAGCCTTTTGCATTGGTTGGTGACCCAGCACTACCGGATCGACCATGTGATCTCCGGTATGGCCATCAATGCGATTGCGGCCGGCTCGACGAACTTCCTGGCCGACAAATTCACTGACCCAACTCGAGTGGGACAGGTGCCCCACTTCCCCACCCTGCTCTATCTCATCCTCGCCGTCGTGGCTCCGTTTGGCCTCTTCCTCTACGCCAAGTTCACCCGCGGCGGCCTACGAATGCTCGCGGTGGGCAGCGACCCAGACAAGGCTCGCCTGATGGGCGTTCAACCCGTGAAGGTTCGGTTCTTTGGATTGATCGCAACTGGAGTGCTCACCGGTTTGGCGGGAGCTCAGTTGGTATCCGATTCGGGTGTGTTCACGACCAACATGACCGCTGGACGCGGCTATATCGCCCTTGCTGCTCTAATCTTGGGAGGCTGGCGACCCATTCCCGCTTTGCTCGCGTGCGTGGCGTTCGGCTTCTTCAACGCTCTGCAGATTCAGTTCAAGGGCGCGCCCGTGTTGGGCGTGAACCTACCGTCCGAAGTCTGGGCCTCACTTCCCTACCTCGTGACGATCATCGCCCTCGCCGGATTCCTCGGCCGGAACAGAACTCCGGCCGGTCTTGGGAAGCCTTAGCGGGGTGCGCCGCCGGTGATCACGTCGAGCGCCTTCCTAAGTTGGCTGTCACTCTTCGGATCGCCGTAAGTCGGCTCAACATCGAAGCTCAGGTCAACCTTCACGTCGGGCTCGAGACCACCGGTCAGGAAGACGCCGTCCTCATCGACCTTGCGACCGATGAACCTGCCGCTGGGCAGATAGTAGCGGGCGATCGTGATCTTCGCGCTTGCTTGGTCGACGAGCGTGAATACGTTCTGGACAGATGCCTTACCGTAGCTGTGGTTACCCACCAGCGTGACCTTGCCGTAATCCTTGAGCGCGCCTGCGAAGATCTCCGCCGCACTCGCAGAATCCTCATTCATGAGGATCACGATGGGGTATTTGAAGTTGTGCAGTGATCCACCGTAAGTTCGCTCGGTCTCTTCTTGTCCGTCTCGGAAACGCATCGTGACGACAACCTTGTTCTCGACAAATCGACTCAAGAGATCCTTTGCCGTCTCAAGGAGGCCGCCCGGATTCTCGCGAAGGTCGATCACTAGACCACGCATGTCGTGCTGCTCAAGCTTGGCGAGTTCCTTGTCGAACTGAGCCGCAGTCGGCTCGGAGAACGACTCGATGGAGAGGAATCCGACTTTTGTGTCCTCAAGATACTTGCCGGTGACAGTGGGCGTGATGATGCGGCCCCGGCGGACGGTGATCGCGGCAGGCTTATCCTTGCCGGTCTGGATGACGGTGAGATGCACATACGTGCCCTCTTTGCCCTTGATCGTGCGGACGATCGTATCGATGTCTTTGCCGACTACCGATTTGCCGTCGACCGCAGTGATGATGTTGCCGGCGCGGAGTCCAGCTGTGTAGGCAGGTCCGTCTTCGAAGACGACCGCAACCTTCGCGCCAAGCTGGTCAGGGCCTAGGCGGGCCCCAACGCCAAAGAAGTTGGCCATCGTCTCGTCATGAAATTCTTCGGCTGCCTTCGGCGGCATAAAAATAGTGTGCGGGTCGCCCAGCGATGCCAGCAGCCCTTCCATCCCCGCGTACTTCAAGTCAGTCGGGCTGAGTTGACGCGTGTAGGTGGTGAGTATCCGGTTGTAGTTCTGTTTGAACACCTGCTCTGGGGAGAGCGACGTGCTCGAACTTGACACTCCCAAAAGGGCGCTGATAGAGCGGGCCGAGGGTGCCTGGCCATGCTGGATGTCGCGCCAACCGTAGCCGAACGCAAAACAGGCCGCCAGACCAGCGCCAACCGTGATCGCTTTGAGTGCCTTATTCAATTCGAGATCCTCCCTTCACGGCCACCGTGGTTGGGGTTGCAGAAGTCTTGTAGGTTCCGACGTTAAGCGTGTAGCCGCTCCCGTCGGGGAGCGGTACCACTTCTTGGACCACTCGATCGTCGCCCGTCGGTCCGCCGACGATCTTGGCTCGGAAGTGGCTGGAAAGGGCGAGGGCAAAAATCTCGGCGACCTTGCGAGTGGACCGGTCCACCACCAACGTGATCGTCGGGGGATGGGCATTGCCCTTCGAAACGAGTAGCGGCTCAGGCTTGTCTTTCCGATCACTTTGCAGCACGCCATAGTTTCCGGTCGGCGCAACTACCGCGAGACACTCCCTCATGGCGCTGTAGTCGCCTTGGCTATTGTTCCTCAAGTCGATTGTGACCTCGGTCTTGCCTGCGATGGCCTGCTTGAGACCAGTCGCAGCCTTCGAGTCGAACTTAAGAACATAGCCCTTTGGAGAGGCGATCGACATCTGGGCGGTGCCCCTGGATAGCTGAGTCGAAACCTTTTGGCCGTTGCGAAGCCAGATCACGGTCATTCCGCCCGACTTGCCCGTCTCGAGGCGGTTCTTCGCTTTGAGCGGCATGAGCGCCCTTTCAAGCTTGGCTCGCATGTCCTTTCGAAGAACGTTGAGTTCGGGAAGGGAAAGCTTCTTTGCGCCAAACGCGAGCTGAGCTAAGCGAAACTTTTGAAGTTCGGGCCCGTTCATCACCCAGTGATCGTCGATCGAGTACGCGACGTCCCCGACCTTTACTCCCGCCTTATCAGCGGGGCCACCGGGAGCGATGGCGACAACGGTTACCTTGGGAACGCGGGGGAAATAGGATGCTGCTTCCTGAGGGTCTTCACCCGTTGGTTGAACGCCATGCACCGACTTCTTCTCACCCGGCTTGGTCTTCGGTCCGCCTGCTAGATCAAGGTCTAGGTCGGCCCCGATGCCCTCGTAGAGCCCGTTGCGCTGGTTCTGAAAAATCGCGAACTCGTCCTTGTCCATGTAGATGGAGTCGGGATCACCGAGGCTTCCTACCATGCCGCGCACTGCACCGGTGGCCAGCTTCTGGGGATCGGTGATCGGCTCGACGTACTCCCGCTTGAGGAGCTCGCTCATCTCATAGAAGTAGTCGCCTTCCGGCACTTCCTGAGAGTTATCGCGAGTGGCCAAGAGGGTTTGGCCGGCGAGCGGGCTATTGTCTGCGTACCTCTGACCGAGGTCGATGCGGTCTCGGGCAGCCGATCCCACGAACACCATTCCCGCAGCGATTGCCACTGCGACTCCGGCGAATAAACTCTTCTTGACCTCGTTCATTGTTTAGCTCTACGCGAACTCTCACTTACCATTGGCAATGGCAATTCCTTAACCTTCTAAGTGTCGGTTCCCTCGAATCGATATGCCAACGGCTGCCCCTAAAAACACAGTATCTGGAATGACTACTGCGGCAACTCCTTGCCTGCTTGGACAACTCGGGGATCGGGGCTGTTCTTCACAGCTCTTAACGTATCGTCGGGCAACTTAATTCCCTTCCGTTTTGCCAGTTGAACAAGCTCAAGGAGAACGTCGGGTTGCTCATCCTTGTAGAGTGAGCCTAAGTCCTCATCGGTGGGGGCAGCTTCGAGTGCGCCGATCGCACGGACCGCCGCCGCTCGAACGGCCGGAGAGGCGTCTTTCAAAGCCAGACGGATCGATGGTCTCTGAGCCTCGTTCGGAGAACTCGACCAGAGATTCAACAGGATAACTCTCGCGCCAATGCTATCGTCCCGAACGCCCTTGTATCCCTCTTTTGAGAACTCGGCGAGCGTTGACTGGGTGAGTTTAAGGTTGCTCCATGCCCGAACCATGTCGCTCGGCTCGTTCACCGACGACCATAGAACTCGCCGCATCGCTTCTTGATCGGCCGGATCGGCGAACTGAGTCGCCGCCAATTTGATCTGATAATCGGTGAGAAGCAGCGCGCTCGACCGCGCGATTGCCGCCGTCTTGCCAGGAAGGATGCCTAGCGCCTGAACTCCTATGAGCTTAGCTTGCCAGCTTCGAGCCGCCAGCAGCACGAGCAGGTTGGTCGCAAGACTTGGTTCTTTCGATTGGGCAAGGACCTGCCCGGCAACCGCTTTGGCGTGATCGGATATTCCGAAGTTGAGCGTTCGCATGAGAACCGCGCGCGCAGATTCCGTCCCCTGATAGGCGAGGGCACGAATCGCCATCTCACCAACAAACGGAGTCAGGCTGGTGGCCGCCGCCGTAAGGCCGGGCTCGGCGGCCGGGTCTTTTATGGTTAGGAAGGCCGCACACGCGTTAACGACAACCGCGTCAGAGCGGTCGCCAAGCAATGCGATGAGTCGAGGGCTCGGAACGCCCGCCTTTGCCAATGCCGCCGCTTCGGTGGCTTTGGCTCGCGTGTCGTCGGGTCCGGCAAGCGGAGTTGGGGTGCCATCGGCAGAAACCTTGAATTCGTCAAACAGAGCAACAACCCCTGCGTTTGCTCGCTTGGTCGAAGTGATCGCGCTAGGGGTTGGCCCGAGGGTCATCGACTTCACTTTTACCAACTTGCCTTCGGCGGCAAGGGGCTTGAGATCAACCGTGATCTGCTGCCAGTTACCGTCCGGCGTGTAAGCGACTTCAATCACCTTGGGTAGAGGTCGGGCCGCTTCTTGGGCGGGCGGCATATCGGTGCCAAGCGAGATGTACGCCTCATCCCCACTGGTGCCCACGAGACGGAGGGCGACTCGATCGGACGAGCTGCTTTTGATCCAAAGGCTCAAGATCGGGGTCTGGGAAAGATCGAAGATGGGTGCCCCCGACTTGCTCTGAACCGTGCCCGCAGCACCAATCCTCGCCTGCTCGAACTCGGTGTACTTGAGCACCTTGCCCCGCACTGGGTCGTCGACCAACTCTTCGTGGCGTCCCTCGACCAAATGCACGGAAGGCGCAACTACGGGGCCATCGAAGGGCGGCTGCACCGCCGTCTTCCTCATTCGGTCAAGAAGCGTCTCGGTGGGGGTAGGGGCGAAGCTGGTGACCTCGCTCCAAGCCGATGCCTCAAGCACGGAAATGGGGAGCAAGAACGGAAATCCCGGGTCGTATCGGGGCGCGGCGGGGGCGCTTAAGTAGCCGACCTGCTTACGTTGCCAAGCGACCTGGTCGAGCCAACTATCGTAGAGGGTCTGGTCCATGCCGCCATCAACGTCCACATTGGAAATGCTGTAGTACGGAATCGACAACACGTCGGTGCCGAGCATCGAAAACTGCGTAATGTGGGTCGCTGATGCTGGGTGAATGACCATGACACCCTTGAAAGGGCCGCGGTATACCTTGTCTTCATCCTCATACAAGCCCAAATTGATCCGCGGGGCAAGATACCCAGATAAGAACGCTTCACCGGCAGGGCCCTGGTCCGTGACCAGATCGAACATCCTCTCCTGCTCGATCGAGATGCTCGGCTCGAAAGACACGATTCCCTCGGTTGCGGCAAACACGAGCGACTTTAGGCGATTGATCGACGCCAAAGTGCGCTGAAGCTGGGTGCTCTCCAGAGTCGAGAATCGATCTCGGTAGACACCTTCCGCTGACTTCTCAAGAGAATCGACAGACGTGAAAATCACAAACTTTTGGCGCCAATGGATCGTGGGCTGTTTCACGTCCATGACCGAGATCTTCTTCTCCACCGCAGTGTAATCGGGCAGAGGACGGTTGGGCTCGACGAACTGGCGGTCCACTTCGGGCAAATAGGCCCATCCCTTCCACGCCGAGAGCTCGGCGTTCGAGATAGAGGCGGGAAGTGGCGGCCACGCACCCTGGACCGCGCTATTGGGTGCAGGGCTCAGGGCGCGAGGTCCGTGGTTTGCTCCGGTGCTTTCCGACCCGCCCCCCGCACCCGGCTCCCCGAACCCGGACGTGTTGACGAGGGTGAGCGCCAAAAGCGCGGTGGCGAAACTCATATCACTCCAGGATCTGGAACATTCGAATGTCTTCGGGGGTGGCCGCATGGCCGTCGCCGCGAGTGAAATCCAGACCTCTTACCGTACTGACTTCCGAGAGGTCCTGAGGGATCTTCCCAATGATGTCCAAGACCACTTTTTTGATCTTTTCCGCGTTTGATTTGAAGACTTCCAGCACATCGTGAGCGGTGACCGCCTCCGCTCCCGCATGTACGCCGCTATCGTAGTCGGTGATCAAGGAGATGTTCACCACGCCCATGCCCATCTCATGGCAGAGGTAAGCCTCCGGATATTGGGTCATGTTGATCACTTCCCAGCCCTGGTCGTGAAACCACTTGCTTTCCGATTTGGTAGAGAAGCGGGGTCCTTGAATGACCACGACGGTTCCCGTCTCGTGGCAGGTAATCCCGTGCTCGCGAATCGTATCGATCGCGATCTTGCGGAGGATCGGGTGGTACATGTCGGCTGGTGACACGTGGGTCACGATCGGTCCATCGTAGAACGTGTCCTTTCGGCCCGTCGTGCGATCGACGAACTGGTCGCAAACCACGAAGTCGCCGGGCGCAACGTGCACTTGGAGCGAACCTGCCGCGCAGGGGCTGATGATCGCCCGGCAACCGAGCGAGCGCATTGCCCACACGTTGGCCCGATAGTTGACCATGTGGGGAGGCAGGGTGTGGTTGCGTCCGTGGCGAGGCAAGAACGCCACCTTGCGACCGTTGACCATCGCGAGGAAGACGGCGTCGCTGGGCGGGCCGTAAGGGGTGTCTACTTTAACTTCGCGGACGCCTTCCAACAGACTATAAAAGCCCGATCCGCCAAAGATTCCGATCTCTGCTTGATTCATAAAACTTAGTGGGTTACCAACGATTTGTGGATGCTCTCGATCAACTTGTCGACTCGCGCGCCTTTTCTCAGCACGACTTCCTCGTCCATCGGCAAAATGTGCTTGTTCTTGATCGCGTTGATGTTCTTGAATCGAGGGTCGCTTAGCACCGAGTTGACGATCTTCGCGGCACCGCCCGGATCGAAGATGCTCACCGGGATGATGATGAAATCGGGATTGAGAGTGGCCAACACCTCGGGGTTCAGGGCTACGAATTTGTCGGCCTTTGCACCAACCGGATCGCCCCCTGATGCTCGAACTTCTTCCGCGACAAAGGAGTCGGTACCCAGGATCATGTCGCCGCTTCCCCCTCCGGGAAGAAGAACCGTCACCTTTTGGCGGGGAGTCGACGCCTCAGCCACGGCCGAGGATCGTGCCGCGCCGATTTTGTCGACGTAGTCGGAGATGCTTGTCTCGCCACCGAGTTGGTTGCCGAGCTCGTAAAGCTCCCGCGTATAGCCATCGATCGTGTTTTCCTTAAAACCGAATACCTGTAGGCCCGCCGACTTCAGCTTCTCAATGTCCTGTTCGTTATAGAGAACGCTGTCGTAGACCACGGCCTGAATACCAAGCGTCTTGAGCTTTTCATAGTCCGGCTTTATGGATGCAACGACCGGAATCGTCTTGACCGATTCGGGAAAGTCACAGGAAGCGGTTCGTCCCTTCAGGGTCTGATGGTTGTTGCAGAACATCGCAACGATCTCGGTCATTCCTGGAGCCAGGCTCGCGACGTTACGAAACACAACTTGACGGGGTTGACCGCCGATGTTGGGCCCGTCCGGCTTGCAACCTACAATCGAAAAGACAAGGGTAAGGAGAGCCAGCCAGTAAGCCCGACGCATGGGTTCCATTTTGCCCCATCGGGCGATCGTATTGCCATTAACCATCCCCACGTGCAACACAGGAAGGAGTGGTATAATTCCCCGTCCGCGCAGGGGTGTAGCTCAGTTGGTAGAGCATTGGTCTCCAAAACCAAGGGTCGCGGGTTCAAGTCCTGTCGCCCCTGCCAAGTTCCGCAAGTCGTTTCCAATACCGCCTTTCTTAACTTCCTTAAAGGAACGCCAGTACGAAAGGCTCTTTCCCGCGTAAGATAAAGCGGGAGACGAGAAAAGACACGGAACAACCGGTTCCCTTTTCCGACCAAACGAAATCGTATGGGTTCCGTCGCGCTAGGTCATTGGGTTTCAATAGCTGCGTTAGGCCTATTGGTCGTTGGACTCATCACCCTCGTCTGGAGGGTGTTCTCTTACCACCGATGGCTTTCCCGACGCTAAGAGGCGTGGCCTACTGGATCTTAATCCGGCTAGCGACTTCGTGAAGGCCAGTTGCGTCTCGCTCGCCAATAAGCACGAACGAACGACCTTCCTCCACCCAAGCCACACAGTTTAAGTCGCCGAGCTTCCCGGCATACATGGGCGGCTGGCCTTCCATAGACTGGAGGTCCTCGAAGCCCATTTGGGCCTGAATCATCATCAGCGCCATATCGCCCTTCGCATCTCGAAGGCAAAGCTTGACGGCAGGCCGATCGTTCAGCGTGCCGCGAGCCGCACTCAGGACTCGGATATTGCCGGGCGCAACCGAAATTGCCGCGTTGTGCAGAAGCTGCTGGAGGGCCTTATCTTCACCTGGCACCACGGCTGGGCGATTCGAACCTCGGAAACTGAGGGCCATTTGGGCCAAATCGTCACTTTGGACGCGATCTCCGGCACCGCGGCGAGCGACTCCTCCCACAACGATCATGCAGAAGAACGCTCCACAAAGAGCCCAGGCATAACGACCGACGATTCCTTCGACGTGTCGCGTCTTATCGATCTCTTTGAGTCGGCCGACGCAGTCTTTCCACTCTGACTTGCACTCAACCGACGGCACCTTCTCAGCGAGAAAAACCTTGAGAGACTGGATCGAGGCTAGCTCTTGCTGAGCCGCTTGATCGTTGAGGATCTCGGCGTCGAGGGTGACCTTCTCTTCAGCGGTCAATTCACCATCAACGTATGCGTGAAGCTGTAGTGGATCAATCATTCGATGCACCTTTCTTCAAATATCCTTCCTGGAGTGCGTATTCCGTAAGTGCCTTTCTCAACATCGATCTTCCTCTTGCGAGTCGAGATCGCACGGTGCCGATGGGAACATCGGTCGCGTCGGCAATCTCCTGGTAACTCATCCCTTCAATATCGCTCAGTAGTACGGCCAATCGAAAATCGATCGGAACCTTAGACAACGCATCTTCGATCTCTGCGCCCACCGTATTGTCGAAAAGGACCCGATCTGGGACCTCCGACTCGGCGGCCATCGGCTCGATCACTCCCTCTTCGTCCAAGGAACCTAGCTGGGGGCCGCGTTGACGCTGCCTGTACTTGTTAATGTACAGGTTCGTCACGATTCTGAGCATCCAGGCTTTGAAGTTCGAACCGTCGAAACGGTCAAACGCCTCATAAGCTCGGACAATCGCCTCCTGAGCTAGATCCTCAGCCTCTTCGCGAGAGCGGGTAAGCCGCAACGCAGTGCCAAAGACCGAGGGAAAAACTTTCTCGGCCTGTCTCTCGAAAGCGTCGCGCTTGTCGCGCTTTCCAAAGAGCATAAGTCGAGCGAGTGTACCCCTCGCTTTTGTGAACAACTTGAAACTTGAACACGTTCCCAGATTTAGGGGGATTGTGAGAAATCGTGGGGAGGGCGAAACGATGAGCGATGAATGATGAACGATGAGTCCGAAGGGAATCGCTTCCCCCGTTCATGTTCATCGCTTCACAAAAGCCGCGGCTCGATCGCTCCCTCCAGGACCAAAAGCTTCTCCTTCACATCGATTCCTCCCGCGTAGCCGGTGAGGGCGCCGGAGCTGCCGATGACTCGGTGGCAGGGGATCACGAGCCAGATCGGGTTGGTGGCGTTGGCTCGCCCAACCGCGCGTGACGCGTTGGGCTCGCCCAGAGTCTTGGCGATGGTGCCGTAGGTGCTGGTTGAACCGTACGGAATTTTGAGCAGCTCGGCCCAGACCTGGTCTTGGAACTGCGAACCCTTCGGGGCCAGTGGTAGGTCGAATGAATTTCGCTTGCCCGCGAAGTATTCGCCGATCTGTTTCTCGACTTCCGCCGTCTTCTGGGGATCGTTCTGGGCGTCATAGGAGCTCTTAGAAGAGCAGATGCGTAATTCGACGAGACTTCCCTCTTCGTTCACCGTCGCCATGACCGGACCGAGAGGGTTTTCAAAGGTGTTCGTGTAGTAATTCATTCGCTGTG
Source organism: Fimbriimonadales bacterium (assembly GCA_038321975.1). Classification (GTDB taxonomy): domain Bacteria; phylum Armatimonadota; class Fimbriimonadia; order Fimbriimonadales; family Fimbriimonadaceae; genus Fimbriimonas. The sequence goes on along the minus strand of JBBQFM010000014.1, from coordinate 4,301 downwards.
GGAAAGGCTTTGCCATAGGTGGTAGCAAGCGAGGCTGCGGTGCGGTGCAAACTCGCGCATCAAACACTCCACCTCGGGGGTACCTGGTTTCTGGTCGAGTGCGAACAGCTTTCGGACTCCCGCCGTCAGCCCAGTGTCTCCGATCGGGAGGCAGTCGGCGAAGCCGAGCGATCGCATCATGATGTAGTTGGTGGCCCACGGGCCTAGCCCGCGAACGGCGAGCAGGGTCTTCTTCACGCGGACGGCGGACCATTCGCGCATTTCGTCGAGGGCGAGTTCGCCCGAGACGACTTGATTTGCAATGCCGATCAGATACTCCGCCTTGCGGTGGGAGTACTGATGCGGCAGGAGGTCCTCCACGGAAAGCTGAGCCACTTGCTCCGCAGTGGGAGGGGCCACCATCCCTTCACCCACCGGGGTACCGGTCCGTTCGACGAGCCTTCGCCGTAGGGCAAACGTAAATGGCAGGTTCACTTGCTGACCCACCACCGCCCAAACCACGCCATCGAATATACAAGGCGTCTGAGCCAGACGTAGGCCGTGGCGGCCATCGATGAGTCGCTCATAACCCAGGCGAGTGACTAGGCTCTCGAACGATCGGACGTCCTGATCCAAACCGAGAAGGCGAACTACGATTCGGTGGATGTCGGGACCCGACCCGTTAGCGTCGACTTTCACCGCATCGCCTTCGAAGTCGAGCCTGATGAGACACGGCTCGCCGTTGATCATCGTCGCCACCCTCGCCCGATTGCCTTCCAGCCGCTCGCTGAGGCTATGGGGATCGCGACCGATGTATCTCAGGACCCTCGCCAAAGGATAGGGGTCGGGAAGGGACACCACGAACGGCCCGCCCGTTCGAAGATTTCGATAAGCGGCCGGGCTCATGCCCGCGCTCGACCTGAAGTTTTCGTAGAACGCAGACAGCGTCCCAAAACCGGCATCGAGGGCGATTTCGCCGATGTCCTTGTCCGAGTCCAAGAGCTGCCGGCACGCCCACTCGAGCCGAGCGTTCACGAGGAACTCGGCGGGAGTCTTGTGAAAGTGCTCACGGAAGATTTCGTGCACGGTGCTTTGGCTTCGATCAAGCGCTTCCGCTAGGGAAGGCACGCCATCGAAATCCCAGGGGATGGCTCGCACCTTGCAAGCTAGTGCTTCCACGATTTCCACTGCCGAGTCCTCACCTGAATAGAACTCGTCAGGCTTACATTTCTTGCAACTCCGGAGCCCCGCGAGTTGAGCGTCCTCTATCGTCTTGAAGAACCGAACGTTCTCCGGCTTGGGCTTTCTCGCCCGGCATGACGGCAGGCAATAGATGCCGGTAGACAGGACCCCGGTGATAAACCGGCCATCGTACGAAGCATCGCTTGCCAGCATTGCGGCAAGTTTCTGTTCTCGATTGAGGGGCATAGGGAGAGTATGTGATGGGCCTAACGACCGCGTCTTCCAGATTCCTCCAAAGCAATCAAAAAATGGACGTTGCGGTATCGCCCCAACGTCCATTTGACGATCAATAACGAACGGCGAACAAGGTCGCGTTATTGATGTAGAACACGGTGCCGTCTTTCGCGAAGAGGGTCGGCGTATAAGCCTCACCAACTCCGTTCGTCAGTCGAACCGCATTCTTCAACGTGTTGTCGGTAAAGTCCCAGCGGTAGGAGACACCGTCTTCGCAGTTCACATAGGCGCACTTGCCGGATGCGTCGATCGCCGCCGCATTGACGCACCACTCACGAACCGCATTCGGGAATCCGGGTCGAAATTCAGCGTCGGCGGTGACACCGGCGACTGAGATGACTTCCTTCATCACGGTCGCTCCCGAGATCGTATCGATCTGAGTGGCGTTCGGATCGAGGATCGCCAGCTTGTTCACTCCGTCGCCGCCCGCCCCCGCGTAGTTGTTGTACTTCGAGAGGATCAGGTACTTGGACGAACCGTGATAGGAGGGCACTGCGGTGCTGGGAACGATCGAAGGGCTGTCATCCCACCCAAACGCGCCGTTGGCGCCCTTAGGATTCAAGTTGCCGTCGAAGTGAAGCAGACGACCTCGAAAATGGTTCGCTCCCCAAGGCTGCTCAAGGACGCCAAAGAATACGTCTCCGTCAGAACCGACGGTGGGCGATGCGGTTCCGTCGTCGGATACAAACGCGTCGAAGCCCGAGACCGGATCGACAAGCCTGGTGCTTCCCTTCAGCTTCAAGGTCTTTGCGTCGAGCTCGACAAGACATCCGTGATTGGAATCGTCGTGGAAGGACATGTAGACGCTGGCGTTGTTTGGGCTGAGCGCGGGCGCGCAGTTCATCGTTGGCGTATTCACTGGAACGATGGTCTGCAACGACGTCGCCTCGATGAACTTGGACTTTCCGTACTTGTCGACAACCGCGATTCCGCTTCGAATATTGAGAGGGTTCGTCCCGAAGGTTCGGTAGCCGAAATAGATGTTGCCGCGCGGATCACAGGTGAGAGGAGTGCAAATTCGGATCGCGTCATCGTAGGTCTCGGGGTCGGCATCGTGATTCCCTTGGCCGTAGAAATAGATCTTGGTTGTCTTGCTGCTTGGAGCGTCACCCTGATCGCGAAGCCAAATGCCGCCACCGGCGCCCGGCATGGCGTAGGCGTTGAACGGAGTGATGACTCCCGAAACGCTGGGGGTCCAGCCGTGATCAGGCAGCACGTAACCCGTGTCCTGCGACCAGAGCAATTTGCTGTCGTAGGTGCGTCGAGCATTGAACGTGTACCCGCCTTCCGAACCTGTCTTTAGAGAGTAGATGACAACATTGGTCATCGAGATCGAGGGCGATCCGTAGTGAATATAGAGCGTTCCCCCGCCCGAGTATTGGGGATCGAGGTCCACCGGCGTACTCCAGACGATCTTGCGCGGCACCTTGATGGTGCTCTTTGCCAGGCTCGAGTGCTGGGCATCGCCTCCGTAGCCACCCCAAAAAGGGGCCTGGGCGAACGACAAACCAAGCAATACGGGTATTCCAAAAATCATTCTCGCGGTTGAACGAGCAAATCGCATCGAGTGCACTCCTATACCGCCACGCACTGACGGTGTTTCACCCTGCATTCTAAGGGGCAGAAGGGGGTGCGCGCAAGTAAATGTTTTTGCTGGGTCTTTAGACGGCCGCCATCGGGAGGCCGGTTAGCTTTGGCTGCCGCGTTGCTTCGAGTTGTTCAGGCGTGATTTCTCGATAGAGGCTGTCTCGCTCGACGGGAATTCGGCCCGCTTCCTCGATCATCGCGATCATGTTTTCGTGGGTTAAAACCTGGCTCTTATTGCCCCACTCGCCTTCCTTGTACGTGATCTCGTATTCGTGAACAAGGCCGTCCGCATCGTCCGCGCCGTACCAGAGAGACATCTGGGTTACGGGAACCGTGTTCATGATCCAGAAGCTCTTGATGTGCTCGAAGTTGTCGAGCATGAGTCGGCAGAGTGCGATGTTGCGAAGGTCGGTGTCCGCAGTCGGCGGCTCGATGTCGGCCAACTCGGTGTTCTCCGGGTGGAAGCACAGCGGGGTCATCGTGAGGAAGTGCTGGGTCTCATCCTGCAGTTCTCGAAGCTGAATAAGGTGATCCACGAGCTCTTCATGGGTCTCGATGTGACCGTAGAGCATCGTGGCGTACTGCTTGAGACCGAGCTTGGAAGCGGCGCGAGCGACTTCCTTCCACTCTTCCCCGTTCAGCTTCTTGCCGAACAGTTCGCGGTGGACGCGGTCAGAAAGGATCTCAATTCCGCCGCCAGGCAGCGAGTCGAGACCTGCTTCGATGAGGTCGGCGAGACACTGATCCACCGTGACTTTGCCCTGTCGAGCGATTTCCACGATTTCTACGGCGGTGAACGCCTTCACATGGACGCCAGGTCGCGAGTCTTTGACCAAGCGAACGAGGTCGAGATAGTACTGATACGGCAGGCGCGGGTTGATGCCGCCGACCATATGGATCTCAGTCATTGGCACGTCTCGGTGCCACTCGAGCCGATGCTTCACCTCGTCGAGGGTCATCTGGTACGGCGCCGGGCCGCCCTTCTTGGCATAGAACGAGCAGAACTTGCAGAACTTGTTGCAGATGTTCGTGTAGTTGATGTGCTGGTTGCGCACGTAGTACGTCTTCGCCCCGTGCCGGCGCTCGCGCATGATGTTGGCGAGGTATCCGACTGCGGTGAGATTCAACTGAACATAGTCCGGATGAACATTGAGCAGGGCCATGCCGCCGCGGCCGGCAACCCAATCAAATTTGCGCAGCCACACTTCCGGGGACGTGGACTGAAGAACGGCAAAGAGGGTGAAATCCTGCGGAAGGGT